>CATWVA010000001.1 GCA_958354105.1 uncultured Collinsella sp.
CGGCGGGTGGCAACATCGACATTCCCGTGCTGCTGGCCAAGCAGATCATCCTGGGCGTGGGGCTGGGCCTTGCCATCGGCTGGATATCCAGCCGCCTGATTGAGCGCGCACACGCAACGGCCGAGGGCGCGCAGACTATCTTTTTGTTCGCCGTGGCGATCGTCGCCTACGCACTGCCGAGCTACCTGGGCGGCAACGGCTTTTTGGCCGTATACCTGGCAGGCATTGTGCTGGGCGCGAGCGACATCACCGGCAAGGTCGAGATGGCGCACTTCTTTGACACCCTTACCGAGATGGCCGAGATGACGATCTTCTTCTTGCTCGGCCTGCTCGTCACGCCCGCGCGCCTGCCGCAAATGCTGCTACCCGGCCTTGCGCTCATGGCGTTTATGCTCTTTGCGAGCCGCCCCATCGCCGTCGGTCTGCTGCTGGCGCCCTTTAAGACGAGCCCTCGCCAGGTTGCGCTCGTAAGCTGGGCGGGCTTGCGCGGCGCGGCTTCGGTCGTCTTTAGCCTCTTTGCTGTGGTGGCCGGCGTTCCCGGCGGACACGACCTATTTGACCTGGTGTTTGTGATTGCCGTATCGAGCATTGTGGTGCAGGGTTCGCTACTGCCGGCGGTGGCGAAGAAACTCGATATGATCGATGCGGCCGGCGACGTGCGCCGCACCTTTAACGACTACCGCGACGAGGACGGCATGTCGTTTGTAAAGCTCAAGGTGGGCGCTGGCCATCCGTTTGCCGGGCGCTCGCTCGCCGATATTGGCAGCGCGACGGACATGCTCGTGGTCTTGGTGCTGCGCGACGGGGCGCACCCGGTACTGCCCAACGGCGATACCGTCATCGAGGAAGGCGACCTTCTGGTGATGGCAGCCCCAACGTTCGAAGAGCGTGCCGAGGTTACGCTGCGCGAGGTCACCGTGACGCTCCACGGTCGCCTGGCCGGTCAGCGCCTGCGCGACGTGCCGCAGGGCAAGCACCCGTTTATCGTGGTGATGCTCAAGCGCGAAGGCCAAACGATCATCCCCGATGGCAACACCCTAATATACGCCGGCGACGAAGCCGTCATCGCCACGCTGGCGTCATAGGGGCCAGAGGCACAGCTACCCCAGCCCCTCCTTGTATTCCTATACCCGCAGGTAGATTGACGAACATGTGTTTGCTTATTATAATTTCTACTTGAATAGACTCCTCGTCTCGTGGTATAAAAGGGTTGGTACCCTCGAATAGAGGGACCTCCAAGAGCCGGGGGCTTCCCCCCGGCATTTTTTTTGCGTAATTGGAGGTCACCTCATGACGGAACTGTCGATCTTTATCGACGAATCTGGTGACGCGGGTCCCGTATCTCGCTACTACATCGTTACCCTTGTTTTTCATGAGCAGGCAATAGAGCTAAATGCAAATATCGCCGCATACGAGCGCAACGTTAAAGACTGCGAGCTCGATATTATGCCATTTCATTTTGGGCCTCTTCTCACTGGTCACGATGATTATCAATGGGTCAACATTCGCAACAGAAAGAAACAGCTCAGCCTATTCCGCCAGTTTGTAGACCGCTCCCCCATCACCTATCAGCCCTTCATCTACGATAAGAAACAGGGCCTTTACGAACCGCAAAAGCTCTCCGCAAAGATCGAGCGCGACGTAACAATATTTCTCAGAGATCACTTGGCGTATATACAGAGCTTTGACCACGTTAAGATCTACTACGACGGAGGCCAAAGCGTTGTAACGCGAGCACTTCATGGTGCTATCGAGAAGGCCATTTCCCAAAAGGCCACGGTATATCGCGACGCTTCGCCCAAGACATACCGACTCTCCCAGGTCGCCGACTATATTTGCGGAATTGAGCTCACGCTCCTTAAATTCCAGAATGGGACAGCGACCAAAACAGACACGGAATTCTTCGGCTCGATTGCCCCATTCAAAAAGAACTTCGTCAAGAAGCTGAGGAAAAAGAGAATCGAGTGAGCCAGCCGTTCTTATCGCAACCATGGTATAAATGGATTGCGTTCCTTTATGGAGGGCAGTCAAGGGCCGGGGGATCCCCCCGGCATTTTTTATGCGTAACGTTGCCGCAATTCCTACCTAGCCTCTAGGGGAGGTACAGGTAGCTAAAAGACCCCCGTCCCAAATTAGCTACATTGCGGGCAATTTGCGTCTCGCAAAACTAAGTGAGTAGACTTTTGCCGAATCGCCGACCACGTCACCAAAGCACAACTCTGTGACCTGCGGGTTTGTTGAAGCGAATTTGTCGTGTGCTCAGGATTTGCAATAAAGCCTACTCACTTAGCCAGCGTGCAGTCAAAATAGAACTGTCGCGAACTCATTAGACTCCATTGCGACGGCTTATCGTGCATTTTGAGCAGCTGTGGGTGCAGACGCCCGTCCCAAATTAGCTACCCTTGTCACATTCCTAGTCATCGTCAACGGCAAAATCGCGGAGGTCGAGGCCTTCGCGTTCGGCTCGGGCTAGGAGCTCTTGGGGCGACTCGTCCTCGATATCCATTACGTCGAGCATAGCGACTGGAAAGCCCACGCCGGCTGCACTCCCCGCACGGTCGAGTAAACTCTCGCGCAGCTGGTCAACATCAACATCGATCTTCATGGTGAAACCCCCTACCGGATCAGGCCCCTACTCAGCAGCGCCGAGCACATTCACGGCTGCAACGAAAGCCGCAGCCTGTTTGTCGTCCATCTGCGTGGCCAAGCGCCCCGCGGGCTCGTCATAGGCAAACTGAACCTTATCGATAAAGCAATCCCAAGCGCGCTCATCCACACGCACAGCGGCCTTGCAATACTGGCTGAGCTTTTTGAGTCCATACCAAAACGCATTCACATGGCGCGCAGGATCCTCGTCCAGCACTCCATCATAGCGCCGTCCGTTAAACTCGCGCATGCGCGCCACGGCAACTTCGAGAGAGTCGCCGCCGTCGGCCGAAGCCTCGTCCACAAGCTCGGGAATCGCAACCTCGCGCCGAACATTATGCCTGGTAACACCATCGTACTCACCCACCAACACGTCTTCGTCAAACCGATCATCGTAGTCGAAATAACTACTGCCGCGGCAAATCCCGTGCAGCGAACCAGCGCCAAAGGCACGGAACAACCCACCGTCGGCAACAACGCGCCTATAGGTCTCAAACGACTTCTTAACCTGAGCGAGCAACTCGGCAAGCTCCCCGGCATCGCACCCCGTCTCGCACGTAATGCAAACAAGCCCCGGCAAAGATACCGGCTCCACCGTGCTCCCTGCAACGCGGGCAGCGCGTTCGGCCCGGTACGCTTGGGCTGCCAAGCGCGCTCGCTGCGCAGCGCCGCGCACGTTAGTCAGCTCGCGCTTCAGTGCTACGTCGCCGGCAACACCACCAGCAAGCTCGTCAACACCCTGCGGTCCGGTCGCGCTCAGCTCGGACTCAAACGTCGCCGTAATCATGCCGGCAAGGTCCGTTGCGTCGGCGGCGCAACGCAGTTGCTCCAACTGCGTGCATAGCAGATCGGCATCCAGGGGCACGGCATCCACAACGCGCACGTCACTCAGGCGCGCCACGCCCCGCAACACCAAAGCCTCCGCGGCATCGTATGCCGCACGAACCCTGTCCGCCGTATTGGCGCGCAGCTTTACCTCGATAAACGCAAGTGTCTGCTCCAGACGGGTCAACAGCTCGGCCTTGTCCTCCATGCGCAAAAAGGCAGCATAGCGGCGCTCCATCTGCAGCGGGCCCACAACACCTGCCTGCTTACGAGCGCGTGCAAGCGCAGCGCCCTCAACACGGCGAACATACCCGTCAACAGCCCGCACGGCAGACTCGCGCGCAGCGTGCTCGGCAGCCTCGACGCCCCTAAGCACGCCCAGCAGCTCGCGGGAGCGCGCATTGCGCACCAACTCCCCGCGATCGTACTGCTCAAGCGCCGTCTGCCGCTTGGCCACCGACTCAAAGCCAAACAGCTCGTCGAGCAGCTCACCAACAGAACGCTCGTCTGCCATGGCAGGCCTCCTTACCCGAACACGCCAACACGCTCGCGGGCCCACGCGTACGCAAGCCCGCACGCCCGCACCCCTACAGATCCAGCGCCTTCTTCGCGGCGTCGACCGGGTCGCCATCCATGTAGAACACCGGGCTCAGTCCCGAGATAATCTCGGACGACACGCTCTGCAGGCCCGCGATGGCGCTCAGCGGCAATATCACGCGCTTGGCGCCGGCGTTTTTGGCCACGCGCATGATGTCCTCGAGCCCGCGGATCTCATCCATAGAGCCCGACATGCGCAAGATTCCCGGAACCGCCAGCGCAGGCATCACTGGGCGGTTGCACGCCGCGGAGCACAGGCCCACAAACTCGGCAAGCGAAACTTCCTCGGACAGGCCCTTGCTCTGCAGGTCGTTATAGAACAGTAGATAATCCTTGGAGCCAATGTGCATGCCCGGCGCCACACGGTTCGCCAGGTTCACAAAGTTGTCGAACGCGGCCTCCAGCGTATCGCGCACCGGCTTGTTAAAGGCCACGCCCTCGTGCTTAAACTTGCACTCGCCGGCAACGGCCTTGTTCTCCAGCTTGTACACGGCAACCTCGCCGCCCTGCGACCTGCCCACGCCAAACACGTGACCGGACAGCAGCGGCCCGTCGGGAATCAGCGTGTCCTCGCTCTGCTCGGGCACGCGTACCACATGCACGTCCTGCGGGTTGTCGGCATCCATATAGCCCAGGTTGACGTCGATAAACTCGACGCCCGCCATAATCTTGAGCTGCTCCTTTACGCGGCGACGGCCCTCGATGGCGTAGTCCAGCAGCCAACGAACGTCGTCCTTGTCCATAGCCTCGTCGGGGAACAGCAGCTTGGCGAGGCCGCTAAAGGACTTGCGCACGGCAATCTCGTCACGCTTGTTAAAGTCGCTGTTAAAGCGGAAATAACGGTCGATATGATGCGTAAAGTCCTTGCGGCGCATCTCCTTGCAAAACTCCGACAGGCAGTCGGTGATCAAGCCGTAATGCCCGGTCAGCAGGCTCGAGCGCATCTTGGGAATCTCCCAGCCCGGCAGGTAATAGTGGATACGGTCGAAGAAGGCCGAATCGTTGTTAAACTCCGGCGGGAACGGGTCAAACAGGTGCGTGGTCTTAAGAACGTTTTGCACGGTGTCGTTGATGTTGCCCTCAAAGACCATGGAGGCATCGGCATTGATCTGGTCGCGGCCACGCGCATAGCTGCCACTCGCCATATAGTCCTTCATGATCTGCACGGCGTTGGTGTCCTTAAAGCGCATGCCGGCGACCTCGTCAAACGTCACGCAATCCCAATGGCCCACCAGGCCCACGCGATCGGCGCGCATGGAGTTCATACGGCCGAACAGGTTGGCCGTGGTGGTCTGCCCGCCCGAAAGCAAGATGGCGTAGGGCGAAACCTCTTTGTAGATATGGCTCTTGCCGGTGCCACGGGGGCCAAGCTCGCACAGGTTGTAGTTGCGCTCGATCAGCGGCACCATACGCTCGATAAAGTGCAGGCGCTCCTTCTCCGAAAGCTCGCTGGGCTCATAGCCGGCAGAGCGCAGCAGCATGTTGAGCCACTCGTCGCGCGAGAAATACTGGCGCTCGTCGATCATGGCCTCCAGGTCCAGGTTGGGCATCTGGATAGGCGTGAGCGACGCCACGCTAAACGGAGAGTCCTCGGGCCCGCGCTTTTTGCGCTTGGCCTTGGAGCGGCGCGGCGCATCGTCGCCAAAGACCTCCATGCCAAACTCGTCTTCCTCTTCCATGGGATGACGGTACTCGATGCTCATAATGCACCAAATACCACCCTGGAGAATCTTGGAATAGTCACGCACGTACTCGGCCGGCATCACAAACGGCTCAATAGTCAGATTGGCAAACGACTCCACGTAGATGTCTTTGTATTCGTCGAGCTTGGCCGTCACCTTATCGATAATGGTAAAGCGACCCAGCTCGCGAATCTTGGACTTGATGCGCTCGGACTCGTCGGGACGCACGTAGTTATCGGTGAGGATCTTGCGGATGCGCTCCAGGCCCTCCGCCACGGCGTCCTCGTCATCGGTTGAGCAGTACATGCCCAGCAGGTACTCCAGCACAAAGGTGGGCACGTTGGCACCACGCTTCATAAGGGCCGTGAGGTCCTTGCGCACGATTTTGCCACCAAAGTGCTCGAGCAGCTTGCCGTCCAGTCCATCCATGTCGTAACCGTCGTCCTCGGGAGCCTCGGCCACGGCCTGGACATAGTCATCGGTCGAGGGCTCGTCCTCGGCAGGCGCCACAGCCTCGACGGGCGCAGCAGCCACGGCCTCTGGGACAGGCACAGCCTCCACCGCGGGCACAGCCTCCACCGGCACATTCACATCAATCGAGGGAACTTCCCACAGATCGTCGTCGTGACTATCAAACATAGGGCACACTCCTAAAAACCAAAGTCAGCAACAGGGGCAAACGAAACAGCGATGGTGTACGTCTCGCGCCAAACGATCTTGCCCGTCTCGCGCTCACGGCAGACCAGATAGTACGGACCCTTGGCCGAGAATCCATCCGCCGCACGCAACGCAAACTTGGCATGCACAACGCGCTCCTGCGAGTTAACAGAAGTCTTGTTGGCATGCGCCTTAACCGTATCGCTCACCTCGTTGCCGCTTGCATCGGTAAACACCAGCTCGTACTCGCACGGCAAGACCTTGCCTTGGGCGGGTTCTTCCTGGATCAAGTTGACCGAGAAGAGCGAGTTGGTCACTCGACGCCCCTCACTCAGTACGCGCAGCGTCGCCGCGCGCGTATCGACAAAGTCCTTGGAACCCGAGCGCGCACGCCAAAATCCGATAACGGGCACGCAAAGCTCCTGCAGGCTCATGCCGCCGTGTACGTAGTTGTTAGTGCCGCCGGGACGCTTAAAGTGCACGTTCTCGCGCGGGGCAAACCCCTCAAAGCCGGCACCCAAACGTCCCATGTCAACATTAACAAACACCCCGCGTGCCTCGTCCGAAAGCCTAGCCACGGCCTCGTTGGGCACCACAAGATGACGCTTGCCGTGCATGACGGGAGCGTCAAGGAAGGGAAGGTCTGGCTTGCCGAGCATCTGGCACTCGTTGAGCTCCCGACGTGTGTAGATAAAGCCGTGATCCGCCGTTATAACAACACGCGCGCCCGGGGCGTCGGTGCACACGCGCCGCGCCAACGCGGCAAGTTCCTCCACGGTATCCGCGCAGGCATCGAAAACGTCATCCTGCGTAGCGGCCTTCTCGCCCGTGGCATCGATCTTGTTGTGGTAGAGATAAACGAGCTTGGAGTCTTTGAGCAGCGCCTTGCGCTCGGTTCCTGCCATGTTGAGGTATGTGCTCGAGCGCAAAGCGCGGGCCGTGGGCTCAACGTGGGTAAGCACGGCCTCGCGCTGCGGAGTCGTCGCAGTGGGCATGCCGTCAGCCAGCGCAAACGAGCCATCCGCTGCAAGTTTAAGCGCTTGGTGCGGCATCAGCGCGGGCATACCCACCTCGGTAATGGAGGGAAAGACCGCCTGCATGCTAGAGACCTTGACGTTGCCGCCGCGCTCGCGCTCGAGCAGCGTCGCAACATCGCGGCCAACCTCATAGCGCAGCGCATCGCTCACGATGACGATCGTCGTTTTGGCAGAGCCCACAAAGGTGGGCAGCACGTGCCAGTAGAACTCATCCTGCCGTTCGGGACCCTCGATGTAGCCGCAATCGGCCCACTCCCCTTGCGCAGCCGATGTCCAGCAGGCATTGGCATCGGCCAAGAACCAGTTACTGTAAAGATTCTCCGCCCAGTCCACCACAGCTCGGGCAGGCTCCTCGAGCACATCGCACTCGACGGAACGCGCCCGCAGATACGCGGTGCACACATGGCGATAGGCAGCGTCCATGGCATACCAATCGGACGTGTAGGCATCCCACACCTGCTGGGGCTGCGCCAGATGGAACCCGCCCGCATGCGCCTGCCTAAACGCACACATATCGGCCACAGCGACAAGCAGGTCAAAGTAGCTCTTGACACGGCGGTACCAGCTCAGGTCGCAGCGACGCGACGCAAAAGTGCGCGCGTCCTCAACACGGTCCGCACCCTGAGCAAACGAGCTGAACAGCTGCGAGAGCACGGCCTCATTGACGCACGGGAACACATCAAGCGAGGCTAGCACATCGATCGGCAGAGCCTCAAACCGCGCAAAGAGCCCGCGAGCATCCTCCACCAAACGGCAGATCTCAAATAAATCCTCGCTCGACGCCTGAGCATCAGCAGTCTGGTCCCACGTACGCACTGCCTCAAGGCAATAGGGTCCGTAGGCGGGAGCCACATAGCTTTCGAGTCCCTTGAGCGCTCCCTCGGGAAGCGCGGTGGATGACGCCGTGATGAGCATATGGGATGCCAGCGCAAGCAGCGAATCACGCTCATACAGCGGCCCCTCAAACCCATAGCAACGTACAATGAAGGCAGAGAGGACATCGCGCACGCAGTACTTGTCCACCAACTCGGCCAGCGCTTCGGGGCCCTCGTGCAGCAGCGTGGTCATACAGCCGCGCAGCACAAACGCGGGGCGCGCGTCGCCAAGCTCTTTACCGCCAAAAATCACCGTAAGGGTGCCGAGTTCGATATCGGATGCGCCCGAGGCATGCGGAACACACGCGGCAAACTTAGCGCAACGGGTCTTGGCATCAAAGAACGTCTTGTGCTCGCGCAGGCTCTCGCGCACGGCGTCGATATTCTCGATGCCCAGCTGATCGGCCAAAAGCGAAAGATAGTCAGCCTGGAACTGATCTGCATACAGCTCAACATCGGCAAGCCAATCACCCTCAAGCCTGCCGCGCGGGCAACGGCGATACAGCAAGATATCGCTCGCAAGGTCATCGCGGTTGATGAGCTTCTTAACGGCAAACATGTGGCCCTCGCAGGCCTCAACAAAGCGCACTGGGCGCTCAAAGTCACCGTGAGCGGGCATAACGCCGTCATCGGCCCCCGCGCCGTCGAAACCCTCGGCAGCCAATCGCTCAAACTCAGGAGCAAACTCGCCGTCCGCATCGTGCCAAATCACCACACGGCGCAGCATACATGCGGGCAACGGCTGCAAAAAACGCAGCTTGAGCTGTTCTTCTACATCGATCTTGGGCATGAATATCCTTACCGTATTTGCAGTTACTTAATCTTTGCCAGCACATCCTGAAACTTGGCGTAGTTGACCTTGACGCCGTCATCCAGGTCGATCTTGATCATCTGGTCTGCCAAGTGGTGCAGTTTCTCTTCATAGACAATGGTCTCTTTGAGCTGGTCGTTGAGCTTTTTGACGCGCTTATCCAAACGCACGCGCTCGCCGCGCTCGGCACTGGCAAGGGCATCGTTGGCATAGCCGATCTGGGCACGGTAGCGCTCCTGCTGCTCATGCACATAGTCGGTGCGGATGCGAGCCAACAGGTCGGGCTGATAGCGATGCATGTAAACAAG
This sequence comes from uncultured Collinsella sp., assembly GCA_958354105.1. Classification (GTDB taxonomy): domain Bacteria; phylum Actinomycetota; class Coriobacteriia; order Coriobacteriales; family Coriobacteriaceae; genus Collinsella. The sequence goes on from CATWVA010000001.1 coordinate 9,439, forward strand.
GCACTTGAAGCCATTCTTCTTGCCACTGTCGAACAGCCAGTAGATGGGGCGCTTCTTATAGGTCTGACAGTGGTCCTTAAAGAAATCCTTTAGGAAATAGGCACGAATCACCTCGCGCGAGGTACCCTTGCCGCCGAGTGCCTCGGCAATAAAGGCCAGGTTCTGCTCAAGCGTCTCCTCGCCGTACACGGTGCGCACAAAGTCGATAAAGTAGCGCACGATGTCATCGTCAAAGTACTCGTCATCGGTAATGGGCAGCGCGTTGTCGCTATCGGGCATAAAGGTCACGTGCGCGGGATCGGGCATCTTAGCCAGATAGTCGTCGACCGTGGCGCCCTGATCGGCCAGGACCAGCCCGTCCACATCCAGCGAATAGCGGCCAAACATGCAGCCCACGGCATAGCTTATGAGCGAGGTGATCTCGTCGCGCTTGGTGCGCACGTACTTGTTGCCCTTATAGCTCTCGGGAATCTCATCGGCGGTATCGAAGATGCGCGCCACCGAGACGTACTTATCCTCAACCTCGATGGGCACCTCGCCCTCCATGTTGTAGATCTTGGCAAAGATTCGGTTGAGCTCTTCCTCATTAGCGCGAAGCCGCTCAAAGCGAGCATTAACCTCGGCCTTGCGGGCCTCGTATTTATCTTGAAGTAAAGTGGCCATGGTGGGCCGTCCTTTCATTGTTGATGATTCGTCAAGGAGGGAAATAAGCTAGAAGCGAAGGGATGTAAGGTCATCTCGGCATTACCCATCGACTCTGGAAAATTCGCTCGCTGCATCGAGCATTTGTAGGAAACGCGCCAGGGTTTCAACGAAATCGCAAGTTAAATATTGCAAGCTGCGTCAGGCGCGCAGAAGACACGCTCAATGTCATTTCTCAACTCGTTACTCATAGCCAGTCCATCACCCAACGCGGGCTGAAGCCCATCAGCAGATACTAGGCCCAGCCTTTATCAACTTCATCCATTTACATAATGTCGAATTCTTAATCAGAATTCTTGCCGTAAGTCTTCTAACATCAGTCGCCGGATCGTTCCCTCGTTTACCTGCAACATCTTCGATTGCGAACCATATATCGCCTTTTGCCTTAAACGCGCAGAATCTACCGTGAGCAAATCCATTTCTTAAGTGATAAAACAAGCTGAGCGTTTGATTACTTTTAGCGTCATAAAAGACCGCAGACTCAAAGGGCTTTGACACAATGTCACCGCAATCAAACAAATCAGCGCTCCGCAAAGCCTGTTCCATATCGCCAATGGTTGCAGCGGACCAATATAAAGATTTGTTTGAGCTTGCTGCCTTAAGTTTTTTATTCAAATATTGGGGTTTTCTCCAGGGAGTATCCCACCCGTATTCAGATACCGGGATGCTTCTGCTAGACAGCCCCGGAGCTGGGGTTTCGACAACGAAGAACCTAAGAAGCGGGGCAAGCACAGGGCCCAGTGACTTCTGAGATAGACCGCATTTAACCCATGCAGGATTAGATTCAACAAACACAACCTTATTTGCTGATACTGTTTCGAACATGAATCTCACCTAAACCAAGGGGTTGCGTTTGAAATCCCAGGAGGTTTCAAACGAGTCCCAGTCAAGTTCGGATGCATGGAGTGATTCCTGAACCAATTTCAAAACTTCCTCATTAGAAGAATCTATCCCGTGGACAGGGATGCGTTTAAGGTCTCCAACTTCATTATTAAAAGTCTGGCTCAACGCCAGCTTAATATATTGCGCTGTAGAGCTATTAAGCAGGCCAAGAATGAATAGCCTGTCTTCCTGCTTAACCGGAACAATGTAATAGCCCGCTCCGCCACAAATAGAATTGTCCGAACAATTTCGAACACTAATCGGACCACTTGTAAGCGCTGACCAGGTTAACACGCCGTTTTTATGGTAAAAACGTTCATTTTGGACACGGGCTTTTGCTTTTCCATTTTTGTCCCTATTAGTCTTAATCTCATGCCCATCATCCAGCCAATTAACAACATCTATCTGATTTCCTGACCACTTTCTGTAGTCGCCCCCATCAAGCATAAAGTGCCACTTCGCTCGAGATGGATCTCCCGTAACGCCTAGGACGTCCCGATTCGAACACTCGAACCAGCATCGAACGAAAAGATCGGTATCGCCGCACTTTAGCCCCTGCGCTAGTGAGCTGATCACAGACAATGGCGTTCCTTCCTTGAACGAAAGACGCGCCCCTTGTCCAAGCCAGTAGGCTATGGGAGTGCCGGGGATCTTCTTGAAGGTTTCGGCGTCGCGGCGGTAGAACCAGCCGCAGTCGGGGTTTTGGATGGCCTCCAGCGCCTTGGGAGCCTGAACCGTGGGACCAGTAAAATCGGCAAGACGAACGTATCCGCCCTTATAGCCATCGATATGCGAATTGTGATAGGTAAATGTGCAGATAGGCACGGTTGCCCCTGCAAAGCCAGAATACTCGAGCTGAATGAGCGTGGTTAGGGTCTTGTCATCGATAAGCCTATTTCGAAGCTTCTCGTAGCTACCGATGAACATCCAAACGAACGGAGTCATCATTCCAACTTCGCCGTGCTCGTTGGCAAAGTCCATAATGCGCACGATGAACGAAGAGAACAGGTCGTTCTTCACGTCAGAGTAGTTCTTCTTGACCCATTTGCTCATGAAGGGGTTAAAGCTGCTGCTGCCCATATACGGAGGATTAGCCACGGTGCAGGTAAAACGACGGGACAGCTTCTCGCAGATGGCGGCGGCGCCTTCGAGCTTAGTTTTGGTCGCAGAGGCAAAAAGGTCGTCGGAACAGCTCGCGGCGGCAGCTTTGAGCTCGTCAATCTCGGCCTCTGAAGGATTGAGCAGCGAGCCAATCTCGCCCAAATGACTCAACTCCTCGGCGAGCTTCTTGTTACCCGGCAGCTCGTCCTCCCCCAGCGGAATGCTCGAGAGCACGGTAACGTCGGCGCCAACGCCACGCCTAAAGAAGCGACGATCGTGCTCGCGGGCGCACATGGCAAGCGCCAGCTCCGCGATCTGCGCCGCGCGGGGATCGATTTCCATGCCCGCAAGGTTTTTAGTAAGAATAAGCTCGGGAATTTCGCGCTCACGATAGCCGCGCTCCTCGTACATATGGAAGAGCAATTCGAACGCATAGACCAGGATATGGCCCGAGCCGCATGCGGGGTCACAGAGAGTTATCTCCTCGGGGCTCGAGATGCGTATGAAGTCCTCGTGCTCAGCATCGGGCTCGATGTAATAATCCATGCACTCGCGCAGCGAACTCCCCGGGTTATTGAGCATCCACAGACGGCCGAGCGAGTTCTCGACCATATAGCGCACAATCCACTCAGGGGTGAAGAGCTGCGTGGCGGGCGCGATGTCCGCCGCCGCTGCCTTGCGCTTTGACTTGAAGAACTCGTCTTTTACGTCAGCGTTGTAGTACTGATACATCCAGCCCAGAACGGTCACGCCCTCGCGCCAGCGCTCGTCAGTGATAACGGCGTTGAGCTTGCCCACTACGCCGTCGGCCATCATGAGGCCCTGGGGCAACAGCAGCTCCATGGCACCGCCCACGCGTTCAAAGACGCCTGGCAGGCAATCGGCAAGTTCCTCGCACTGAGCCACAAAAAGATAGCGCCACAGCGGTTCATCCAAGCCCGCCATCTTGAGCTCGGCTATGCGATCGGTATCGGCCGTCGCCATCTCCACGTCCAGTGCGTTCTCCACGGCCTCGCTGCCATGGCTGCCGTCCGCGCGGCTCAGCATGCGCATACGGCCGGGAAGCCATCCGCGTGCGTCCATGAAGCGAATGGCCACGATGCGGTTGAACCAGGTGTAGGCCGCACGGTCGCGCAGGGCGTCGTGCCCCTCTGCGGCCTGTAGGCGCAGCAGCTCGTCGCGCTGCTCAACTTCGAGCGGACTCAGAGGCTGGCCGTTGACGGTCTCGGACCCAGCGGGCGCGAGCGTAGGCTCAGTGATGCCGTAGCGCACCATCTGCGCCTCCACGCCGTTAATAAGTTCCACGCGGGCCCACGTGCAGAAGTTCTTGAGAGCGGAATCGTTCATGGTTCCCGTACCTTTCAAAACGCCATAAGCCACCGGCGCATGCTTGGGCGCCGGCGGCTGAGCGGGTTAGTTAATGCGGATCTCGTCGTTTGATGCAAGCGCCTGCATAAGGCGGGCGCGCAGGTCGTCCACGTAGCGATCCACGTCCTCTGCGGTTGTGAGGCGGCTCGGCTTGGCCAGGTCGGCGCGACGCACGGTCTTGACCTTGCGCTGGGGCTTGGGCACGGGCACGGGAACGGAACCGTGACTTGGCGTAGCGGTGCCCTTGTTGGTGATCTTTTTGACCACTTCACCCGTGCTGGTGACCTCGGTGGAACGGCGCTCGTTTTCCATACGCTCGCGTGCGGCGTCCACGGCGTCGTATATCTTGTTGGCCGCCGTGATGGTCCAGCTTTCCCAGTTTGCCGCGAGGGCGTTAAGCTCGTTGAGGCTCTGGACGCCGTGGGTGCGGTTCTTGAACGACTCATACTTGGTGCCGGCGTCTGCTATGGCATCCTTGGCCTGCTTGACAAAACCATCTTGGCTCTCGGCCTGCTTCTGCAGGTCCTGCAGGTCGTTCTCGATGCGATGCAAGAACTCGTTGCGGCGCATGCCCAGGAGCTTTTTAATGTATTCCTCGACGGGGGCCATCAGCGGTTGCAGGTCTTTAATGCGGCTGTAGGGCTTGGGATCTTTGAGGATCTCGCACACCTTTGCCACATTCTCCACCGCGCCGGGAATGTCGTCGGAGGCATACTCAATGCCCTCCGTGCGACTCAAGAATTCCTTGGCGTGATCAAACGTTGCGCGCTGGTTGGAATCGAAAAACTCAGCCACCCTGTCATAGTCTTCCTTGGCGTCGAACAGGCGGTCCTCGTGCTTGGTGAACGTGGTCAAGAACGCCTCGGCCTCGTTCTGATCCTTAAGGACGTCGGCCACCTCCGAGCGCATCTTCTCGCACTCAGCCTCGCCGGGATACGGGTAGGCCGGTTTGATGCCCGTGTAGTAGTCGCGCGCCATAGCAAGGCACGTCTCGCGCAACCCCTCAAGATGCTCCTTGAGCTCGGCCACAAGCTTATCCTCGTTGGAGGGTACGGTCTTGAGGTCAAATAGGTCGCGCATAAGCTCGCCCGTGGCGCGCAGCAAACGGTCGCTCATGCGCACGCGAAGGCGCACTTGGGCCTTATCGGCATCCTTGCGCAGGAGTGCCACCATGCGGCTGTCGTTAGCTTGGACCGTCTGGCCGCCAAACAGCACCTGCGCGCGCTGCTCCCCCACAAGTTGCGCCACCACATTGGCGATGTCGACCTCGCGCCAGCCAAAGGGCCTTTGCTGGTACTGGCGCTGGATATCGCCCATAGTGGTATCCAGATGGCGCTGATGCTGCACTTTGAGGAAGTCCTCGACCTCTTTGAGCGCACGCGTGTTGCCCGCATCCATGCCATCGAGCCCCGTCTGGACGTTGCCCGCCAGCGTGGAGCGGATATCGGAATCACTCGTGACCGGCGCACCGATGTAGTCGGCCTTTTCAAAGACCACATCGCACAGCTGTGCCAGCACCTGCTCAAAGACCTGGGCAGGCTTGGCTGCACGCACCTCGACCATGCGGCCGTTGACGGCGCAACGCGCATGGAGCACGGCCTCGGTCAGAAGGGCGTCGGCCTCTTTCTCGCTATGGGCCGCCTCGCGCATCTTGGACTCAACGATCTGGCGCGTACTCGGCCGGAGCTCCTGAAGGTTGCGTGTCTTGGCGTACTTGCGGATCTTGGCGGCGTTGACGAGCGTCTCCCAGTAATCCGCCTCATCGCTCAGGGCCACGACGGCTTTGCCCGAAGAAGCCAAGGCCAGCTCGGTATCGTCCGCACGGCCCAGGTCGCTCGCCATAGTCGCCACGTAAAGCTCCATGCCGCCCATGCTGCCACCGTGGATTGAGCCGTCCACATAGCGGTCAAACGGGAAGTCGTTGGCCCCGCGGTTGAGCTTGCGCGCGTTGTAGATGCTGTCGAACAGGCGCTTCTTGATGGACTCGATCACTTGCGCGTTGTCAATCGGGGTGCGCGCGATTTCCTGCGTAATCTCCTGCTCCTCGTCGGTGAGGAAGCTATAGGTATCGCCCTGGCGCGCCACGTAGTTCTCGCGCTCCAGGCGGGCAAGGGACTCCTTGACGCGGTCCTTGAGGACACGCTTATCCACATCGAGGCCGTCGATCATAAGAATGGAGATGTTCTCGACCGTGGCCTTGACGTAGCCGATGTAACGAATCAGGTACAGGAGCTTGAGCACCCGCACGTCATAGGGCTCAAGGCCCTTTGCGTCCTCGGCCGCACGGATCGCGCGGTCGACCACCTGGATAATGCCATGCTCAAGATCTTTGGAGATGGTGTCGAAGAAGCGCCAGAACGGCACGAGCGCACCGGTCTGCTCAAGTTGGATGGTCTGAGCGCTCTCCTGGAAGGCGCTCAGCATGGAGCGCTCGCCCGTGGACATGTGCTTGGCCTTGACACCGTGCTTGCGTACCTCGGTCATCACGTCGGGCAGGAGCTTAAACTGGTAGCCCACAAACGGGTAGCTTGCCACAAAATCCTTGGAGTTAGCGTAGCCGGCAAGGTCGGAGCGCGAGCCACCCTCAAAGGTAAAGTTGTTTTTGAGCACGGCGGCGTCTTGCTCGTAGACCTGTGCAAGCATATCGGCCGCCGGCGCGGTCTTCTCGAGCACACGGCGCTGGATGACCTCGTCCACGCTGGAGCTGGAGAGCGAAAGGCGGGTGTCGAAACGACCTAAAATCTTGGAGAACTTGCCCGTATCAATCCCGCCCGGAAGACCGAGATTGTAAATGTCCTCTTGACTCGAAACCATTACCCAAACGCGGCCGCCGCAAACCGATCCCAACTCCTCGACCACCGTCTGAAGACTTAGCAAGCGATCCGAGCCGTTGTCGTTAGCAATAAACTGTCCAACCTCATCAACCATGAAAACAAGGCGAAAATCGCCACCATTGGCGGCTGCTTGAGCATCAACGTATTCTTTAACCTTTTGGGCGAACTCATCGGGTTGAAGAAGCTCGTCATCAGGGCTAGTAATCCAAGCTTTGATTTCATCGTCGCTCATGCCCAAAGTATCTTTAAGAAGCCCGCGAAAAGATTTGTTATACCTGTAGGTTTTACGATTATCGACCCATGATTTGCCCGTTAAACGCTCGAATTCATCGCGAAACTCTTGAGTCTTGCCAATTTCGTCAATGTACTCCTCAAGCTGAGCGAGCTTAGGTTTAATGCCGTAAAAACCTCGGGCCTCGTAAAACACACGCTCAAATCCATAAAGAACAGCAACGGATGACTTATCACCCTTCCATGAGCCCGCCTTGCTGTCGATATTAAAGAGAAGAGTCTGCGTAGGAATGGAACAGGCGCGCTCCATTGAAGCAAACACCATGGGATCGGCAATCTTGCCGTCAAAATAGGAAATAGCGCGCTTGCCATCAACGTTGAGGTTCCCAAGCAAATAGCTCGCAATTTTAAGGAAATGCGATTTACCGGATCCGTAGAAACCGCTGACCCACACGCCCATCTTATTGGTCGGTGAATCTAAAGAAGCGCTATAAGCATTGAAAAGAGTAGCAAAATGCCCCTGCAGCTCACGTGTCACCACGTACTCGCTAAGCTCTTGCCTGATTGACTCGTCTTTCTTATCGTCAACGACAACAACCCCGTTAATGGAACGGTTGATATCTTTCGAAAAGAGATTACGGACAATTGTTTTATCCATTTTAAGCTCCTTAAATTTGGAGAACGACAGCCAACAACGCAGGGGTCGAGGTCGACTTATGAGATATCGATCACGCGGTAATAGTTCTCTGCTGCAAGCCTGTTAAACAAGGTGACAGACGAGCCATTAAAGCTACCGGGATAAGCCGCGATAACCGGCACATCATGGAAGTCAGACTGCATAGAATCAAACAGGTTGTGAACTCGCAAAAAGGGATAGACTTCGCCAACCCCTACAAGCAAAATCACATCGCCCGACTCGCGAGGTTGAGTCAAATCCAAAATCAGGTCGGAGACAGCATCCGGCTGGCAATAATCCACCACATCATCGAACACAGTTTCTAATCCAAAATCACCTTCTTGCTCTTGCATAGGCTCAAGGACATCAAGATCTTTAAGGATTGCCAGCACGGCGTCGTAGAGGTTCACGACCTTGAGCGTGCACGGAAGCTTGTCGGCCTCGGCATCGCGTGAAAGGGCGTCAAATAATGCACGCGCCTCAAACTCCAGCGCGGGGTCATAACAAAAGGTGTGGAAGCCGATCTCATTGCCTATGCCCCTGTTGGCCAAAAAGTCCTCGCTGCACAGGCACTCGCGCAGGAGTTGAGCGCGGCGCTCAAATTCCTGGCGGGCTCGCTCGGAGCGGGCATGCGCCGCCACGACGCTCTGGCGGGAATGGATGCCGATATTGGTGGTGATGTCCGTCGCCGGGGTGATTGCGGGGTCGACGGCGCTGTTGGCGGGAACCACGCTACATCACCTCCCTACCGGTAAGGGCCGCGATAAGCGGCTGCTCACCCAGCTGAACCAAGGCTCGCTCGACATCGGAATCGAGGAAGAGTGGTGACAGGCGCTCAGACTCCGGGCCCATACCCTCGCCGATAAGGCCGGCATGGCGGAGCGTCTGGCGAATCGAGCCCTTAATGCGCTTGACCGTGGCCTCGGTCCAGCGGGCCGCGTCCGGATACTCCGTGGTAAAGCGCGTCATAAAGGCGTTGAGGTCAGCCGCCGTGAAGGCATAGTCGAAGTTTTGCAGGCGCTCCCCCACCTCGACGAGCACGAACTCGCGCACGATATCGTAGCGGCAGATCATGCTGTAAAAGATGGCCTGGTCCGCCTGCGTGGGAGTACCGGATGCCATGAGGCCGGTTAGGGATAACGCAGCCTCGACGGCGGTTTTGGGGTCGATGCCGCGCGCGGCGCATGCGGCGTCCGTGGGCACCATGGCGTCGAGGCGGCGAAGGCACACGGTTGCGCGGTTGGCGACCATGCGCTCCGTGGGATATTGAAAGAGGTTTTCGCTCTTTACGCGTACAATGACCTGCTCGTCGCTTACGCCCTGCGTACGCAGGCCAGCGACGATGCGCATCTCATGCGGGAGGAATTGCTCGCGGGTGAGCACCCCCCCCCCGAACGCTTTTTGCGGTTACATCCACAGTGCACGCTCCAAGGGTGTCAGAGGCTGTCACGAATGCGCCGCGGCCCGGCAGGCAGGCGCGGCGCACATGACAATAATCATACCTGTTGGTAAAAAAGTTACCACGCCCAGAGTGTCAAATGTTGAGCAACAAAATTAAATCCGGTTAACGGTTATTTTCGCAGCTCAGAAGCTTTGACGAGGTTGCCCCAAATCACACTTGCCAGACAACCGCGCTTGTGAATCTGTCCCCGCCCTCCGCTACACTCAACATAGAATGAAGGCCGAGGCGGATCGTATGTGAGCCTCGAGGCAACCCTCCCCCATGTAACCATCCTGTAAATCATAGCGGCGCACTCGAGTTTTACCGTGATGCGGTCGCACCCGGCGCTGCACTGTGCTAAAGTATCCCGAACGTTCAAACGACTACGAGGGGAACTAGAAGATGGCACGTGTGCACAACTTCTCAGCTGGCCCGGCCGCACTGCCTACAAGCGTGCTCGCCGAGATCGCCGACGAGATGATGGACTACCGCAGTTGCGGCATGTCCGTGCTCGAGATGAGCCATCGATCTAGCATGTACCAGCAGATCATCGACGACGCCGAGGCAACCCTGCGCCGCCTGCTGAGCATCCCCGATAACTACCGTGTTCTGTTTTTGCAGGGCGGCGCCACGCTGCAGTTTGCGGGCATCCCGATGAACCTCATGCGCCGCGGCCGCGCCGGCTACGTCGTGACCGGCAACTTCGCCAACAAGGCGTACAAGGAAGCCGCCAAGTACGGCGAGGCCGTGCTGCTCGCGAGCTCCGAGGACGCCAATTTCGACCGCATTCCCGCCATGGCCGACATCAACGCGCGCATTGCCGCCGAGGCCGCGGGCGGCGGGCTCGACTACGTCTACATCTGCCAGAACAACACCATCTTTGGCACCATGTACCACGAGCTGCCTAACTTCGGCGACGTACCGCTGGTCGCCGATGTCTCGAGCTGCTTTTTGTCGCAGCCGCTCGACGTCGAGCGCTACGGACTCATCTACGCCGGCGCTCAGAAAAACGCCGGCGCCGCGGGCGTCACCGTGGTTATCGTGCGCGACGACCTGATCGCCGACGGTCCAGCCTTTGCGCAGACGCCGCAGTACATGGACCTTAAGACCCAGGCCGCCAAGGGCTCCATGCTCAACACGCCCAACACCTTTGGTATCTACGTGTGCGGCAAGGTGTTCCGTTGGGTTGAGCAGACCGGTGGACTTGCCGCCATGGCCGAACGCAACTGGGCCAAGGCCAACCTGCTCTATAACCTGCTCGAGCACAGCGTGCTGTTCCATGGCACCACACAGGCCGACAGCCGCTCCATCGCCAACGTCACCTTCCGTACCGGCGATGCCGACCTCGACGCCGCCTTTGTCGCAGGCGCGGCCGAGCACCAGATTCAAAACGTCAAGGGCCATCGCCTGGTGGGCGGCATGCGCGCCAGCGTCTACAACGCCGTAACCATGGAAGACGTGCGGGCACTGGCCTCGTACATGAAAGACTTCGAAGCGCAGCATAGTTTGAGCCCGCGATCTAACTAGCCCGCAACGCGCGGGCCGACCAGCCACTTCAAACCACCCTGCTTAGATCAAAACCTGCTAAGGAGTTTTTCCATGCGTAAGATTAAGACCATCGACGACATCACTAAAGACGGCAAAGTCGAGTTTGGCGAGGGCTACGAGTTTGTAAGCACCGCCGAGGAGGCCGACGCCATCCTGATGCGCTCGACCGACCTGCACGGCTACGAGCTGCCCGAGGGCATTCGCGCCATCGCCCGCTGCGGCGCCGGCGTCAACAACATTCCCGTCGAGGAGTACGCCAAGAAGGGCGTCGTTGTCTTTAACTCCCCCGGCGCCAACAGCAACGCCGTCAAGGAGCTCGTCCTGGGCATGCTGGTGCTTTCGAGCCGCGGCGTGGTGCAGTCGATGAACTGGGTGCGCGACAACGCCGACGACCCCGATATCCAAGTCGACGCCGAGAAGGCCAAGAAGGCCTTTGTGGGTCGCGAGCTCAAGGGCAAGCGCATTGGCGTCATCGGCCTGGGCAACGTGGGCTCCAAGGTCGCCAACGCCTGTGTCGATCTGGGCATGGACGTCTACGGCTACGACCCGTTCATTTCCGTCGAGCACGCGTGGGTGCTGAGCCGCGAGGTGCAGCGCGTGGGCACGCTCGAGGATCTGTGCCGCGGCTGCGACTACCTCACCGTGCACGTGCCCAGCAAGGCCGACACCATCGGTATGATCAGCACCGAGCAGATTAACCTGCTAGCGCCCGACGCCGTGCTCATCAACTACGCGCGCGAGACCATCATTGACGAAGACGCCGTCGACGCCGCCCTGCGCGAGGGCAAGCTCAGCTGGTTTAGCTGCGACTTTGCCACGCCCAAGACCGTCAAGATGCCCAATACGTTTATCACCACGCATTCGGGCGCCGGCACCGGCGAGGCCGAGGCCAACTGCGCCGACATGGCCATCAGCGAGCTCAAGGATTACCTGGAAAACGGCAACATCGCGCACAGCGTCAACTACCCCGCCTGCAGCATGGGCAAGGCGCGCGCCGCAAGCCGTATTGCCTGCCTGCATGCCAACGTGCCCAACATGATCGGCCAGATCACGGCCATTCTCGCCAAGGACAACGCCAATGTGCAGCGCATGACCAACGAGTCCGCTGGCGAGAACGCCTACACCATGTTCGACACCGATGAGCACCTGGACGGCAGCACGATCGAGGCGCTCAAGCAGATTCCGTCGATGTATCGCGTGCGCGTGATTAAATAGCGCCGGTGCCAAGCCTGCCAGACAGACCACGAAGCCCATTCGCCCCCCCCGTATTCACGAAACGGGGGGGCGATTTTGTTGCTCCGGACGACTTTAAAATGATACCCAGAACAAGTTTTTTCAGATAATCGATAGTGAGGCTCCAGTCGCTAAGCACACCCGCTTTGATAAACAGCTTTATCAGGGACTTTAGTAGGTAAAAATCGGTCTCTATGTGCCGAATGTAAGTTGACTGTCTATTTTCCGAAACAACTTATTCTAGATAGCATTTTTAGGGTCCCTCCAAGGCAAAATTGAAGCCTTTTTGCGACCAGAACTCTAGCTCGCGCTACCGTTTACCCACCGCGCGACTACATTCCCGCCCAATCGATAAAAATCTCCTCACGAAGCCGCCGTTCGAGCTCCTGCTGTCGCGGCGTCTTGTCTTTCAGCGGCACATCGAGATAGGACATGATGAGCTCCATCACCACGCGGAAGGCATCGAAGTCGGCCAGCTGACCATAGGTCATCAGAACGACGGGATATCCCATGGCTTGCAAGGCCGTCGTTCGATCGGAGTCCGAAATCTTGGATTCAATGGATCCGTGAATGGCTTTACCCTGGCATTCAACCAGACACTCTCGGCTGCCGTCCTTATTTGCCAGCAGGATATCGGCATAGCGCCTATCAAGCCCCGAAATCAGACGGGCGCTGCGCGTCATACGAATCTCAACGTTATTGGTAAGGCGCAGCCCTTCGCCGCCGCGCAACCTCGTAAGACCAAACAGCATCGAAGCCTGGACCTCGAGCGGCGATGCTGCCACCCCCGTAATGCATTTCGCGGCTCGTATGAACGATTTAGCGCCGCGGAGCCCCCGGACCTTATCGACGAACTCTGTAAGCTCAGAGAGCTCGATCAAGGGAGGTCGTTTCCACAAGTCCGTTGGATTCCCCGAGACATCCTTTACGTTTTCCCAGCCCGACCGTGCGTCACTCCATCGGCTCCCATATGCCTGCTCAAGTGCCGACTTTACCTGAGGCGCAATCTTGCACACGGCAAAGGTGCCGCACATCTCATACATGCACATGATTAGACGCTCGTTTGAGACCGAGGAAGCCAGGGTCAGCAGGGTAAAGAGTGGGGACGCAACATCGAAGCCAAACTCCGTCTGCCGCACGGAATCAAACGGCCTCTCCCCGTTCCAAACATGCCTGACAATGCGATCGCCCTTACGTCCGCAGCTGCCCTGCGCCAACACGTGTAACGGGGTGCCCAGGAAATGCGTGACGAGCGGATGCTCACATAGGTGCTCCCTGCGCGGATCGTCCGCAGAATCGGGCAGGTCCGGCATTATTGCCAAAACCTGTGGAGGTATCCGGTAATACCTAAAGGCTGATATGTCGCACAGCATGTCGTCCATGAAGAGTACGTACCCAGTACGTCGTTTGTGAGCCCGCCCAGACGACAAACGCGATGGCTCGGCCTGCGAACGGTAAATACTGCTACTTGCACGTCGTGAATCTCTCGGGAGGCTTACAATCGGTTTGGAAAGCAAACTGATTGTGAGGTTGCATATGGTTGATGAGGACTTTGCCTGGCGGCTTGCGCAGGACCTTGTAAAGATTGACAGCTCAGACCCCGGCGCATATGAGGGCGAGATTGAGCACTTCATTAAGAGGCTCATTGAGCAGCAGCTAGCGCAGCTTGATAGTCCTGCGCTCGATGCTGTGCGGATTGAGGAGCTCGAAGTGCTCCCCGGGCGCCGCAACCTTATGATTACCGTGCCGGACGCGAGCGACGAGGCGCGGCTCGTCTACATCTGCCACATGGATACCGTCACCCTGGGAGATGGCTGGGACGCAGACATACCGCCGCTCGGGGCGACCGTGCGGGACGACAAGCTCTATGGCCGCGGCGCCTGCGACATGAAGGGCGGTCTGGCCTGCGCCATTGCCGCACTTATTCACACGTTTGAGCGTATTGCGGCGAAGGGCGCACTTCCCCACCGCGGCTTTTCGCTCATTTGCTCGGTTGACGAGGAGGACTTTATGCGCGGCTCCGAGGCGGCCATCGACGCCGACTGGGTCGGCTCGCGCGAATGGGTGCTGGATACCGAGCCCACCGACGGACAGATTCAGGTGGCGCACAAGGGGCGCACGTGGTTCGAGATCGACATGGCCGGCGTCACAGCGCATGCGAGCCAGCCGTGGAAGGGCGCCGACGCCGTCGCCGCCATGGCCGAGGTCGTCTGTGCGCTGCGCCGTGCGTTCGCGGCGCTGCCCGTACATGATGACCTGGGGCCTTCGACCGTCACATTTGGACAGATCGAGGGCGGCTATCGCCCCTATGTCGTGCCCGACCACGCCAAGGTCTGGGTCGACATGCGCCTGACCCCGCCGACCGATACGGCCGCCGCAATCAATATGGTCGAGCATGCCATCGCCGTCGCCGAAGCCGCCGTTCCCGGTTGCCATGGCAGCTACACCGTGACGGGCGACCGCCCCGCCATCGAGCGCGACCCGAACTCTCCCCTTCTAGCAGCGCTCAAGCGTGCCGCCGATGACGTGACGGACGCGGACACGACCGTCGGCTTCTTTACCGGCTACACCGACACCGCCGTCATTGCCGGCAAGACAGGTAACCGCAATTGCATGAGCTACGGTCCCGGGTCGCTCGCGCTCGCGCACAAGCCCAACGAATATGTGCCCCACGCCGACATCGTTCGTTGTCAGCAGGTGCTAATCGCGCTCGCCGATAACGTGCTCTGGGACGCGAGCGGCCAAGTTGGGGCATAATAAGCCGCGAACAAACCGACTCGTGCGTTAGGACCGCCCCATGAAAGCACTTCCGTTTCCCTGCATCCGCCCGGCTCAGGACCGCGTGCTCGAGGCACTGCCTGCAATGGGCAGCATCCTGAGCGGCAACGATGCTCTGCGCGGAGCCATTGCCGATGGTCTGATGCTCAAGGATCCAGGCGCGGCGTATTACGTGTACGAATGCTCGGGTGAGCCGGGACGCGTGACGGGTGTCGTGGCGATTTGCCCGGTTAACGTGCTGACGGGCGGCGACGAGGCTGCCGCCGAGAGCATCGACGCACTCGCCACCGCGCGCGCGATCGCCGAGCTCAAGGTGCAGCCGCGCCCCGTGTCGCTCGCCTACGAGGCGTCGCCCGTCATGGATATCATTTTGAGCGCTGCCAAAGAGGGCGCATCGCTCTACGCCGTCACCGATCCCGCGGGCGTCACACATCGCGTGTGGGAGGTCAAGCGCGAGGACGCCGTTGCCGCCATCCGTGCCATGCTCGATCAGGCGCCCGACCCGGTGTTCGCCGGTGACTCCGCCTATGTCGCCGCACTGGCTGGGGCATCGCAGATTCTGGCCGACGAGGCCCGCGCTGCCGGCGCCTACTCTGGCAAAGAGCCGTTCAACTTTGCTGTAGCCGTGCTGTTCCCCGCCGCGCAGGTCAGCGGCAGCGCGCCGCAGGTTCCGACGGGTCTGCTCACTCACCAGGTCTCACGGTTCTAGCGAACTCAAACGCTAAGCTGGAAAACCCAGCATCCAAACAAACAAGGGGCGGAGATGCAGCAAACGCATGCACCTCCGCCCTTTTCGCATCAAACAATTACGCCGGTAAACCGGGCCGCAACGTCAGCGTCATCCACGCTGCGGACCTGCCGCCGCCACGAGCGGCTCTAGCCCCAGCTCGCGCGCGTAGTCTTCCTGCGTAAAGACTTCGACCAGTTCAAACGTATCGGCCGCATCGTCAAACGCAAAATGCAGCACTGAGCAGTTGCCCGGCACGCGTTCGCGCTCGTCGGCCGCCGCGCCCCGCACGTGGTCCAAAAACTCCTTGATAGCTGAGCCATGACTTACCGCGAGCACGCACGTATGGTCCGGACGCTGCATAAGATCGGTCAGCGTCGCCACCATGCGCGTGCGCACCTGGATCTGGCCCTCGCCGCCAAATTGACGATAGAAATCGCGCCACGGGCGCTCGGGCATGAGCATCACGCGCTCGGCCTCAAAGTCGCCAAAGAACCACTCACGCAGGCCGTCCAGGCGCTCGTACGCCAAGCCCGGCCACAAGTTGGCGATAGTCTGCTCGGTGCGATGAAGCGTGGAGGTGTAGGCATGATCGGGCTCAATGCCGCGCGCACGTAAAAACATGCCGGCGCGCGCCGCCTGGTCGCAACCCAACTGCGTAAGCGGCGAATCACTCCACCCCTGAATGATACGCTTAAGGTTGAATATCGTCTGTCCATGACGGACCAGATACAGATCTTTATTCATAGGGGTCCTTTCGTTCGTTACCAACCCAAAAGCGAAAACGCCCCGTCGCAATAGCCAAAATGAAGCACGGCACCGTTGTCGGGCAGCTCTCCCCCGCCAGTCACATACTCAAGAAACTCCTGGCAGGCTGAGCCATGGGAAACCGCCAGCACGCAGTCGTGCTGCGGCCTGGCCATAATACGGGACAGCGCCGCGACCATGCGCGACTGAAGCTGCACTTCCGACTCGCCGCCAAAGGCAACAGGATAATCGCCCCAGGGCTGCGGCGGCATCTCGCGATTTGATGTGCCCTCCAGCGAGCCAAAATGCCACTCACGCAGGTCATCGACCAGCTCAATGGAACGGCCCTCGCCAACGATAAGCTCGGCCGTATGCCGCGCCCGGCCTAACGGCGAGGAATACACATGATCAAAGGCCACGCCACGCGCCGCAAACGCCGTACGCGCCGTCAGCGCCTGCTCGCGCCCGCGCGCCGTAAGCGGCGAATCGTGCCAGCCCTGCAAAATGCTCTGCACATTGAGCTCAGTCTGCCCATGCCGCACCAAATACAGATCTGCCACACACCCTCCCCTCGTACCACCACAAAGGGGACGGGTACCTTTGTGGTGGTTTACCGCCGGATCACACCGCGGTGACACTCAACTACACCAGCACGTCGGCGAGCGAACGCTTGGGTACGTGGTGCACCCGCGCCTCGTCGCGCCAATAATTGATGGAGCCGTCGGGATTGGAATCGATCGCATCGATCACCTGTGTCTCGGCCGGAACGCCAAACGCCATGATCAGCTTGAGCTCATACTTGTCGTTATCGAGCCCCATGGCATCGATCGCGCGGGGCGTAAAGGCCTTGAACATGCAGGCTGACACCTCGGGCGTGGCGCTGCGGGCGGCGAGCATCATCGTCTGCGCGGCAATGCCCGTGTCGACCTCGGTAATGGGAGCGGCAGGCTTGCCCGGAACGGCGCGCTCGGCCAAAATCGCGATATAGCCGGTCGGGCGCTCGCCCTCGGCAGGACCCGGCCAGTCCTTAAGCGCGCCGGCCCATGCAAGCTCATCAAATACGCGCGCGCAGTCCTCGGCACCGCTCACCACATGAAAACGCAGACGCTGAGCATTGGCGCCGCAGGGAGCCAGGTGCGCCAGTTCCGCCAGCTCAAGCAAAAACTCGCGCGGCACGCGCATGGACTCGTCAAAGCGACGGCACGTACGGGCACGACGGACCAGCGCATCAAACGCTTCCAGACCGAGCTTTTCGCAACCTTGCTTTGCCATCGATTCGACACTCGACGGTGCCTCGGGAACTGCTTCGTTCATAGGGACCCCCAATACAAGCCAATTGTCCTTAGGAAAATCTAACCTAAAACGTGGGCAATAACGAACAGGGCTGCAATGTTCTACACCTGTTGAATAGAAAATCGCGACGTGGGGAACAACGGAAACAATTCGGGACCTTTGGGTTACGTTTCGCCCTCCCCGACCCATACGCTAGCGCCTTTAAGCGTTACTGGTTGTAACGATCAAGGCTTACGCCGCACGGAAAGGAGACATTATGGGCATCTTTAAGAACGATGACCAAAAATCGAGCCAGTTTGGATTTGACGAGAAAAGCATGGCAGGCAAGGCCGTCAAGGCCGTGCGCTGGATTTACGCCATCACGGGCGTCTTGGCGCTCGTCGCCGGCATCGCACTGCTGTTTGCGCCCGCCAAATCCCTCGTCTTCCTGACGACCGTCTTGGGCATCTACTTTGTGATCACGGCCGCGATCAGGCTGTTTACCGCTGTTTTCGAGCCGCTGCTGCCCACCGGCTGGCGCGTTACGAGCATCATCTCCAACCTGCTCATCATTCTGGGCGGCGTCATAATCCTGCGCAACCAGGCCTTCTCGACCGCGACGCTCACCACGATGGTGGTTATCGTGGCCGGCTTTGGCTGGATTGTCGAAGGTGTCATGTCCATTCTGGAGTCCGAGCTTTCGTCCAACCGCGCCCTCGCCATCCTGAGCGGCGCACTTTCCATCATCGCCGGCATGTTCGTGTTTATCTATCCGCTGTGGTCGGCCAAGATGCTCGTCATCTTTAGCGGCGCCGCGCTGCTGGTGTTTGGCGTAACGCTGATTGTTCGCGCTATTCAATTTGGCAAACTGGTGCACTAGATGCCGCGAACGCTCTTTATTGATGCCGACGCCTGCCCGGTCACGCGCGAGTCGATTGACTGCGCGCGGCGGGCGGGCGTCGCCGTTGTTATCGCCGGCAACAGCACGCAAAACCTGGAACGGCACATTCGCCGCGACGACCCGCGCGATGCCGAGCACGCGCGACGCGGCTTTTGGGTCACGACGCTCGACGTGAGCGTGGGCGCCGACAGCGCCGACTTTGCCATTGTCGAACGCCTGCAGGCGGGCGACGTGGTCGTGACGCAGGACATTGGCTTGGCGAGCATGGTGCTCGGGCGCGATGCCGCCGCTATCGGTGTGCGCGGGCGCGTCTACGACAAAGCAACCATCGACATGCAGCTGTTTATTCGCCACGAGGAAAAGAAGGTGCGCCGCGCCGGCGGACGCACTCGCGGGCCGGCGGCATTTACCAGCGAAGACCGCGCCCGCTTTAAACGCAACCTCACCGAGCTGCTGCGCTAACCAAGGTAGATTTTTGGGACATGTCCGGAAATCTACCTTTTTGTTTTGAGCGGTGTGAGCGCTCGGAATCCATGGCTCAACAAAAAACGGGCTTCAAAATGCCATGCGTCGCCGCATTGCGCAGGCGCTGAGCATGGCTATTTGAAGCCCATTTTTTAGGCCCACTTAGAGGCCAACGGCGGAGAGGATGAGGCCCCAGCCAGCGCCGATGACGTACATCATGATCAGGAACACGGCATTTTCGCGGGCGCTGCGGTTGGTGCGGAACAGCACCAGATAACCCACGCCGGCGGAAATGAGCGTGCCGGCGAGCATCGGCGCCAGTTGCAGCGCGCCTTCCAGATACAGCTGTGTAATGACCACGCTCGCCGAGCAATTGGGAATCAGCCCGACAAGCGCCGAACCCAGGACAGCGAGTGTCTCGTTGCCGCGCAGGAACTGCTCGATCGCGGACTCGCCGAACGTCTCGAGCACGGCGACCAGAATCAGCGTCACCAGAAAAATGAATACCGAGACCTGCACGGTGTGCGAGATCGCACTGCGGATGATCGACAGGACAGGCGTCCCTTCGTGGGAGTGAGAGTGACCGTGACCATCATGGTGTTCATGTTCGCCCTCATGACCGTGATCGTGGCCATGTCCGTGTTCGTGCTCGTCCTCGTCTTCATCACAACCGCAATGGTCGCGCTCGCACAGCTCGTGGATGTGGTCGGCGCTCACGCCTGCCTCGGCCACCTCGTCGATGATGTCACCGCCGCTGTGGTCGTCGTGCGCGCAGTTCACGTGGGCCGGGTTGGCCGCGGTTCCCAGCACGGTACGGCGAATCGCCGCGTGCGCGCGGGCGTTACGGCGCAGGCCGCGAATGGCAGCGTCCACGATAAAACCCGTGACCAGTGCGATCAGCGCTTTCGAAGCCAAAAGCATCGCCATAGTCTGCACGGGAACCTGCTCGGCAAGCAACAGCGGCAGCATCTCATCGGAGGTCGAAAGGAACACCGCCACCAACGTGCCCAAGGTCACGACACGGCCGGCGTACAGCGTTGCTGCCATGGCCGAAAATCCGCACTGCGGCACCATGCCCAGCAGCGAGCCAACCACGGGACCCGCAGCGCCGGCGCGCTTGATAGCGCCGTTGACGCGGTCGCCCGCAACGTGCTCAAGTGTCTCGAGAGCAAGATACGTCACCAACAAAAACGGCAGCAGCGACAGCGTGTCCTTGCCGGCGTCGAGCAGAATATCAATCAGTAAATCCATGACGGATGGAACCTTTCGTGTCTTTCGGCAGCATTGTAAAAGTCCTAGCGGTCAACTAGGGTATTGTAGTTGTCCCGGGCGCGGTGCCAATAGTTGCCTATGGTAAACTATCATCTCGCCATAACTCAGTAACCTCGAGCCGCACAACGCGGCCCGTCCAAGGAGTAGCATATGAACGTATCGCAAGCACTCGAATACGAGCGCCAGCCGTTTATCCCCATGTTTATCTACGGCGACCACGGCGCCATGGAGTCCGAGCGCCAGAAGGGCGAGGAGGCCCTCAAGGTGCTCGAGACCGAGTACTTTACCGCCGAGGGCGACCCCGGCTTCGACTTTGCCACCGTGCGCGACCTGGCCGACCGCAACCGCGACCTGTGCGACCAGATTGGCGAGGCGCGTCTGCGCAACGTGACGCCCGCGACGCTCTCGCGCGGCCTGTCCGATGCCGACACCTGCGCCGCCATCGGCAAGATGCAAAAGCGCACCGCCGCGTCCGTTATGCGCGAAATCCGCGGCGACCGCGACGCGCTCGGCGTGGCCTACGCCCGCAAGCCCATCCAGGGCACCGTGCTCGGTATCGACATCGAGACCACCGGACGTGCACCCGAGCGCGGCTATATCATCAACGTGGGCTGGGAGATCATGGAGCTCACCAGCGACGCCGTCCCGCATGACGCCGAGGCACACTACTGCGGCCTGCCCGACATCTACCGCGGCGAAGATGTGCCGCTGTCGAATATCCACCACATTACTTGGGACGACATCGACGGCAAAACGCCCTTCCGCGAGAACAAGGAGCTGCAAAAGCAGCTGCTCAAGCTTATGAAGAAGTACCCGTACATGGCGCATAACGCCGCCTTTGAGGACAGCTGGTTCAAGATTCACCTGGACGGTTACGCCGAGGCACGCCGCGCGGGTAAGATCATCGTCATCGACTCGCGCCAGATCTGCCGCAGCCTGGACGCCGACGTGCGCTCGCTCCCCCGCGAGTCCGCCCCCGCCGCGCTCGAGAACTGGGCACGCCGTCGCGGCACCCTCGCGCCCGACGCCAACGAGCAGCATCTGGGTCTGGACGACACCGACCTCATGCTCCGCACGGTACAGGCCGAGTTCAACCTCAAGAACCTGTTTGCGAAATAACCGATCCATCTGCGGGAGCGCCTGCCAGGCACAGTGCAATCCGTCTGGACGCACCGGCACGCAGTAAACTAGGGCGCAGTCTTATGGCTGCACCCTAGTTTTAATCAAAACGAGCAAATACGCATGCTTCACATAGTCGGCAGATTGGCCCACCTACTTTTTTCGAGTTGTTCGGCCAGCTGAACCACTAGTCGAGGCCCCTTGAACCGCAATCGAGCGCTATAGTCGCCCCAATTTCGCAACCAAGCCCTATAAATCTACCTGAATCAATTCGAATAAGACGTTGCGATCACACCATTCGTATAGGATAAGGCCGAATAACTCAAATTATGTTGGTGAGGCATCTGAGCGGTCGGCAAAAACGCTTAGAAGCTACGAATCCGCAACTAAAGTTCACCAAAATGGGGCAGCCGACAGAAACCTCCCCAGCCGAAGCTGCCCCCCCTCAATACGACAGCTCAAAAACCCACCGTTCGCAGAAGATAAGCCGCGCCCCAATACCGTTGCCCGAAGTTTCAAGCGTATATGGCGTCCGCTATGCCATCATGCGCGTATGGGAATCGTTCTGTCACATACCACGGCACGCGCTGTATACCAAACAGTCAACTCGCTCGCAAGCCACGCGACCGATCCCATATCTATGGAAAAGATCAAGGTGTCTGCGCCGACCACGTCCAACCTGGAAGCGGCGCGAGCATGGCTCAACAGAAAGAATGTCGATTCTGAAAGCATCCATGTGCTGACGTTTTCCAATAATGCCAAAAGGCACCGCAAGGGCTGCATCTGCCACTGCACGCGCTATACGTTTGATGCAGAAAGCTACCTAGAACTCGAGCCGAACGTCTACATCGTCGACATCAAGCTGTGCGCGTTAGAAGCAACAGCCGACCTCAACCTTTCGGAGCTCGTTGAGTATTACTTTGAAATCTGCGGCTCCTACGCGCTTGGAACGTCCGACGAAACTCAATATCGCGAGCGCCCAGCCCTAACCAGCGTTGAAGAGCTCAGAGCCTTCTTTTCAGAGGCATCGGGGTATCGTGGATCTAATAAAGCACTTAAGGCACTTTCTTATGTACGCGAAGGCTGTCGCTCCCCACTCGAAACGGCGTTTGTCATGATGCTGACAATGCCCAAGTCAATGGGTGGCTTAGCCATACGCGCTATCAAAACGGACTATCCGATCCCAGTCCCCAAAAGATACGCCGCCCTAACGCGACGGACGGTTTTCTACCTCGACGCGCTGCTCGAAAATTCGATGACCGATATCGAATACAACGGCTTTTACCACGATGAGCCCGAACAGCAATCAATTGACGAGGAACGCCGAAACACGCTGCGAAACATGGGATATGCCGTTATCACAGTTAGTCGTCATTCGTTTTTCAAGCAGTCCGCTTTTAGGCGGGTCATGGAAGCGATTCGCATTCGCGAGAAGATATGGCCCGGTCGACTCCCGGATAACTTCGCCATCCTGCAAGAAACTCTTCGTCAATTTGTCTTGCGGCGCTACTTCGAATACGGTCGCCGCGTCCTGGAGACACTCAAAGAAGAAGAGGCCGCCAAGCGCGAAATTGCAAGCCAATATCCGCAAGCTGATGACCCGAGCATCAACGATGTGCCAGAACCCGACGACATGCAACACGTCGGGGCCCTTGCTGAGGAAATCAATGGGCCTTGGGAATGCGACATGTTCGCAAAAATCGATGAAAACCGCACGGAAGACGACACGATTATTGATCTAATTGAGAATTCGCTCTTCTAAAGGCGATCTCTGCGGATGTCCACCTACATTTTTCGACTTATTCGGCCACCGATGTGCCAGATTGGCTGCAGCAATGCTCAATATAACTTTAGATAAAACTGATTCTGCAGGAACTCCCGTAGAGGAAGAACTGATTCTCGCGGTATTTAACACGATAAAGTACAAATATGAACAGTTCTAATGCTTCTCAAGGTGGCTTTCTTAGCATGCTGGCCGAACATCTCGAAATATGTTGGCGAGCATTGCGTCGATGTCTCCCAACCCGCAGAAAATCGCAGAGGCGGCAAGCAGTCATCGAAATTAACGTAAATAGTATTGACATATGAACATGCGCTCATATAATCGGAAGTAAGTTATATGAGCGCATGTTCATATGAAAGGATGTTGCAATGAGCAGCCACGCTGATGAAACAAAGACTGGCATCGAGGCCACCGAGCTGATCGTCCCCACCACCTGCTCGCCCGAGGACCTTCCCGACGAGGAGCTGTTGTACGACCTGGCCGACCTGTTCAAGGTCTTCAGCGACACCACACGCATCAAGATCCTCTATGCCCTTATGGGCCGCGAGCTCTGCGTGGCTGACATCGCCGAAGCGACCGCAACCTCGCAGTCGGCAGTATCGCACCAGCTGCGCACGCTTAAGCAGTCGCACCTGGTCAAGTTCCGCCGCGACGGCCGCAACATTCTCTACTCGCTCGCCGACGATCACGTCTACACCATGCTTAACCAGGGCATGAGCCATATCTGCGAATAGCAATCAACCACGGTATCAGCGCGGCCGGCACCCAGACCGCTAACACAGGGAAAGGAACCCACCATGAAAAAGCAGTTCAAGCTCGACGAGATCGATTGCGCCAACTGCGCGCGCGAGCTTCAGGACGAACTTGCCAAGCTCGAGGGCGTCAAGTCCGTTTCGGTCAACTTTATGACCCAGAAGCTGACGCTCGAGGCCGACGACGCCAAGTTCGACGAGGTCCTGGACCGCGTCGTTGAGTTCACCGCCGACGCCGAGCCGGACTGCGAGATCATTCTCTAACCCGCGCATACGTTGACCTGCGAGGCCGCGCTTGCCGCGGCCTTTGCTCGCGAAATTATATGAGCGAGTGTTCATAAACTCAAATGAGAGGTTTGAATCATGACAGCCGCCGATCCCAAAAAGAAAAAGAAGAAGCGCAAGAAGAGAGAGTCCCTTGAGCATAAGCGCAACCGCATCCTGGTAGCACTGGGCATTTTTGCCGTTGTTTATGCCCTCGACGAGCTCGGCGCCCTCACTATCGCATTTGGGGAGCCCGGCAACATCTACGCCAGCTTTGTGCTGTTCCTCGTGCCGTTTTTGATTGCCGGCTACGACGTACTGCAAAAGGCATTCAATAACATCCGCCGCGGCAAGGCCTTCGACGAGAGCTTCCTCATGGCCGTCGCGACCATCGGCGCGTTTGCCATGGTGCTCTTCCCCGACACCGACCCGCACATGGCCGAAGGTGCCGCTGTCATGCTGTTCTACCAGGTCGGCGAGTTGTTCCAGGCATACGCCGTGGGCAAGAGCCGCAAGTCGATCAGTGCCATGATGAACATCGCGCCCGACTACGCTAACGTCGAGCAAGCCGACGGCACACTCGAACAGGTCTTTCCCGATGACATCGCCGTCGGCACCGTGATCGTGGTCAAGCCCGGCGAGCGCGTGCCTATCGACGGCGTCATCGTCGAGGGCGAAACCCAGCTCGACACCGCCGCACTCACGGGCGAGTCGGTCCCCCGCCCGGCCAAGACCGGCGACGATATCATCAGCGGTTGCATCAACATGACGGGCCTCATCCACGTGCGCACCACCAAGCCCTTTGGCGAGTCAACCGTCGCGCGTGTTCTGGAGCTCGTGGAGAATGCCAGCGAAAAGAAGGCGCGCACCGAGAACTTCATCACGCGCTTTGCCCGCGTCTACACCCCCGCCGTCACTGGCGCTGCCGCGGTGCTCGCGCTTGGCGGCGGCCTGGTGACTGGCGCTTGGTCCGATTGGATCCTGCGCGGCCTGACCTTCCTGGTCGTCAGCTGCCCGTGCGCCCTCGTGATCAGCGTACCGTTGAGTTTCTTTGGCGGCATCGGCGGCGCGTCCAAGCTGGGCGTTCTCATCAAGGGCTCCAACTACCTCGAGACGCTCGCCGACGTGGACACCATCGTCTTCGACAAAACGGGCACCCTCACCAACGGCACGTTCTCAGTCGTCGCGGTGCACCCCGAGGCTGGCTATACCGAGCAGTCGCTGCTCGAAGTCGTAGCCCTTGCTGAGTCGTTCTCCGATCACCCCATCGCGCAGTCCGTGCGCGACGCCTACCAGGGCGAGGTCGACCCCAAGCGCGTGAGCGACTCCGCCAACGACGCGGGCCACGGCGTGACGGCAACCATCGACGGCAAGCACGTCGTCGTTGGCAACGCCAAGATGCTCGGCGCGGCCGGCGTTGAAGCACCGGACTGCGAGGTTGTCGGCACGATCCTCCACGTGCTCGTTGACGGCGTGTACGCCGGCCACATCGTGATTGCAGACACCGTTAAGGCCGATGCGGAGCAAACGATTCGCGACCTGCATGCCGCCGGTATCAACCGCACCGTCATGCTCACGGGCGACCGCGAGGAGGTTGCAGCGTCTGTGGCCAAGCAACTCGGTCTCGACGAGTTCCACGCGCAGCTCCTGCCGGGCGACAAGGTCGAGCGCGTTGAGGCACTACTCGCGGCCGAAAGTGGCAAGGGCAAGCTCGCCTTTGTCGGCGACGGTATCAACGACGCGCCTGTGCTTACGCGCGCCGATGTGGGCATTGCCATGGGCGCCATGGGCTCCGACGCCGCGATCGAGGCCGCCGACGTGGTGCTGATGGACGACAAGCCGTCCAACATTTCCCGCGCGATCCGCGTGGCGCGCAAGACCATGTCGATTGTTTGGCAGAACATAATCTTTGCGCTGGGCATTAAGCTGCTGATCCTTGTGCTGGCAGCGCTGGGTATCGCCAATATGTGGCTTGCCGTCTTTGGCGACGTAGGCGTGGCGATCATCGCCATCCTGAACGCCATGCGCGCGATGGGTGTCAAGAACCTGTAGCTTGTACTCGGACGGTCCCGGCAGGGATGTCCCCTCCAAAACGTCCTCGGCAAATGTGGCCCCGTTGTCCTGCTCCTACGGGGCTATAGACAACGGGGCCACTTGCGGAATGTTTTGGAGGGGACATCCCTGCCGGGACCTGCGGCAACATCGCCGGTGGTTCTTGGGCATCGCTTGCTGGCGGGGTTCCTTGGCTGAGTTAGACTTGGTTGATGGGGTTACTGATCCCGGTCGCCGTCCCGGCCCAGCATTGCCCTTAGCTTCTCAAAGCTTTCCTCGCTTAGGCAGTGCTCCATGTGGCAGCCCTCTTGCGAGGCAACCTCTGCCGAAACGCCTGCGTCCTCGAGCAGCCCCACAAAAAAGCAGTGGCGCTCCCACATTTGGCGAGCGACCTCCAGACCACGCTCCGTCAGATGAACGTCGCGCTTGCCCATTTCGACATAGCCGTTGCTTTCCAGCGTCGCCATGGCCTTGGAAACGCTCGCCTTGGTCACGCCCAGGTATTCGGCGACGTCGATTGAGCGCACCGTGCCTTGGCGCTGCGACAGAACGTAGATCGATTCGAGATAGTCTTCTCCGGATTCACGTAGGGCCATGGGCCGCCTTTCGCGATGATTGCTAGTTAGCCTTCTGATACTTTCCTTGGCTTACTTTACCGCAAAAGTTGACCATGTCTTACTGCATTGACCAAAAAGTTAGCCGCGTTTCACAAAACGTGCGGGACGAAAACAAAATGGGAACGCCCCGCAAGGAGTGTCCCCAGCTGCCGGCAGATAAGGAGCGTCCCCAAGTGCCGGGTCGCAGCTACACGAGGCCAAAGTGCTTCGCGGCGTTGTAGATGCCGTCGTCATCCACGGCGGTCGTTACGTAGGTCGCTGCGGCCTTCACGGTCGCCTGCGCGTTGCCCATTGCCACACTTGTGCCCACGGCCGAGAACATCGACAGGTCGTTCTCGCCGTCGCCAAAGGCAATCGCCTCGCTCGCGTCGATGCCCAGGCGCTCCAGCGTCGCCGCCACACCCAGGTCCTTGCCGCCGTTTGCCGGAATAATGTCGCAGAACAGATCGCACCAGCGCGTAGTGAGCGAATGCGACACCGCATCGGTCACGATATGCTCGTCGGCCGGGTCCACAAAGGCGCAGAACTGGTAGACCGGTGCGTCAAAGGCGCGCTCAAACGGTTCCTCGTGGTAGACGATCCCCGCGTTGTTGCCGGCCGTCACCACGCGCTCGGACAGGCGGTTCACAAACGAGTTCTCGCCCTGCATACACAGCGAGTCGTAGCGTCCCTGCGCCACCTGGTCCACGATCACCGCAACGTCGTCCGGATCGATCGGGCAGCTGCGGTAAACCCCCTCGGCATCAAAGCAGTGCTGGCCCGAGAGCGTAATGTACGCATCCCAACCCAATTCGAACAGCCAATCGGGCATCTGATAGGTCGGGCGACCCGTGGCGATCACGCACGCAATCCCCTGCTCATGAAAGCTGTCGAGCACCTGCTGCGCCGACGCCGGAATCCGATGGGTCTTAAAGCTCAGCAACGTGCCGTCGATATCGAAAAACGCGGCCTTGATCATCCTCGCCTACTCCTCGCCCTCGAGCCTCTCGCTCGCCTCGAGCCACGCCATCTCCAACTCGTCCATGGCGGCGTGGGCCTCGTCGATCTTTGTCTGCTGCTCGCCCAGCGCCGTGTAGTTGGTGGGGTCGACCTGAGCCATCGCGGCCTCGGCCTCCTCCACGCGGGCGCGCTGCGTCTCCATTTTGCGCTCGAGCGAGCTCACCTCGCGGCGAAGCTTCTGGCGTTCGGCGTTGGAAAGGCCATTGGGCTGGCCGCTCGACTTGGGCTTTTCGGCCGCAGCCGCCGCGGCACCGGTGTCAAACGTGCCGGTCTTGGCGCTCGGTGCACCCACGGGCTCGCCCTCGGCGGTGGCGTTGCACAGGCGCAGGTACTGGTCGACGCCGCCAGGCATATGCGTCAGATGGCCATCGAGCAGCGCCCACTGCTGGTCAGTCACGCGCTCCATCAAAAAGCGGTCGTGCGTCACCAGAATCAGCGTGCCGGGCCAGCCGTCGAGCAGGTCCTCGACAATCGCCAGCATATCGGTATCCAGGTCGTTGCCGGGCTCGTCCAGGATAAGCACGTTGGGCTCGTCCAGGATCGTCAGCAGCAGCGACAGGCGACGGCGCTGGCCGCCCGAAAGATCGCCGATGCGACTCCAGAGCTGCTGTGTCGTAAAGCCCAGGCGCTCGCAAAGTTTCTCGGGCGAAGTCTCCTTGCCGTCGATGACGTAGTACTTCTTATAGTTGCCGAGCACCTCGCGGATCGTGTCACCCATGTAGGGCTCGAGTTCCTCGAGCTGCTGCGACAGAACGCCAAAGCGCACCGTCTGGCCAATCTTCACACGGCCGCGCGTGGGCTCAATCTTGCCCTGGATCACGTCGAGCAAGGTCGACTTGCCGGCGCCGTTCTCGCCCAAAAGACCATAGCGGTCGCCCGCGCCGATGAGCCAGGTCACATCGGTGAGCACCTGCTTGGGCGCACCATCGGTATCCGCATAGCCGGCATCCACGTCGATGACATCGATGACCTGCTTGCCTAGGCGGCTCACGGCAAGGCGCTTGAGCTCCAGCTCGTCACGCACGGGCGGTACGTCGGCGATCAGCTCGCGAGCAGCCTCAACGCGAAACTTGGGCTTGGTGGAACGCGCCTGGGCGCCGCGGCTCAGCCACGCGAGCTCCTTGCGCGCCATGTTGCGACGGCGCTCCTCGGTAACGGCGGCCATGCGGTCGCGCTCCACGCGCTGCAGGATATATGCCGAGTAGCCGCCCTCGAAGGGATCGACCTGGCCGTCGTGGACCTCCCACATGCTGGTGCAGACCTCGTCCAAGAACCAGCGGTCGTGCGTGACCACGAGCATGGCGCCCTGGCCGCGCTGCCAGCGGGCCTTTAAGTGACGCGCAAGCCAGTTGATGGTGCGCATGTCCAGGTGGTTGGTGGGCTCATCGAGCATGAGCACGTCATAGTCGCCGATCAGCAGGCGCGCGAGGTCCACGCGGCGGCGCTGACCGCCCGAGAGCTCGCCTACCATGCCCTCCCAGGGCACATCGCTAATGAGGCCGGCGAGGATCTGGCGCGTACGGGGGCTCGACGCCCACTCGTACTCGGGCGTGTCGCCCACAACGGCATGATGCACGGTATCGGTGTCGACAAGCTGATCCTTTTGGCCGAGTAGACCGATCGTGGTGCCGCGGCGGTGCGTCACGCGTCCGTCATCGGGCTCCAGCGTGCCGGCGAGCACGCTCAGCAGCGTCGACTTGCCGTCGCCGTTTTTACCGACAATACCAATGCGGTCGCCCTCGCCCACGCCGAGCGTCACGCTATCGAAAATATGCTTGGTGGGAAACTCTAGGCTGATGGAATCGCATCCCAAAAGAATCGCCATATGCCCTGCTCCTTCGTAGAAATTCAACGTTGTCCATGATAGCAGCGAAAAGGCGGGGCGCACACGACACAAAAAAGCGGGCCATCTCCCGCAAGAGATGACCCGCCTCTCCAATCAGTCCCGTGGCGACCGTGGCCGCCGCGGGCCTCAAGCATGTTCCGGACTAGGAGAACATGCCGGTGAGGTAATCATTCAGCCGCTTATCCTTGGGCCGCTGGAAAATCTCGTCGGTCTCGTCGTACTCGACCATATCGCCCATGTAGAAGAACGCCGTGCGGTTGGACACACGCGACGCCTGCTCCATGTTGTGCGTCACGATGACGATGGCGCGGTCGGCCACGATCGACGACATCAGGTCCTCGATCGCCAGCGTCGAGATGGGGTCAAGCGCCGAGCAGGGCTCGTCAAACAAGATCACGTCGGGGTTGAGCGCCAGCGTGCGCGCGATGCACAGGCGCTGCTGCTGACCGCCCGAAAGCGCGTAGGCGCTCTTGTCGAGCTTGTCCTTGACCTCGTCCCACAGCGCCGCGCCGCGCAGGCTCTCCTCGACCATGCGGTCGAGCTCGTCACGGTCGGTGATGCCGTGGCGCTTGGGCGCAAACGTGATGTTGTCGCGAATGGACTTGCGGAAGGGGTTGGGCTGCTGGAACACCATGCCGATGGAGCGACGCAGCTCGTACGTGTTCTCGGTCTTGGTGTTCACGTTGCGCCCGCGGTAGTTGATCTCGCCCTCCACGCGACAGCGGCGAATCTCGCGATTCATCAGGTTGAGGCTACGCAAGAAGGTCGACTTGCCGCAGCCCGAAGGCCCGATGAGCGCCGTGATCTCACCCTTGTGGAAGTCGAGCGACGTATTGTGCAGCGCATGGTGGTCGCCATAGTACACGTTGACGTCCTTGGCGGAGAGCACGACCTCGTCGCTCACGGCCTTGCCGCTCACGCGCACGCGCCTCTCGCTCTCCCCCACGCTCGACAGAAAGTCCTGGGTCTCGGACGTGGCCGCCTCGGTTGCGGGCGTTGCATTCATCTCGCTCATTCGGCCGTCATCTTCCTTGCCAGTTGCTTGCCCACGATACGGGCGATTACGTTAAACAGCAGCACGCAGATCATCAGCAGTGCCGCGGTGCCCCAGACGATCTGCTGGGCCTCGGGGCTGCCCTCGCCATAGATCTTGTAGATGTGCACGGCCAGCGACTCGCCGGGACGGAACACGTTCCAGGCGCAGGTGGGGCTCGACAGGTTAAAGCTCAAGAAGTTCAGACGAACCGGCGAGCTCATGCCCGAGGTAAAGAGCAGCGCCGCGGCCTCGCCAAACACGCGGCCGGCCGAAAGCACGATGCCGGTCACGATGGCGGGCATGGCCTCGGGAATCAGGATGTGCAGTGTGGCCTCCCAGCGAGTGAGGCCCATGGCCAGGCACGCATCGCGCTGGGCCTGCGGCACGTCCTCGAGCGCCTGCTGAATCACGCGCACCAGGATGGGGATGTTGAACATGGTGAGCGCGACGGCGCCGGAGATGATGGAGTACTTCCAGCCCAGCTGCACCGAGAACACCAGAAAGCCGAACATGCCGACGACGATGGAAGGCAACGAGGACAAGGTCTCGATAGCGGTGGAGGCGATGTCGCGGATAGGGCCGTTCGGCGCGTACTCAACCAGGAAGACCGCTCCGCCCAGGCTGATGGGCACCGAGATGACTAGAGTGATCAGCAGCAGGTAGAACGAGTCGAACAGCTGGTAGAGCACGCCGCCCTGGGTTCCGTTGGCGCGCGCAGGCTGCGTGAGGAAGCCCGGCTGGAACAGCGTCGAGATGCCCTCGAACAGGATGTAGGCCACCATGGAGACGACGATGAGCATGACGATGGCGACGATCGCCGTCAGCACGCCCGTGGCGATGCGGTCCTGCCTTTGGACACGCCCGAGTCTCGCCTCGTCGATATGGATGCGCGTGCTAGCCACGAGCCTTCGCCCCCTTGCGGCCAATGAGATGGATGATCAGGATAAAGATGAGGCTCATGCCCATCAGCAGAAGACCGAGCGCCCACAGGACGTCGTCCTGGGCCGAGCCCTCGGCATAGACCGCCATGGACGTGGTGAGCGTGGTGGTGATGGTGGAGGCCGGCGACAGCAGCGACGTCGGCATGGCCTCGATACCGCCGATAACCATGCGCACGGCGAGCGTCTCGCCAAAGGCGCGGGTCATGCCAAGGATGACCGCGGTCATGAGCGAGGACATGGCGCTCTTGAGCACCACGTGCCAGATGGTCTGCCAGCGGGTGTAGCCCAGCGCGAGCGAACCCTGACGGTAGCTGTCGGGCACGGCACGCAGGCCATCGACCGAAAACGTGGTCATGGTCGGCAGGATCATGACGGCCAGCACGATGGCGCCGGGCAAGATGCCCAGGCCTGTGCTCACGTGGAGAACGCTCTTCATAAGGCCGACGACCACGTGAAAACCGATCAGGCCAAAGACGACCGAGGGAATGCCGGTCAAAAGCTCAATAAGCGGCTGAAAGACCTTGGAGCCAAACTTAGGCTGGATCTCGACCGCAAAGATGGCAGAGCCGATGGCGATGGGCAGCGCGATGAGCGTGGAGAGCACCATGACCGCAAACGAGGTGACGATCAGGGGCAGGGCGCCGGTGTAGGGCAGGCCGTTTTCGGCTGTGTTGGCCAGATCCCACTTGGTGCCGGCGAAGAACTCTACGACCGAGACGCCGTCCTTGAGAAAAGCCGAGAGGCCCTTTTGGGCGACCATAAAGATGAGCGCGGCAACGACAAGCGTCACGAGCGCTACGCACGCGCCCGTGACGCCCAGGCCCACGTTCTCAAGGTCGCGCTTTGGCAGCTGTTTTGCCATTGCAAACCTTTCCGGGGCGATTACTTATTTAGCGGATACCTTGCCGCTGGCGTCCTTGACGACCTTCATGGCAGAGACTGGGATAAAGCCCTGCTCCTCGACGAGCTTGCCCTGGACGTCGTCGGAAAGCATGAACTCCAGGAAGGCCGTGGTGGCCTCGTCGGCGTCCTTGGAGCAGTACATGTGCTCGGTCGCCCAGATCTTAAAGGAGTCGTCGGTAACGTTTGCGCTCTTGGGCTCGACGCCCTCGACCTTGATGGCGTTGAACTTGGAGTCGTCGAAGTGCGAGAAGTCGAGGTAGGAGATGGCGTTGTCGGTGCTGGCCATCTGGGTCTGGACGTCGCCGGACTTGTCGAGCTCGGCGTCGCCCTTAAAGTCGTTGGCCTCGTCGCCAAAGACGGCAGCCTCAAAGGTGGCGCGGGTACCGGAGCCGGCCTTGCGGTTGAGGACGACGATGGTGGCGTCGTCGCCACCGACCTCCTTCCAGTTGGTGATCTGGCCGGAGAAGATGCCCTTGAGCTGCTCGAGGGACAGGTCGTCGACCGTAACGTTCTTGGAGACGACGGGGCCCATGCCCACGACGGCGACCTCGTGGTCGACGAGGTTCTTGACCTGATCGGCCTCGAGCTTGGTCTCGGCGAAGACGTCAGAGTTACCGATGGTGACGGTGCCGGCGGCGACAGCGGTCAGGCCCTTACCCGAACCGTTACCCGAACCGGAGACGGAGACGTCCGGATTGGCATCCATGAACTTCTCGGCAGCGGCCTCGACGAGAGCCTGGAACGAGGAGGCACCGTCGTAGGTCACCTCACCGGAGACGGACTCGGCGGCAGCGGCGCTACCCTTGTCGGCGGCGTCGGAAGCGCCTGCGCCGCCGCAACCAACGAGGCCGAGGCCCACGATGCTGGCGAGACCACCAGCGAGGCCGAGGAACTGACGACGAGAATAAGCCTGATCGAGCATGATCTTCCTTTCATACAAGCGACTCGCGGGCACCCTGCCCGCTTTGCTGTTTGGAAAGATACGGTCTCGATCGGGCAGCGCCCGCGTCAGCTGCGCTTTATTACGGGCATCTGATAGACCCTTACCGCAAGCGCGGCAGGGCTTTACAAACGAATAACAATCCCGCCGACAAGCATGACCCGCCTTTTACACCAAATGATCCGTTTTCCTCCGTCCCCAAGGGATCATTTTCAGAAAGAGGACGGCATAGACCTTCTGGTCATGCCGTCCTCTTCGAAAGACAGGTTGTCACCCTGGCGTTCGCGTAACCTTAAAGCTCCAGCTCGTTCAAGCGCAGGATTGCGACGATATAAATCTTGAGCGCCTGCTTGAGCTGCTCTTCGTTGGCGCACTCGTTGGGGCCGTGCATCTGGCCGCCCCATGGGGGCAGCTCCAGGCCGGTCTCCTCGGGGCCAAACGAGACGGCGCGGGCAAAGTTGCGTGCGTACGTGCCACCGCCCATGGCGAAGGGCTCGACATGCTTGCCCGTAAACTCGTTATAGGTATCGATAAGCGCCTTCACAGCCGGATCGTCGGCAGAGACCGAGAACGGCACCTTTGCGCGATCCACGCGATACGTCACGCCAAAGCGGCCCACAAGTGGCTCGAGCTGCTCGCGGATGGTATCGGCGCTCGTGCTGTCGGGGAAACGCACGTCAATGACCTGCTCAATGTGGCCATCCACCACGCGGATGACGCCGGGGTTGCACGTGAGCGGGCCAAACGCCGCGTTCGTCGCATCGATACCCAGGCCGCGGCCATAGGCATCCGCATGCACAAAGGCCAGGAACTTGACGAACTCGTGCTCGGCAGGCGTCAGCAGGCGCTCGTCACGGGCACCAAACGCATCCTCGGCCTCGCGCAGATACGCCACGATGAGGCCGACGGCATTGATCGTTCCCTCGGGCATCGAGGCATGACCGCCAATGCCGTGGGCAAAAATCTGCGCATGCCCGTTATCGAGCGCCGTGATCTCCAGGCGGCCGGCATTCTCAACGGGCGCCGGCAGTTCATCGGCGGCAATCGCAAGCTCGCAGATAGACTGCGACGGAATGGCGTTGCTCGCCTCGGCACCGCTCCAGGACACAATGCGCCCGCCGTCGATCTTGGAACTCACAAACGTCGCCCCAAACTGGCCCTTCTCGGCATTACAGACCGGGAACTCGGCATCGGGTGTAAACAAAAAGTCGGGGTCTGCGTGGTTCTCCAGATAATGGTGAACGTCGGACATGCCCACCTCCTCATCGCAGCCCAGCAGCGCGCGGAAGGTGTAGCGCGGGGTAATACCGTGCTTGAGCAGATAGGCGCCGGCGTAGAGCGACAGCACGGCAGGACCCTTGTCGTCGATAACGCCGCGGCCGAGCAGCCAGCCCTCGCGACGCTCCATCGCAAACGGGTCGGTGTTCCAGCCGGGGCCTGCGGGCACCACGTCCACATGGCAAATGGTCGCGAGCTGCTTGTCGCCGCGGCCAGGGATATCGGCAATGCCCACATAACCCTCGTCGTCGCTCGTCTGGTAGCCGAGCTTTTGCGCAATGCCGAGCGCGCAATCGAGCGCGTCACGGACTGGACGGCCAAACGGCGCGCCGGGCTCCGCATTGGCAGAAACCGCCACGGACGGATAGCTCACCAGACGCTCGATATCGGCGACGACATCTTCCCAAACCTCGTCGACATACTCGGCAACGCTCTGCTCCACCTGATTCATGGACGACCTCCTTACCAATGAGCGGCGAGCGTGCCCGCCCCTCACATCACATACTTATATAGCGAAAAGTTTAGCAAGCTCGGCCACCGAGTGCACCACCGCATCGGCACCCGCGGCCTCATGCTCACCCGGCGCCGCCGCGCCCGAATAGATGCCGATGCACGGCACGCCCATTGCGTGCGCGCCCTCCACATCGTTAAAGCGATCGCCGATCATCACGGCATCGTCCGCCGTCGCACCGAGCGCCGCCAGGGCATCGCGGACCGAATCGGCCTTGGTCTCGCGTCCCTGCGGCGGATTCATGCCAACCACTGCCTTAAACTGAGAAAGCCCCAGCTCGCCCACCATGTCGATGCACTTTGCCTCCATGCGCGACGTCGCCACGGCCAAGCGATGCCCCTGGGCGGCCAACCCATCCAGCAGCTCGGAAATTCCATCGAACACAGGGTACTCTTCCGGTCCCAGCTCATCAAAAAAGGCACGGTACTCGTCGGCCACCACAAGCGACTCCTCGCGCGAGAAGCCATAAAAGTCGTGAAAGCTCTTCCACAGGGGCGGCCCAATCATGCGGCGCAGATCACCCATCTGCGCCTCCGAAAACCCGCGCACAGCCAGCGTCTTGCGCGTCGAGGTCATCACCGCCCGGCCTGTATCGGCCACCGTGCCATCGAAATCAAACAGCACAACCGACCGCTTGCATATCTCCAGCTGCTCCACTGGCACCCTCTCTTCCCCAGTTGACGATTTCCACACCGACACTTCAAACTGTTGACTATTCAACAATTGAACCTAGTAATGTGGAACGACTCTACTATACTTGTCGCACTTTGCTCTCAGAAGGCGGCGCGCAAGCGCCCCAACGAAAGGTGCAATTATGTCTTTTGCCATCATAACCGACTCCACGTCGGACATCTCCCCCGCTCGTGCTCAAGAGCTCGGCATTTACGTGATTCCGCTGCATGTGATTATCGAGGGCGAGGACCTGCTCGACCAGGTGCAGATTACCGCCGAGGAATACATCGCCCGCATGGCTGGTTCCGAGCAGTTGCCGCACACATCGCAGCCGAGCGCCGGCGAGTTCAAGGCGCTCTTTGACCGCGTGCGCGCCGACGGCCATGATAGCGCCATCTTTATCTCGCTATGCAGCGAGTGGTCTGCCTGCTATGCCAACGCCAGCCTGACGGCCGAGACCCACGAGCTCGACGTGCGCTGCATCGATTCGCGCACCGGTTCGGGCGCCGAGGGTCTGCTGGTGGAGTACGCGCTCGCCATGCGCGAGGACGGCCGCAGCCTGGACGAGACCGAGGCGCAGATCCGCGCGACGCTGCCCGATGCACACCTGCTACTGATTCCCCGCACACTCGAGAACCTCGTTAAGAACGGCCGCGCGCCCAAACTCGCCGGCCAGCTCACGCAGATGTTCAACATTCGCCTGGCCGTTTCGCCGGAGTGGAAGTCAGGCGAAATCAAGGCCATCAAGAAGGGCCG
This sequence comes from uncultured Collinsella sp., assembly GCA_958354105.1. Classification (GTDB taxonomy): domain Bacteria; phylum Actinomycetota; class Coriobacteriia; order Coriobacteriales; family Coriobacteriaceae; genus Collinsella. Next base: position 46,086 of record CATWVA010000001.1, read on the forward strand.
CGGTGCCAAGCGCATCGTTGCGAACACCATGGCTGACTGCCTCGAATTTTTGACCAAGCACCCGGGCTCCAGCGTGCGCGTGCTCACGACCGGTGCTGCCGAGGAGCAGGAGCTCGTTAACCAAGCGCTCGCAGGCCAGAACTACGTAGACGCCGGCACCGGCCCCATCGGCTGCACCATCGCCACCCACGTAGGCGTCGACGCCATCGCCATCAGCTACTGTCCCCGCTACCAACCTGCCAATTAGGGACAGGTTTATTTTGGCAGGTTTTATCTGGGCAAACGTTAAACGGTAACAAAGGCTTGCCTGGCAAGATCGGACATGCCAAAGCCGTCGAACAACCGAAGTACACCCAGCCACAACAAAGCCATCACGCCGACGCGCCGCAACTCAAGGCGCGCCGGCGTCTTTTTAGGAGTCGCGGCGGAAAAGGGGCCGTTTTAGCCAAAAGGCCGCGAAACGCTTCCCATTACGCCGCAACTTCATTGCCGCCCAAGGTAGCGCGCAGAGATGTGGTGTAAGAGGCGGGGCATGCCCCGCCTCCGCCCTTTCTTGAAAGGGAGGGGACACCGCCTAGAATTCGTCGTTGGAGTAATGAAGGTGACGAATGGAAGGAAAGGCGATGCCCCAAGAAGAGAGTGTACTGCGCCTCGGCCGCGACGAGGCCCTCGAGGCGGCGAGGCTTTGGCAGGAGTGCGGCGACGCGCGCGAGTTCGCGTGCAGGGTGCTGGGCGGCGTGATGAACGCGCTGATGGACTCCGAGGCCCAGCAGATGTGCGGCGCGAGCCGCAACGAGCGCAGCGACGGCAGGGAGAACAGCCGCAACGGCTACCGCCCCAGGTCGCTCAAGACCGCCGTGGGCGACGTGGAGCTCGAGATACCCAAGCTCAGGCACGGCACCTACTACCCCGAGGGCATGCTCGCGCGATGGTCGCGCGTCGACACCTCGGTGGCCGCCATCGTGCAGGAGATGTACGTATGCGGCGTGTCCACCCGCAAGGTCGAGCGCGTGGCGTCCAAGCTGGGCATATCCTCGCTGTCGAGCTCGGAGGTCTCGAGCCTCTGCTCCGACCTCGACGCCGAGGTGGCGGAGTTCCGCCGCCGCGACCTGTCGGGCACGCCGTGCTGCTACCTGTGGCTCGACGCTACCTACATGAGCTGCAGGGTCGGCTCGTCGGTCGTCTCGCAGGGCGTCGTGACCGCGATCGGGCTGGGCGCCGACGGGCGCAAGCACTTCCTGGGCTGCGACGTGGTCGACACCGAGAGCGAGGACTCCTGGGCGGCATTCCTCGGCGGGCTGCGCGAGCGCGGGCTGGCCGGCGTTCGCCTCGTGGTCTCCGACAGCCACGCCGGGCTCGTGGCCGCCGTCTCGCGCCTGTTCCAGGGCTGCGCCTGGCAGCGCTGCGTGACGCACCTGCAGCGCAACCTCCAGAGCGCCTGCTCGGGCAGGCCCGAGGACTCCAAGGCGGCCGTCAGGGACCTCGTGCACGCCGCGGTCTACCAGGACGACCCCGACCTCGCGCGCTGCGTGTGGGCCGAGGCGGCGCCCTGGGTGGCGTCGGTGTCCGCCAGGGCCGGCGAGGTCTTCGAGCAGGCCGAGGACTCCGCGCTGGCGTTCACGGCCTTCCCCAGGGCGCACTGGGCCAAGCTCCGCACCAACAACGTCCAGGAGCGCGCCAACCGCGAGATCAAGCGCCGCTACAGGGTCGTGCAGTCCTTCCCCTCGAGGGAGTCGATGCTGCGCCTGACGTGCGCGAGCCTCATGGAGACCGAGGGGCAGTGGTCCCAGCAGCGCGTGTTCTCCGAGGCCTCGGCCGCCGAGGGCTTCGCCGAGCCCGCGGACAGGCCGGCCCCGACAGAGGGGAGGCGCCGCGCGCTCGGGCGGCGCGCCAGGGAGATAGTGGACGAGATAGTCGAGAGGCGCGGTCTCAAGAAGGAGTAATATCGGGACTTGCAGCGACGGACCTCGGGACGCTCTTACACCACGTCTGCGCGCGCCACCCCGCCCAACCAGCTAATCGAGAAATTGGCGGCGATCGATGCTTTGTCCAACCCCCTTGCGATACCCTCTGGGCAAAAAATGGCAAATATGAGTACTGTTACCAGTTTAGTAACAGCGAAATCTGGCTGAATTTGCCATCTTCCGCCAATTCCGAGCGTCATAAAGTCCCGAATCGCCATGTTTAGAGGGTTGATTCTATCCAATCCGAATCGATTGGTCTTAAATACTTTCCAGATGATATGTTACTGCTCAAACCACAGTACTCATATTTGCCATTTTTTGCCCACAGGGTCTATTCGAGGATAGTTTCCTGCGCCTCCAGCCCACCTCATGGCCGCCAAAACCCATTCAGCAACAGCTACCGCACATTTTGACATCAGCCAAACACCACTCACGGAGCTGTACTCCGCTATCACCGAACCAAAATCAGAGTCGAGTCCCTTAAAAATCAAAATAACGTACCCTCATTTCAATGAACTCCGACAAGAACGGCATTTACATGAGCACCGTCACGCATCAATACGCCCTCATCGGGGGTACGCTATTCCAATTCAAGAAAACCGTCGCCCATGTATCGGAGCCGCACAGCCAAATCGTCATCTGCGGCAACGGTCCAGACATCCGTTACGCAACACTGGAAGAATGGGAGAAAGCTGGCGAATCTTTCGATAGACGGGCACAGGTCGAAGGAATCGTCACCAGTGCGAGCCCAGTGCGCGACAAACTGGAACTCTTTCGCAATCTCTTTACTGGCCGCAAAGATGTTTACGCTCATGGGTACCGCAGAAAAGACGGGGGCATCGGCTATACACCCGCCTGCGCAAATGAATGGAAGGCAAGCATTTGCCCCAAAGTAAATCGTCAGAAAACCAAATGCGCGGAATGCGGCAACCGCATCTTCCCCAAGCTGAGCGATGCCGCGATCATCGCCCATTTCAAAGGCAACGACGACAGGCTCCGAGACGTCATAGGTCAATACGTTCTCGATAGTGACAGTAACACAAAAGTCCTGGTCATCGACTTTGACGGAGCCGATTGGAAAGAAGCGACAAACGCCATTCGGCTTGTCGCAAAAAACCATGGGATCGATGCTGCAGTCGAGCGATCGAGATCAGGTAACGGCGCACATGTCTGGTTTTTCTTCCTAGAGCTCACCAGCGCAAAGATCGCACGAGAATTTGGAAGCAGCCTTATCACCGAAGCGGCGGCGCTCAACAAGACAATCACCTTTGAAGCTTTTGACCGGATGCTGCCCGCGCAGTCCACCATTCCTGAGGGCGGCTTCGGAAATCTCATAGCACTGCCTTTTCAAGGAAAAGCGCAGCGAAAAGGGAACAGTGTATTTGTTGACGAGCAATTTGAGCCCTTTCCCGATCAATGGCTTTACCTTTCACAAATTCAGCTGGTTCCACATGCAACGGTGCAAAATCTAATCGAAAGCATCGACAATAAACCGCATGGAATATCAGCTGCAGTGGCGGGAAACACCGCCGCGCCACATTCTCAGAGGCCGCGAAAGCGGCTTCCGCTCACGCTGCAGGACTTCCCGTCATCGCTACCCGTCACGCAAGCCGATATGCTCTACATAACCGAAAGATCTCTGAGCCCGGCCGCCCAGATGGAGGTTCGCAGGCTTGCAACATTTGCCAACCCGGAATTCTTCCGTGCCCAATCAATGCACCAATCAGTATTTGGCAAACCGCGGTACATAGACCTCAGTGAACTTAGAGATGGCTGCGTTGCGATTCCCAGAGGCTGTAAAGCTCAACTCGAGCGGCTGCTTCAAGAAGCCGGCGCTTCTGCTCACTATTCAGACAAGCGCATGTCGGGCAATCCAATTGTGATGACATTTAAAGGGGCTCTTCGCCCTGAACAGCAAATTGCCGCCGAACAGATGCTCAACTATGAAGACGGGATCATGTCCGCGCCGACGGGTTTCGGGAAAACCGTCATTGGGGCCTATCTTATTGCTGCCATCGGTCTTCCAACGCTTGTCATCGTTCCCAAGACTGCGCTCATTGCCCAATGGAAATCCCAGCTCGAACGGTTTATCGACATTACGGATAACAGAAAGCCAGTTCGAACCCCAAAAGGACGAATCAGTAAAAGGCAGCCTCCGCTCATTGGCCAAATCGGAGGAGGCAAAACCACCATAAGCCATCTCATCGACATTGCTTCATTCCAGTCTCTGTCCAGCAAGGACCCCCAGACCGGAGAACCAATAGCCAAGGAGTTCGTTCGTGATTACGGCCTCATCATCTGTGATGAATGTCACCATGCAGCCGCACCACAGCTTGAGCTCGTCCTCAAATCCGCTCCAGCCAAATATGTATACGGCCTTTCCGCGACGCCCGAACGCTCGGACGGACTCACGCGAGCACTCTCAATGCTCTGCGGCCCGCTTCGCCATGTCATTGATCCAAAAACGCAAGCAATCCAACAGGGAATTCAGCGCGTTGTTAGGCCGCGTTTTACCGGAGTTCGACTACCCGCCTACGAACCAGGGGCGTCCTTTAATCAAGTTCTCGATCTCCTGTGTGCGCACACAGCGAGAAACGAAGCAATTGTCGACGATGCCCTCGAGACCGCGTCAAACGGTCGACATCCGCTTGTGCTATCCAAAAGGAAAAAACATGCCGAAGAGCTATGTAGGCTGCTTCAAAGCCGCGGACACGAACCTATACTCTTAACCGGAGAAATCGACGCCAAAGAAAGAAAGGCAATACTGAACAGCCTTCCCGGCTTCGAGCATGAGCATCGAATTATCATCGCAACCGAAGGCCTTCTGGGCGAGGGTTTCGACCTGTCTTACCTTGACACTCTGCTCATTGCCACACCGATATCTTGGGACGGCAGCATAACGCAGCAGGCAGGCAGGCTACATAGAAGTCACGAGGGCAAGCAGCGGGTTGAGATATTCGACTATGTTGATTTGTCGATACCCATGCTCGCGCACATGTACCAGAAGAGACTCAAGACCTACGCCAAGCTGGGGTATGAAGTCTTTGCAGCAAATGACAACAAACGGGCCGATCAAAACATCCTCGTTAGGCCGGCAAGGGCCGTGGAGGCCTTAGCGGATGACATCGAGCGCGCAACGAAAAGCATTTTTATTGCCGCGCCCTACGCATCCGCTGCATGCCTCGCAAAGCTCGCTGCCGTACTCACAGGCGCCGCCGCCCGTGGGATTGCCCTTGAGATTTCAATTGCCTCGACTCCGCACAATGACGTGAAAGCGATTTTTACCGAGATGAACGTCGACTATTCCATCAAAGCCGAAGGGCGCCTGCGCGCGTCAGTAATTGACGAGGAAACCGTCTGGTACGGAACTATCCCGTTACTGGCCTTTCCTAAGAAAGAGGACTGCAGCATCCGTTTCAAAAGCAGCGAAGTTGCAGCCGAGCTTTTAAGCGAAATCCAGCGAAGAGGAGAACTGGAGGTCGCAGCCACGAACGGGACGTCTCCAACAGTTACGGTGGAATAGGGGCTGTTTTAGCCAATCGGCCGCGAATCAATCCCTATTTCCCCGCGAAACATAAGCGAGCAATCAGCCCTGCGGGCCCTGAAATAACTCCTCATGCGAGCCCATTCTCACCAGTCGGATCACAGGATTAGTCTTATGCGGCAAGTACAGAACGACCACATCGACCAAGCCATCGGATAGATGGAAATCGATGTGGCCGTTGTAATTGCCGCCCGGGTTTGAAAGCTCATGGGCGCCATATTCCGCGGGAAGCGAGCCGCGAGCTGCAAGCTCTGCGACTGCTGCCTTAAACTCGGTTTTTAGCTGCGGATGGATGCGCATCGTCCGTTTGTAATCCGCCTTAAACTGAGCCTCGACTTTAATCTCAAACATCGCTAGTCCTCATCGAGGAATGATATAAGCTCATCAGCGTTATTGAATGACGGGCTGTCGTCTGGCAGAATCCCCAACTCATGAGCCTCGGCAATCACCATGGCGCGCCTCGTCGCCTCGTTGGGAACTTCGGGCCGACCCACAATCTCAAACGGAATCTTTCGCTGATTTACCAGCTGCCGAACAGCAAGGTTCAGATACGAATTGAGACTCAGACCAACCGTATCCAAGAACTCAGTCGCCTGTTCCTTGAGCCCCTCTTCGATGCGAACCGTCGTAGGCTTAACCGTTGCAGTAGACATACGCGACCTCCTCGCTCTCGTCTTTTGCATCAGTATACCCAATTTAGAAGGCAGACTGATGTTAAATAGCATCAGCCTGCCTTCTCATCACTACAACGACAGGCACGCTCGCCCTACATCAGCCCGCTCAGGGCGATATCGACGGCCTCGTTGAGGTCGTCGGTAATGTGCACCAGCTCCGGATCGAGCGGGCTGATCATACCGGTGTCCATCACCGGGCCATTAAGCCAGTCGAACAGGCCCCGCCAGTACTCGGTGCCCACCAAAACGAGCGGCATGCGCTTAACCTTGTGCGTCTGCACCAGCGTGAGCACCTCGAACATCTCGTCGAGCGTACCAAAACCACCGGGAAACACGATGGCGCCCGAGCTGTATTTGACGAACATGGTCTTGCGCACAAAGAAGTAACGGAAGTCCATACCGAGGTTCACGTATTTGTTGAGCCCGTGCTCGTGCGGAAGCTCGATACCCAAGCCGACCGACTTGCCGTTCGCGCTCGCCGCTCCCCTGTTGGCCGCCTCCATGACGCCGGGACCACCGCCGGTGATAACCGCCACGCCGCGCTGGGCGATTTTACGACCGACCGTACGCGCCGCCTTGTAGAGCGGATCGGTCTTGGGCGTGCGGGCACTGCCGAAGATGGTCACCGCAGGACCAAGCTCGGCAAGCGCGCCAAAGCCATCGACAAACTCGGCCTGAATGCGCAGCACGCGCCAGGGGTCGGCATGCAACCAGTCGGTCGAGTCCTCGGGCGCCAGCAGGTTGGCGTAGGTGTTGTCCTTAGGAATCATGGGGCCGCGCATGACCACGGGGCCGCGTCGGTACGTCTCGTCGTAGGCCGGCTCGCCCTCGACGTTCTCATTCTTAATCAAGGGTACTCCTATCGAGAAAAAGAAAAGCGAGCGGGGTCGACGCCATGCGTCAAACACCCGCCCGAACATCAACTATTCGGTATGGTACCCACGATGCATCATGCGCTTGCAAGGCATCGGTCAGCGGTCGCGGCTCTTAGTAATCCACCGCCGCAGGGCTGTTCATCCAGTCGCTCACGAACGCACCGTAGCGGCCCTCGATAATGGCCTGACGGGCACGCTGCATAAGGTTGAGCAGGTAGTAGATGTTGTGCATCGACAGCAGAATGCCGCCGAGCATCTCCTTCTGCGTGACCATGTGACGGATGAGCGCACGGCTGTAACCGCCCGTGCACACCGGGCAGGTGCAGGTGGGATCGATGGGACCGTCGTCGTGCGCAAAGCGAGCGTTGCGGAAGTTGAGGCGACCCTCGCTGGAGAATGCCGTGCCCATACGGCCGGTGCGCGTCGGCAGCACGCAGTCAAACATGTCGATGCCCACGCCAACGCCGCGCACGAGCGTGGTCGGGTTGCCGACACCCATCAGGTAGCGCGGCTTATGCTTGGGCATGTACTCGCTCACGAGCGGCGCCAGGGTCTCGAACATGGTCTCGTGATCCTCGCCCACCGAATAGCCACCGATACCATAGCCCGGGAAGTCGCCGCACTCCTCCAGATGGCGCAGCGAACGCAGGCGCAGATCCAGGTGCATGCCGCCCTGAACGATGCCAAAGAGCGCCTGGTCATCGCGGGTATGCGCCTTATAGCAGCGCTCGGCCCACATGCTCGACAGCTCAACGGCGCGCTCAACGTAGGCGCGCGTGGCGGGATAGCCCGGGCACTGGTCGAGCTGCATGCAGATATCGGAGCCGAGCTTCATGGCGATTTCCATGTTGTCCTCGGGCGTCCAAAACACGTGGCGGCCGTCGTAATCGTTGACGATAAAGCGCACGCCCTCATCGGTGAGCTTGACGGCATCGTTGTGGCTGAAGACCTGGAAACCGCCCGAGTCGGTGAGGATGGGGCCGTGCCAGTTCATGAACTTGTGCAGGCCGCCCAGCTCGGCGATGGTATCCTCGCCGGGACGCATGGACAGATGATAGGTATTGGCGAGCACGATCTGGGCGCCGAGCTTCTTGACAGTCTCGGTAGGAATGCCCTTGACGTTTGCCTTAGTGCCCACGGGCATAAAGATCGGCGTCTCGATGTCGCCGTGCGGGGTGTGCAGTACGCCGGCGCGCGCGTGCGTCGTCGGATCCTCGGTAATCAGGTCGAATTTAAAAAGGTTCTGGTCCATAAACTGGAACTCCTTGGTTGCGGTTCATACGCAAACCATTATACGGGCAACCCGCAAGAAGCACCGACTCGACAGAAACTGGCGCATTAAACGACTAGTCGTTGGGGACAGCCTTCGCAGCCATCTTGCAAAGGAGTGTCCCAATCTGCCGGCACTCAGGGACTGTCCCCAAGTGCCGACAAGAGTGTCCCTTTCGACTAGTCATTTAAGAACATCCCCAACGACTACCCATGAGAGGCCTTCTGTCAACAACACAAACGCCGATGCTATGGCACCGACAGCGAAAACCCGCCAGAGCGAGCAAGGTGCCTTGAAACAAGGCGGCATTGATCTTTTGATCATGCCGCCGAAGTTGAAAGGCAGATTGCCGCTCTGGCGGGTTTGCAGCGTCAACTGGTTACGCGGTTCGTAGAACCGCGTAACTGTTAGGGCCGCTGGCCCATGCCACCCTCGAGGGTGACGGTCTCGCCGTTCATATACTTAAAGTCGGGACCGCAGAGCTGAACGACAACGCGGCCGATTTCCTTCTCGACGTCGCCGTAGTGACCCGCCGGCGGCATGTGGACGTTGGCCTTGAACGCCTCGGGATAGGCATCCTGGAAGTTCTCGAGCGCGGCGGTCCAAGCAAGCGGGCAAACGATATTGACGTTGATGCCGTCCTTGCCCCACTCGTTGGCAGCGACGCGGGTCAGACCGCGGATGCCCTCCTTGGCAGCGGCGTAGCTGCACTGGCCATAGTTGCCAAACAGGCCGGCGCCCGAAGCAAAGTTGACCACGGAGCCCTTGGTCTCCTTCAGGTGCGGGTAGGCCTTCTGCATGTACAGGTAGGTGGCATACAGACCGGAGTAAATGGCGAGGTTGAACTGGTCCATGGTGTGATCGGCGATCGTCACGCCCGAAGCGCTGGCCTGAGCATTGTTGACGACGGCGTCGATGCGGCCGAACTCCTCAATGGCCTTGTCGATGACGTTCTGGACGACGGCCTCGTTGTCCTGACCAGCCGAGACATCGGCCTGAACAGGCAGAACCTTGACGCCGTACTCGGCCTCGAGGGATTCCTTGGCAGCCTCGAGCTTGGCAACGTTGCGGCCGGTAATGACGAGGTTTGCGCCCTCCTTGGCAAAAGCGATATCGATACCGTAGCCGATGGAGCCAGCGGAGCCGTCCTTAAGCGTAGCCTTGCCGCCGCCGGTGATAATCACGGTCTTGCCAGTGAAAAGTCCCATAAGAAAGTCCTTTCAAATCACGACGGGCACGCCCGCCGACTGCGCGCACCCAAATTCACGCGCCAAAAGCTGAAATGCAACTTTAACGTGTTCAAGTGAAAAATAAAGACCGCAGCAGGCGAACGGCACAACGTTATTCGGCGAAGGGGATGTCAAGCACGAACCGGATAAAGAGACCGAATTTTTGTCAGCCAAACGAGTCATCGAACACGTTTTGAAACTTTGCTGCAGCGCGTGGGATGTCGGCGCGAGACTTTATCATAGGGTGACGAACAACGATGAGGAGCACATGCCTATGACAGACGAGCTGGACCCCCAGACTCAACAGCATATTGATGATTCCGCAGACGTCGCCGCAGATACTGACGCAGCGACCCGCATTGATACCGACGTCGACGACACCACTCTGGATAACGGCACTGCGACGGAAATCCCTGCGGCCGAAGATGCCGACGAGCAAAACGACGATTCGGCCGCTCAGGACGACGCCCCCGAAAAGGACGCCGTCCCGCAAGCAGCAGGCCCCATCGAGGTATCTTCGGAAGAAGAGCTCGATGCTGTCATGGATTCCATGATGGATGCCGTCAAAGCGATGAAGGACGCTGTCGCCGATGCCGACGTTGACGCCGAGGAGGAAGAGGCTGCCGAGGCCGCCTCGACCTTTGTACCCGGCGAGACCCCGGTTGCCGACCAGGGCAGCACCATGCCCTCGTTCCTGCAGCTCGAGCATCCCACGATTGGCGCGGACGCCGTCGACCCGCATGCAGCGGGCTTTTCTGTGATCGAAGGCGGCACCGGCAATATCGCCGCGCCGCAAACTACCGATGTTGACGCTGCCGACACCGCTCGCCCGACCGCCCCGCACTCCCCCGCCGCGAGCCGCGATCTGGGAACCGCTGTCTCGAGCACCGCGAACGCTGTGGGCACCTTTATCGCTCAGGGCGCCTCGGCCATGCGCGAGATGAACGCCGCGAAAAAGGCACTTGCTGATGCCCGCGCCCACCTGGCCGAACTTGAGCAGCGCATTGCCGATCAGGCCGAGGAACTCGAGACGCGCCAGGATATCGCAGGCCGCTACGACCAGATCGTCGCCGACCAGCGTCAGGCGATCGCCACAGCGCAAAAGACCGCTGCGGCAGCAGAGATTGACCGTGATGCCCACGCCGCCAAAGTGACAGAGCTCAAGGGTCAGTTCGAACAAATGAAGACAGAGGATGACGTGACTGAGCTCCGCCTGAAGGCCGCGCTCGACGCCGTGGAGGCCCGCGAGGCGAGCTCTCGCGAGACCGGCAACCGCCTCATTCGACGTCTTGAGGATTCCAAGCGCATCCGCGACAAGGTGCAGGCCGAGCGCGACGCCGGCATTGCGGCCGCACAACAAACCGTCGACGCCACGCGCGCCCAGCTCGAGACGCTGCGTCATGAGTATGCCGAGCTGCAACGCAATCCCTCGGCAAATCCCGCCAACTATACGGTGCGCACCAGCGAGCTCTCGATGCAGATCTCCGACACGGCAGATGCCCTGCGTAAAGCCGAAGAAGATGTCCCGCGCATCACCGCCGACCTTGAGCACTCGCTTGCCGCAGCCGAGCAGGCCGTCGAGCAGGCTCAAGCCCCCATTGCCGAAGCCAAACGCGCCCATCAGACCGTGACGACTGAGGCCGATGCCGCGCGCGACGAGCTGCAGACGGCGAAAACTGCCGCCACGACGCGCCAGCGCGAACTGCGCGAGAAGATCGCCGCCGAGGACAAGGCACGCCGCGACCAAGAGCAAAGCATCGCCAACGCCCAAGCAGATGCCGCACATGCACAGTCGATCATCGAGCAGGCGACCGAGGTACATGACCATCCAGAGATTACCGAGTCGCTCGCGGGGTCCCTGGCCCGCGATAAGGCCGAACACGCCGAGACCGAGCGAGAAGTCGCCCAGCTCGAGACCACCGAGGACGCGGTGCGCGAGCGTACCCGCGACTCACGCGTCAAATTCACCGGAGCCATCGTCTGCATCATCGCCGCGATTCTGGTGATCGTCCTGATCTGGCTCTTCACAAGCAAGTAGTCATTAGGGACGTTCTTAAACGACTAGTCAAACAAGAACATCCCCAACGACTAATCAATGACGAGAGTGGAAATCTCCCACTTTGAGCCCGCAGACGGGCCAAAAACGGGAGATTATCCACTCTCATTCCGCAGGTACTCATTTAAGTACGTCCCCAATGAGTGCCCAAACGACTAGTCCGGACCAAGGCGACGCCGATGTCTTGGCAACGACAGCGAAAACCCGCCAGAACGAGCAAGGTGCCTTGAAACGAGGCGGCATTGACCTTCTGGTCATGCCGCCGAAGTTGAAAGGCAGATTGCCGCTCTGGCGGGTTTGCAGCGTCAAGTGGTTACGCGGTTCGTAGAACCGCGTAACTCAGAGAATGAGCATCGCGTCGCCAAAGCTGAAGAAGCGGTAGCGCTCTTCGATAGCAGCGGCGTAGGCATCCATGATCTGGTCGCGGGTGGCAAGCGCGCTTACGAGCATCATGAGCGTGGAGCGCGGCACGTGGAAGTTCGTGATCAGCGCGTCGACCACGTGATAGGTCGAGCCGGGCATGAGGTAGAGCTGCGTCGTAGCGTTCTCGCGCGCCACGATGTCGCCGCGGCCGAGCGTATCGGCCCCATCCTCGCGGCCCTCAAAATAGCGCGCCGTCACGGCCGGATCGGACACCGGTGCCTCAGCGTCAAAGGCGCTCTCGAGCGAGCGTACTGCGGTGGTGCCGACGGCGATCACGCGGTGCCCCTCGGCCTTCGCCTTATGCACGGCGTCGACAACTTCCTGTGACACGTGGTAGCGCTCGGTGTGCATGACGTGCTGCGTGGGGTCGTCCTCCTCCACCAGACGGAAGGTATCAATACCCACCTCGAGCTCGACGGCGGCAAACTTCGCGCCCTTGGCCTCGATAGCGGCCATGAGCTCGGGGGTAAAGTGCAGACCCGCCGTAGGAGCGGCAGCCGAGTGCTCCTCCTTCATGGCGTAGACGGTCTGGTACTTCTCGGGATCGCCCTCGTAATCGGTAATGTAGGGCGGCAGCGGCACGTGACCGGCAGCATGAATGGCCTCGTCGAGCGTGCGCGGCTCGCCGGCGGCATTGCAGCCGGCCGGCTCAAAGCGCACCAGACGGCCTCCGCGGCTATCGGAGACAAAGTCGATGACCTCGGCCGTCAGCACCACGGGAGCCCCCTCGGGCGCATGGGCGCCACCGGCGCGATACTCAATCTGAGCACCGGGCTTCAGGCGCTTACCCGGCTTGACCAGGCACTCCCAAACGTGGCCCAGCGGGTCAACATCCTCACGGCGCTTGAGCAGCAGCGTCTCGACCACGCCACCCGAGCCGGCTTTGCGACCGATCAGGCGGGCCGGCATCACACGCGTCTTGTTGATGACGAGCACATCGCCCGGCTCGATATAGTCGATGATGTCGCGGAAGATGCGGTGCTCAACGGTACCGCCGTGCTCCAGCGGCTTCCCCGCCTGGGAGCCTTTGCGATCCACCACCAGCAGGCGGCAGGAGTCGCGCGGCTCGGCAGGAGCCTGGGCAATCAGTTCCTCAGGAAGGTTGTAGTCAAAATCATCGGTACGCATAGACACGTCGGATACTCCTTATATAGCTAAAGTCCGCTCTACATCCTAGCAGGCTGACGTCCCAAACGAACTACTTTTTGGCGGCTTTGCGCTCGTCGCGGATGCGGGCGCGGTCCATGGCCGCCTCGACAGCAGAAAAGCGGCAGCCGCAGTAGTTCTGTCGATACATGCCCAGTTCGCGCGAACGGCGCGTAGCCTCGGGATAATACGGGCGAAAATCGCGAATCACCGGGGTGAGCCCATGGGCGGCCGCCAAACGCTCAAGCACGTCATTGCAGGTGTCGAACAGCTGATACGGCGAGACGGCGAGCGTCGTACCCACATATTCAAACCTGCGCTCCTGGGCAACGCGGCATGCCTCGGCCAAGCGCAAGGCATAGCACGAGCGACAGCGACGGGGCCGATCGGCACCCAGCGGGGCCACGCCGGCCTCCCAGCGCTCGCGGTCCTCCCCCGCCTCGATGAGCTCGATGTCGCCATCGGCACACCACCGGCGCAGCTCGTCCAGACGCCGCCGCCATTCATCGCGCGGTTGAATATTGGGATTGGTCCAGCAAATCGTGGGCTCAAACCCCTCCTCGCGCAGCAGGCGAACCGGCTCAAGCGAGCATGGTGCACAGCACGCATGCAGCAACAACGACTTCATCGACATCCCCGTCCCAGAAAACTCACCCCGACATCATGGCAGCTAAAATAGCCCCGTCCCAAAAAGACTACTTTGCGAAAAAGCGCACGCCAAAGGACGTATCCTCGCAGGCGACGATACGGCGGTCGCGCAGAATGGTCCGCACGTAATACCAATCACCCACACAGCCCGACAAGTGCAGACCAGCCGCCAGGTAGCACAGCAGCGGATAGTCCGAGAACGCAAACCCCAGGGCAAATGCTGTCGTCACAACAACCGTCGGCGCCAGGCAAACCGCCATGTACCGCCGGCGCGAATACACAACGCCCTCGGCGCAGGCATAGATCATCGCCGTCTCGCGATTCGCCCCAAAGGTCACCTGCGCGCCCGCAGGCGCCAGCAGCTTAAAAAACACCGCATGCACCAGCTCGTGCACGGCAAACGATGCCATTGAGACCGCAGCCAAGCCGACTATCCAGCCCACGACAGCCATCCAGCCGCCCGTCTCAGCCGCGTCCAAGTCCGCAGGCCCGCCCAACAGCATAAACACCGGCACCAGGCACACGGCAAACACCGCGATCACGGCCATCCCCCACACGAAGCAAGCGTGTAGAAAATCCTCGTCCTCAAACGCATGTATGTTGGAAATCTCATTCATAGCATCTTAGGATAGCGCCCCTGCCACGCACCCGCCCGCATGTGCGATAATGTCGAACGATATGCACGAATTGACCACCGCGCCGCCGAACCCCGTGCCCGGCCGCGCTCTTACCTATATGCGAAGGAGTCCCATGGCATCCAAATACTCCATGAACGACCGTCCCAGCTGGCCGCGCCGCGCCATCGTTACCGCCGGCGAGCCCTACGGCAACAAGGGTCTGCACTTTGGCCACGTCGGCGGCGTCTTTGTCCCGGCCGACTTCTTCGCCCGCTTCCTGCGCGACCGCCTGGGCCGCGAAAACGTCATCTTCACCTCGGGCACCGACTGCTACGGTTCGCCCATCATGGAGAGCTACCGCAAGCTCAAGGAGAACGAGGGCTACGACAAGTCCATTAGCGAGTACGTCGAGTCCAACCACTCCCGCCAGGCCGCGACCCTCAACAACTACAACATCAGCTGCGATATCTACGGCGGCTCGGGCCTTGAGCCGGCTGCGCAGATTCACAACGAGGTTACCGCCGAGATTATCGAGCGCCTGCACGAGCAGGGCACCATCTCCAAGCGCTCCACGCTGCAGTTCTACGACGCCAAGGCCGGCACATTCCTCAACGGCCGCCAGGTGATTGGCCGCTGCCCCATCCAGGGCTGCAAGTCCGAGAAGGCGTACGCCGACGAGTGCGACTTGGGTCACCAGTTTGAGCCCGAGGAGCTTATCGCACCCAAGAGCCAGCTCACCGGCGAGGTGCCCGAGCTGCGCCCGGTCGACAACCTCTACTTCGACCTGCCGGCCTACCTCGACTTTATGAAGACCTACACCGCCAAGCTCGCCCAGAACCCGCAGGTTCGCTCCGTGGTCTCCAAGACCATGGAGGAGTGGCTGCTGCCGGCTCAGCTCTACATCCAGAATAAGTTCCGCGAGGCCTTCGATGCCGTCGAGGACCAGCTCCCCGAACACACCGTGCTGGAGCCCGAGGGCAACAAGAGCAGCTTTACCGTCACCTTCCCCAGCTGGAAAGAGCGCGACGACGCCCACGCGGTGCTCGCCAACGGCGGCGTGCGCTTCCGCAGCGGCAAGGCGCTCGTGCCCTTCCGCATCACCGGCAACATCGACTGGGGCGTTCCGGTGCCCGAGGTCGACGGCGTGACCGACGTCACCTGCTGGTGCTGGCCCGAGAGCCTGTGGGCGCCCATCAGCTACACCCGCACCGTACTCGCCCGCGACGCCCGTGCCGCCGGCGTGACCGAGGGCGTCGCCGCCCAGGATGCCGCCCTCATGGGCGAGCCCGCCGCCGATTCCACGCAGGTCCCCGCGCCCACCTACCAGCACAGCTCGCTCGACTGGCGCGACTGGTGGTGCTCTGACGACGCGCAGATCTATCAGTTCATCGGTCAGGACAACATCTATTTCTACTGCATCGCGCAAACCGCCATGTGGGAGGCCCTGGGCTGGGACCTTACGCAGAGCACCGTCAGCGCCTGCTATCACCTGCTCTACATGGGCAAAAAGGCGAGCTCGTCCTCGCAGACGCCTCCCCCGCCGGCAGACGACCTGCTCAACCACTACATCTGCGAGCAGATGCGTGCGCATTGGCTGTCGCTCGGCCTGTCCGAGAAGCCGGTGAGCTTTAGTCCCAAGGCATACGACACGCGCGTGACCGGCAAGGACAAGGACGGCAACGAGGTGCGTGCCTGCGACGACAAGCGCGTCATCGATCCGGCCCTTAAGGAGAGCGCGCTGCTGACCGGCGTCTTCAACCGCCTGGCCCGCAGCTGCTTCTACGGCGTCGCCATCAAGGAGGGCGACGAGAGCCCCTATCGCAACGGCTGCATCCCCGCCGGTGCCGCCTCCGCCGCCGTGGTCGAGGCTGCCGAGCAGGCCGCTCTCGCCTTTGAGCAGGCCATGTACAAGTTCGAGACGCACCGCGCGCTTGCCGTGTGCGACGACTACCTGCGTGCCGCCAACAAGCGCTGGAGCGACGCCTCCAAGGCCGCCAACAAGCTCGAGGGCGAACCAGCCAACGCCGCCATGAAGCAGGCCCTCGTCGACGCCTTTACCGAGCTGCGTGTGGCGACCGTGCTCATGCACGGCATTGTCCCGGCCGGCTGCGAGCTCATCTGCGAGTACTTCGACGTCGATCCGGTCGCCTTCTTTAGTTGGGATAACATCTTTGCCTCCACGGACGAGTTTGTGGAGAGCCTGGGCGAGAAGCCCGGCGAGCACCGCGTGAAGCCGCTGCCCCCGCGCTTCGACTTCTTCAGCAAGCACGAGAGCCAGTACTAAAGCACGCCAGCAGCGGCGTGCCCGGAAAGTAGTCTATTTGGGACGGGAAGGAAAGACGGATGTCCAAGCCGCGTCGTCGTAAGCAGAAAAAGCAGGTCAAGGCCGAGCTCAAGCTTAGGCAGTTTGCCGCTACCGAGCTTTCCGACCAGCTTGCCGCCCAACACTCCGCCGCCGACCTGCCGCGCTTTATGGTCGACACGGTCGCCGGCGCCTATGCACCCGCCGATGCTCAGCTCATGATCGAGGGCTTCGGTGCCGCTGCCACGCGCCCGGTCACGCTGCGCGCCAACACGCTCAAGGCGACCGCCGAGGACATCGCCGCCGCACTCGACGCAGCCGGCATCGCCCACCGCCCCGTCGCATGGTACCCGGACGCTTTCATCCTGCCCGAGGCCCAGGTTTCCGACCTATGGGACCTCGACATCTACCGCGACGGCAAAATCTACTTGCAAAGCCTGTCGTCCATGATGCCGCCGTTGGTCCTGGGCGCCCAGGCAGGCGAGGACATCCTGGACATGTGCGCAGCCCCCGGTGGCAAGACGACGCAGATCGCCGCCCTCACCCAGGGCCAGGCACACCTCACGGCCTGCGAGATGAGCATTCCCCGCGCCGAAAAGCTTGAGTCCAACCTCCACCGCCAGGGCGCCAAAAACGTGCCCGTCATGCGCATCGACGCACGCGAGCTCGACGAATTCTTCCGCTTTGACCGCATCCTGCTCGACGCTCCCTGCACCGGCACGGGCACCGTCATCAGCGGCAACGAAAAGAGCCTGCGCGGCCTCACCGAGCAGTTGCTCGGCAAGTGCGCCCGCTCGCAGCGAGCACTTCTGGATCGCGCCATGGGAGCCCTCAAACCGGGCGGCACGCTCGTCTATTCGACTTGTTCGATCTTGCCGCAGGAAAACGAGGACGCCTTGCAAGAGGCCCTCGACAAGCACATGGACTGCGAGCTTATCCCCCTCGATGGCACGCCGAGCGAAAGTGAAAAGCGCCGCGCCCAGGAAGCTGGCGAAGAGCCACGCGTCGAGAGCAACGCCCTCACCGAGGCCATCGCCGCCGGCCACGTCTCGTCCATCGCCAACGGTATGCCCGGCACGCTGACCATTCCGCCCAGCCGCGACTTTGAGGGCTTCTACATCGCCTTGATCCGAAAACGCGGCTAGCGCACGGATTCAAAACTCAACAAGCTATCTCTGTGCGCGCTTGTCCTGCTGGTCACGGTGCTGCTTAAGTGTCTCACGTTCCTTGCGCTCGGCTCTTTTGCCTTTAATGGCCGTAACCACAAAGTAGATGACCGCGGCGGCTACGATTGCGCCCACACACAGGCCAATCGAGCCCAACATTGCTGTAAATTCCATTCCGCGTCACCTCTCTTTTAAACGGGACTTTCAAGATAGCACCTCAATACCCGCCACCACAGCTCCTTCACGTTCGCCGGCCCTTCGGTCTAACGGATGGCGCGGCGGGGAAAAATCAACTCGTCAAACGATTTAGCAAGCACAGCGCTGCCGGCACCCTGCCGACCACCATCGTATAGAATCGAGCGTCCATGGATACCCTCAACGACCTAAACGAGCGCGTCGACGCCTTCGTCGGCACCAGCTCCTTCGACACGCCGGTCACGGCAAACGACCAAGCCCCCATCGATGTTCCCGCCGAGGTTCACGAGGACATCGTCGCCTCGGTCGATTTTTCCGAGGTCGAGCTCGCAGACGAGTTCACCGAGCCCCAGGTAGCCGTGACCCCCAACGGACTGCTCCCCATGGAGCCGCTGCCCATCGACGGGCGTTTGCGAAAGGCGGCCCTCCGCATGCCCGACGAGATCGAGGAGGCCAGCGGCTTTACGCTCTTCGGTCGTCGCATCAAGTCGCTTATCTACACCACCGACGTCGCGGTCATCCGTAACTCCAACGCCGATGCCGTCTTTGCCGTTTACCCCTTCACGCCACAGCCGGCCATTACGCAGGCGCTGTTGACCGTCGCCGAGTGCCCGGTCTTTGTAGGCGTGGGCGGTGGCACCACCACCGGTAAGCGCTCCGTGCAGATGGCAGCCGTCTCCGAGATGCAGGGCGCGGCGGGCTGCGTGGTCAACTCCCCCGCCACTGCCGAGATGGTCGAGCACATCACCAACATCGCCGACATCCCCGTCATCGCCACGGTCGTTCGCTGCGACGACGATACTCACGCCAAAGTGCGCGCCGGAGCCAAAATCCTCAACATCGCGGCCGGCAAGAACACGCCCCAGGTCCTGCGCGAGTTGCGCGAACACTATCCCAACCTGCCGCTCATCGCACCGGGCGGCAAGACGCCCGAGAGCATCCGTGAGACCATCGCCGCCGGCGCCAACGCCATCATCTGGACGCCGCCTTCGGCCCAGCAGCTGCAGACCGACATGATGCAGCGCTACCGCAAGATGAAGGAAGACGCCACGCCGGTCATCTCGCGCGACGATGTGCCCATTATCGACCAGGTCGCCGCCGCCGAGGTCAGCCAGGTCGAGAACATGAATCCCGATGTGCCGATCCCCGACGAAGTCATCGAACGTGTCGCTTCGATCCACGATCACATCGAGGAGCGTCGCGCCAACCGTGGACTCAAGCCGTCACTGCACGGCTTCTTCTTCCGCGGAAAGAAACGCTAACCGCAACAGCAAGGCCCGCCCCGCAAACAACGGGACAGGCCTTTTCTGTTTTCGAATGTCAGGAGTGGCAAGCGCAGCTGTTAAAACTGTCATCCAGCCCACGAACGTTAATCCACGCGCTTGTCGCCCATAAAGAAGAGCGCCACCGTACCAGGTCCGGTATGCGAGCCAATCAGAGTACCGATGTTATTAATCTCAATCTTGCCTTTAAGCTGCGGAACCTGTTCCTCAATCAGCGCCGCAACTGCCTCGGCATCCTCGCGGCACGCCGAGTGCGACATGATGCACTTACCCGAATAATCCGCACCGTCCTGCACGTGTGCCATCATAGTCTTAGCCATCTCGGAAATCGCGCGCTTCTTAGTGCGAATCTTCTCACGTGGCGACAGCTTACCTTCGCAATCGACCGTCATAAGTGGGCAAATCTTAAGCGCCGTGCCGATGATTGCGCTCGCAGCCGAAATGCGACCGCCGCGCAGGTAGCTCGACAGATCGGTCGAGAAGAACCAGTGGTGCAGGTTGAGTTTGTGCTCCTCGATCCAGGCGGCCGTCTCGTCGAGTGAAGCCCCGCTATCGCGCACGTCGGCGGCACATTCCGCCAGCAGGCCAAAGCCCGAAGACGCCGCCAACGAATCGATGACGCGCACCTTGCCGCCCTGAGGATAGCGATCCGCGAGCATCTGTGCCGCAACGCAGGCCGATCCATACGTGCCCGAAATACCCGACGACAACGTCAGGTGCAGCACGTCTTTACCCTCGGCAACAAACGGCTCCCAAAACTCCTCGTACTCACCCACGCTCACCTGAGACGTCTTGGGCATGGCGCCCGCGGCAATCTGGGCAAAAAACTCGTCCGGCGTAATCGACTGATACAGATCGTCCGTATAGACAACATCGTCGATCTCGTAATGAAAACACACGACAGGGATATTGCGCGACGCAAAGAACTCACGGGTTCGATCGGCGGCGGATTCACAGGTCAGGACAAAATCACTCATATGAGGCTCCTTAAGTATTGCTGTGCAAATTATCGCACAGCAAGCCTAAATACGATACAAATGTCCACTATTTACCAATGCGAACCATTTGTATTGATTATCTT
This sequence comes from uncultured Collinsella sp., assembly GCA_958354105.1. Classification (GTDB taxonomy): domain Bacteria; phylum Actinomycetota; class Coriobacteriia; order Coriobacteriales; family Coriobacteriaceae; genus Collinsella. The sequence continues at coordinate 66,559 of CATWVA010000001.1, forward strand.
TATCATGAACATCCCCATCCCCGCCATGGGCCAACATGGGCAAAATCACCCGCTTTGCCTCCACTCAACCGCCATATCTACCTCAACTAAATCGATTTACCAAACCGTTCAGCCGACAATTCAGCCGCCGGCGCAAAATCGAAACAAAGCCGGCGCATACTGGTAAACGCTTGACACTGTTTTATCAGTTTTACCAACCATATCGGAAGGTGTTTCATGGTCGCATTCGATCGCAATCCGCAGGACTTCAAGTATCTGCGCCTGCTGTCGAGACAGTTTCCCACCGAGCAATCCGCGTTTACCGAGATCATCAATCTCTCGGCCATCCTCAACCTGCCCAAGGGCACCGAGCACTTTATGAGCGACCTGCATGGCGAATACGAAGCCTTCATGCACATCCTCAACAACTGCTCGGGCGTCGTACGCGAGCATGTCGACGAGATCTTTGGCGACACGCTCACCTTTTATGAAAAGGGCGAGCTGTGCACGCTCATCTACTACCCGCGCGAGAAGATCGAGCTGGTCCGCAGCCAGCACGAGGACTCACCTACCTGGTATAAAACCATGCTCGACCAGCTTATTGTGGTTGCCCGCTCGCTTTCGAGCCGCTATACCCGCTCCAAGGTGCGTAAGGCCATCCCGCGCGATTACGCCTACATCATCGACGAGCTGCTGCACACGCATCCGGACGAGAACAACTATCGCGTGCGCTATCACGAGCGCATCGTGGAGTCCATTCTGGAGACCGCCAGCGCCGACGACTTTATCGAGTCGCTTGCCTCGCTCATCAAGCGCCTGGCCGTCGACCACCTGCACCTGGTGGGCGACATCTTCGACCGCGGCGGCGGCGCGGCCAAGATTATGGACCGCCTGCTCACCTACCATTCGCTCGACATCCAGTGGGGCAATCACGACCTGCTGTGGATGGGCGCCGCTGCCGGCGAGCCCGCCTGCATCGCCACGGTGCTGCGCAACAACCTGCGCTACGACAACTACGAGATTCTCGAAAACGACTATGGCATCTCGCTGCGCGAGCTTGTCGCCTTCGCCGACGCCGCCTATATCGCCGGCGAGCCCATCAGCCCGCTGATCAAAGCCATCAACGTCCTGCTCTTTAAGCTCGAGGGCCAGATTATCCAGCGTCACCCGGAGTTCGACATGGCCGACCGCCTGCTGCTCGACAAGGTCGATCACGACGCCGGCACGGTCACCCTCGCCGACGGCAGCGTATGGCCGCTCACGACCAACGACTTCCCCACCGTCGATCCGACGGACCCCTACACGCTCACACCCGAGGAGCAGCACATCATCGACAAGCTCGTGTCCGAGTTTGTCACCGCCGATCACCTACATCGCCACATCGATTTCCTCTATACCCACGGCTCCATGTATAAGGTCGCCAACGGCAACCTGCTGTTCCATGGCTGCGTGCCGCTCAACGAGGATGGTACCTTTAGCAGCATGAACTGCCTGGGCACCTGGCACGCAGGCCGCGATTATCTCGATTTTTGCGACCGCATCGCCCGCCGCGCCTGGCGCGTGGGCGACCGCGACGCCCTCGACTGGATGTGGTACCTGTGGATCGGCTTTAACTCACCCGCCAGCGGACGCCTGGTGCGTACCTTTGAGCGCGCCTATATCGCCGATAAGAGCACCTGGGTCGAGCCGATGGACCCGTACTTTACGCTAACCAAGTCGCCCTCGGTCTGCGACGACATCATGCGCGAGTTCGGCGTTGCCCCCATGGCATGTTCGCCGACCGGTCACATCATCAATGGCCATACGCCCGTCAAGACTACCAAGGGCGAGCAGCCCATCCGCGCCAACGGCAAGCTGCTGGTCATCGATGGCGGTTTCTGCCGCGCCTACCACCCCAAGACGGGCATCGCCGGCTACACGCTCATCTCGAGCTCGCGCGGATGCCGCCTCAAGTCGCACCAGGCCTTTACCACCGTTGCCGAGGCGCTCACCCGCAATATCGATATCGAGAGCGAGACCAACCGCTTTGACGAGGCCGACCGCCGCCGCATGGTAAGCGACACCGATACGGGTGCCAAGATCCGCAGCCAGATCCAGGACCTACGCCAACTGCTCGATGCATATAGAAACGGTGCTATCGAGGAGCGCGCCTAGCTCCACCCGTGGGGATTGGCTAAACTTGCTGAGTTCATCATCCCCGCGGCGCCCCGGCGCATTCCTAAGGCAGGTACCATGCAAAAGCTCCTTGCGCAGATCATGAAGTTTGGCGTCGTCGGCGTCGTCGCCACGGTCATCGACTTTGGCATCATGAATCTGCTCCACTACGGTCTGGGCCTTAACATCCTGATCGCCAACACCAGCGGCTTTATCGTCTCGCTCATCTTTAACTACGTCGCGAGCATGAAGTACGTGTTTGCACACAAGGAGGGCATGAGTCGCCGCCGCGAGTTCATTATCTTTGTCGTGCTGTCCGTGATCGGCTTGGCGCTCAACGACGGTATCGTGCTGGCGCTCAACGCCGGTCTGGGGCTCGAGGCCAATATCGCCAAGATTTGCGCCACCGCACTGGTCATGGTCTACAACTTTGTGACCCGAAAGATCTTCCTGGAGGGCGAGGAGACAAAATAGTTCGACACCTCTGAAGCATTACGGCACCCACGGACGACGCGCACTCAGCGCAGTATCGTCCGTGGGTGCCGCTCGTTTACGGGCAAATTTTCAACGTTTGCGGATTAGCTCTTGAAAATTTGACGAGTTCGTATAGTTCTTGGCAAAAACCTTACGTTTCCCTTCCAAAAGCCCTAAAGTATCTCCTTGCTCGATTCATCAACGCATTGGATGTGATTACGTGCGCAAGGCACTGGCACAACCTCATACCAAGCAGTTTCTCAAGTTCGCTGTCGTGGGTCTTATCTCCTTTGGCATCGACTGGGGTATGCTCATTGCGCTCGTCGAGCTGTTCCACCTCGACTTTTTGATGAGTACCACAGTCTCGTTTATCACGTCCGTCGTGGTCAACTACTGGCTCAGCATGAAGTACGTGTTCGACCACCGTGAGGGCATGAGCCGCAAGCGCGAGTTCACGATCTTCACCATCCTGTCGGTGATTGGCCTGGGTCTCAACGACCTGTACATGTTTGTGGGCGTCACGTTTTTGAGCATCGGCTACCAGGCCATGAAGGCAATCGCAACGTTCTTGGTCACCTGGTACAACTACTTTAGCCGTCGCTTATTCCTCGAGGGCGCGCAGTCGTAGACGGCCCAACATAATCTCGCTTCGCAGCCGGTTGGAATTCACGTTCCAACCGGCTTTTTGTTTGCCGAGAGACCCGGCGACCCAGTCCTCTACGCATGAAAAACGGGCGGCTCGGATGTTGGTCCGAACCGCCCGTTTGGCGCGCCATGTCGAGGCCTCTAGCCCGTTACGTAATACCACACGACGGTGTCGCCATTCTTGAGAATGTAATTGCTGCAGGCGGTATTGGGCGTTTTGCCGTTAACGGAGTACATCCAGCCGCTCGTGCCGCCGTACTGCTTCTCGGCCAAACCACCAATCGCGGAGACATACGTGCCGAACGATGAGCCGTGTGCGTTGACAGAAAGGCCCAACGCGCACAGGGCATCGTAGACGGTAGCGCCTTCGTTAAAGGTAAAGGTGCCACCAGAAGACACAGGATTGCCCACAGCGCTCGATGTGACCGAAACCGTCACCGTTACGTAGCTGGACTCCTGCGAGCCGCCCTGTCCGCCCGAGGGAGCGCTTCCGCCATTAGAGCTGGAGGCTCCATCAGACGACTGGCCGCCGCCCGAAGAAGCACCGCCAGACACATTGGAAGTATCGCCGGCTCCCCTATTCTGGGCAGCGGATTTATCTCCAGACTTCTTGCCGTCCTGACCATCGGACTTCTTGCTATCCGAGCTTTTATCCGATTCCTTGTTTGAAGACTCGGAATCGTCCTTGGACTCGTCTTTTGCGTCATTCGATGACTTGGAATCCTTGGAACTGGCCTCGACCGAAGTCGTAGTCGAGCCAGACGCCTTGGTGTCCTTGGTGACGACGCTCTCCCCCGTCACGGTCTGAATGATCCAGTCGATGGACCAGGCACCGCTTGTGGAAGGATGGACGAAACCCAGCGAGACGACGATCAGAATGGTGCACGCGGCAGTCAGAACGCCAAGGAGCGCCTTGCGACGAGGGGCGGACGCCGCCGAAGCGGCGCCCTGGTGCTTTGCATCGTCGAACTGAATGAACGAGGAATCTGGTTGCTTGGGGTCAGCGTCCTTGGATTTATTGAACACAGCCCTCACCTACCGACGTTTGGTGAACACGAACACACCGATGACTGCGAGACCGATCACGCCGGCCGCCACGCCAACAATGGCGAGCGGGTTGAAGCCAGACTCCTGTGCCGGAGCAGCAGCGGACTTCTTAGCAGCGGTCGTAGCAGACGAGCCCGTATCGGACTTGCCATCCTTCTTGCCGGACTTATCGGAATCCTTCTTGGAATCCTTATCGTCCTTGGTCTCGTTCGTGGTGGTCGTGGAGACCGGCTTCTGACCCGGCGAGACAGCACCGCCGGACTGCTGCCCGTTCGTACCGTTGCCAGAACCGGAGCCGCCATTGCCGCCAGAACCGCCGTTGTTGTCAGCGGCCTTCTTGATCCACTTGGCATACAGCGTCATATCAGCCGTCACCGCAACGCTAAAGTCATACGCCTTTGTACAAGCTTCATCGGTGTACCAACCAGCGAAGGTATAGCCCTCGCGCGTCGGATCGGTCGGCTTGCTGACAGTCGAGCCCGAAGCGGGGGTCTGACCATTGACCGACGAGCCGCCCTGAGCATCAAACTTGACGCGATGGACCTGAGATTTCACACAGAAGAGATGGCCCGAATCGTTGGTGTAATACAGATTGCCGAACTGATCGCAGACAACCGAGGCCATGCAATAGTTGGCATATCCAGAACCGGGAACGAACACCTCGGTTGCCTCGGCATCGCCCAGCTTGTACATGTACACGCCACCGCCGGTAGTGTAGTTAGGCCAATTGCCCTTGGCGCCGTTCAAGGTGAAATATACGTACGTCTCGCCATCATGCGTTGAGACGAGCGGCGTGCCCTTGGACTCAAAGCCAAGCTCTTCGCCATCGGCCTTCGTAATCTGCTTCACACTCATATCGGAGAGGTCAATGATCGAAAGCAGGCCCTTAGCCTTAGCCTTAGCCTTGGCCTTAGCCTTCCAATTGTTCACGGTTGTCCCGCCAATAAAAGCATACTTACCACTGAAAACGGGCGTCGAAGTCGAATAAGCGGCAAACTGAACTTTCGCGGCCTCAGTAATGGAACCATCGGAACCAATGGTCAGCTTGTGCAACGTACCATCGTCGCGCGTAACAGCATATATATAACCGTCATGAACGGTAAGCGCCGAACGGATGTTGCCACCAGACAGCTTAATCGAACCAACAAGCTTTGACAGATCGGCAGAATACACGCGCACCTGGCCATAGTCGCCGCCAACGACATAGTAGCCATTTACCATCAGGCCGCCAGACCAGTAGTAACCTCCGTCAGCGACGGAGGCGCTACCGGCGATGGCGCCCGTGTGAATATTGATGCGCCTGACCGTACCGTTTTGCACGTCATTGCCATTGCCAGACCAATAATCAAGGGTGTTGATATAGACGTAGTCGCCGTCAACGGTCAACGAAGACAGGTTCTGCTTCGTAAATGCATCGGAATACCAAAGCGTCTCAAACGTTTTCGCCGAAACAGCCTGCAGATAGCCGCCGGAAAGCGGAATCAAAATAATGCCTTGCGCAATAACAGGACGGCAGGTGGTATCCATGGAAGAGCCAAGCTCAAGAGATCGCAGAACGGAACCCGTCTCGGGATCAATCTCATTCAGGACAGCATTCCACGTCTTTCCACCCCATACCGAAGCGCCCGTGACAAGGTATACCTTTCCGTTCGCGACAATGGGGTCAGACGCAGAGGCGCTTGCACCTGCCTTCTGCTGCTCTTCGGTCAGAAGATTAAGTGCCCAAGAAGGCGTATCGGTCTTTGTTGTAGGCGTAAGGGCGTCCGTCGAGGATCCCGAGCCGCCGTTCGCAAAACCATTCCATGCCGCATCGACATCGGGATGCTCCGTTCCGGGATTGGTAGCAGGAGCCGTCGAGGGCTTCTGCGTGCCGTCACCCTTAACATAACGGAACTCGACGCAATCGCCGTTCTTGAGGTAGTAGCTCGGAGCACCGACGCTCGCATACCCATTGTTTACAAAGAACGACCAGTAGCTGTACGGCGCGGCGCTCGTTGTGCTCAGCACGCGGCCATCGGGCATCGTCGCACTCGTAAGACCCCATGCATTTGCTTCGAGGTTCGTGCAACCGGCAGCCGTCATAAGCTGCTCGAGCACCGACTCGGCCGTCGTGTCTTCGTCGGCAGGAAGCGTGAGCTCGGTCAAGGGCGCCACCGATTGCTCGGTATAATTGCCGTCAGCATCACTTGCGGAAACGCCCGTGACCTTGGCCGTCACCGTAATGGTCTTGCCCTCGTTCGGGTTGTCGAGCCCCGTCGTTCCCTTGACGTTTACCGTCGCAGAAACATCCAAGCCGGCAAGCACCGCGTAGTCCGAATTGTCGGGATAGCGCTCGGCATAACGGGCAAAACGCTCACTCTTCAGACGGCCGCTAATTGTGACTTTCGTGTTGTATTCGGGCTGAGTGAAGATAAGGTTCTCATGCGCGATAACCCTCGGTTTGCTCGACTTGAGCAAACGATAGGTGTTCTCCGTGCCGCCGGGGAGCTCACTGAACACGAAGCCGTAGTGGCCTGCAGCCTCTTCGGAGGAATAGCACCAGTTAACTGCATATCCCTGACCGTACACCTTCAACGGCGCATGCAAGTTCCCCGTTACATTGGACGCATCCTGCCCGTCAAGAATACCCTGAGAGAATGTTGACTTTGCAAGGCTCAGGTGGAACAGCTCGGCATCGAGCTCGTTCTGATCCTGCGGAGCAATCGCAAAATCGAGGGTCTTACTAGCCGTGACCTCGGAGTTCGACTTATCGGTCACCGTAAGGGTAATCTTGGTCTTCGCTGCCTCGGTGCCAGGCAGCGGCTGGTAGACCGTGCCCTTGTAACCGTTAAACGTGATGTTATCGGTGCTGGCGGAGTACTCGACCTTGTAGTACTTGCCGTCGATATTGAGCGTGCTCGTGCGCGGCATCTGCAGGTCGGCGGTCAAGCCGTCCTTGTTGGCGACCGCGTCGGTGCCGGAGTACTTGATGTTGTCGTAAGTAAACGCCGCGTCGACCTTCTCCTGCAGCGCCTTCTTGTCGGCAGCGACCTTCTCGGGGTCGCCCTTGACGGTCACGGTGAAGTCGTGCGAGCCGGCAAGCTTGATGTCGCCGCTCGTAACCGTAACCTTGGCGGTCAGCGTCACGTCTCGATCGCTCGATGCGCGCGAAACCTTACCCGTCTTATCTTCCCAGCTATAACCAGAAACAAACAGGCGCTCGGTGTCGGAGCTTGTCCATTCAACAGAGAATTTCTTTGCGGAACCCGCCTTGTACGGAAGCGTGACATTTTGGGTCACGCCATCGGCGGACTCGCCCGCCGTGTAGCCAATCTGCAGGGATTCGGCAGCACTGTCAAGAAGGTCTTGCAGCTTAGCCTCGTCCCAAGCAACCTGCACCGTCTTGTTGGGCTGGTAATACTCGGTCTTCTCGCCGTCACGCGACAGCTCAAACACCACATCGGCACTACGCAGACCGTCGATGTTGTAACCAGTGTAATCGTTGGGGTCAATGAAGAAGAACGTCACATCGCCGTTGGTCTTATCCTGGGCGTCGGAGATACCGACCGTGGCCTTGGCGTCCTCTGCCTTAAAGGCAACGCCGCCCTCGGAGACCCTAACGTCAACGTCGGTAAATCCCAGATCGGCAAGCTGCGCCTTCAGAACATCGTTGACGTTGCCGCCCTTGGCGCTGTAATCAACAACGATCTGCTTATTGGCATCGTTGAGCTTTTGGACTGCAGCCTCAAGCGAGCCCGCAGCGATAACCTTGTTGGTGGAGACGAGCTCGACCGTCGAGCTTCCGCTCGTGGCGACAGCCTTCAGATACTTGCCAGCAGCAGATGCCGAGACCGTCGCCTCGGCGCCCGACATATCGGACAGCCGCGTCCAGTCGGCCGCGGGAGCCTTCGCGTCGTCGGCCGCATACCAGGCAACAGTCGACTGGCCGGTGACGTCGATACCGTTGGTGGCCGAACCGTCGGCGCGCTTGGCCTGCGCCGTCGCCTTAACGCTATCGCCCGAGACGAGATGGGTCGAATCGCTATTGATCTGCGGCGTAGTGGTCACGCGCAGCAGGTTATACTCCCCTGCTGCGGTAACGCTATCGGGCGAAACCCACTCAACGGTGTTGTCGAGGGCGCTCGCCGTAACTTTGATGCGCTTGCCAACAAGCGCGTCCGAAATAGTCAGGCTGCCATCAGTCGTATCGATGCCGTCGGTAAGCTCAGTCCAATCGGCATCGCCCTCGCCCTTGGCATACCACGCCATGGTCAACTCGGCATCGTCGGGCACATCCTTCGTCGAGCCCGACCAGCTGCCCGGAACCTGCACGCTCGGTGTGATCTTTGAGCCCACGCTGAGCGTAACGTTCTTATCGGCAAGCTCAATGCCTGCCAGCTTGTACTGACCCTTAAGCGTCACGGGGCCGAGCGGGGCAACGGACTGCGTGCCGCCGTAGGAGCTCTTCTTCTGCGTGCTGGAAACGGTATTTTCGCTCGTAACCTTCACGCGCAGGTACTTGCCGGCATAGGCGGCGTCAACGGTATAGGTCGCCTCGGTGGCACCGGGGATATCGGTATAGGCGGAGTCGTAGCTCGAGCTGCTGTTTGCATACTGCCACTGGTAGGTCACGTTATCGGTGCGGTCGATATAGTGATAGTTGGAGCCGTCCTTTTTGCGCACCTTGGTCTTGAGCGTATCGCCCACATGCACGCCGTTGGTGGCAGGAGAGCCCTCGAACTGCACGTCGTAAAGCTCGACTTGGCCAGCGACGGAGACAGGACCCGCCGCATAATAGTTAGGCCCCTGCTCACCGTAACCGCCGTTGGCCTTGGCCACGACGTAGTAGCCCTTAAGGAAAGCGGTCACTGTCAGGGTGTTGCCGGTCTCACCCTCGATAGGCGTGTTGCACTTGCTTGCGGTGTTCGAGGTGCCCTTATACCACTGCCACGTGACATGTGAATCGGTGGTAACGTCGGTGGAACCCGCCTTGGCGGTCGCCGTAATCGTGGAACCAACCTCAACTTTGCCCGAAGTCGGGCTCATAGTCACGCTCGTGATATTAATTGAACCGGCAGCAGCAACGAGAGCGCCCGTCGAGTTGGTCAAGCTATAAGAGCCGATCTTCGAGGACATCTTGCACTTGAGGTACTTGCCGCCCAAAGCTTCGGTAAGCTCGAGGGTCTCACCCGTGGCGCCCGCGATATCGGTATACGTGCCGCCCTTGGTGTCAGAGCTCTGCCACTGATAGTTGAGCTTGCTCGCGTCGACGAACGCGCCGTACGCGCCGCCCTTCTCCTTGGCGCGGGCCTTAGCGGTATCCCCCACCGCAAAGACGCTCGTGTTGTCCTTGGTGTTAACGATAGACACGGCCGAAAGCTCGACCGCACCGGCCTGTTTGACCTTGCTGGAAGTGGTCTTGCTCACCGTGTTGACGCCGGCGTTGGCCTCGACCCTGATGTACTTGCCCTCAAGGTCGTCGCCCACCACGAGCGAAGCACCCGTCTCGCCCTCGATCTTGGTAAAGCCCGAGTACTGCGAGGTGGATGCGGACCACGTGTAGGTAACCTTGGCGTCGGCGGGGGCTTGCTGATAATAGCTTATGTACGGAGTCGCCGTCAGGGTATCACCTATGCTCGGCGTGTCGCTATTCAGCTTGACGCTGTTAAGCTCCATCTGACCGGCGCCCAGCACGGGGCCAGGAATGTAGTTGGCATTGATGCCCGAGCCGGAAGAAACGGACGGACCATAGTAGTCCTTGCCATCAACCGTTACCTTGCAGATGAAGTATTTGCCTTCCATCGCGGCGGTGACGGCGAGCGACTGCTCGTGGCCTACGACCTCGGTGTAGTCGGCGACATTGCTGCTGGCCCTAGTCGTACCGGCGAGCCAGGTGTAAGTCCAAGTGCCGGGATTGGCAACGGACTCAGTCGAAGTGCCGTACCAGTCGTCCTCGACCTCATCGTACATATTTGCCCAAAGCGTCTCACCGGCCTTGAGCGCGCCCGACTTCGTGGAATAGGAGCTGTCCTTATCCTTGGTATCCTGGATGAAGACCTTGGCCTCGCTCGAAAGCGTTGTGGCAGACGCGGCGGCAACGACGTTCTTCTGCTCCGAAGCAGCAGGCGTCGCAGCAGAGTTCTCGGACTCAGTCGCGTTGCCTGCGGCGGTGTCGGCACCATTCGCGGCACTCGCAGTTGCGCCCTGATCTGCGCCGGCGTCATCGGCAGCGGCGCTCGCCGCCGCACTGTTCGCGCCGGTGTCGGCAGCGGTGCCATCGTCGGCCGCCGCGCCCTCGCCGCCCGTCGCAGCCTGCGCCACGGCCTCGGCAATGCCCTCGGCGCCCTCGGCCCAAAGTTGCGCCGGCGTGGTGCCAAAAGCCATGGCAAAAGCCAGGAACGCCACCAGACCGCGCTTGGCTACGCCGCGGGCAATCGCTCCATGACAACGCCACGAGGCGCGTTGGCACTCATCCTCAAACATATCCATTTGTCTCCTATTGTCTGAACTTGGGACATTGCCCAGCGGCTGCCCCACGTCATCGCGCATGTTGCGCTCGAGTTCCCCCATCGGGGTCCCCCTTCCCTCCAGAGCCCAACGCGTACCGGCGGCATGCGCCGCGGTCGCGCACAAGATGGGAGGCGATCCGACTTAACCTTACCGACCCGGGCGCGCCGTCCGATCTGCGACGCGAACATCCCGGGCCAAGAGGAATTACGGTTACTGGTACAGCCGAGGACTTGCACCCCGATTCTCCCAAACGCGCAGGAAAACCGCGCATTCGTGCGTCTCCGCACCACCATCTAGGCCATCGATTATTACTGTCAGTATGGTAGCACGCAAAAGGGCCCCGCACGCAGGCGAAGCCCAAGGTAAAAGCTATGGTTTGCGATAGGAAGGGCTGTCGGCGGACCTTGCAAGAATAGCCCGTTTCAAAACTATGCCGGATTACGGGGATGATTCAGCACCTCGCAACCATATCTGCCATTTTCGAAAACCAACGACTCATCTACCTGCGGTTTTAAAAGCGCGAATTTCGGCATGGTCGAGGTTCGGCACTCCAGCCCCGTAAACCGGCATAGTTTTGTTCGGACCAGCCCACGCCGGCGCGACGCAAGGCAAAATAACCCGTTTCCCCGACCCCGGGAAATCGTTAATGCTTGCCGCCGTGACTGTTGCGCCAGATCTCGCGGCCCAGCATCAGCGCCAGCACCAGCGCGCTCACGTAGCCCATAAAGCCAATGACCGGGATACCAAACACGACCGGCTCGATGCGCGCGTAGTACACCACCGACGAACCGATAAACAGGCCGGCGATTACAATTGCCATCGACATGCGATCGATAATTCCGCCCAGCTGTCGCAGCGCCTTATCGCTGCTCATAATCTGCGTGTTCACCTTAAGCTGGCCACGCGTGAGCATGCGCGACGCCAAGCCCAGATACTCGGCCGCCTCGAGCGAGCCTTTTGCCGCGCGATAGCTGCTCGCGGCAAGATCGCGTCCCATATCGCGCATGCGCGCATAGGTGCTCTTCTCGTTTTTGATGTGCGTCTGGATAATCTGGATCATATTGACGTTGGGCATGTACTCGGTCAGCAGACCCTCGAGTGTCACCATGCCGCGGGCGAACATCGTCACCACGCTCGGCAGCTCAACGTCATTCTTGCGCGCCAGGTTTAACAGCGAGGTCAAAAACTCGCCGATATCCAGGTCCTTAAGATCGAGGCCCGCAAAGTCGGCGACGATAAAGTCCAAGTCGGACAAAAAGGCCGAATGGTCGAGCTCGGCCGAGTCGCCGCGCGTCACGGCGAAGCGCATAAGCGAATCCTTGAGCTTGGGCACGTCGCCCTCGGCCACGGCGAAAATCATGTCCTTAACGATACCGCGGTCGTGGCTCGACATGCGCCCGACCATGCCCAGGTCAATAAAGTAGACGACGCCGTCCTTGAGAATGATGTTTCCCGCATGCGGGTCGGCATGGAAAAAGCCATCATCGAGCACCTGCGTCGAATAGTCCTCGACAATCGCCGAGCCGATTTTTTCCAGGTCATAGCCCTCGGCCACCAAGCGCTCGGGATCGGCAATCGAGATGCCGTCGACGTAATCCATGACCACGACATGCTCGGTGCAAAGGTCCAGGTAAGATTTGGGGCACGACACGCCGCGCACGCTCTTATGGAACTCATAGAAATCGTTGAGGTTTTTGGCCTCGGCCAAAAAGTTGGTCTCCTCGCGAAACGAGGTCCACAGCTCCTCGACCACGCCATGCAAGTCAACAAACTGGTCGGTGTTGACGAACTTGGAAACGATGCGCACCACCGAACGGATGATGTCGATGTCCTGCGCCATGACCTGTTGCGCGCCGGGGCGCTGCACCTTAACGGCCACGTCCTCGCCCGTCACCAGGCGGGCACGGTGCACCTGCGCAAGCGACGCGCTACCGAGCGGGTTGGGGTCGATCGCGTCGAACATCTGCCCCAGGCGCTGGCCGTACTCCTCTTCCAGACAGCGGAGCACTACCTCATACGGCACCGGCTCTACGTCGGAGCGCAGGCGACGCAGCTCGTCGCAAAACCGCTGCGGCAAAATCTCGGAGCGGTTAGCCAGAATCTGCCCCATCTTGACGAACATGGGGCCGAGCTCTTCGAGCAGACGGCGCAGACGCACCGGCGTGAGGTTATCCCACACGCGGTACTTTTTGACCAGGCGAACAATCTGCCCGATGCGCTCGCGGCGACCCGCCGGCGTGAGCTGGTATTCTTCATCCGGCGCCATCGCGTCGGGCTCCTCGGGGACCATATCGACAGCGCGCGGCTTCTTGCGAGCGCCCGAGACGACGGCATCGACCTCATCGACAACCGCCGCCTCGTCACCCAAGGGATCTAGATTGTTGTAATCGGTGGTGGAATCTGCCATCTGCGCTGCTACTCGGCCTCTTCGGTATCCTTCGCATCGTCGGGCTCAACGGACTCGACGGGCACCGAGGTCACGTTGTCCTCGACCGAATCGACGATGTCGCGCACATGGGCCAGGAAGGCCGTGCGCTCGGGGGCGGTCATAACGCGGACGCGGGCAAGGATGAGCTCGTCGAGCACGCGCTGGGCCGCGGTCTCGCCCTGCATGCCCAAGCGCTCGGTCAGATCGGAGATGGTACCGCCGGCCTGCTCGAACATGTCGGACACGCTGCGGGCGATATCGGGGGTGGCGGTGTCCTTGCGGACCTGCTCGCCCTTGGTGTTAAGGTCGTCGAGGACCTTCTTGCCGCCTTCGACAGCAACGGCGGCAGCGCCAAAGCCAACGTTGATGGCGCCGTTAACAAGCTGATCGAGTTTCATAACCATGGTTGTCTCCAATCATAAACAACTGCATTGGCGTTCTTGTACCCAAGATCGAGTGAAAGCGACAAAGCGTTTTAGCGCTATTCGATCGACGGGAAATCCCTACCTCACGTTGTCGTTCATCGCGAAAGAGTTCTTCATGGCGCAGCTCGTAGTGTAGAGCACCTTGCCCAGTAGAGCATCGGTTTCCACGCGAACACGCTCGGCAAAGGCCTCGTTGGCGCGTGCAAGTTCGGCAGGCACTTCGGCCTCGGACAGAACGGCTACGGCAGCGTCGACGTCATGGATCTGCTTGTGGCCCATGCCACCGACCTTCTCCTGATAATCCTCCACAGCGCGACCGCACTCATGGAAGCGGACGTCAGCCAGCGCGCCGATCAGGCGGTTGGCCCAGTAGAAGTTTTCGGACGTCACGCGAGCCTGCGTGTCGGCATAGTACTCGGGCATGGTCTCGACGTTGGCGTACAGCGGAACCAGCGCGTTAAACGAGTTGGAGCCAAAGGCCATCCACTGCACGGCGCGGTAGGCCGGCTGCGCATAGGGGCGCAGCTGCAACACGGCGAGCTGGCTGTTGCGGTTGATGCCGATGGGGCGATAGGCGCCACGCGTAGCGGGCGTGCCCTTGCTGCCGTAGCAGTCGTACTCCGTGCCCTGGTAGTGGCTCGAAAGCACGTACTTGATGTCCTCGATGGTCACCTTGCGCTCGGGCACACGGCTCCAGGGGATGTCGTCGCTCTCAGGCGTGTAGTCGGCATCGGGGCCGTCCCACACGTCGCTGGGGTTGAGGCAGCGCTGCATGTACCAGGAGCGCGGCGTGTTGTAAACGTGGTCGCTGTCGCTGTGCGAGCCAAAGGCCTCGCGCGGGTTAAAGACCGCGGCAGGACCGTCGCTCTCGACGCCCAGCGTCAGGTCCAGATGCCACTCGGCCATCCAGGCGCGCAGGTCGGCGGAGCACATGTGGTCGGCCTGGGCGCCCTCGGCGTCATCCAGGTCAAAGCTGTCGATACCCAGCTGGTTGGGCATGGTCACATAGGCGTCATCGGGCACGCGCTTGGCGATCCAGTGGTGGCCGCCGATGGTCTCGAGCCACCAGATCTCGTCCACGTCGCTAAAGGCGATGCCGTTGTTCTCGTAGGTGCCGTAGCGCTCGAGCAGATCACCCAGGATACGAACGCCGTCGCGAGCGGACTTGGCATACGGCAGGACCAGGGTCACCATGTCCTCCTCGCCCAAGCCACCGGGCTGCGCCGGAACGTATCCATCCTCGCCTTCGTTGCCCTTGGCGGGCAGGTAGTCCACAAGCGGGTCGGCGCCGCGGACGCGCTCGTTGGTGGTGAGCGTCTCGGTTGCGGACATGCCGACATTGAGCTCGTTGAAACCGGCCTCGGCCCAGATGCCGTGGCCCGGGACAACATCGGGGACGCTCGTGTAGCGCATGGGATTGTCGGACAGCTCAACGGTTAGGTGACTCAGGACGCTCGTGTAGACGCGCGGCTGCTCGTCGGGATGCACCACGCGCATACGCTTGGGCTCAAACACCCCGTTGGACGAGTCCTCGTTACGCGCGACCAGGGTCGACCCGTCGTAGCTCGCGTTCTTACCAACCAAAATCGTTGTGCACGGCATGCGCATCCTCCTTGAGCGAAGAAATCAAACGGTAACAGTGTATCGCTTCGGCGCAAAAAGGGCGAAACCGCCGCCCCGGCAGCCCCCCTCGAGATCCCTGTGGTCAAAAAATGCCAAATATGAGTACTGTCACAAATTTAGTAGCAGCAATTTAACCGAATGCAGGTGTCGATAATCTACATTTGTTCAAAAGCTTGACAATGTAATTCCTCATAAGTCCAATAAAATAGGCTCTCTATCGATAATTAATACCGATTGAGAGCCAAAAATGACCTAAAGCATATGTGACTATCTTGGCAACAGTACTCATATTTGGCGTTTTTTGACCACGTGGTATATGTCTAACCCCTCAAACAGCCCAAAACGCCTATTTCGTCTGCGCGCTCCGCCGCCTCGATCACGTGTTTGGCGAGAATCGCCGTCGTTACAGCGCCCACGCCACCCGGCACGGGAGTAATTGAGCCAACGATCGGCTCTGCAGCATCAAAATCGACGTCGCCGACCAGCTTGCCGGCGGCCTCGTCCCAGTTAATGCCCACATCGATGATCGTCTGGCCCTCGCGAACCGCATCCGCGCCAATCGTGCGCGCGCGTCCAACGGCCGCAACCACAATATCAGCCGCACGGCACTCGGCAGCCAAGTCGCGCGTATGTGTATGGCATGTCGTCACCGTGGCATTGCGAGCCGTGAGCATGGCAGCTACGGGACGACCAATCACCAGCGACCGACCAACAACCGCGACCTTGGCCCCATCCAGATCAACGCCGTAATGGTCCAGCAACGCCAGCACGGCCTCGGCCGTACAGGGGGCAAAACCCTCGCCACGCCCCGAAAGCGTGGTGAGCAGCGAGGCCGGCGTCATGGAGTCAACGTCCTTGGCAGGATCGAGCGCCGCGGCGGCTGCGTTCTCGTCAAGGCCGGCGGGCAGCGGGCGAAACATCAAACAGCCATGGACAGCCGAATCGGTATTGATGTCCTCGATGGCCGTCAACAGCTCGTCCTGCGAAACATCGGCGGGAAGCAAAATGCGGCGAGCCTCAATGCCAACCTTCTCGCAGCGCTTGAGGGCACCGCGCTCGTAGGATAGGTCGTCCTCGCGTTCACCTACACGCACGATAGCCAACATCGGAACAACGCCCCGCTCACGCAAAGCGGCACAGCGAACAGCAAGTTCCTCGGTCAGCGCGCGAGCAACGGGAGCACCCTTCAGTAGCTCAGCCATGGCTATCCTCTCTTCCTTGCAGCGTCGGAGGCGCGGCGCGCCAGCGCATCGGCGCGCGGCAACCATATGTCGAGCAACTCATCACACGCCGCCTCGAGCTCCTCGGCGCGTGCACGATCCTTCATAGACGTGGTGTTCGCAAAGAGCGTCAAGCTCGCGCCCTGCATGGCGGCACGGCAGAACACAGCGCCGCACGCCACATCGGACAGCAGCTGACGCGAACCCTTGTCGGCCATGTCCTCGAGCAGCGCCAGTGCGCGCCCGCAGGCATCCATAATGCGATACGGCGGCATAGCGGCCACATGCAGCGCATCCTGAATCGCGGTCGCTCGAGCCGGATCGTCACGCGGAATACCGTACGCCGCGGACACCCGCCTGTAGGCACGAACGTCCTCGGAAACCAACTCGACAAGCTCCTGGGCCAGCTCATCAGCCTGGGCAAACGCGCGCGTCAGGTCATCCGCACGATCAGCAAGCGCGGGATTGGTCGCACCGTAGCGCGCAACCATTCCGCAAAGTGAGGCTCCCAGTGCGCCCACAAAGGCGCTCGCGCTACCGCCGCCGGGAACCGGCTCGCGCGCGGCCAGCGCCTCGGCAAACCCGCGGCAGGTCTTGTCCATCATCTCTTGGCTCATGCGCATGCACCCTCAAGTCGTATACATCGGTCGGGTGGCAACCGCCGACCAACCGCGTCAAACACATAATGGTGCTTAGTCTAGCCCATAAGTACATAAGCGTCAGCGCAACTGGCCATCGCGGATTTCTATGACGAACGATAGGCCATGTCAACGCAAGCATGGGACACATGGCCCACCTTTCGAGACTTCCGGGCAGCGGCAACTGGGGCATACATATAGGTAAGGAGCCCTATGTTGGGGCAAGCTCATCACGGCACCGGACGACGAATGGAGGAATAACCGCACAGTAAACAAAGGCATCATGTGCATGCGTCACCGCTGCCCCAGCGATCCGCGGCACATGATGTCCCTGGCAGACAAGGAGGACGCCACCATGAAGAAAAAGACCCTATCAATCCTTTCCCTTTGCATCGCCCTCTTTGCCGCGCTTGCCCTTGTCGGCTGCGGCGGGAGCGCATCGGGCGGGGGCGGCAGCGCCGCCAAGAGCGAGAGCAATGAAAAAGCTCCCGTCGCCAAGAAGACTGACTTCATTTGGTTTAAGGTCGAGATGCCCGAGGGCGTTGACGTAAGCGACTCCGCTGGCAAGAATGCCGACAGGGTCCAGCTCACCTTCCCCGAAGACGAGAACGCCTCGGCCGATCGCTTTATCCCCGTTTGGAAAAAAGCGCTGACGGCAGAGGAATCCCACGCCGACCAGGCAGAAAAGAAAGGTGATACGTTCCAGTGGAAGGATGGCGGGTCCGTCGAGTATAACGGCAGGACATGGCTCATCGGAACGTACGAGGACAACAGCGGCGTCTCAACACTCCTATTTACCGACGTTGAACCGGGAAGCGTCTACGTCCTCATCTCGAACTTCGATCTGCATAAGAAAGAAGCCGAGGCACCCCTCAACTCCATCGAGTTCCCCGATGACATGGCGAAGGCAGTTGCCGAGGCACGCGAAGTCGAGATTTCGAGCATCGAGATCAAGCATTAGGGGCTCGCACGCAGCATCGCATGCGCAGTCATTACATGATCGGACGCCCAGCCAGGGGAGGATCGGATCGGCCGGCCCTCCCCTCTTTTGGACCCGCGCATATTGCCACTTGTCGGCGCAATTCCAGCCCTCAGAATGGGACACATGGCCCACCCTAGCGAGCCGTCCACGCGTACAGTAAAGGCAGGTAATCCATGGGCGGTTACAGATCGAGGAGGACACGACCATGAAAAAGAAGGCCTTTGCGATTCTCACCCTCTGCATCAGTCTCTTTGCCGCAGTTGCCCTGGTGGGCTGCGGTGGCAGCGGCGACGCTACCGGCAGTGGTGGTGGCGGCGGAGCAGAAAAGCCAGCCGTGGATATGAGGACCGACTTCATTTGGTTTAAGGTCGAGGTCCCCGAGGGCGTCGAGATCGCCGACGTCGCCGGCGACACCGCCGACAGGGCCCAGTGTAAGTTCACCGAGAGCGAGCACGCCAGCGACCGCTTCATCCCCGTCTTCGATCCTGACAAGAACGCCGATGAGCTGTTCGACTACGAGGCAAAGTGGAAGGCCAGCTCTGGATGGACCGAGAGCGATCCCGTTAAGTACAACGGCAAGACCTGGCGCAGCGCCTACTTTACGCACTCGGGCGGCGTGACGACCGAGTACTTCACCGACGTTGACGGCGGCAGCGTGTACGTGCGCATCGACAATGTCGAGGAGCACAAGGATGCCGTCGAGACCATGATGAAGTCTCTGGAGTTTGCCGATGATATCGCCAAGGCCAAGACCGAAGCCATGGACGTCAAGCTCGACGATATCGAGATCAAGCGCTAAACGACTGGCGAGCGCAGCGGGAAACACGAGCACAGTGCAAACAAGCGACGATACCCCAGCGCTTCGCACCAAGGGAGGATCGGATCGCCGGCCCTCCCTTTCTTATGCCGATAGCCGGCGAACGCGAGGGTGCCGGGCGGCAAAACCACCCCCAGCGCGGTAGCACCACAAATAGACAAGCGCCCCAACGCATCCGCCCGCCGATTTATAGCGCCGCGCAGACAATTAAGCCAACACGTTTAGACATCCGGGCAGTATAGTGAACAAAATGAGTGCATAACCGCA
This sequence comes from uncultured Collinsella sp., assembly GCA_958354105.1. GTDB lineage: Bacteria > Actinomycetota > Coriobacteriia > Coriobacteriales > Coriobacteriaceae > Collinsella. Next base: position 85,747 of record CATWVA010000001.1, read on the forward strand.
CCCTGCGAACGGAGGAGTTATGACCGAACACCACGCCATCAGCCGTCGAGCATTCACGTTGGGCCTAGGACTCGCAGCATTGTCGCCATTTGTAAGCCTGCCCGAAACCGCGGGATTGGGCCTTCCCGTGCGCGCGGCATTTGCAGAAGACGCTGCCACAGCGTCAGTCAGCCTCGACAATTTCGTCATTCGCCTTCGCCCCGCGGGCTATTTTCGCACCGCGAGCGTCAACGAAGACGGCAACGTCATCGGCAACGTCTGCCACCTGTTTAATGACGGCACGTCCAGCAAGCTCATCCTTGAGCACGTAGGGACCGATGCGGACGGCACAAACTGGTATGCCATCCGCACCCTGCTCAATTTCGAAGAGCACAAGAAGACGGGCTACAGCATTTGGTCGGTCGATGGCGACTCGGACAAAGATGGAAAGGTCATCCACGTATGGAGTGGCGAGTACGACCATAAGGACAGCCGCGCCTATACGTTCGACCGCCAGTTCGACGGAACTTATATTATTCGAGACCGCATATACACGAAAAACGGTATTAACTACCTTGCCATAGAATCGAAAGGCAAAGACCAAGACAACAACAAGATTTGCCAAAAGAAATATTCCATTCCGTGGGAGCTCGAGCTTGTCGGCTACAGCATGGACAAGACCAATGCCACAGTTAGCAGCATCGACTGGACCACGTATAGCAGCTACGTCGACGGACCATGTTGGATGAGCCACGTCGAAGGCAACAAGTACCTCGACGAGCTGAGCATCCCGGGCACGCACGATTCGGGAACTTGCAGCGTGGACAACGACACCGAACCCCAATCCTCGCAAGCAAAGTGCCAGCAGGACTACATCCCCACGCAGTTGCTCGAAGGCATTCGCTATTTTGATATCCGACTCGGAAAAGGCAACGACCCCGGCATCGACCATGGAAGTTGCTACCTGCTCAAAAAAGACGGACACTTCATGCATCTCTCCGATGTCGTTGGCTACTTCAAAAAGTTTTTGAACGAAAATCCGTCAGAAGCGCTCATCATGCTTGTATCCCGAGGCAACAACGAGGCTACTGACGAGAGCCTTACGACGGCTTTCGCCAAGGTTTTGGACGACAACCCCAAACTGTTCTATACGTCGAGCCGCGTTCCCACACTGAACGAGGTGCGCGGAAAGATCGTCCTGCTGCGCCGATTTGGACTCGCCGGCGACAGCGTAAGCGGCCACACGTGGGGCCTCGACCTAACCGAATGGGACAACAAAATCGCAACACACCCCAGCAGCTCCTCTATGTGTCTCGTCCAAAACGCGCAAGGCTTTGAAGCCGCAGGGGAAACAGGCGACAAAAAAGCCTATTGCACCAAGGTATATGCCCAGGACCATTACGAATGCACCGGAACCGACAAGATCAGCTGGGTCGATATGGCCCTGCAGGAAACGGCCAAGCTCACCCGCAACGAGGTAGATGTCGAGGACGATAACGGGGCCAAGGAGCAAGTCCTGGAGCGCTGCTGGTCTATCAACTACACCAGCTGCACGAATCACAAGCAAGGAAGCAACCCATTTACCGCAGCGCGAGTAGTCAACGAGCATCTGTACAAGAGCCCGTACATCAATCCCAGCGGCATCGAGGATACAAAGTCAGATTACCTCAAGCACATTGGCATCATCGCATCCGACTTTGTTGATGCGGCGCTGGCCCGGAGCATCTACCAGCGCAATTACAATTACGATACGAAGCACACGCAGTCGGCTTCGTGCTGCCTCCCGACCCGCATGCGCATGACGTACGGCGACTCGCTGAGCGATGCCTCGCTCCAGGATGGCAAGACCGTTGGCGAGGGCCATTTCCGCCTTGTCGACAGCAGCAACGTACTCAACGTGGCGGCTTCGGGCCATGCGTTTGCCATCGAATATGTGGATGTCGACGCCCTGGGCAACGAGACCGTTACGGGGCTGCAGGGTTCCGTGCCCATCGATATCGACCCGCGCGCGCTGACGCCCCATTTTGAGGGGCTCGAGGGCCTTAAGGCCGGCGAGGACGTGCGCGCCAAGATTGCGGCATCACTCGAGGGCAAGCTCGAAACCGATGCCTGCACGGCCCAGCTCGAGTTTGTGCACGACGCGAACGGCGCTCCGGGCACGGCAATGGCCGAGGGCGAAACATTTGCCGCAGGAACGTACTGGGTGCGCGTGAACGGTCTCTTGGGCGACGCGGCGCAGAACTACACGCTCGCCAGCGACGGAGCCGCAAGCTTTGCAGTTGCAGCCTCGGGCAACGCGGGCGGCGACGGCACCGGCACCGACAGTGGCACGGGCCCCAACGCAGGTAGCGCCGACAAGAACGGCAAGGGCAAAAGCTCGGCCGGAAAACTCGCCGGCACGGGCGACGGCTCTGGCATCGCCGCCGGGCTCGCCGCTGCCGCCGTAGCAACAACAGCCGTCGGCGCGGCAATGCTTGTCAACGACCATGAAAGTGACGAAGGCGCTAGCGAATAGGCCAGCCGGCCTTTTGGGCGCATCAACTCGATGAGGGGCGCAGAACACCGTTCTGCGCCCCTGATTTTTACCTTGGTCCGAACGCCGCCATAGGCTACATCACCATGTTCAGCGCGTTCACAAATTCCTTGGCCTGGGAATGACTGCTCAGCCTGTAGGAACAGTCGGTCAGTAACCTATTACGAAGGAACACGCGCTTACCCTTGACCCTGTTGACACCCGTAATGTCCTTGAGGTAGACGTTTTGGTATGGGTGCCGAAGAAGTTGTTCTTCACGACCGCCTCGATACGATTGGGATAGATGCTTATTCCCTTGAAAACGCCGGCACCCTTATCGTGAAACAACAACGTGTTGTCATCCACGCGCGCCACCCCCATGGAGTTCGATAAAACTATCTCTATGACCACATTTTAGTCACTACAAACCCTTTTTGCGGTCACGCGCAGGGCACCAAAACGTGTCCGCACGAGCAAATAGACTAATACAACAACGAATATAAGCCGTTATCCAAGGATGGCGCCGCAAAACAAAGGATTAGCAATAGCTAAGATTTAAGCCTAAAACCCTTAGGAAGTGCTAATATATAGTTATTGAAAGAGGCTGAGATGCAGAGACGCGAATTGATCCGTATCCTCGAAGAAGCCGGCTTCATCTCGAAAGGAGGCACTAATCACGAGAAGTTCGTCAAAGGCGACAAGCTCGTGCTCGTAAAACGCCACCGAGAGATCGAGGATCAAATTGCCAAAAGAATCCTAAGGCAGGCAGGGCTTCGATAGCTCATCCTCATCACATTTCGCATCACTTTTTAAAGGAGGTCTTACATGGTTTACGTATGGGAATTTGAGTTCTTTGATTCGGACGGTATGGTCGATGCCGTGCCATGTGGCTCGCTGGGCGGAGGAGGAACGTTTGGCTCCGACCTAAACGACGCTGTCGAAAGCGCCGCCGATTTTCTCGCATGTATGGTCGACGATCACCTTATGGGCGGCGTCGATCTTCCCGCGCCGGACTTTGGACACCAGCCACAACACGGCGGCAAGGTAATCGCCGTGGCCGTCAGCCGCGAGCTCGGCGACATCCCCGCCGTCACCGCGGCGGACACCGCTCGCATGCTTGGCGTTAGCACGGCAAGGGTATCGCAGCTGATAAATGCTGGGCTGCTGGATTCTTGGAAGGACGGCACCAAGCGCATGGTATCCAAAGCTTCCATCGAGGCACGACTCGCCGAGGCACCAAAGGCAGGGCGCCCAAAAGAGGTCCCTTGCTGTATAAAGCAATAGCGTTGCGGGTTTTCATTTGTCAGATTAGCTGACAAGCTCTCCCAATTCGGGACTCACTGCGTCCCGAATTGGGCTGGACACATTGTCGCTGATTGCCACGCATCTCCAATCCGAAGTGAAAGAGGAGTTTTCCATGACAGACAGACCGAAAACAACGCTACGCGACTGCATCTACGGGCTTGCCGTCGGCGACGCGTTGGGCGTTCCCTACGAGTTCAGGCCTCGTGGCACGTTCGAATGCACGGACATGATCGGCTACGGCACGCATGGGCAGCCCGCCGGCACCTGGAGCGACGACACATCCATGACGCTTGCTACCTGTGACTCGATTAGGGAGCTTGGGCATATCGACACCGCGGACATGCGCGACAAGTTCGTAGGCTGGATTGCCCGTGGCGAGTATACGATCGACGGCGTTTTCGATTACGGCGGCACGACTGCCCACGCCCTGCACACCGGCAAAGGTGGCTCCGGCGAACGCGACAACGGCAACGGTTCGCTCATGCGCATCGCGCCCTTGGCGTTTGTCGACGCGACTGACGACGAGATCTGCGAGGTCTCCGCGATTACGCACGCCCACAGAACGTCGACCGATGCATGCGTCATATTTGTCGAGCTGATGAGGGATGTGATGAACGATGCGCTCCCCTCGTGGGCGCTCCACCTGAAAGGCGTGCCTGAGCAGGAAATCAGGTCCGGCGGCTTCGTGCGCGACACGCTTAAAGCCGCTACCTGGTGCTTTGTGAACACCAACAGCTACGAAGCCTGCGTGCTCGCCGCCGTCAACTTGGGCGACGACACCGACACCACCGCAGCCGTCGCAGGCGCGCTCGCCGGCACGGCATACGGCATCGAGGCCATCCCGCAGGAGTGGGTCGATACCCTGCGCGGAAAAGAGCTGATTGAGAGCTGCCTGTTTTAGGGCGCCATTCAAGAAATAAGGCAGGAGGCATCATGGAGAGGAAGGTCGCAAATATAGACGAGTTCCAAGTGGACGAAAACGGGATTCCGCTATTTCCAGCAGGACTGAAGGAAGAAGCCAACCTCTATGTTCTCCCCGACGGGCGCTACCTCCCCTGCGGGGCCTACCGAACCGAAGATGGCGGCTCACTCATTTATGAGCCATCCGGGCTCATAAATGAGTGAGCCATCCGGGCTCAGCTTCTTCGGGCAGATGCTTGCTCAATTCAAAGAGTGCTAGAGGTTTGATTGCCCGTTAGATCGACACTGTTCCAAACCATGGGGTGGGTAGGATGTCTCCCACCGCGGCCTGTGAGGTAAAATCTTGACTGCCGCGGAATCCGCCTGCGGGCAACGCTCCGATCTCCGATTGGGGTGAAGCCTATGAACTTGTTTCTTGAAATCCTGCGCCTCTCGATGTATGTGACCAGCATTGCCCGGAACCTCTACTCGATCTGGCGGGAATATAAGCAGTAACGGATAGCGAAGGGAGTCATAAAAAAGGGCCGGTTGCAGCCGGCCCTTTAGACGAAAATACCTGCGTTGCCCGCGCTTCCAAAGTTGACCGACTGAGGAGCGGGTTCCGCGGCACATCCTGATTTTACCCAGTGGCAAGACTCTTTTACAGCCGTTCCACCGTTTATTTACATCTGCCATCACGGGCATCGCCCGTGCGGGCTCGAGTCCCGCCGCCCCGACCAAAACGGGATCATCCCCGCGCGTGCGGGGAACAGGATTGTTTGCGCTCCACATGTCTTGACGGATTGGTAGGGCGCTTTTCTATGGGCAGAAGATCTGGTTATCGCTACATGATTGAGTTAAGAACCCTCACGAATTCCTCTGCCTGGGAGCGACTGCTCAGCCTATAGCCGTAGCCCGTCCGCAGCCTGTTGTTCAGAATCACCTGCTTGCCCTTGATCCTATAGACACCGGTGACGTCATTCAGGTAGGTCACCTCTATATGCTTGCCGAAGAAGCGGTTCTTCTTGAGCGTGGTAATTCGATTCGGGTAGATACAGATCTCCTTGAATACACCGGCACCCTTATCTCTGAACAGCAGCGTGTCGTTGTCCATTTCTATTCCTCCTTGTTGACGTTGGTTAGATTGCGGTCCGAACTGTCATATTGTTTGATTACCAGTTAGATCGACACTGCTCCAAAACCAACCTCGCGACGCTCCTTATCGGCAATCAGTTTGATTACCAGTTAGATCGACACTGCTCCAAAATGCTCTAGGTCGGTAGTACAGTCCTTAGTAAGTTTGATTACCAGTTAGATCGACACTGCTCCAAAACCAACAGTCCGCATTGCATCAGCGGACTAAAGTTTGATTACCAGTTAGATCGACACTGCTCCAAAACCGACAACAGATATTCAGCATTCATCTTGCCGTTTGATTACCAGTTAGATCGACACTGCTCCAAAACCAGGTCAAACGGGGTATTTCCAAAACTAACGTTTGATTACCAGTTAAATCGACACTGCTCCAAAACAGTGCAATATACCTAATTTTTTTTGCACTGGTTTGATTACCAGTTAAATCGACACTGCTCCAAAACAGCACTGAGGCGACTTCATACAGGTTGTTGTTTGATTACCAGTTAGATCGACACTGCTCCAAAACTCTCTACGGTGCCGTGTCCGATGTGGATGTGTTTGATTACCAGTTAAATCGACACTGCTCCAAAACTTAAGTACCATCACTCATCGCCTCGCAAATGTTTGATTACCAGTTAAATCGACACTGCTCCAAAACTCCTTTCGTTGGTTCCTGTTTGACGGCTCAGTTTGATTACCAGTTAAATCGACACTGCTCCAAAACGCCTGCTTGCGGGATTCCTCGGCTGCTTCGGTTTGATTACCAGTTAAATCGACACTGCTCCAAAACAGCCTGCAACATATAGCAGAAACAATTTTGTTTGATTACCAGTTAAATCGACACTGCTCCAAAACCGTGAAACATAGGTTTTATTTGGCTCAAAAGTTTGATTACCAGTTAGATCGACACTGCTCCAAAACTTGCGACAAACCCAACGGCTGCAAGCTCGCGTTTGATTAACAGTTAAATCGACACTGCTCCAAAACCGTACATGTTAACCCCTAACTGTAGTGGTGTTTGATTACCAGTTAGATCGACACTGCTCCAAAACTAGCCGAAAATATGGCAAATGTCCGCAGGGGTTTGATTACCAGCTAGATCGACACTGCTCCAAAACGCCCTCTAGCGGCGGGAACCCCATCGCCTGGTTTGATTACCAGTTAGATCGACACTGCTTCAAAACAGTTCCGCACTTGGTAGCTGGCAAGGGCTTAGTTTGATTACCAGTTAAATCGACACTGCTCCAAAACACATAGCGATAGTGGAGGACTGCCGAAAGCGTTTGATTACCAGTTAAATCGACACTGCTCCAAAACAACGTGACCGCTGCGACCTCACTGTCGATGGTTTGATTACCAGTTAAATCGACACTGCTCCAAAACGATTTATCTGCACTGTGTGACAGGTAGTAGTTTGATTACCAGTTAAATCGACACTGCTCCAAAACGGAGGCAACAATGGCAATCACTCAGCGCGAGTTTGATTACCAGTTAAATCGACACTGCTCCAAAACGGGCTTGCGAGAGGTCTTTTTCTTTAGGGGTTTGATTACCAGTTAAATCGACACTGCTCCAAAACTGTTCCCACTTACACCACTCACGCATACCCGTTTGATTACCAGTTAAATCGACACTGCTCCAAAACTCAATGTAGATAAAGCCGACTAAATGCGTTAGTTTGATTACCAGTTAAATCGACACTGCTCCAAAACATTTTGTCGAGCCTAACCGAGCCATGTTGGTTTGATTACCAGTTAAATCGACACTGCTCCAAAACTCTAGACAATGCGTGAGCACTGTCCTATACGTTTGATTACCAGTTAAATCGACACTGCTCCAAAACTGTTGACTCCAAACTGGTTAGGCAGGCGGGGTTTGATTACCAGTTAAATCGACACTGCTCCAAAACATGAGGTCAATTTGATAGAACGTATCAGTAGTTTGATTACCAGTTAAATCGACACTGCTCCAAAACGGTATACCTATAGGCGCAACCCCCGAAACCGTTTGATTACCAGTTAAATCGACACTGCTCCAAAACAGATTGCCAAGCCTAACCACGCCGACATGGTTTGATTACCAGTTAAATCGACACTGCTCCAAAACGTGGACAACCATAGCAAAGTAGGGTAAGTTGTTTGATTACCAGTTAAATCGACACTGCTCCAAAACCCGTGTAAATGGCTGGTTGCCTATGTTGCGTTTGATTACCAGTTAAATCGACACTGCTCCAAAACCTGCTTCTTATTACGACGCTCCTCTTCCATGTTTGATTACCAGTTAAATCGACACTGCTCCAAAACGTATCTCCTGTTCTATCGATTGACGGATAGTTTGATTACCAGTTAAATCGACACTGCTCCAAAACCAATAGCTACGAATTAGTTAGCTATCGCACGTTTGATTACCAGTTAAATCGACACTGCTCCAAAACTTTGACGATGAAAGCGGCAACGTACACGCGTTTGATTACCAGTTAAATCGACACTGCTCCAAAACCGTTGCATCGCATGAGACAAAAGCAGGGCGGTTTGATTACCAGTTAAATCGACACTGCTCCAAAACGAGACACCTAAACGGGAGGTATATATGGGAGTTTGATTACCAGTTAAATCGACACTGCTCCAAAACCCATGTTCCAGAACGACCTGATCGAGCTCGGTTTGATTACCAGTTAAATCGACACTGCTCCAAAACGCAGGCCACAGCCGAGAACCTGACGCTAGCGTTTGATTACCAGTTAAATCGACACTGCTCCAAAACGACAATCGAGGGCCGTACGTACAGCTACGGGTTTGATTACCAGTTAAATCGACACTGCTCCAAAACCGCATTGTCGCGTCCCCTTCCGGCGTGTCGGTTTGATTACCAGTTAAATCGACACTGCTCCAAAACTCATCCCAACAACAGCACGAACGATAAGCCGTTTGATTACCAGTTAAATCGACACTGCTCCAAAACTGAACCAGGTCATCACGCAGGGCTTCCAGAGTTTGATTACCAGTTAAATCGACACTGCTCCAAAACTAGCCGCGATCTGGTTAGCTACATATGACGGTTTGATTACCAGTTAAATCGACACTGCTCCAAAACACGAGAAGACGCACCCCGGCGAGATCATCCGTTTGATTACCAGTTAAATCGACACTGCTCCAAAACTATCTATATATCTAATAGGCCTTATATAGGTTTGATTACCAGTTAAATCGACACTGCTCCAAAACGTTGCGTGTAGGTTGACTACAACTATACACGTTTGATTACCAGTTAAATCGACACTGCTCCAAAACTCTGACTTCTACAACACCAAGGGAATCTGCGTTTGATTACCAGTTAAATCGACACTGCTCCAAAACTAATCGTGAAGGCGACGCAGGGCGTGAATTGTTTGATTACCAGTTAAATCGACACTGCTCCAAAACCGGCTGTCGAACGCAAAGAAGTAATTTCGGTTTGATTACCAGTTAAATCGACACTGCTCCAAAACGAGGTACTACCATGATGATTATCAACTACAGTTTGATTACCAGTTAAATCGACACTGCTCCAAAACCCGTTTTTAGTCACGACAAAACGAATGTTGTTTGATTACCAGTTAAATCGACACTGCTCCAAAACGCTGGATAACCTATAGCCGACAAGCATTTAGTTTGATTACCAGTTAAATCGACACTGCTCCAAAACAGCAGGTGAGCGCTGAGGAATGGAGCCTGTGTTTGATTACCAGTTAAATCGACACTGCTCCAAAACATTGGAACAAATTCCCTACTGCGACGGGACGTTCAATCTAACCGGTCAGTTCTTTCAATGCTCTAAAAACTGCAGGTCAACCGTTAGTTTATGTTCATGTCCGTAAGCCATGGTATCTTTTTTATTCTCCAGGAGCAACAGGCTCAACTTAAGAAAAAACACGTGGTCATAGAGCGTTTGCAGCTCATTTTCCGTCAAAAATGTTTTGAGATTTACAAATACGATTGTCTTTCTGCAGCCAGCGTCAAGAGCAAATGAAAGGAAATTCAGCAGATTATCAAGGAACGATTTATCTTCTTGAGGCGCTGCACCAAATCCTAAAAACTTGAGGTAGCGCTTCATATCCCATTCTAAACCAAACCCCAAATCGGCATTAAAGCCAAGGTTCAATCCGCCCAAACGCAGCCTTATTGCTCGTTCAGCCTCTTCCACTTGCATGCGCAGGTCTTCGTCTTCTAGAAACTCACGCTCAACCTTCTTGGTGATTGCGGTCATAAATGCGCGGTCATCCCATGGAAGATTCAGCGCATCAGGCACCACCATTAGAGCGCTGCCGGGCTTAATCTCCTCATCGTCTTTCCAAAGGGAGTAAGGTTCCATCGCCTGGCGCCCCAACCCGTTTTGCAAAGAAGTCACAATCCGCGCGAACAGAGCAGAGTTTTCGACTTGCAAAACCGATGTCTCCCCTGCTGTTAGTTCCAGCGAGTTCTCAAGTCCCGAAAACACAAGCCTCATAAAACCAGGAGCTCCTCCATTGTGTCTATCTCCTCATGAGCCTCGCGGTTACCCGCAATGTACTCCATGGTCGAAAACTGAGATTCGGTCACGCGCAAAACCTGTACAAGGCCAGCTGGCGGGCGATGCTTCCTGAGTCTTTGCACCGCGCTTCCTGCCGCCCCATCATTAACAACAAGCTTTGCATACACGGATTCCTGGAGCATAAGATAGCCATCTTTAAGAAGGAATTTGCGGAACACCCGGTAGTCTTTTCTCTGCGCAGGAGTATCGACGGGCAAATCAAAGAAGACGACAAGCCTCATATATCTGATCCTTTCCCCGACACTCATACGACTTCAAACGACTCGATTTCGTCCACCGACAGCTTCCGGTCAAGAGCCTTGAAACAGTCAGCAACATACAGAGAGATTACGGAGCCCACGCGATACGTGCCGCCTCGATACGCGATTCCCTGATTGAGCATGTCGACCAAAAGCAGCTTTGTCTCCTTAGAGAACTCGCCGTCAAAGTTGTCAAACACGATACGGTCTACAAGAGGCCTAAACGGCTCCATAAAATCACAGCTCAAGTTGAACTGGTTAAACTCATTTCTGTGACAAATCCCCGCCTGCGTAAGGTATCCGCGCGCCGCAATCTCGCGATTGACACTCGATAGCAGAATCGCATACCCGTAATTGAGAGCGGCGTTCAAAGGCGTATCGTCATCCCTCGAGAAGGACGAACCAAACAGAGAGCTGAAATACAATCGGGCTGCATGTCCTTCGCGATTCGTCGTATCACCCGAGCGCACCTCGGGAACAAGGCTCTTAAGCTTCTCACCCTGCTCCTCACGCGCACGAGCGTGGAGAACATCGGATTGATGCTTGATTTTGTCGCGCACGATTCGTTGCCATACGCGCTTTTTGATTGGTTCGCCCCACTCAAGCTGCTCCGCAATACGCTTGCTGGTGTTATGGGCCCCGTATAGCGGCAAATACTGCCCAATGGGGTCGCGCTTCTCGTCAGAGACGACAAACGCGACCTTTGCCTTGGCAAGCTCCGAGAGCAGATAAGCGCTTATGAACACTTGGTTGGTCTGAAGGACGACCGACGAAATCTCCGAAAGGTGGACTTTCGCCGTGTCGTCCTCGCGGCGGACAACCATGTAGCCGCCCTTGTACTGCAATTTGCAGGGGCTTGAAATGACAATGTTCCTAAAGCCCGACACGGGTCCTTCTCTCGAACATACCCGTTACGGACTGGTCAATGATAAAGAACGGGGCCGCTGGTTCGTTGATTAGTTTTGACATATCCGTCACCATAGCGCCCGCTTTTGCAGGCCCGCCAATTCCAGAGAGATCAACGACTCGATCTGCGCCGTTTTCAATACGAATTAGGCCAAATGCAAGCTCACGCTGCTGCAACTCATCGAGCACAGAAACGGAAGACAGCCGAGAGAGCTTAAGCTGCCTGGACAACTTTCCACAAGTTGCATTAGCAGCGTGGTCAATCTTGTGCACCAATCCCTCAAGCAAAGGAAGGACGCTTAGTCTTTCATCCTTTTTAGACATATTTAACAGCAACATCTCATCCTGTGAAAACGCCAGTTGAGAACCCGACCTGACCTCCTTTGCGCCGGTAATAATCAGGCGGTCACCATCCACCTCAATCAACTGTTTCTTGTAGATCTTCGACCTCGTGATACCGACGTATTCCAGACCTTCCTTCTCCGCAAGCTCACGCGCGTACTCGCCGAGCGCCGCCGAGTCGCCCTCAATGCGCGCCGCAAGCCACACGGGAACCTGAGAGAACCGGAACACCGGCTTACCCTTCTTTTTGGCCTCATAGATAAAGAAGTACGCAAACTGCTGGCTCGAAAAACCACCGTATTGCTTAGCATCAAGCCCCTGCTTGGTCGACAACTCAAGCTTTGCGCCCATCTTGGGATCACGCGGCGAGTAAATCGTTGCCTTCCAGAATGCACCCGTATCCTCCTGAGGCATCCTCGAGATGTAGCACTGGCGATAGTTGAGCGCACGGCGAATGCTCTCGACCTCTGCCGCTGCATTCCAGCCGTCCGGAAGATACTTTCCCCTATAGCGCTTGACCTCGTCGTCCTCGGTCCAGGCATCGTCAAAGACCTCGCCCGTCTCGGGGTCAAAACCCGCAGTCATAAAACTATTGACGACAAATCCGGCAGATCCAGGCATGCGATGGGTTTTCTTAAACAGCTCAGACTGCTCGCGCACGTATTTCTTAATCACGTGCGAGTAGCCAATGGGGTTCTCATACATTCCCGGGTGGCGCATCTGAATAAACAGGCCCAAGCGGCATGCCAGATAGGCATCATGCGCATGATGAAAATCGTTGGCTTCGCGGCATTTGACCAAGCCGGCCGCCTCACGAAGGTTGTGCGATACGCTCGCCTTAACGGGAACGATCTTCGTTCCCTCGTCGGCATAACGCGCCTCAAGCAAAGCCTGCGCCATCTTGACCATCTGGCTCGTCTCCACGAGCTGGCGCGCGACGAAGCCCTTCATGGCATTCTCGTTTATGGAAGACCTCAGCAGGTTGCGATACTTTTTATCGCCAATAAGCTTAGCCTGATGCAGCTGCTTCCACGTTTCGCCCATCTTCCAGCGAATGCTCTTATCAATCAAAAGCTGGTCGGTCTTGTGCTGGTTCTCCTCGCGGTACACCAGCGCCTTGTTTTCGAGGCTGTCGTCCTTAATGTAGGCGCGCGGGATGATATGGTCGACCTCATACTCGCCCGAGCCCGCCATAAGCTTATTAAGGTCGATAGCGCGACCAGAATACAAGCACTTTCCGTTCTGCATCAAATAGAGGGTCAAGCGCTCGTCAAGGTCCACATTGGCTGCCTTGAGCTCCTTGAAATCGTCCATAACGACCAGGTCACCGCCCTCGGCCTTAAACGCCTTGAGCGCGTCCTCGATGGCATCCCAGCGCTTCGTGGTCCGCTTACCCTTTTTCTTTTCGTCCTCGTCGCGAGTCACCTCAACAAAAACGTTGGCCGGCGCGTGCCCCGCAATCTTTGCAATTTCGTCAACAATGCGAATCGCTTGATTCAGGCTGCGACGAATCGCCGGAGATCCGGGGAGCTCATTAACGCCTAGTGACTTCTCGTTTTCGGCGTAGTATTTGCGATTGTGTTCATCCACTTTTTCCTGGAAGCCCAGCGTATTGTCGTGGAGAATCTCCATCATCACCATAGTCTCGCCCAAGCGGCGCTCTGAGCTGGGGTTTCCTTCTCGCAGCACGTCCATGATGCTCATAGATCGACCGGCTTGTGTATCAATCCTGATACCCGTCAGGAACTTCTCCGACAGACGTCCCCAACCGGTCAGGCGCTTTTTGCAAATCTTTTTAATCTGCTCGGCATCGAGCATTCCGTTGCCACTGGGGCCAAACTCATCCTGCAGTTTTTCCTTAAGGATCGAACGGTCCTCAAACAACGTGTTCCAAAGAATGATCTTCTCGATAACCGGATACTCGGCACGGCTCAACTCGTCCACACCAAAGATGTCTTTGGCAAAGAAGATGTACGAGCCCATCTTCGATTCAAGACCGCTCTCACCCTGGCCGCCGCGGACAACCGGATTTGTCGCGTCGCCCTCTTTTACAAGCCAGTCGGCAATCATCTTGTAGGTAACGCGACGCTTTTTATGGAAAAGCTCGTGAACAATGCCCTCGCGCTGCGCAGCATCTAAGCGTTGCCAATCGTCACCATCTTCGGACCAGCGAACGCCATTGAGTTCGTTCAGAACGCAGAACTCCTCATAGAGCAGAGACTGCTTGGGAAGCACCTTCTCGCCAGCAAGATACGTGCAGTCACCCGTCATGCGCATGATAAAGTTCTCGGCGCTCTTGTTCTTATCGATCACGGTATCCCAGTTCCAAGGCGTGATCGTCGCATCTTCCATGCCGGGCTTGCGCTCGGACCACTGGAATCGATGGTTGCCATGTTTGTCCTGAGCCGCATTTTTAGGCGTCAGCGGTCCCACATAGTACGGAATACGGAACGTGACCAGACTCTCAATCTTTGCAGCCTCGTCCTTAAGGAACGGATAGAAGCGACCCTGGTTTTTGAGAATGGCCTGCAGCTCCTCAAGATGCAGCTGATAGTAGATGGCACCGTTATCACTCGTCTTAAGACGACGCAAAAAGCGCTGCTTGTCGAATGCGTCCATCATGGCGATATAGCGCTCGTCCGTCTCCGCGCCCGTTCCCGCAAAGAGCTTCTTTACGGATTTAGCGAGGTCATCATAAGACAGTTTATGCAGGTCATATGCGGTGTAACCCTGCGCCTTAGAGGCATCGTAGTCGCGCGAGGGGTCATCGCTATTCGAATCATGATAGGTTGCGCCGCGGAAGAAAGACTCATATGAGCCGGGAGCATATTCGCGGACCAAAGTCTTGAGTCGATCAAGATCATTCGCGTAACAATTATATTTTTCGATCATGTTGACCGAGATAGTCTGGCCCTCAGCATAGGACAAAAGCCCCTGCAGCACGTAAGCAGAGTAAACACCGCAAACGGACTCAAGAAGCTCCACGCAGTCATCGGGGCATGCGGCCTGCAGCGCTTCTAGCTTCTCGTCATCCGAAAGCGCGAGCTTAGTTGCCTCGCATTCAAAATCGCCAAACACGTCTTTGAACTCACACTGAAGGCCAACGACAGCGTTCGACAAAGCCTTTGCCAGCTTTTTGTTCGCAGCCGCATCCGCAGTGCCCACTTTTACAAGCGCCTGAATGTCTTTTGCCTTTTGCGAACGAGAAGATCGCTCGTCAGCGAGAATCTTTGCGACAGCGCTTTTATTGATTTTTGTAACATCGTATTCCCTAGACTCGCACCAAGCCTGCAGGGAATCATTGAGGCGCTCGAGGGCATCGGATGTCTTTGCCGTCTTTGCCGTCAGCTTCTCTCCCTGGCGCAAGAAGTTACCGCGATGCTTAACGATGTTATGGATTGCGAGATACACCAATCGAAGATCGACCTGCTCATCGGTGTCCATAAGGTAAGCACGCAGATGATAGATGGTCGGGAAACGATCGTAGTAATCGGCCTTCGTGAAGTCCTTGGTAAAAATCGGATCGCCCTCAATGGTCCGCGACTGGTTGAGTCGCATGAAAAAGCCCGGATCGACCTCACTCATCGCAGGCTCGAACAGCTTTTGCAGCAAGTCAAGGCGCCAGCGGCGGCGCACGTAACGGCGACGCTGCCCACGATGAACGCGCGCCTCGGACGCCAGCTGCGCACTATCGAACAAACGACTGCCCCACGTCGGTTGCTTCTTAAAATGCAGAAGCTTGCCCTGGTCATCGGTCACCGCCCAACCAACGGAGCCGGTTCCCATGTCGAGGCCGATATTGTAGTCGCCAGAGCAGTTTCTTAAATTCATGTCGACCAGCCCTTCCGCGCTGTGTTACAGTTGCCTTGTCGATTACCAGTTACATCGACACTGCGAGTCAACATACGGCTTTGCCAAAAATGCCTTCCTTGGAAGGCGTCCCGTAGGGGACAATTTGACTTGCCAGAGGGGTTCCATTTGGGACCCCTCTTTTTTTGATACTACTACCGTGGGCGGACATTTTTTAATAGCTATCGGCAAACGTAATGTTGCTCAACGTTCGCGCTGTGAGCATGTGTGTTTAATGGAGTGCCTACGGGTCCTGCCGCCGCATAAAAACGGGGCAGTCCACATTCCCGTGAGCCGCCCCGTGCCTCTGGCTATCACGCCGTCATGTCAACCGGAGCCACTCCCCTACTTACCAAAGATCGCAGCGAACAAGCCCTTGCGTTTGGGCTTCTCCTCTCGGTAGGAACCCTCGACGGCGGCTGCAACCTGGCGCGGTTGCTCGCCGTCTCCACGGCGCACGATCTGGTATAGGAACGGCGATTTAACATATTTGACCTCGACGGGTGTGGCGTGTACGGTGCTCTCACCGGACAGATGCAGGCTCGGATTGAGCGGCGCCACGACATGTGTCTCGCGCTTGTCGCTAAACACCACCGCCGCCGCGCGACCCGTCTGGCCGTTCACGGCAATGCGCACCTGCTCGCCATCGCGGCCATCCGACGCCGGGCGATCGACAAAGTAGACCGGTACCATCACCAGGCCGTCCTTGTGCTTGCGAGCCTTGCGCGCCCACGTGCGGATGCTCTTTCTATTGAGCCCCAGGGTCGCCTCGGCATCGTTGCCTGCAACGTCGAGCGCCAGCTTATCAATAACCACCTGGTCCTTGGTAGACGCATCGACGGAAACGACGCGGAAGTCGCCCTCCTGCATGGCGGGATCGAACGGCCCCACCTTGCCAAAGTCCCACGGCTCCAAAATGCCCATAAGGCGAACGTCCAGGTAGTTTGCCCGCGGATACGCCCAATCGAGTACCTCGTAGTACACCAAGGTCTCCTTGCTCAGCCCCTTGCCTGGGAAGGACGCCATCATGCGCAAGTCCGCGAGTGCCATGGGGAAGTAGAAGAGCATCATGTCATTTTGAATCGCGTCTTCCACGTCGTGCCCGGCAAAGGCGTCGGGGTACTGGCGCACCAGCTGAAGCGCGTTGGCACGTGCCTGCTGCGGCGATATCTCACAGGGGACGCCCTGTTCGGGAACGTATTCGGCACCCACGCCCATGGTCAGGCGCTTGCTAAACGCACCGGGCTTGAGAAGGTCAGCCATACCGATTTTGTTGCCGCAGGACGGGCACTCAAACACGCGCTGGGTCGATGACCCCTCAAAGGACGCGCCGCAGAAGGGGCAGGGAATGCTCACGTGCGTCGCCTCTTGGAACTCCTGCGCCGTGCCGCGATCTTCCCACAGCAGATGCTCCAGAACCGACTGATTGCGCCAGTACGAATTGAAGAAATACCAGTCCGGGTCCTCTGGGCGCTCGAGCTGTGAGACGTGCGTGAGCTTGAGCAGCCCGTCAACCACCGTCAGCGGCGTATGACGGATACCCAGGGCGCTCTTGGGCTCTCCGGCGTCCGCTTGCCACGGAATAACCGTTTCGCAATAGGCGCACTCAAAGCTGCGCTTTGCCTGGTGCGAATACATGGGGCCGCCGCAGTTTTGGCATTTAATGGCAAACATCTCGTCCATGGAAACGTCCTCCTTTGCACAGGGCTGTCGACATTCAGTATGTCGAGCAAATCGGCGCGTGCCCATACCCATGTGGCCCAAAATGGAGCACCCGGTCGGACGGGAAGGAGCAGCGAACTCGAAGGCGCGCGAGCAGTCGTCCCCCTCCGCCTCGCGCCCGTTAGCGCCGGCAGACCATTGCTGCATTTTCTGAGCATCGGTGCACGGCGCCCCCGCGCGAGCTACACTATCCCCTTAAACATGATTGTGAGGACGATCGTTATGCTATTTGTAAATCGGCTGGTACATACGCTTGTTCCCGGCAGCGAAAGCGAGCCGGTCGATACCTCCTGCCGCACCAACGCGGGTTTTGCCGCAAGCCTCATCTGCATCGGCCTCAACATTACCCTGTGCCTAGCCAAGGGCATCGCGGGCCTGCTCGCCGGCTCCGTCTCGCTTATCGCCGATGCCTTCAACAACCTCTCCGACGCCTCGAGCAACATCGTGAGCCTGCTCGGATTCCGCCTTGCCAGCCGCCCGGCCGACGAAGGCCACCCCTACGGCCACGGCCGCTACGAGTACCTCGCCGGCCTGGTTGTCGCCGTCCTGGTTTGCGCCGTCGGCATCAACCTGATCCTGGAGTCGGTCACCAAGATCATCAAGCCCTCGCCCACCGCATATTCGGCGCTCTCCATGGCAGCCCTTATTCTGTCCATGCTCGTCAAGTTTTGGATGGCGGCGTTCAACCGCACGCTGGGCAACCGCATAGATTCCGAGACGCTTATCGCCACGGCGCAGGATTCCAAAAACGACGTCATTACCTCGTCCTCGGTCCTGGCCGCAGCGCTTATTTCGCAGACGACCGGCTTTGACCTCGACGGCTGGGCAGGCCTGGGCGTGGGCATCTTCATCTGCATCAGCGGCATGGGCCTGGTGCGCGACGCCATCAGCCCGCTGTTGGGGCAAGCGCCCGACCCCAAGCTCGTCCAGGCAATCCGCGACAAGATCATGTCGTATCCGCAGGTCCTAGGCACGCACGACCTGATGGTGCACGACTACGGCCCCGGCCGCCAATTTGCCAGTGCGCACGTGGAAATGCCCGGCGAGGGTGATGCGTTTGAGCACCACGAAATCTTGGACACCATCGAGCACGATATCAAACGGCAGATGGGCATCGGTATCACACTGCACTGCGACCCCATCGCCACCACCGGCGACGACCTGCGCGGCTGGGTCAAGCGCGGTGTCATGCAGATCGACCCCGCGCTCTCCATCCACGACTTGCATGAGCACGAGGGGTTCGTTTCGTTTGACCTGGTGCGTCCCGACGGCTTTGACATATCCGACGAGGAGCTGCTGGAGCTCGTCACGCGCATCGTGCACGAGCGCCGGCCCGATGCCTCGTGCGTCGTCACATTTGACTCGGGCTTTAGCTCACCCGAGCGTCCGGCCGAGCAGCTGTAATCGACAGCAAAACGGGACGCAGGACCGCCGACCAACGCGCCTATGCGCCCGGTCACGCGATCCTGCGTCCCGTTTTTGTTTGCACTGCTAAGGCTCTAGCCGCTCGACCGCTAGTTTCCCTGTGCGCCCGAAATGCCGTTTTGCAGGGCATTCCAGGCGTTCGTTGCCATATCGCCCAGGTTCTGTGCGGTATCGCCCAGCTCTTGGGCCTTGTCTCCCAACTCCTGCGCCTTGTTGCTCAGGTCCTCCAGCGTGTTGGAACTCGAGCTGTCCGTGGTGCCCTGGTCGCCGGACGCATTGCCCGACAAGCTGTCTTTGCGCGTGAGCTGAATCTCGAGGTTACCGTTGTCGTTATAGTAGGCAGACGTCACGACCCAGTTGGCGTCGACAACAGGCGTCGAGCCGTCATCGGTCAGAATCACGGCATTCGAAAGATCGGCCCCGCGCGACTTGAGGAGCTTCTTGGCGTTAGACCAGTACTGACCCGGGATATCGCTCAGGTCGACGGCGCCGGACTGGGTCGTCTCGGTCTGCCCTGCCGTGGTATCAGTCGTGGCGCCCCGCTTGTTGAGCATGCCCGACACGATGGCAAACACAACCGACAGGGCAAAGAAGATCGCCAGCACAATCAGGATTTTTTTGATCACGCTCGACGAACGCGAAGACTTCTTCTCCTCGTCCTCGCCATACTGAGGGATAGACTTGGGATACTCACGATACGGCTCGCGCGCATATCGGTCGCGCGACTCGTAGCGCGGCTGTGCCGTGCGCGGCATATATGTCGTCTGCTGAGGTTGCGGAATGGGGTTTTGCAGCAAGTCATCATAAGGGTTTGCCGCCGCGCTTCCGTAGGGACTCTGCGACGAGGCGCCATACGGGTCCTGCGCCGCGTTCCCGTAATTCACAACGCGCGTGGGATCGGCCGACGCCTGCGTCGTATCGGGGGCAGCGTAGCCGGGATTCGGCACGACGCGGGTCTCATCGGCGCCATTGCCCGTCCGCGGGGAGCCGTAGCCACCCATTACGGTCGTCTTATCCTGGTCCATGCAACGATTCCTTTCCGTCGCCCGTAAGCATCAAGTTATCCATGCATTCTACCCGCGCAAAAGCCTATGATGGGCAAAGCCCGCCGGTATCTACAAGACATGCGCGGCCGACGGTCACGAGCGAATCGAGGAACGTCATGGCAAAAAGCAAGCTCATCAAGGACACGACGCGTGCCGAGCGCGAGGAAATCATCAAGCTAGCACTCGCTGGCTGCGGCAACGGCAGCTGCGATAACTGTGGAAGCTGCAGCTTGGGAGCAGGCGATCCATATGGCACCTACCAGCCCTACATTGACGGCGAGATGGAAATCGCCGATATCAACATGATAGTCGCCGAGCGCAACGCCAAACTCTTCGGCCTCCAGCGCGGCTAGGCTTTTTGATCCGTTTTCCTCCGTCCCCTTGGGATCAAAAAGTCCCCGACGGCGCTGTGTTTTGCGCTACCGGGGACTATTCAGATTACTCCCTGCCGCTTTGTTCTACTCGTTGGGCACGTATGAGGCCCTGGCTCGTTCGGGCGTTACGTCCTGGCCGCTGGAATAGCTCGAGTCGAAGGCGTGCGCAACCAAGTCGTGCGTATCCCATGCCATGCAGTCAAACTCGCCAGTATCGAGGACGATGATATAGCCCTTGCCGTCGTAGTAGAAATGGTCCTCAGTGTAGTTATCGTCATCGTCGATGTTGTCTTCGGACACGGAGTCCATATCCGGCTTTGCCGTCTTAATTGCCTGCCTGGCCTCGCTCTTGAGGGTGTCATACGATAGCCCATGCTGCGCAAGCGAGTCCTCGAGCGAAACCTGCTCGCCCGTCTTGAGGTTGTAGTACGCCGACCTTGTCACTCGCTCTGATCGATACGGAGGTTGATAGCTGTCGGTAAACGTGCGCACACAGGCAATATCGCCATCGATCGAGACGATCTCGGCGGTGTACATCATGGTCACGCGGCTGTCCTCGTCATCCATCGAGGCCTGCTTGCTCGCTTCGAGCATATCCGCAACGAGCTGGACCATGTCCTTGTTGAACTTGGCGACACCCACGCCCTGGCCCTTCACCTGGGGATAGGTCCACGTAGCCGTAATCTGACATGTGTCATCGGGAGACGGATTCAGCGGGCCTTCGCCAACCGCAGCCGTAAAGTCGACATCCTGCGTGGCAGAGACGGCCTCGTAGCTCGCCTGCGCATCGTCGCCGGCATCCTTAGACTTCAGCTGCTCCAGCGTCGTGGCCACCGTGCCAATGGTGCTGTTAACCGAGCTCTCGTCGGCATACAAGAAACCAAAACCGCCCAAAGAGGCAGAACCGACTTCATTCGGGGCAACAAGATCGGTCATGGCTTTGAATGACTTGCCGTCGTAGCCAATGAATTTAACTTGGTATTCGTGAGCAGAAGGACCACTTTCACCAGAGAGATCGCTTTGTTTAATTGCTGTCCCATGGTCATACCACTGCGAAAAACCAATCTTGCCCTCGTATTCATCAAGCCAGACAGACACACACGCCTCCTGATGAGATACGTTTACCTCTGGCGTGTAGACCTTCTCAATCTCGCCATTCTTATACGCCCAGACCTCAAGATGCGCAGCGGCTGCGTTATCCCCACGGTCCACCGGTTCATCGGAATACTCAATCAGCAGCTCATCTTGACCATCGCCATCAAAGTCAATGAGCTTGGCGTAAGCAAGACCCTGGGCTCCATACGCATATTCATCGAACCCGACAGCCTCGCCCTCGCCGTACTTCTTTTGGTACTCGAGAATCTTATCGGTGAACAGCTCATCTGCCGTCTTGACCGCCGCCTTGGCAGACGCCTTGGCCTCCTTCTTGGACTGCGTGAGCTCGACATTCTTGGGGGCGTCCGAACCTTCCTTGGTATAGTCGACCTTCATGGTGGTCGTGCTCTTCTTTTTGCCCTTGCCCGAGGTGATGGTCATCTGGTACTTCTGATCGGGCAGCTCACCAAAGTCCTCCATGGTAAAGCCGTCCTCGCCATCGACCTTAATGGTGCAGCTCTTACCCTTGCCGGACACCGGCGCCAGCTCGACGGTATAGCTCTTGAGCTTTTTACCCTTGCTGTTCTTGGGGAGAATCTTGGTCTCGCATGCGCAGACAACGTAGCCCTTGCCACCCGAAGTTACCTCGGAAGATGCGCCGATACGCGGCACGATCACGATAGCGGCGACAATGGCGACAACGGCAACACCGCCGATAACGGCAGCGACGATACGGCCCTTGTGCTTGGGTTTCTTTGGCTGCGGCGTCGGAACAAACGGTTGAGCGACCTCGGCTGACTTGGTCATAGATTCCTCATAACGAGACTGCACCTCCATATGAGCCGAGGCACCCTGAAGAGCGTGCCGTCCCGCAGGGTCGCCCACCGGCGCACCCCCTACCGGAAACGCCACAGGCTCCGCCTGGTCCTCAACTCCGTCCACGCGTGCTCCGCAGCTCGTGCAAAACATGGAGCCATCGGGTATCTGAGCTCCGCACTAGGTGCAATACATCGCATCTCCCGTCTCTTGTTGCAGCCGCAATGCGCCCGCGCAATTCTTCCAACTACACCGTACGGGAGAAATAGTGATTCTTGTTGCGCAACATTGTCGCCGTCCTAAAATGATCCTTCCGTCCCCTTGGGAACAAAAAGCCCCGCCGGGCCTTGGTGGCGCGGCGGGGCGGGCAAGCGGCTATGAGCAGCAGGCTTAGAACAGGCCGGTGATGTTGCCATCGTTGTCGACGTCGATGTTCTCGGCCGCGGGAACCTTGGGCAGGCCAGGCATGGTCAGAACGCTGCCGGTCAGCGCGACCACAAAGTGGGCACCGGCGGAAACCTTGAGCTCGCGCACGGTGATGCGGAAGCCCTCGGGAGCGCCCAGCGCCTTGGCGTTGTCGCTAAAGCTGTACTGGGTCTTGGCAACGCACACCGGCAGGTTGCCAAAGCCGTTCTCGCGCAGCTCGGCGAGCTGGCGCTTGGCAGCCGGCGTAAAGTCGACGCCATCGGCGCGGTAGACCTTAGTGGCGACAGCCTCGAGGGCGTCGGCCACATCGGCACCGTCCTCGTAGGCAAACTTGAGCTCGCTCGGCTGCTCGATCAGGCGCATGACCTCATCGGCCAGGTCGAGCGCGCCCTCGCCGCCCTTGGCCCAGACCTCGGACAGTTTAACGTTGACGCCCAGCTTCTGACACTCGGACTCGATGAGCTCGAGCTCGGCCTCGGTGTCCGTCGGGAAGCGGTTGATGGCGACCACGCAGGGTAGACCGTAGACGTTCTGGATGTTGTCGACGTGGCGCAGCAGGTTGGGCATGCCGGCCTTGAGGGCCTCGAGGTTCTCGTCGTTGAGGTCGGCCTTGGCAACACCGCCGTTGTACTTAAGCGCGCGGGCAGTGGCGACGACCACGACAGCGCTGGGGCGAACGCCCGTCATGCGGCACTTGATGTCGAGGAACTTTTCGGCACCCAGGTCGGCACCAAAGCCGGCCTCGGTAATGGCGACATCGCCAAAACGCATAGCCATACGCGTGGCCATGATGGAGTTGCAGCCGTGGGCGATATTGGCGAAGGGACCGCCGTGGACAAACGCGGGCGTGCCCTCAAGTGTCTGAACCAGGTTGGGTTTGAGCGCGTCCTTGAGCAGGGCCGCCATGGCGCCCTGAGCCTTGAGGTCACGGGCGCGGACGGGCTCACCGGCAAAGCTGTAGCCGACAACGATCTCGCCCAGGCGCTCCTTAAGATCGTTGATGCTCGTGGACAGGCACAAAATCGCCATGACCTCGGAGGCAACGGTGATATCGAAGCCGTCCTCGCGCGGCACGCCCTGGGCCTTGCCGCCAATACCGTCGATGACATGGCGCAGCTGACGGTCGTTCATGTCGACAACGCGCTTCCAAGTGATGCGCTTAACGTCGATGCCGAGCTGGTTGCCCTGCTGAATATGGTTGTCGAGCATGGCTGCCAGCAGGTTATTGGCGGCACCAATAGCATGGAAGTCGCCGGTAAAGTGCAGGTTGATGTCCTCCATGGGGATGACCTGCGCCCAGCCGCCACCGGCGGCACCGCCCTTCACGCCAAACACGGGACCGAGCGAAGGCTCGCGCAGGGCCACGGCGCTCTTAATGCCGCGACGGCGCAGGCCATCGGCCAGACCGATGGTCGTGGTGGTCTTACCCTCGCCCGCAGGCGTGGGGTTGATAGCGGTCACGAGGACGAGCTTGGCCTGGTGATCAGTCGGCTCGTTGAGCAGTGAATAGTCGACCTTAGCCTTGTCGAAGCCGTACGGAATAAGGTGCTTAACGTCGACGCCGGCGTTCTTGGCCACCTCGGTAATAGGCAGCGGCGTGACAGAACGTGCGATTTCGATGTCAGTAGGCATGGGCGGTCCTTTCGTTACCGAATGAGAAAAAGACCAATTCAGCATAGCACGGGCGCGCAATAGTAAAACGCCCATAACCGATGAACGGCGATATGTTTACCCGATGCCCAGCGATAGCTCAACAGCCCGCCAAAACAAAGCGCCCTAAACGGTAGGTTCAATCCCCAGGTGCTCAAAGGTGCGAAGGGTTGCCTGACGGCCCTGCGGCGTACGAATCATCAACCCGCACTGCAGCAAATAGGGCTCATAGACATCCTCGAGCGTGCCCGGGTCCTCGCCCACCGCGCTGGCAAGGGTCGTAAGTCCCACGGCGCGACCGGAGAACGTCTTAGCGAGCGTCTCCAAAATGCGAATATCCATCCAGTCCAGACCGAGCTCATCGATCTCGAAGAACTCGAGCGCCTGGCGGCAGATATCGAGCTCTATAGGGCCGTTGCCACGCACCTGTGCGTAATCGCGCACGCGCTTGAGCAGGCGGTTGGCAAGACGTGGCGTGCCGCGCGAACGCGAGCCGATCTCGAGCGCGCTCGGATGGTCAATCGTCACGCCCAAGATAGTCGCCGAGCGCGTCACAATCTGCGCGAGCTCCTCGACCGTGTAGTAATCCAGGCGATACGAAATGCCAAAGCGGTCGCGCAACGGACCGGTCAACATACCTGAGCGGGTCGTTGCCGCTACCAGCGTAAACTTGGGGATATCCAGGCGAATCGAGCGCGCCGCCGGACCCTTGCCAATCACGATATCGAGGGCAAAGTCCTCCATCGCGGGATACAGGACCTCCTCGACCGAACGGTTGAGGCGGTGGATCTCGTCGATAAACAGCACATCACCCGGCTGCAAGTTGGTAAGGATGGCCGCCAGATCGCCCGTGCGCGCGATGGCGGGGCCACTCGTGGTCTTGATCTGAGCACCCAGCTCGTTGGCGATAACGGTGGCCAGCGTGGTCTTGCCCAGGCCCGGAGGGCCCGAGAAGATCACGTGGTCGAGCGTCTCGCCACGGCTCTGTGCCGCTTCGATCAACACGCGCAGGCTCTGTTTGATGTGCTCCTGGCCGCAGTAGTCATCCAAGCGCTGGGGACGCAGGGTACGGTCGACATCGAGGTCCTCGGCCGTCAGCTCCGAGCCCACCATGCGCTCGCCGTGCGCCATGGATGCCGCCGGCGAGTTGCCGGGCGTCGCCCACAGGTCCTGAGAGTCATCGGCTTCCCACATCACGCATCCATTCCGAGTCGCTTAAGCGCCGCGCCGAGCAGATCCTCGACACGCATATTCTGCCCATCATACCCGCTCAGGGCAACATCGGTCTCCTGCGGGCTAAAGCCCATGGAAAGGAGCGCCGCACGGGCGTCATCGATGGCCGAGGGAGCGGCAGCGGGCACGGGCATCGCAACCTGGCCGGGAATCACGTCGACCGGCACAAAGCCCTTGTCCTTGGCAAAGGTGCTCTTGAGCTCCAGGATCAGACGCTGAGCTGTCTTTTTGCCCACACCGGGCACCTTGGCCATGCCCTTGTCGTCCTCGGCCATCACCAGCGAATACAATTGCCCCACGGTATAGGTGGAAAGCACGGCGAGCGCCAAGCGCGGGCCAACGCCCGAGACAGACACGAGCCGATCGAACATCGTGCGCTCATCCTTAGAGGAAAAACCGAAAAGTGTCATGGCGTCCTCGCGCACCTGCATACGCGTGTAGAGGCGGACCTCGCCGCCGGGCGTCGGCAACGTGGCCGCAGTGCTGCCCGAGATGCCGAGCTCAAAGCCAACGCCCGACACATCGACGACAGCAGAGCTCATCGTGGCCTCGACAAGCGTTCCGTGGAGCTGGGAGATCATCAGTATCCGGTTCCTCTCTGTTGATAGAACTCGCCGCCGGTAAGCGCCCGGGTGCGGCTGAGGTTAACGTGGCAGATGGCGCAGGCCAGGGCATCGGCGGCATGGTCGGGATGCGGGTCGTGATCGAGCTGCGTGAGCGTGCGCACCATGTAGGCGACCTGCCGCTTATCTGCGGCACCGGTACCCACCACAGCCTGCTTGATCTGCATAGGCGTGTACTCGCCGATCTCGAGCGCGCACTCCGAAAGCGCCACGAGCGCGGCACCGCGGGCATGTGCCGTGGGGATTGCCGAGCGGACATTAGCGCCAAAGTAGATGCTCTCGATGGCAGCGGTATCGGGTCGATAACGCTCCACGACACCCTTGAGGTCGCGGGCGATATGCGACAGGCGCACCGCGAGCGGACTTCCGGCGCTGGTCTCGATACAACCGTAGGCACGGCAGCGAACCTCGCCACGCCGCTCCTCGATAATCCCCCAACCCGTATGGGCCAAACCGGGGTCAATGCCCAAGATAACCAAGCCAACCTCCCCTCGCCACAAGCACAGCGCAAGACAAGGCCCCGCGCATCATTCACGAACGTCTGTTCTAGAATAACACAACGGGGCCAAGATGCTCAGTTGAAGTGTCAGGGTTGGAAGCGAATCCTACCCCCAGTTTAGTTCTGCGAGAAGAATGGGAACTGTCGGGGATCCACCGGCGGATGCGGCATCGGACCATCCTGGGGACCACCTTGCGAGCCGCCCTGACCGCCCATCATCTTATCGATGGCGTCCTGAACCTCGCCCTCGAACTTTTTCATTCCCTCGTGCAAACGACGCTGACCGTCCTCGGAGCGCAGCTCCTCCATCTGCTCGGGCGAAATACCCAGTAGCTCGCCCAGCACGCCCATCATCTCGTTTCGCATGCGCTCACTCGTATCCTCGTCAGCAAAACGGCGCACCTCGGCGCGCGCCAGCGAATCGACCGACATACGCTCCTTGCCATTAAGCCCCAGGTCGGACCAGGCGAGCATGTACGGCCAAGAGCGCTCGGCAAACGAGCGGGACGAGACGATCGGTGCCGTCGGCAATATGCGGCGGGCAGCCTCACCCTGTCGAACGAGCATCAGCAGCAGCGAGCAGGCCTCAGGCTTGCCAGCGGCCATCGGGATGTCGTCGAAAGATCGATTGCGGTCCACGTGCGCCTCGAGCGCACCATCGACCTCACCCGGTTCGAGCCCACCGAGCAGCTGCGCCGCGCGGTCGAGCATGTCGACCGGACCGTCGAGCGTCGAGAGCGCTTGCGCCAGCACGCGTTCCATGCAATCCTCCACCGCGTTGAGCGTCACGAGCTCTTGGGGCACCACGGCAGACGTGCGGTTGCGCACACGTGCCACAAACTCAAGCGTCGACAGATACACATCGCCAAAGGGCGCAAAGCCGCCCTGGTAGCCGCCGGAAAGGGCGGGCGCCGCCAGCGCGTACTCGGTTTTGGACAGCGGGCTCAGCGCCATCGCACCCAGCTCGAGCGCCGTGTCCTCCAGCATGAGGCCCAACGTGCGCGAGCGCAGACGCTCGGCATCGCCCGCCGACACGTCGCGATCGAGCACACGCGCCGCATCCGGTGCATCGCGCTCGACGGTGCGAATGTGCAGACGCTCGGCGATGGCGCGGACGGCGGCACAGCGGGCGGCCTCCACCTCCTCCTGCGCCGGCGTAAAAATACGGTTGCGCCCCAGCACCAGGCCAATCACATTACGCGGGCCCAGAGCGTCGACGGCCAGCGCCGCCAGCAGGGACGACGGCAAGTCACCCTCGAGTGCCACCACAGCACGCGACGCACCGTGGGCTCGGGCGTTGTCGCGCACAGCGAGCACCAGCGCCTGCCACAGCCACTCCTCGGAACGAAACTCGGGCAGTTCGTGATCTTCCAGGGCATCGAGCATCACGCCGCGCTGAATCTCCTGAGCCAGCAGGCTCTCCTCAAAACACGGCGCCTGGGCCACCACGCGGCCGCAGTCGTCGAGCACAAACGAACCGCCGGTATACACCGACTCGTCATAGGCACCGACCGGCGCCATGCAGGCAAACCACACGCTGCGCTTGGATGCGATCTTGCGGTAGGCGCCGCTGCGAACGGCGGCAATGGCAGCAGTCTCGCGGTCGGTCATGTCAAACGCGTTGAATTGGAAATACGCAATGAGGTCGACGCCAGTCGGCAGCATCTCGAGTTCGCGGTCCAGGTCAAACACCACGGCAATGCGCACGCCGTCCACGTCAAACACCGGCGGCGCCCAGCGCGTATCATTGTTCTCGCCGCGCTGCAGGGCAATGCTTGCGCGCGCGGGCACCACGCGTCCGTCCTTAAGCATCATATAGTCGAGCAGGGGCTGGCCCTCAAACGAAACCGCCGCGGGCACGATGCAGATCATGTCGAGCTCCTGGATGCGTTCGGCAACGCCCGTCAGGCCCGTCAGCATATCGTGCTCAAAGTCGGCAGCGCCCACCAGGCCGCCCGGTATGGCGCCCATAAAGAGCGGGGCCGGAACGCACAGCACGCGCGCGCCACGCTCATGGGCCAGACGAGCCTGGTCCTCGATGCGGCCGCAAATGCCCTCAATATCACCCAGGCGCATATCGATCTGTGCAAGTGCGAGCTTCATGGCCCAGCCCTTTCCGTCGTAAATCGTCGTTGTCGTAGTAAAAGCGCCGGCCGCATAATGCAGCCGGCGCTCGCATGTGCATATGCTAGCTATGATACCCCGAGCGGGGGCGCGCTCCTAGAACGTCGCGGACCACAGCCCATGCAGGTTGCAGTAGGCATAGATAGTACCGGTCTTGGAGCCGCCAGCGAAAAACGTCGTGGGCTTCATGCCGGGCTTAAGGTAATGGACCTCCAAGCGGCCCTCGGCCTCAAGCGCAATCCACTCGATGTAATGCTCGGGCAGCATGGGATGCTCCGTCGAGCCCACGCGCGTGCGGATAACGTGGCCGTCGCGCTCGATCTCGACGACGGGCACGTGCTTCTCGTGCGCTGCATCCTCGGTGTTCGCGGTCAACTCCGTGCAGCCGGCAGGGGTCGCAACGTCGTCGCCAAGAGCCGCAATGAGCTTGCCATCGGAATCCTTAAAGAATTTCGCCATGATGTTCTCCTTTGCTGATGTGCCAATGTACTTGATGCTTCTTATGCCCAAAGAGCGCCAGGCCATCCATGGCATTGCAAATGAACACATAACGGACGTGTTAAGCGGTCGGGGCCGGAGCGCATCGGCGATTCCAAGCGCCCGGCTACGCATGCATCAGCACACAGGCTAGCGCCCCTCACCGCCCAGCAGCGCCAGGACATCCTCGCGTGTGAACAGCGCCGACGAGATGCCATCGCCGCCGAGCACGCTGTTGACCAGATCGCGCTTGGACTCCTGCATCTGCATAATGCGCTCCTCGATCGTGTCCTTGGCGATGAGCTTGTACACGGTCACGGTGTGCTGTTGGCCAATGCGGTGGGCGCGGTCGGTCGCCTGGTCCTGCGCCGCAACGTTCCACCACGGGTCGTAGTGAATGACCACGTCGGCAGCCGTCAAATTAAGACCCACGCCGCCCGCCTTGAGCGAAATCAAAAACACCGGCACCTCGCCCGCTTGGAACTGCGCAACCATCTTGGCGCGGCTCTCCTTGGACGATGCGCCCGTGAGCTTAAGGAAGGCAATGTCCTCCTTGGCCAGGCGCTTGCCGATGATATCGAGCATGCCCGTGAACTGGCTGAACAGCAAGATGCGATGACCACCGTCGAGCGCACCATGGACGAGCTCCATGCACGTATCGAGCTTGGCGCTTCCCGCCTTGTAGTCCGCGTAGTGCAGATGCGGGTCGCAGCAGATCTGGCGCAGCTTGGTGAGCTCGGCGAGCACCTTGAGCTTGTCCTTCTTAAACTCCCCAGCCTCGCGGTGCTGCACCTGCTGGGCGATGCGGTCCTGGTTGGCCAGGTAGAGCTTGCGCTGCTCGCCGGTAAGCTGCGCCATGACGGTGTCCTCGATCTTCTCGGGCAGATCGGCTACCACGTCTTCCTTTACGCGGCGCAGCACAAACGGGCTTACGAGCGCCTGCAGACGAGCGGCGCTGTCGCCCTCGGCATGCTCAACGGGGCTCTCAAAACGCTTGGCAAACGAGTCGCGCGTGCCCAGAAGGCCCGGCATCAAAAAGTCGAAGATGCTCCAGAGCTCGGACAGGCGGTTTTCGATGGGCGTTCCCGTTAAGGCAAAGCGCACGCCGGCCGGCAGACGCTTGGCAGCGCGGGCCACCTGGGTGAGCGGGTTTTTAATGTACTGGGCCTCGTCGAGCACCACGCGGGCAAAGTCCTGCTCGGCGTATTCGTCGATGTCGCGGCGCATGAGGTCATACGACGTCACGATCACGTTGTGCTCGGCAACACCGGCAATTTGCACGCGGCGCTGAGCCTTGGCGCCCACAATGGCACACACATTAAGCGTTGGGGCAAAGCGCTCCAACTCGGCAGTCCAGTTGTACACAAGCGACGCGGGGCATACCACGAACGTGGGTTTGGCATCCCCCGCCTCCACGCGCGCCAGAATATGCGCGATCATCTGCAGCGTTTTGCCCAGGCCCATGTCATCGGCCAAGATGCCGCCAAGGCCCAAGTGCTCGAGCGAGCCGAGCCACTGATACCCGTCGACCTGGTAGCCACGCAGCGTAGCCTTGAGCGAGGCGGGTGCCGTAAAGTCCATCTTGCCGAGCGTGTCCAGACGCTCAACGGTGCGACGAAATGCTGCGTCGCGATCGGCCTCGAGCGCGGGTGTGCGCGCAAGCATGCTATCGACAAACAGGGTACTCGATGCGGGAAGCGACACACCGTCGAGCAGGTCGACGGCATCGACACCCAAGTCCTCGGCAAGGCCAAACGCGGCGCGCGCTCCCTCATCCAGGCGCACGATGTCGCCGGACGTAAGGCGCACAAACGTCTGGTGGCGCTTATACGAGTCGAGATAGATGGCAAGGTCGGCTGCCGAAAGCCCGCTCGCGCCCAACTCGACATCGAGCAGGTTGCTCTTGACGGCCGCACGCACCGAAAGTTTGGGCGCAGGGCGGACCGAGATCTGGCGCAGGCGGTCGCTGAGCATGACCTCGCCAAGCTCGGACAGCGCAGACAGGCCCTCGGTCAGCAGGCAGAACAGGCTGGCGTCGTCGCGCTCCTCAAACGCCAGGCCGCCCTCGCGAAAATCGAAATACAGGGCCGCCGTGTCCATGACGCGAAACTCCGCCACCGCGTCGCGGGGCGGAACGCCGGGGCGTTGCTCTTCGAAGGGGCTGCCCGGGGCACCAAGGCTAAAGAGATTTGCCGACCAATCGCCGTAAAACACCGTGATCTTGCAGGTCACAAGGCCATCGTCGGCGCCAATCTCAAAATGAAAGCTCGCCTCGGGCGCCACGGCATCGAGTGCGGCGGGGGCGGTCAGGTCGGTATAGTCGCGCAAAATGGGCAGCGCCATACGGCAGAACTCACCCACCTGCTCGGCGGCAATATGGGCGGGCGTGCGGCACGGCAGCAAGCGCGACAAAAAAGGTGCGGCATGCTGAGCAAATGCAGCGTCGGTACGGCGCGCGCGGCGCGTGTCAACCAAGTAGGCGACATCGCCCGACGCAAAGCAGTACATATCGGCGGGCAGGCGCAGGTCATAGCTACCACCAGCCGCCGGCGCGATTTTGGCGGCAAGAAGTGGTGGGCGCTTAGCGGGCGCCTCGTCCTCCCCTTGCGGAGACAGCTCAACCGCCACGTCGTAGGTGCGACGCGTCGTCGTCCCCCGCGACCAGGCGGGCTCAAAGGAGATGGTCTGGCCGCGCAGCAGGTCCAGCACATATACGATGCTATGCTCGGACAGCGGCAACTGACGCTCGGCAACAAAACCGCTGCGGGCAAAGTCGTACGACGCCGAACGCGAGCTTGTGATGTCATCGAGATAGGCAACTGTCGTCACAACAAGGTTGAGCAGCTTTGTCGATGTTTCGTCAAAGGCCTCAGGTGAATGGACAAACGTGAGCTTCTTGCCATAGGAGAACGTGCCGCCGCGCACGTAGGCATCGGCCATGCCGTCGATGTCCTTGACCACGTAGGAGACCGATCCACAGCGAATGCGGAACTCGAGCGCCCAGCTAAAGCGGTCAGCGAACAGCGGATTGTAGTACGGCGCCAACGAGGGCTCCAACACCGCCTTGGGGACATCGGGATCCACACTACTGGCGAGCTTGCGGCGCATGCTCGCCAGCTCATCCATGCGCGCGTCCGAAAGATCGGAGAGTGCCGCCATGAGGCTGGGGCTCGTGGGGATGGGCGCCGGAAAGGGAAAATTGGGGTTGACGGCCGGCGCGGCGGACGCGGCGCGCGCGGGCTGTTTCGGCTGCGCCGTAAACGTGCGAACCGGCGTGCGCAAACCTTCGACGGGCTCGGCGCCGCTGGCATCCAAATACGCCAGCGCCGTGGCAATAGCGTGCTTACACATACCGGGATAGCGGTATGCGGCGGGGCAGTCGCAGTCGTAGTCGATAACCTCGTGCTCGTCCATGTCGAGCGCCACGTGCGTCTTGTACAGGTCACCGCGCGAGCCGCGCACCGTGCCCTCGACCGTCACGTTTTTGGAGAAGCGCGAGCCGCTGTCCTCGATCGACAGCACGGCACCGTTGAGCATGAGCGAACGCCCCTTCATAAAGGTGCCGCTCAACGCCGCCTCTTTGCGAAGCGCCTGCACAAACGTCCCCTGCGCCATCACTTCCTCCAATCTCACCCGGGGTAGCTTAGATCACCGTCACGCGACCCTGGTTACCCACAATGGCCTTGGCCTCGGCCAGCAGCGGAATCGAACGCGCGTTGACCTTGGCAGGTACCTCGGCACGCAGCACGCGCCCGTCCACCTGCTCGATAAAGATCTCCACGCGGTCGCCGCCCGGGTTAGCGGCGAGCACCGTGGCCAGGCGCGCCATATTGCCCTGGCTAAAGCGGCTGTTAGGCACCATGACCTCAAACACCTTGGGCTTGTTGTTCTCCTCGTTGAGCTCGAGCGGCACGATCTCCTGCGCGATGATCTGGTCGCCGCGGTCCGAGCGCTCGAGCTTGCCCTTAATGCGCACAAAGGCATCGGACAGCTGCGCGCCGGTCTCGGGATCGACCTCGCCGTACAGGTACCCCTCGGCCTCTTTATAGGTCTTGGGGAACACGACGACGGTGGCCTCGCCTTCCATGTCCTCGAGCTGCACGATGCCCATGGGGTCACCGTTTTTGGTCACGCGCTTGGACACGCTCGAGACCATGCCGGCCCACCACAGCGCCTTGCCCTCGGGAATCTCCTGGTTGATGGTGCCGCCCGTAGGATTCTGAACTTCGTAGCCGGTATCGATCTGCGAGAACGAGAAGTCGCGCGCCTTGGCTAGTGCATACTCAAACGGGCGCAGCGGGTGGTCCGAGACATAGATGCCCAGAACCTCCTTCTCCTGGCTCAGCTTAAGGTGGCGGTCCCACTCCTGGCCGTCCGGATCGGGCACGCTCACCTCAAAGCCCGAGCCCTCAACGTCGCCAAACATGTCGAAGAACGAGGTCTGGCCGCTCGCGCGGTCCTTCTGGCGCTTTATCGCGGCGTCGATGATGTTCTCGGGGTTGTTCTTGTCCACAAAGTGCATCATCTGACGACGCGGATACCCCGTGGAGTCGAAGGCGCCTGCCTTGATCAGCGATTCGATTACGCGACGGTTGGCCTGGCTCGAGTCCACGCGCTCGACAAAGTCGTGCAGTGTCTTAAACGGACCGCCCGCCTCGCGCTCGGCGATAATCGCCTGCGCCACGCCGGTGCCCACGCCGCGGATGCCGGCCAGACCAAAGCGCACGCCCTCCTTGGTAGCCGTGAACTCGGTGCCGGACTCGTTGACATCTGGCGACAGCACGGGGATGCCGTCGTGACGGCACGCCGAGACGTAGTGCACGATCTTGTCGGTCTTGCCCGTATAGGACGTCAGAACGGCCGCCATGTACTCGTGCGGATAGTGCGCCTTGAGCCACGCCGTCTGCATAACCAGGATGGCGTAGCCGGCGGAGTGCGACTTGTTGAAGGCGTAGGATGCGAACTCGAGAACATCGTCCCAAATCTTCTGGGCGACCTCGCGCGTGTAGTTGTTCTTGATAGCGCCGTTCATCCAGTGGTCGTAGGTGGTCTCGTCCGAGCCATCCTCCCAGTGCAGCACCGTCGACGTGAGCAGCTTGATCTTCTTCTTAGCCACGGGCTTACGGATACGCGAGTCCGATTCGCCCTTGGAGAAGCCGCACATCTCGACGGAGATGAGCATAACCTGTTCCTGGTAGACCATGGTGCCGTAGGTTTCGCCCAGGATGTCGTCCAGGCGGTCGTCGTAGGAGACGGCCGGCTCCTTGCCGTTCATACGGTTGATGTAGGACGAAACCATGCCGGCGCCCAGCGGGCCCGGGCGGTACAGGGCGATCAATGCCACGACGTGCTTGTACTCGGTGGGCTTCATGTTCTTGATCGTGGCCGTCATGCCGGCGGACTCGACCTGGAAGACGCCGGCGGTATGGCCGGAGCCCATGAGCTTAAAGATCTCGGGGTCGTCAAAGGGGATCTCTTCCTCTTTGATGTCGATGCCGAAGTTCTTTTTGATGTTTGCCTTGGCCTTGGAGATAACCGTCAGCGTGCGCAGGCCCAAGAAGTCCATCTTGAGCAGGCCCATGTCGGCAACGGTATGACCTTCGTACTGGGTAATCTCGACGCCGCCTTTGGTATCGAGCTTAGTGGGCACGTGCTCGTTGACGGGGTCACGGCAGATCAGAACGGCGCACGCGTGCACGCCCTCGCCACGGGTGAGACCCTCGATCGAGAGCGCCGTGTCGATGATGCGACGGGCGTCGTCGTCCTTTTTATAGGCCTCGGCAAAATCGGGGTTAAACAGATCCTCTTTGCCGGGTTGTTTGTCGAGCACCTGCTTGAGCTTGACCTTGGGGTCGCTCGAGACCATCTTGGACAGACGCTGGCCCATGTAGACCGGGTAGTCCAGGACGCGAGCGGCGTCGTTGATGGCCTGCTTGGCCTTAATGGTCGAGTAGGTGATGACGTGGGTGACCTTCTCGGGGCCGTAGAGCTGGCGAACGTGCTCCACGACCTCGAGGCGCCGCTCATCGTCGAAGTCCATATCGATATCGGGCATCTCGGTACGCTGCGGGGACAGGAACCTCTCGAACATCAGGCCGTTCTCGAGCGGATCGAACGCGGTGATGTTCATGGCGTAGGCGACGATAGCGCCGGCAGCCGAACCACGGCCGGGGCCGACGCCGATGCCGTTGTCCTTGGCCCATTGCACGTACTCGGCGACGATCAAAAAGTAGGCGGCAAAGCCCTTGTCGCAAATGACCTTGTATTCGTACTCAAAGCGCTCTTTGATGTTGACGCCACCGATCTCGCGCGTGGCCCAGTCGTCGCCGTAGTGCTGGCGCAGGCCCTTCTCGCACTCGCGGCGGAACTGACTCTCGTGCGTCTCGCCGGGGTCGAGCAACGGGAAGCGCGGCAGGATGATGGAGTCCCAGTCCAGCTCGACGTAGCACTTGTCGGCGATCTCGAGCGTGTTGTCGCAGGCCTCGGGGCAATACGGGAACATCGCCCGCATCTCCTCCTCGGTCTTCATGTAAAACTCCGAGCCAGTCATGCGCATGCGGTTGGGGTCGTCGACCTTGGCGTTCATGCCGATGCACATGATGACGTCCTGCACGGGAGCGTCCTCGCGGCGCAGGTAGTGGAAGTCGTTGGTGGCGATGACCTTGACGCCTACCTGCTTGGCGATGTCGATGAGCGTGCGGTCCATCTGCTCGTCGGTCAGGCCGTTGTCGGTGGTAATGCCGTGTTCCTGGATCTCGATGTAAAAGTCGCCGGGGTCAAAGGTATCGCGGAAGGTCTCGGCCCACTTGATGGCGCCTTCCATGTCGCCGCGGTCGATGTATTTGGGGATGATGCCCGCGATGCAGGCGCTCGTGCAAATCATGCCCTTGGCGTGGCGGCGCAGGTTGTCGAGCGTCACACGCGGCTTGTAGTAAAAGCCCTGCACGGCGGCCTCGGAAACCGTCTGCATCAGGTTGACGTAGCCCTCCTGGTCCTTGGCCAGGAGGATCATGTGGTAGAGCTCGGGCTTGTGGTCGCGGGCGAGCGTCTCGTCCGGCGTAAAGTAGACCTCGCAGCCAAAGATGGGCTTGATGACCAGGGGCGGCTTGAGCTCGTCGATGTTGCCCTTTTCGTCCCACATGGCCATGTCCTTCACATACTGGGCATGCTCGCGCGGGTTTTCCTCGGGATCGGGCTCCACCAGCTCGTCGCGGCGGTCCTTTTCCAAGAAGGCCTTGTCGTGGCTCCAAGTTTTGTACTCGGGCGTATTGTGGTTGACGGCGTCGCAGGCCAGCGCCAGATCGGGCACGCCATACATGTAGCCGTGGTCGGTAATGGCCACGGCGGGCATGCCCAGCTCTACGGCGCGATTGACCATATCCTGGATACGGGTTGCGCCGTCGAGCATGGAGAAAACAGTGTGATTGTGCAGATGGACGAATGCCATGTGATGAGCTCCGATGCGGGTTCGTGTTCTGACTGAACGATTTTACCGCACGGCACGGACAGCACCCGAACCTAGCCAAACCCACACGGGTAGTCAATTTGGGACCTTCAAAAAGGGAATGAGGGCATCCCGATGCATCGAGTATTACTGGAACCCCGGCGATACGCTGAATGATTTGTGACGAATAGTCATGTCCATCAAGAAGGCTCGACGCTTCGGGCAGCTCGTCAATCGATATATCAATTCTTGGAGACATGTATTCCTACCATTTTTAAAGAAACAACGGCGGTAATTGCTATCGCGATTGCGCCAATAACACCGAGCGCTATCTGAATGGGATATAACCCCAACACATATCCAAATATGGAGAAAAACATTGCAGAAAAGAGAGCCCTTACCAGAGACGCGACGGAAAGGATCGTCGCGCGAAGATCGTCCGCTATCGCGTCTTGGATTAAGTTTTCCGAAATGATGTACACCACTTCTGGGAGAAAACAAAGCACCATGCTAAGGCCAAACAAACACAGCGGATTTGAAGCGAACCACGGAAGAATCATGAAAAGGCCGGCCTCGATTAGCATCGAGCCGAGCATGGTATTTCTTTTCCCGAAACGCGATGAGAAGAAATCTGCTGCAATGTAGGCCGTCGCATTTACTGCATAGGATGCACCGAAAAAGATTCCTATTATGGAGACGGGAGCATCAAATGCGTCGAATACCAACTGATTCAAGTTGTAATAACTCCCATAGAATCCATCGAGCATGCTTGTGCCGATTAGAAGAAGCAATACCGCAAAAGCGGATTCTCCAACACGCCAGGTTTCGCGTCTGAACATCTTGGCCGCGTCAAACCTTCCCTTTTCAGAGCTTTCAGAACGGGTCGCTTCCGTCCTCTCAATGGGATACAGAAGGAAAAGCTGCAGGAGATAGAAAACGGAGACACATACGTAGAGGGCGCTCCAAGATACTTGGGCAATGAAAGATCCGAGCACAATTGCCATTCCCGTAGCGATTGATTGCGCGGCAAGCAGCCGAGCGTTGATGGTGAGGAAACGCTCTCCTTGACCGGCATTCCGGGCAATTTCATATAAAAGTGCTTGTTCGGATCCCGATTGAAGGGAGTAGGCGAGTGCCTCAACAAGGGAAAGCAAGACAAGAAAGGGACCTGAGAGCAACAGCATGCCAGCCGTATGGAAGAAAAGCAGCAGCACGCCCACTTGAATCGAAAACTTCTTTCCAAAGAAATCGCCTATCAGCCCTGTTGGCAGCTCGAGGACGACCGTTGCAATGTTAAACAGGGCTTGATAAAGCGCGATTTCCGTGACAGACATTCCTTTCTCCGCAAGGAAAAGTAGAAACACTCCCCGATTTAAAACAAATCCCGCGAGAACGAAAAAGGCGGAATAGATGTGCAGTTGCGTAGCGGCATTCTTATTCATTTGGCACTTCCATCAACTACTTTTGTCGGGCCGCTCGCTACTGACTCGAAGCCTGAAGTGTTCACAGTTGATGTGAAGAGCGGTAAAGCTTTTGCACAGGGTATCAATGGAATACATCCGAAGCGTTTTCGGCAGTATCAACGGCGAAGGCGGGATTAGCCTTTACGCGGCGCTCACCCTCGATGTATTTGACGATTTGATCAATCGTCTGGTTGGCGTGGCTCTTGAGCTTGCGCTCATAGAAGAAGAGGCCGAGCTTGCCGCGCGTGCCAGACGTGTTGCCACCCACACCCTGAAAATCCTCGGTATAGGTGAGCTCGCAGGCACCATCGCCAGCAGGTGCAGCCTCATAGCGCATAGTATTGATGCCCGCCGCATACTGAAAACGGACCTCATAGAGACACGGGTAGTCAAAGTGCTTGATTTTAACCTTGATCACCATGCCCTTGGCCTTGCCTTTTGCGGACTGGGCGCGCTTCTCGTACTTATAGCCGTTGAGCTTGTTGCGGCTGGGACGCTTGCCCGTGGCGTTCTCGATATCCTGCATGATGGACCCCGCCAGAGCGTCAAAAAGCTCCTCCGGCGTCACCTTAAGCGTTTTGGCGAGCTGCATGATGGCTCCTTATTCGTTTGAACCGTTCGAGCCATTGTACCGCCCCAGGCTCTCCCATGCGTTGCGGTGAAATGCGGACTGTTTGGCGGCTTTTTTGGCCAAAACAGTCCGTATTCCACCGCAAGTTATTGAGGGCTAGAGGCTGTAGGTGACCACCTGAGGCTCGCACGGGTTGGCGAGGTCGACTTGCTCCACGCGGACGAACTTGACGGTCACGGCCTCAAAGCCCGCCTTGTGCAAAACATCAGCGTAGACGCGCGCCTGCAGGGCGTGCTTCTCCTGCAGCTGTTCCGGCGTCTCGTCCGGCGTGCCGCCCGTCTTGTAGTCGATGACCAGCGCGCATGACGAATCCGCTGGGTTCGTCGCCAAAGCATCGATGGCGCCCTCGGCATATGCACCGTAGCGGGCAATGTCCTTGTCCTCACAGCCCAGCGAAAAGAACGGCACCTCGGCGCGAACGCACGGCCACGCGAGCAGGTCGGCACGAACAGCCGACTTGAGCCAGCGGTCCAGGGCAACGTCGAAGCGTTCGCGCTGCTCCGGCGTCAGGCGCCACAAGCGTGCCAGCGCATCGGCGCGCGCAGCGGGCAACGCGTCGGCACCCATCTCGATCAGCCACTGGCAGGCAGCATGGAACGCCGAGCCCAGCGCCATGGGGTTGCCGGCGGGCTCAACGGCGGCCACGTCTGCATCCGTCATCTCGGAACCATCCGACTCCGCATCATCGCCAGCCTCGTCCATGGGCACATGCGCCTCGGCGGCACGGTCCTCGGACTCGGCATGCAGCGCCGCGGCAATTGACGAGTAGCTGTACGAATCGCGCTCCGGATACGGACAGGTGCCCATGCGCACGCCCACTGCCTGGGGATACACAAGCTCAAACGCATCGGGCTCGGGGTCGGCAGGACCGGGAACGGCGGCGCGGGCATCTGCACCGGCACCCTCCGGCTCCGCATCGCCGCGGACAAGCCTGCCCTCGGCATCCAGCGAAGCGTTGGCCTCAAACGCCTGCTCGCCAAAGGAAAAGTCCGCCAGCGAGATGAGCTCGTAGT
The DNA here is from genome assembly GCA_958354105.1 of uncultured Collinsella sp. Lineage (GTDB taxonomy): Bacteria > Actinomycetota > Coriobacteriia > Coriobacteriales > Coriobacteriaceae > Collinsella. The sequence goes on from CATWVA010000001.1 coordinate 125,546, forward strand.
CGCCCGGCTGGGAGTTGTCGAACACCAGGTGGTCGGCATCGAGCTGCGGCATGTCCAGACTGTCGGTCGGCAGGATGCGGCGCAGCACGTCGTAGGTCAGATCCATCTCGACATCGAAGGTCGGCGCACACAGCTTGCCGCGGCTCACGCCGGCATCCATCGCCAGAATGACCAACTCGCGCGCTCGCGTCATGGCGACGTAGAGCAAGCGGGCCCGCTCCTCGAGCGAGAGCCGCAGGTCATCGTTGCGCAGGCGAACGAATGCCTCGGCGGGAGAACCCGTCGCACAGACGTCCTCCATGAGCTCCGGCGGCAGCCACAGCGACGTGCCCTTGCCCTTAAACGCATGCTCAAACTGCTTTTTGACGTCGTCGCCCTTCACAAAGGTTCCGTCGGCGAGCTTAACGCCGTCGAAGCGTGCCGGCAGCGCCACGACCTGCGCCCCGCCGTCGACGCGACCCATCTGTGCCGCACCGGACGATTTGCGCACGCCAAAACACTCGGCGACCGCCACGACCGGATATTCCAGACCCTTGGAGGCGTGCACCGTCATGATGCGTACCGCGCCGTCGCCCTCCTCGTTGAGGGCACCCGGGGCTTCCTTGCCAGCCAAAAAGCGGTCGAAGGCCAGCGCGATGGAACGCGGCGAGTTGCCGAACTCGGCCTCCGCCTCGGCCACGGCGTCGAGCGCCTTGAGCACGTTGGCGGCAATGGCCTTGCCCTCGGGGCCGCGCTTCGCCAGTCGCACGAACCAGCCGGAAGCATTGACCACGTCGCGCGCGATGTTGGCGAACGAATCGCGGCCCACGCGACGGAGCGCATACCGCAGCACCTCGCGGGCGCGCGTCACGAGCGGCAAGTCTTGCAAACCCGGCACATCGGAATCGCTCATGATGCCCACGTCGATGTTGCGGCGCGAGGTTTCCCCCGTCTGGTCGTCCAGCTTGGTCGCCAGCGCCAGGAATTCCTGAGCGCCGAGCGCAAACATCGGTGAGGCCAGCAGCGGCATAAGACCCTGCGCCGTATCGGCCGGGTTAGCAAGCGCGCACACCAGGGCACGAACCGTTTGGACCTCGGCAGCCTGGGCAAAGACCGAACCGCCTGCGATCACGCAGTCGAGCCCCTGGTCGCGGAAGGCCTGGGCGTAGACGTCGGCGTTGGTCATGCGGCCCAGCAGCAGCACCATGCCGCCCTGGGGCTGGCCCGCTTTAACGAGCGCTTGGAACCGCTCCGCAATCGCACGAGCTTTCGCCTGCGTTCGCTCCTGGGTGCTGCCGCCGGCAACGAGCAGCGCCTGGCGGCGCGAAGCCTTTGCCTTGAGCTTGTCCTCGCGATCGTCACTCGGCTCAAGATCCAAGAACCCCTGCATCAAACCACCGGTATCGCCGTCAAAGACGCGTGCCACATAGCGCAGCACCTCGTCGTGGCTGCGGAAGTTGCGCACGAGCTTGACGAGCTCGCCGGCAGGGGCATCGGATGCGACGGAGGTCTCGGGCGCAGCAGAGGAGCCCACCTTGCGCTCCTGGCGACGGAACACCTCGACCTCTGCCCCACGAAAGCGATAGATGGACTGCTGCGCATCGCCCACGGTGCACAGCGCGCGCTCCCCCGCACCCGTCAGGTAACGGATCAAATCGACCTGCATCTGGTCGGTATCCTGGAACTCGTCGATCATGACCATCTTAAAGCGTCCCTCATAGGCCGCTCGAATGGCCGGGTAGTCGCGCAGCGCCTCGTATGCCATGCGGAGCAGGTCGTTATTATCGAGGGCGGACTGGGCAACCTTCAGCGCGCGATACTCTGCCTCCACGGAACGGGCCAGGTCCACCAGCACATCGAGCGCCGGACCACCGCAGGCGAGCACGATATTGATAAACGTATCGGCGGCCTCGGCCTTGAGCAGCTCGATCCGCTCCTTAGGGAATGCCTTGCTCGCGCGCGGCATGGTACACGACATCATGAGTCGCGCCGCATCGACCATGGTCTTGCTGCTCGCCTCGAACGCATCGATGGCATCGAGCGCCGTCTGTGCCTTCTCGGTCGCGGCCTTACTCGCGCCCAACGCCGCGCGATAGGCATCGGCTAGCGCCGAGGTGTCGGCCTGGCCGCGTGCCACGCGCACATCGTCCATGCCGCCCGGCAGCTGGCTCGATAGCTCCAACAGATCGCGCACCAGGCCTTTGACGGTCGTGCCGGCGCCAAAGGGACCGCCCTCGCCCGCCATGGGATACCAGGCGTAGAGGGCCTTGAGCGATGCCGCGAGCTCGGGGGCGGCATCGGGCGCCGTCGCGCGACCCAACACATGCTCAACAGCCTGATCCATGAGATCGTCGGTATCGGTGAGCACCGTAAACTCGGGATCGATGCCCAGCTCCAACGCGTGTGCGCGCAGGATACGAGAGCACATGCCGTGAATGGTCGAGATCCACGCATCGTCGACGGTCAGGGCCTCCTCGTCCATGCCCTCGTCGATGAGCGCGCGGCGCACGCGGTCACGGATCTCGGCCGCGGCATCTTTGGTAAAGGTAATGGCGAGCACCTGATCCAGATGCTCAACGAACGGACCGGATTCGGGCGAGAGCGCGTAGACGATGCGGCGCGTGAGGGTAAAGGTCTTGCCCGAGCCGGCACCTGCCGAGACAAACAGCGGGCGGTCGAGCGTTTTGACGACTTGCAGTTGTTGCGGCATCAAAGTCGAAAGATCCATGGTCTACACGTCCCTCCTTACAAACGTTCCTTCGTGGTTATACGAGCAGCGCGCATGCGCGGCCTGAGCCGACGTCGGGTCGACGGCGGCAACGTTGCCTGCCTCGAGCTCGCGCAGACGCTCGGCAATGCCGGTCTCCACTCGATCGAGCAGCGCATCGAAGTCCATGCTGCCGCCCTCGCCGGGAAAGCCCTTCTTAAGCCCCGGGATGCGGCCGTCACCACGCTCTTCCTCAAGCAACTCGGCGCTCGCCGCACCGCGCAGCGCGGGCTTGCCACCCTTGGTCGAAAAATAGAGCGCCGCGCGGGTGTCCAGATCCAGCGCCCGGCGCATAGCCTGCGCATAGATAAGCGTCTGGGTATGGGGCGGCAGCCAGCGCGGGTCGTCGATGGGGGCCTCGCCCGATTCCTCGTCGCGCACCGTGGGGTCGGCGAGCTTAAACTCCTCGACACCCGAACGATGCTTGTAGTCGATTACCACGGCGCGATTCTCGGCATCCACATCCACGCGGTCGATGCGCCCGCCGAGCGGCCAACCGGCATACTCGACCTGGAGCTCGTTGAACGCAAACTCCAGGTGGCGCGGAGCAAAGGGGGTGAGCGCCTCGGACTCGTAGGCAAGCACGCCCTCCAGCTGCGGCAAGATCTCGGCCACCTGGCGCTCCTCCACCGGGGAGAGCGGCACCAGCGGGCCTTCGGTACCGCGCTTGCCCGCATGCTCGGCCAGGGTCTCGGCAAAGACCTCGCGCAACAGCTCCTGCGCGCGCGGCAGATTCATGGGTGTCACGCGCTCCATGCCCTCCTGGGGCAGACGGGCATGCAAGTGTTCCAGCACGTCGTGGACAAAGTTGCCCTTCTCCATATTGCCAAAGCCAGCGTCGATCGATTGGGGCTTCACGCGGTACGAGACGAACCAGCATAGCGGGCAGGTCGAATAGGCCTCGATCTGCGAGGCAGACGTCAGGCGCGGCACCAGCGGCGCATCCTCGCCCTCGCCATCGCGACGGCGCAGGACCAGATACGGAATGGCTTCATCGCTCAGATGCTGAGGAGCTTCGCAGGTCACGCGCTCGCGCCTAAGACCTTCGCCTGCCGCGGGATCGAAGTCCCTTACGATATCGCCCTCGCCCACGCACTTCGCCTTGTCGGCGCCAACGGCCTTAGCGTCGTCAGCGGCCTTGTCGGCGTCAGCGGCCTTAGCATCGTTAGTGGCCTCGGCATGCGCCCGCAACTCGGTCCACACGGCAGCCGGGTAGCACTCGCGCGCCTGGCGATCGTGCGTCACGCGGGCAAGCGCAACCGGACCACGCGACGCTTGTATCGCGCGGCCAAAGCGTGCGCGCAGCAAGGCCGCAGGCTCAAGCGTCACACCGCTGCGATCTAACTCTGCCGTCAGCGTTGCCAGCGGGCCCTCCTCATGTGAGAGCGGATAACTGTCCAGGTCGACGTCGGCAAACAGCACGGCATCGTAGCTGCCGGGGCGCAGGGCCGCCGCATCGGCAAGCGAAGCAAAGCGAACCTGGGCGCGTGGCGCACGGTCAACCTCGTAGGTCTCGTAATCGTAGGCGGCGCTACGCTTGTCCACCTTGGTGCGAATGTCATCGAGCACGGGCACGGTCGCGGCCTGCGACACGTCGAGCGCACGGGCGCCATTCATAAGGATGTCGATGACGTGGCGCAGCAGGGCCACCTCCGCCTGGCGACGGGCCTGACCGTCGAGACCGCCAAGTGCGCGATCGGGCAGTGCCTCGGCAACGGCAAGCATGGCCTTGAGCGCCGTCACGGGTTTGTCGCGCCACAGCGCCTGGAACACGTCCGAGATCACGCACGGCACGTTCTTAAACCAGTTCTCGTCGCTCGCCGCTTTACGCGCGCCCCTCACCTGGCCCTGCACGCTCTGCAGCAGGCTCTTGACGCCCGCAGTGGTCTTGCTGCGCGACAGTCGCATATTCTTGTCGAACGTGCGCGCGCTGGCGGCGTCGGCACCCGAAAGCGGGCTGTAAATCCAGTCGGTAAGCTCCGGAGCGGGCCACCACTCAGTCTTAGAAGCTGCCCCTTCGTCGGCGGCCTTCATACGCTCGATCAGGTTGGCGAGCGCCGTGAACTGCCTGCCCGCAATGGATTGGGAAAACGCCGTGAACTCGGCCGTCTCGGCAGCAACGTGGCGCGCCGCCAAACGAGCGGCAAGCTCGCCGAACAGCTGGGGTGCCCGGGCAGAAACAACGAGCACGCGTACGGGGTCGGCGGGTGTTGCAGCAACTTTATCGTCCTTGGACTCCTTGTGCGCTTTCACCAACTTATCGATGACGTCCGCATAAGCATGGGCACGGGCATGGGGGCCGGCGACCTCAATAAAGGCAGGCTGAGCAGCGGACTTGGAGGCAGTCTGGGGCGCGGCGGCGCCCTCCCCCAGCGGCGCGATCTCAAACAGCACACCGCGGACATCAAATGCCGCGGCAAGCTCCTCGCGCATCGCCGCTTGCTCGCGGGCAAGCAGCACGACAACCTCTCCCCCGTTGTTTGCCACGGCGGACAGCAGCTCGAGCAGGCTATACGTAAATGACGTGACGCCGCGCACGCAAACGGCGCGGGCGCACCCCGGCAGGTTGTCGGCCAAAGCGCCGGCCATAATGTCAGCCGCCTCGCAGGGCTCGACCATATCTCGACGGTCCAAACCGCGCGCATAGGCGCACAAAAGTTCAAACACGCGAGCCTCGGCGTCGCTTTTGGGCTTGGGCTTGCAAACGTTGTCGCAGCAACGCTCGGTGCCTGTCCCTGCCACACCCGGCAGCACATCGCGAGCCATACGCGCGAGCATACGCACCGTGCCCTGGCTGCGCGAAAGCGGCTGCAGGTCGGCGTCGTCGAGGCGCGCTACCATGTCCGAAAACAGCATCTGGCGCTGCAGGTTGTCGACGAAACCGCGCCCGTCGCCCAAAAGCTCCCAAAGCGAGCGAAGCCACGATGTAGGCGTCTTGTAGTCAATACCCAGCGAAACGCCGGCTTCCGCCGCATCATGACGGCACAGGTCGAGCTCGGCAAACGTTGGCGCCAGCAGCACGGCACGCCCGTGGCGGGCAATAAGGTCGGCAAGCAGCGCCGCCTCGGCATCGCTCAAATCCGCGCCGGCGTTGGTGGTATAGATTCGAACAGGCATGGTCCTCCACTCAAACCGTTCGCAATATTCAATGCTTCCATCCTACCCGCCCGCGCGGACAGATTTGCCCCACGCCAACAGATTTGACCCCTTGGAGACAGAGGAAAATGGATCACCGAGGAGGTCAGTCTAACCCAGTGATCCGTTTTCCTCCGTCCCCAAAGGATCAAAAAACCGCCCCCGAAGGGACGGTTCTGCGCAATTCGTTTGTTGCCGCTGGCCTACTCGCCATCCTCCAGCTTGATGAGGATCTTGCGATAGCCGCCGTACTCGCCGTTGAGTGCCTTGGACACGCGGCTCACCGTAGTGGACGAAGCGCCGGTGCGGGCCTGAACCTCAACATAAGGCTCGCCCTCATCCAGATAACGCGCAACCTGCAGACGTTGCGAAAGATCGCAGATCTCGCGCGGCGTGCAGATATCGGTCAAAAACGCCTGGATATCCTTCTCGTCATCCAAAAGACTAAATGCGTGGACCAGCTGCTTGACATCAGGCTTGTCAAACATGTTCTCGATATTCATCGATCACCGCCAAACCCGCCATAAGGCATCGAAGTTGATACTGACATCGGGCATCGTTCGCCCGTTCTATGCAATAGGGCAACGCCTGTGGCTTTTGCCCGTAGCAGTGTAGCACACCACCAAACTAAAGCGACAAGACTCTCTGCCAGCGGCGCGTTTTTCAGGACGAACGCCGTTTTGAAACCGAATGCGCACGTAAGCTCCACGAATATCTGAGACAATGGGCGGCCGAACAAGGCGGCACACCCGAGCGGCCGTCCAAGCCGCCGCAGCAAACCGCTTCACGCGACACCGACGCACCCTGCGCAAGAAAGGATTCACACCATGCGCTTTATGCTTAACTGGCTCTTTACCTCGATCGCCATCGCGATTGCCACGTTCCTCGTCCCCGGCATCCAGCCCTTCGGTTTTGCCGAGGCCTGGGTCTGTTTCGCCTTCGTGGGACTGTTCCTGAACATCGTCGATTCGCTCGTCAAGCCGTTTCTGACGGTTATCTCGCTGCCGCTCACGATCATTACGCTGGGTATTTTTCAGCTCGTAGTCAACAGCTTTATGCTCGAGCTGGCCAGCTATCTGTCGGTCAATCTGCTGGGCGCGGGTATCTCCATCGCCAGCTTTGGATCGGCCTTTATGGGCAGCATCCTGGTGTCCATCATGCGCAGCATCCTCGACAGCATCGCCGAGGGCTAAAACGGCCATTCCGGCCGCGCCCGTCTCAACAGCCCAAAACGAAGGCCGCCCATCACAAAAATGGGCGGCCTTCTTATTTGCCAAGTCTCAAAGGGCGAGAGAATCTGCCATTTCCACCCCGTCCCCAAATGGCAGGTGTGGGTTAGATGACGTAATCGTAGCCTTCGTTGGGAGCGACAAGTTGATCGAGCGTCACACCGTCGAGGTAGTCGTTGATAAGCTTGTCCAGGTTCTTCCACACGTCGAGCGTGGGGCACTCGTCAGAGCGCGAACAACCCTTGCAGTCGCCATCCAGGCAGGCGACCGGCGCCAGGCTGCCCTCGGTCAGGCGCAAGATCTCGCCCACCGTGTACTGCTCGGGCGGGCGCGTGAGCACATAGCCGCCGCCCTTGCCGCGCATGCCCGAGAGCATGTTGGCGCGCACGAGCGTAGCCAGAATATTCTCGAGGTACTTCTCCGAAATACCCTGACGCGCCGCAATCTCTTTAAGCGGGATACGGCCTGTCGCCTGGTGCTCGGCCAGGTCGACCATAACGCGCAGGGCATATCTGCCCTTTGTGGAAACCAACATATATATAGCTGCCTTTCGGTCTTTTAATTCGTAGAAATTCTAGCCGAAAAATTGGTTTTGAAAATACCTATTCCCGTCAAGATGGTTAATCGACTCGTAATAATCTTCTATTTCCTATTGCGTTACTAGGCTTTACTGTCTACTATGCTTGCCAACAGCAAAACGAACAACCTATAAGGTTTGTGGGTTTCGCTGCCACACACACCGTAAAACCACACGGTATCCAGTCATTTGAACACTTTGGAGGTTCACCATGAGCAATGTTTACACGTCCATCGATCAGCTTATCGGCCACACCCCGCTTCTGGAGCTCACCCACTTCGAGGCCGACGAGGACCTCAAGGCCCGTGTGCTCGTCAAATTGGAATACTTCAACCCCGCCGGGTCCGTCAAAGACCGCGTCGCCAAGAACATGATTGACGAGGCCGAGAAGGCCGGCAAGCTCGTGCGCGGTGGCGACTACACCATCATCGAGCCCACGAGCGGCAACACCGGCGTCGGCATCGCCTCGGTGGCGGCGGCCCGCGGCTACAAGGTGATCATCACTATGCCCGAGACCATGTCCGTCGAGCGCCGCAAGCTCATGCAGGCATACGGCGCACAGCTCGTGCTCACCGACGGCTCCAAGGGCATGAAGGGCGCTATCGCCAAGGCGGAGGAGCTGCAGAAGGAAACTCCCAACAGCATCATCGCCGGCCAGTTTGTGAACCCCGCGAACCCGGCCATTCACAAGGCCACGACCGGCCCCGAGATCTGGGACGACACCGACGGCAAGGTCGACATCTTCGTCGCCGGCGTCGGCACCGGCGGCACCGTGACCGGCGTGGGCGAGTTCCTCAAGGAGCAAAACCCCGAGATTCAGGTCGTCGCCGTCGAGCCCGCCACCTCCCCGGTGCTCTCTAAGGGCCAGGCCGGCCCGCACAAGATCCAGGGTATCGGTGCCGGCTTTGTGCCCGACGTCCTCGACACCCAGGTCTATGACGAGATCATCCCCGTCGAGAACGACGATGCCTTTGCCACCGGCCGCGCCGTGGGCCACAAGGAAGGCGTGCTCGTGGGCATTTCGTCCGGCGCCGCCGTCTGGGCCGCTCTGCAGCTGGCCAAGCGCCCCGAGAACGAAGGCAAGACCATCGTGGCGCTGCTCGCCGACACCGGCGAGCGCTACCTGTCCACGGCGCTCTTCCAGGACTAGAGCTTCTCGTTCTTAGAACGAGTCCAAGGCACGCCGGTCTCCCCTCTCTTCTGGCAGCCTGAGCTCATCCCAACAGGATGCCCCACGAGACGTCCGAACTTGCTACAATGTCTGCGGCGCGGAACCAGCCTCCCGCGCCGCTTTTCTTTTTTGGCCACATGCCACCAAGGAGAACCTCCTCATGCACAACAAGCGCGTGCTCGTCGCCATGAGCGGCGGCGTCGATTCCAGCGTGACCGCGTATCTGCTCAAAAGCCAGGGCTACGAATGTGTCGGCGCCACCATGCGCCTCACCTGCCCCGCACCCGACCCCGCCACGGGCATGAGTAAGGTCGACCGCGACATCGCCGACGCAGAGGCCGTCGCCGAGCGCATAGGCATTCCCCACCATGTGCTCGACTTGCAGCAAACCTTCGACCGTAACGTAATCGAGCGCTTTGTGAACGCCTACCAGGAGGGGCTGACGCCCAATCCGTGCATTATCTGCAACCGCCACATTAAGTTTGGCGCGCTGCTCGATGCAGCGCTGGACATGGGCTGCGACTACATCGCCACGGGCCATTACGCCAAAACAAGCCAGGCGGCAGACGGCACCTGGCAGCTGCATCGCGGCGAGGACCCCAAAAAGGACCAGAGTTACTTTTTGTATTCGCTTACGCAGGAGCGTCTGGCGCGCATGATTTTTCCGCTGGCGGGTCTGGACAAGGAGCGCAACGTGCGCCGGATTGCCGCCGAGCAGGGCTTCATCAACGCCAAGAAGGCCGAAAGCGAGGATATCTGCTTTATTCCAGACGGTAACTACGCGGGCTATATCGAGCGCCGCTGCGGACATCCCGCTGCACCGGGCGACATTGTGTGGCGCGACGGCAGCGTGGTCGGGCGCCACAACGGCGCGCTGCGCTACACCATCGGCCAGCGCAAAGGCCTGGGCGTCGCGATGGCGCATCCCGTGTACGTAACGGGTGTCGACGCCGTCAACAACACCGTGCATCTGGGCGAGGCCGAGGACCTGACGGCCACGGCGCTCACGGCCAACGACTGGATTTGGAGCGCCCCTGCCGACCACATGGAAGCCGAGCTGGATGCCGGCGGCATCCGCGTGGGCGCCAAGTACCGCTACCGACAGAAAGACCAGGCAGCGATCCTTACGCGCGGCGAAGACGGGCAAATGTTGCTGACCTTTGACGAGCCGCAGCGCGCCATCGCCCCCGGACAGGCCGTCGTCGTCTATCGGGGCGACATCGTCCTGGGCGGCGGCACCGTTACGGCAGCCATCAAATAGCCCCATCCCCTTTATAAGTTGCGGTGAAATAGGGACTGTTTAAGCGTTTAAAACCGCCAAACAGTCCCTATTTCACCGCAAGTTAGAGAGGACGGCCTCGGTCGGCACTATTGTGTCAGCCGAGGCCGCTGCATCGTTAGCGCTGGACGTAGGCGCGGACCAGCTCAAAGGTGTTACGCACACCGTCGATGTGGCTGCGCTCGTAGTTGTGGCTCGCATACACGCCTGGGCCGATCAGGCCATGGCGAATGTCATAGCCGGCCGAAAGCGTGGCCTCGACGTCGGAACCGTAATGCGGGTACACGTCGATGGCGTAATCGAGCTTAAGCTCGCGCGCGATATTGGACAGCGTGGTCACCAGATCGTAGTTGTAGGGGCCACCCGAATCCTTGGCGCAAATCGACACCATGCGCTCGGTGCAGCCCAGGTCGTCGCCCACGCAGCCCATGTCAACGCTGATCATCTCGCGCGTATCGGCCGGCACGAAAGCGCCGCCGTGACCGACCTCCTCGTACACGGTAAAGAGCAGCGATACCTTGCGCGAAAGCGTCACCTCGCCGCCAGCAACGGCGCGGGCCAAACCCAGCAGAATCGACGCGGACAGCTTGTCGTCAAGGAAACGACTCTTGATGTAGCCGCTCTCCGTCACCGTGGTGCGCGGATCCATAGCGATGATGTCACCAGTCTGAATGCCCAGCTCAAGCACGTCGTCCTTGTTGTCGACATTCTCATCGAGCAGGATTTCCATGTTCTTCTCGATGGTCTTGACCGGCTCGTCGGCCACGTGCGCCGAAGGCTCGGTATTGAGAACCACGCCCGTATACACATTGCCGTCACGCGTGTAGACGGTGCAGTTCTCGCCATCGGCCGTAGACCACTGATGCCCGCCGAGCGTCGTGGGACGCAAGCGACCATTGTCCTTAATGGAGCGCACCATGGCGCCCAGGGTATCGACATGGCTCGCCAGTACGAGCGGCTCACCCTCGCCACCAAGCTCAACGAGCACGTTGCCCTTATTAGAACGCTCGGGCCCAAACCCCATATCGCGCAGGGCCTCCATCAGATAATCAGTCGCCGCACGGGTATAGCCCGTAGGCGAAGCAATCGAGGTAAGCGCCTTCAACTGGTCAGTAATATAGGAGAGCGTAGAATCCATCTTGGACACCAAAGTCACCCTTTCATATCGAATTAAACCCACAGCAACAATACCACCGCGAACTATCTTTTTACCTAGCGAGATGACCCATCGAGCTCCCCAGAACTGCGCCCGCCACGATAAGCAGATACAAGGCGCCATCCAACAATGCGCCCCTCACATCCCGCCTTTCCGGCACCCCGGCATCTGAGAAAAGAACGCAGGCGATCCCGGGCTTCCCTCCGGGCGCATTCCGCAGGACGTAAAAGACCCCGCCGCGCAACGCGCGCAGCGGGGCCTTTTACATGTCCGAGGACGCGCCCGGAGGGAAGCCCGGGACCGCCGACGGGAGTAATTTACTCAGCCGGGCAAATCTTCTTGAAGAGCTCAATGACGTCGTCGAGCGTCGCCTCGCGCGGGTTACCCGGGAAGCAGGCGTCGGCCATGGCGTCCTTGGCCAGGACCTCGATCTCGTCGGCCTTCATGACCTCGCAGACGTGCGGGATGTTCACGTCGGCGGAAAGCTGCTTGACGGCGGCGATGGCGGCGTCAGCAGCCTCGTCGGTGCTCATACCCGTGGTGTCAACGCCCATGGCGACGGCAACCTTGGCCAGGCGCTCAGCGCAAACCGGCTTGTTGAACTCCATGGCGATCGGCAGCAGCATGGCGCAAGCGACGCCGTGCGGAGTGTCGTAGTGAGCGGACAGGGTGTGAGCCATGGCATGGTCGATGCCCAGGCCGACGTTGGAGAAGCCCATGCCGGCGACATACTGGCCAAGAGCCATACCCTCGCGGCCGGAGCCGGGCTGACCGGACTTGGCCTCGGCGACAGAGTCGCGCAGGTTCTCGCTGATCAGCTTAATAGCCTCAAAGTGGAACATGTCGGAGAGCTCCCAAGCACCCTTGGTGGTGTAGCCCTCGATGGCGTGGGTCAGAGCGTCCATGCCGGTGGAAGCGGTCAGGCCGGCGGGCATGGAAGCCATCATGTCGGGGTCGACGACGGCGACCTCGGGGGCGTCGTTGGTATCGACGCACACGAACTTGCGGACCTTCTCGGGGTCGGTGATAACGTAGTTGATGGTCACCTCGGCGGCAGTACCGGCGGTCGTCGGCACGGCGATGGTGAACACAGCGTGGTTCTTAGTCGGAGCAACGCCCTCGAGGCTGCGGACATCGGCGAACTCGGGGTTGTTGATGATGATGCCGATAGCCTTGGCGGTGTCCATGGAGGAGCCACCACCGATGGTCACGATAGCGTCAGCCTCGGCGGCCTTAAAGGCCTCGACGCCGTCCTTGACGTTCTGGATGGTGGGGTTGGGCTTGATCTCGGAGTAGAGGCTCCAAGCAATACCGGCGGCGTCGAGCTCGTCGGTCACCTTAGCGGTAACGCCAAACTTGACCAGATCGGGGTCGGAGCAGACGAAGATCTTCTTGTAGCCACGACGCTGGAGCTCGCCGGGGATCTCCTTGATGGCGCCGGAACCATGATAAGAAATGGTGTTGAGAACGAAACGATTAGCCATTGATAGCCTCCCATCGTGTGCGGGGCGCCCATTACGCCCCACGCTATGAGTCCCATCCTAACGCTTTTGAAACAAAAAACGCATGAGAACGTCAAAAGTGTTAAAGCGTTTCAACATAATAACGGAGCCCCAGTCCTTCCCTCCCGACAGCAGCGAAGGCTAGATTATAGGAGCAATCGCCCAAAGAATACGACCAACTCAGTCTATAAATTGTTTCTGTTTTAGCAATATATGTTTGACAATACGTTTATAAAAGGATACTTTATAGTAAATAAAATGCATGCAGCAAATAGCGTCATTCATTTTGTTAGAAATTGCCCATGCGGTTATTGCAGCTGCATATACCGCAACGTACAGCGCAATTCTCCGCACGAAGTAGAAGACGGTTCCAATTCGATCGAGGCGATGACGCGTGATGGCTACTGGTCCTAAATCGAGCAAGACGGCTACAAACGAATATCGAATCTCAATTGAAGGTAATCCTTATCCGCATACTCTGGCTCTCATCAACCCAGCGGGAGACAACCTCAACATCAAAAGACATGGGTTCACGGGTCCACTAGGACAGCTATCGAGTCTTAAATATACCGTTTATGACGATGCGAATGAAAAACTCTTCACTGTCGTCGACGGTGGCTTTAGCAACATGCCCAGGGTTGCGCTCATCATCGAACACAAGGAAGTTGCGGTGTTCGATTATGGTCTAAACAGACTTGAGATGAAGTGCGTAACGAACATACCGAATTACGCAATAAAAGGTAACTTCCTATTTGGAGATTACGATATATTCAGCCAACAGGAAGTGAAGCTATCTTCAGTTATCGTCCTTCAATGTGATAAACAATCGTGCTTTAGCATACAGGTTTTGGATAAAGCCGAATTAGCCGCCGCAATTGGAATACCTACAGCCATTGCCCTTCTTAGGGCTCGGATTGAAGAGCATCTCGAATAAATCGCAAAAAGCAGTTCGTAACAACATTCAGGAGCTAGATAGTTTTTCTGGCTCCTGAATGTTGTTACGAACATGCACCTTAGCGCTTAAGACTCGTGGTCTGCCAGTCAGCTACGATGCGGGCCCATTTCCTGTGCAAGTCGCGTTCGCGATCGATAAACATGATGGCAAACGCGATAAACAGCAGCATGCTCGCCACCGCAATGGCGTGCAGCCCCATGCGCTCAATGCACCAGTTGCCCAGCACGGCGCCAAACACAAAGGTGAAGATCACGCCAAAGTACAGTGCGCCGTTTTCCAAAAAGCCGCGCTTGTGGGTGATGATATAGTCGTCCACGTTTTGCAGGGCGTTGCGCAAGTTGCCGATGCACATGGTCGTAGCGATGCCGTGTCCATGAATCTTGCGGAAGCTCTCGACCTGCATACCGCAAGCAAACGAGGTAAGGCAGTTGGCGAGCAGGTTGAAATCGCCACCGGGGATAAAGCTCACGCCCAGCAAGATGACGGCTTCAAAGAACACCGTCACCTGGCGCCAGTGAATCACGCTGCCAAACCGCTCGTGTACCAGGTCGGCAAGCATAATGCCCACGGCAAACGACACCACGGGGAAGAAGTAGCGCCCCGCAAGTGCCCAATTGCCCTCCGAGATGCTCACGCCCACAAGCAGGATGTTGCCCGTCTGCGCGTTTGCGAAAACATGGTCGCGCCCAATGTACGAATACACATCCATAAAGCCGCCGGCGAGCGCCAGGATAATGCCCAGTTCGATGGACTCCGATATCTGTTTGGCACGCTGCATCGTCGTGCATCCTCCTTGTTGACGACTCTCTCGTGCGTTGGCGGAAACATAGCCGCCGTTCATACTGTAACCCATTGACAACATGGCGTGCGCGCGAGACGGCCCCTTCGACACGGGGATACACAGTCTGGAAACAAACGGCATCCGCATCGACACGCCGATCCGCCAGCCCATGTACTCCACCAGTCTTTTTAGCCCCGTCCCAAAAAGACTGGTTACAATTACGTGCAGCATACAAACACCGGGAGGGATCGTGGCAAAAAAGCCTCAGCACGCTCAGAATAACCAGCGCAGTCAGCAGGGCAAACAGGGCCAGCAGCAAAAGCGCGGCGGCAAGGCCCAGGGCGGCCACGCCGCTCATACCCCGGCAGCGCCCGCCCGTCCCTGGCGCCCGGGCCGCGATAAGTTCCTCCCCGTCAGCCGCGCCGATATGGACGCGCGCGGTTGGGACCAGTGTGACTTCGTCTACATCTGCGGCGACGCCTACGTGGACCACCCCAGCTTTGGTATGGCCATCATCAGCCGCGTACTCGACGCGCACGGCTACAAAGTGGGCATTATCTGCCAGCCCGACTGGACCGACCCCGCCAGCATCACGGTGCTCGGCGAGCCTCGCCTGGGCTTTCTCGTCAGTGCCGGTAACATGGACTCCATGGTCAACCACTATTCGGTGACCAAGCACCGCCGCCACACCGACGCCTATACCCCCGGTGGCGAGGAGGGGCACCGCCCCAATCGTGCCGTCACGGTCTACGGCAACCTCATCCGCCAGACGTTCAAGGACGCTCCCATCATCATCGGCGGCATCGAGGCAAGCCTGCGCCGCCTGGCCCACTACGACTACTGGCAGGACAAGCTCAAGCGCTCGGTACTGCTCGACTCGGGCGCCGACATCCTCATCTACGGCATGGGCGAGCACGCGATCGTCGAGATCGCCGACGCGCTCGACGCCGGACTGCCCGTCGATCAGATCACCTATATCAACGGCACCGTCTACCGCACCAGCTCGCTCGACGAGGTCTATGACTACGACCTGCTTCCCAGCTGGGACGACCTTGCCGCCGACAAGCTCAACTACGCGCGCAGCTTTAACGTGCAGCAGCAGAATATGGACCCCATCACCGGACATCGCCTGGTAGAGCCCTACCCCAACAGCGTCTATGTGGTACAGAACCCGCCGTCGGCAACACTCACCACCGATGAGATGGACGAGATGGCCGAGCTCCCCTACGCACGCGATTGGCATCCCGACTACGACGCGGCGGGCGGCGTGCCGGCCTTTGCCGAGATCAAGTTTTCCATTAGCTCCAACCGCGGCTGTTTTGGCGAGTGCTCGTTTTGCGCCCTCACCTTCCACCAGGGCCGCGTGCTGCAGATGCGCAGCCACGACTCGATCATGCGCGAGGCCGAGCTGCTCACACACGACCCCGAGTTTAAGGGCTACATCAACGACGTGGGCGGACCGACGGCCAACTTTAGCCGCCCGGCCTGCGACAAGCAGCTCAAACACGGCGTGTGCAAGAACAAGCGCTGCCTATGGCCGAGCGTGTGCAAGAACATGGTGGTCGACGAGAGCGGCTACACGCAGCTGCTGCGCGACTTGCGCCAGCTGCCGGGCGTCAAGAAGGTCTTTGTACGAAGCGGCATCCGCTTTGACTACACCATGGCCGATGCCTCGGACGAGTTTTTGCGCGAGCTGCTGGAGCACCATGTCTCGGGTCAGCTACGCGTAGCGCCCGAGCACGTGAGCGACGCGGTGCTGTCCGTGATGGGCAAGCCGAGCCGCGCCGTCTATGACGCGTTCTGTCGCAAATTTGAGCGCTTGAACCGTGAATACGGACTCAAGCAGTACGTAGTGCCATACCTAATCTCGAGCCACCCCGGTTCAACGATGAAGGAAGCCGTGGACCTTGCCGAGGCCGTACGCGACATGGGCTACATGCCCGAGCAGGTGCAGGACTTCTACCCCACCCCGTCCACGATGAGCACCTGCATGTACTACACCGGCGTTGACCCGCGCACCATGCAGCCGATCTATGTGGCGCGCGACCCGCACGAGAAGGCCATGCAGCGCGCGCTCATCCAATATCGCAAGCCCGAGAACTACAAGCTCGTGCGCGAGGCACTGGAGAAAGCCGGCCGCCGCGATCTGATTGGCTACACCAAACATTGCCTGATTCGCCCCGTGCCGCCACGCCCGGGCGAGACGTCTGCTGGCGGCGGGCATGGCAACGGCAAGAAGGGCGGCAAGGCCCACGGTGGCGCCGGCAAGGGCCCCAAGGGCAGCAAGGGGCACGGCGGCATGTCGCGTGCGCAGAACACTGCTGGTCGCAATCGCGCGGCTCAGGGACGTCAAGGCGCCAACGGAGGCGGACGCCGCAACTAGGGCAGCGGTGCTGTCACTATGCCCATCTCGCATGCGTGGCGCAGCGAGCGCATTGCCTCCACCAGGATGACGCCGGCGATAGCGACCGTAATTGCCACATCGAGCGGCGTGTTCACAAACCAGAGCAACGTCATGAGATACGACCCGGCATTAAAGGCAAAGTGCAGCAGGATCGTGTAGCGGAGCTTTCCGGTCGTCACGAGCACCCAGCCAAAAATGAGGCCGGCAGCGCCCGCATAGCAGCCCTGCACCCAGTTCATGTGCATAAAGCCGAAGATTGCCGCCTGCAGCACAATCGCCGCGGCGATGCCCCAGGTACTCGGGGCCGCCCAGGGCACTATGGCGCTGTCTTGCGCGTTCGCGCGGCGCCGGCGCTTCCAGAGCGGACGGCACTGTGGATTAAACGCTCGGAGCGAAAACTCAAAAATGATGCCGCGCACCAGCAACTCCTCGCAAAACGGAGCGCCGAGCACCGTGGTCAGGACGGCCAGATAGCTCGTGTCACCCATGCCCGTCTCCTCGACAAGTTCGCTGTAGTCGGCCGCGGCCTCCGGCAACAGCGACAGCACGGCGTCGGTCACGTAGCCAACGACCACCTGCAGGGCAAGGCCAATCACGATAACGCAGGCGATGCGCCTCCATGCTTTGCCTGCTCCCCCGCCAAGCGGGCGCTCGCCCTGCCAGCGCGTCATAAACGAGCGCGGCCACAGATAACGCCACCACAGCAGCGCCATCAAAAACGACGCCATCTGCGCGGCAGCCTGAAGCAATTGAATATCGAGGTCGTCAATCGAAAAGCCCATGAACACCGATGCGACGCCCAGAGCTGAGAACAAAACCATGCTCAGGGCGATATCGGCAGCGACGACGCCAAAACAGGCAAGCGCCCAAACCAGCGCATTGAGCATGCCGACCTCCTCCCAACGACTAGTCATTGGGGACGTTCTTCAACGACTAGCTGTTGGGGACAGTCTTTGCCAAAGGCCCCGCTGGGCGAAATGTCGAACGGAAAGGTGCCACAACGATTGAACGCGGCGATAAACATGCGAATGGCGTTGGACGGCGTGGTGCCCACGAGCTGAGTTGCCGCCGCGAAGGCTGCCTTTTCTTCGGGCAAGACCTTCGCGACAACCGGGGTCATGTGTTCTGCCATGGCGCTTCCTTTTTGAAACGACGGTGGTGCGGATAGATGCGGGCCACGCGGCTGGGCGACGGGCTGTGAAGGCAACCCGATTGGCCCGCATCTGGAGTTTGTTTCTACTGCGTTGGTATTACTTGGTAATCCTAAGTATTACCCCGCAGATAGAATACCATACCCAACCCTATGGGGACGGAGAAAAAACGGATCATTTTGTTGCTGAGTAAGTATTTAGAGCGTGATGATGTCCGAGATATTGAGGGCCTGAGCGTCGACGGCATCGTGCGTAGCAAGCAACAGCATGCGGCCGTCGAGCAAGTCGAGCACAGCCTCGGCGCATGCGTCGCGCGCAGCGGTATCTAGGCCGGTAAAGGGCTCGTCCAGAATCACTGCGCCGCCCGGACACAGCAGGGCTCGGGCAATCTCGACGCGACGGCGCTGCCCGCCCGAGAGCTCGGCCACACGAGCATGCACATCGACCCCCGGCACCAGCAGGCGCAACAGGGCCGCGGCACTCGAGGCGTCCACGCGCGCGTCGGCGCACACCAGCACGTTATCCAGCGCCGCGGCGGACTCGACCAAGCGTGCATCCTGAAACACCATCGAGCACGGCGCGCACTCCCCCGCTGCCAACGAAAGCAGCGTCGACTTGCCCGTGCCCGAAGCGCCCATCACACAGATACGCCCACCCGCGGGCAAGTTGAGCACCAGACCATCCAGCGCCGGCGCCCAGGGCGCGCGATCGCCCACGGCAAGCGCAAGCTCCGCTGAAGTGCCATCGCTCGCAGCCCCCGCACGCCCACGCAATCCATGCCCATGCGCCCGCACGGCCGCGCGCCACGCCACGGGCCCCGAAACCCGCAGCAGCCACACCAGCACGCGCTCACACGCCCACGAGGCGGCAACGACCAACACGGTCCACGCCAGCAGATCTGCCGTCTCAATCAAAAGCTTTGCCTGATAGATGCGCTCACCCACGGTGCCCGTCGCCATGCCGATGAGCTCCGCCGCTACACCGGCCTTCCAGCTCATGCCGATGACCGCCTTCGCGCACGAAAGCACAAACGGCAGCACCTCACGCCAGGTGTGGGCGCAAAACAGTCGCCAGCCGCGCACGCCATGCAGACGGAACATCTGCTCCAGCGGTTTATTCACCTGTGCCAAGCCCTCGGCCAGCGAAAAATACACGCCCGGCAGCGCCATCAAAAAGACTGCCGCGATGCTCACGCGCGCCGACCCCAGCCAGATTAGCAACAGGACCACCACGCAGGCGACCGGTGTCGCCTTTACAAACGACAGCGCCAGAGCCACCAGGTGCGCAAACGCCCGCGAACGTGACGAAATCCCGGCAAACACACCACCACACACCGCGGCAAGCGCCAGCCCGCCCAGTATCCGCGCGCCCGAGCCCGCCAAAATCGCCCAGGTACCGCCATCGCACACCAGGCGCAGAAGCGCCAAGGCAACAGCACCCAGCCCCGGCAAGATCAGCGGCTGCGCCACCAGCGACGCCGCAAAGATCCACACGGCAAGCCAAAAGGCGGCGACGGCACCCACTGCCGCCACCGCCTTCGCACGCTCAGTCATGTGTCGAGCAAACGCACGCACGGGCTACTCCATGTAGTAAAAATCGTCAGCCGGGAGCTTACCGCCCACGGCACTCGCGTCCGCATCGGCCAGCACCTGCAGGTACCCACCGAGCGCCGCCTTCATATCTTTCCCCGTCTGGCACACGAGCATGCACCCGGGAATCGCCTTCTCGGCGATCTTGGCGTTATCCACGATGCCGGCATCGACCACGGCCTGCGCCCAGTCTGCTGGCGCCGCATTGACAGCCTTAACGCTCGCCGCATGGCAGCTCAAGAACTCCGCCACGGCCTCGGGATGTTCCTCGGCAAACGCGCGGCGCACCACGGTCACACCCGTCAGCAAGCGCGAGCCCGTGTCTCCTACCAGCTCGTCCCACACATCGGTCAGGCTTACCGGAGCCGACAGCTTGCCCTCGCTCTTTGCGATGGCAGCTGTCTTGAACGGCTCCGGCAGCACGCCCACGGCGGACGGGTCGGCAAGCAGGGCCGACAGCACCTCGGTGGGTTCGCTCTTAAACTCAAGCGCCACCTGGCCAGTCAGACCTGCGCGCTCCAGCAGGTAGTTCATGACGTACTCCGGCGTGGTGCCCTTGCCCGTCATATAGACGGTGCGGCCCGCCAGGTCGCCAAACGAGATCACGCCCGCGTCGCCCGTCACCACGCTCAGCACGCCGAGCGTATTGATGTCGATGACCTGCACCGCGCCCTCGGTCTTGTTGTAGAGCACGCTCGCCACGTTGGCGGGCACCAGGGCAATATCGACATCGCCCTGAATGACCTTGGGCACGATCTCGTCGGCAGCGGCGCTGATCGCAAAGTCGAACTCGTTATCTGTCTCGCCGTTCGCCGCCTGGTCCATAAACTGCACCAGACCGATTGACGTCGGCCCCTTGAGCGAGGCGACGTGCACCTCGACCGACTCGGCGGCAGCGCCGCTCGGCGCAGACCCGGCAGAGCCCGCCCCCGCAGCCCCGCCGCTGCAGCCAGCCAACGCAAGCGACAGCGCGCCCGCGGCAAGCGCCGAGGCAAACCCTCGGCGCGAAAGCTCAAATTCAAACGCGCGCATCGTTAGCACATCCCTTCGTTAGGCATCGACCAGGCGTGATGGTCGGTATGCAGCAGCTCCTCGGCCAGCGGCGAGAGCGGCTCGCCCAAAAACTCGCGGTAGCATGCCTGGACATCGGGGTTCTCGTGCGAGAAGCGAATGTCCGCCTTCGCATCCAGGCCCCACAGCACCTGGCCGCGCTCAGCTGCCAGCTCGCAGCCGTCGTGGATGGGCTGACCGCCGCCACCGACGCAGCCGCCCGGGCACGCCATGACCTCAACGAAGTCATAGCTCACGCGACCGTCGCGAATCGCGTCGAGCAGACGGGCGGCGTTGCCCAGCCCGTGCG
This sequence comes from uncultured Collinsella sp., assembly GCA_958354105.1. GTDB lineage: Bacteria > Actinomycetota > Coriobacteriia > Coriobacteriales > Coriobacteriaceae > Collinsella. Next base: position 146,581 of record CATWVA010000001.1, read on the forward strand.
CCACGGCGACGCGCACCTTGGTGCCATCGATATCGGCCACGGCTTCCTTCCAGCCGTCCAGGCCGCGCACGTCGGTAAAGAAGTCGGCGTCGGGGTTCTTGCCCGTCACCAGGTAATAGGCCGAGCGCACGGCGGCCTCCATCACGCCGCCCGTGGCGCCAAAGATCACACCCGCGCCCGTGCCAAAGCCCAGCGGCGTATCGAGCGGCTCCTCAACCAGCGTGTCCACGCTCACGTGGCTCGCGCGGATCATGCGCACCATCTCGCGCACCGTCAGCGCAACGTCCACATCGGGCGCGCCGCCCTCGCCCATCATGCTCGGCAGCGCGCACTCGGCCTTCTTGACCGTGCACGGCATAACGGACACCACGAACAGACGCTCGGGCTCCACGCCCAGCACCTTGGCGTAGTAGGTCTTGGCGATGGCGCCGAACATCTGCTGCGGCGACTTGGACGTGGACAGGCTGTCGACAAACTCCGGATAACGCGCCTTCACAAAGCGAACCCAACCCGGGCAGCAGCTCGTAAACATGGGCCAGCCGCGGCTGTCACCTTCGCCCTTGGCGGCGGCGCCCAGGCGCCCGAGCAGCTCGGAGCCCTCCTCCATAATGGTGAGGTCGGCCGAGAAATCGGTATCGAACACGTATTCAAAGCCCGCGCGACGCAGCACGCAAGCCAGGCGCTCGACGGTAGCCTCCTCGCGCGGAATGCCGAGTTCCTCGCCCCAAGCGCTACGCACGGCCGGCGCGATCTGCACCACCACGATCTTGTCGGGATCGGCGAGCGCGTCAAACACGGTCTCGGTATCGTCGCGCTCGCGCAGTGCGCCCGTCGGGCAATGCGTAATGCACTGGCCGCACGCGACGCAATCGGTCTTGCCGATCGGCGCGCGCCCACGGGTACCCACGGCGGTATGCGTGGCGCGGTTGGTCAGGTCCCAAATCCCCAGGCCCTGCACGCTCTCGCACACCTTGATGCAGCGCATGCATTTAATGCACTTATCGTTTTCCCGGATGATGGGAAAATCGAAATCCCAGCCCTCGCGTGCCAGGTGCTGCTCGTACGGCAGGTAGAAGATGCCCAGGTCGTTGGCGATGGTCTGTAGGTTGCAGTTGCCGCTGCGCACGCAGCTCGTGCACTGCGAATCGTGCTGGGACAGCAGCAGCTGCACGTTGGTGCGACGGGCCTCGCGGGCCTTGGGGCTGTTGGTGTGGACCACCATGCCGTCGAGCACGTAGTTGTTGCAGGCGGCAACCAGCTGGTCGCAGCCCTCAACCTCGACCACGCACACGCGGCAGCCGCCGATCTCGTTCAGATCGCGCAGATAGCACAGGGTGGGAATCTGAATGCCGACGGACTTGGCCGCATCCAGGATCGTGGTGTGCTCAGGAACCACGACCTCGCAATTATCGATAGTGAGCTTGACCATATTGTGCGCTCCGTTTTCGGTGTTGTCGCCGACAGTGGTGTTGTTGGGCTCTACCATTCCAGGTTCCTCCCTCCGCGGAACGCGCCAAAGCCAAAGTGATCGCAGCGCAGGCAGCGGCTTGCCTCCTGGCGCGCCTCCTGCTCGGTGAGACCCTGCTCGACCAGATTCCAATCGTGAATACGCTCGCCGGCCTCGCGCTCGCCCAGCTCGCAGCGGCCGCACTCATGCTTACCCTTAAACTGGACGGTCGGCAGCTCGACCTCGAGCTTGATCTTGTGGTCGAAGCCTAGGTAGTGGTCGATGTTTGCCGACGCCACGCGGCCGGCATTGATAGCGCGGATGACGGTGGCGGGGCCGGTCTGGCAGTCGCCGCCGCTAAAGAGGCCATCGAAGTTGGGCACGGCGCCGTCCGAATCGGTGACGACGCAGCCCCACTTGCAGGCAATGCCCATCTCCTCAAACGGCTTGGAATCGATGTCCTGGCCAATGGCGACGAACACGCGCTCGCAGGGGATGACGCGCTCGGGCGTGGCAGCGGCACGCGGAGCCGGACGACCGCGGCGGGGCTCACCGATAATCTGCGGCTGCACGCGCAGCCGCTCACGCGACCGTCCTCGCCCGTCTCGATGGCGAGCGGGGCCGTCAGCTCCAGCACCTCACAGCCCTCGGCCTGGGCACCGGCGATCTCGGCGTCCTGGGCCGTCATATCGCAGATGCGACGGCGGTAGACGATGCTTACCTTTTCGGCACCGCAGCGCACAGCAGAGCGAGCCACGTCCATGGCAACGTTGCCGCCGCCGATGACGCACACGCGTTGGCCGCTCAGGTCGGGCAGCTCGTCATCACCGATGGCGCGCAGCATCTTGACGGCCGACTCAACGCCGGGCGCCTCCTCGCCCGGAAGGCCGAGCTTCTTGTCGCTGTGGGCACCGATGGCTAGGTAGACGGCATCGAACTCGTCGCGCAGACGGGCAAGCTCCTCACCGTTCACGGAGTGGTCGAGTTCCACGTTGATACCGGCGCTCAAGATCCAGTCGATCTCGGCCTGCAGGCGCTCGCGCGGCAGACGATAGCTGGGGATGCCATAGCGCAGCATGCCGCCCAGGTGGTGGCGCTGTTCAAAGATGGTCACCTTATGGCCCATCACGGCCAGGTAGTAGGCGCAGGAAAGGCCGGCCGGGCCGCCGCCGATCACGGCGACGCGCTTGCCGGTGTTGTCCACTACATGCGGCTTGTGGTCGTTGAGGTCACTGTGCTCGACGGCAAAACGCTTGAGGGCGAGGATGTTCATGGGGTCGTCGACCATGCCACGGCGGCAGTGCATCTCGCAGGGATGCTCGCACACCAGGCCGCAGACGAGCGGCAGCGGATTGTTCTTGCGGATGACCTTGACGGCGTCGGCATAGCGGCCGGTCTCGACCAGCGAAATGTACCCGGGAATGTCGACGTGCGCCGGGCAGCCCGAAACGCACGGGACGCGGGCCTCGCGGTCAAAGCCGCAGGAGTGCTCGCGGATGTGATGCTCAAAATCGTCGCGGAAGCCGCGAATGGCCGTGAGTGCCATGGCGCCAGCTTCGTAGCCGATGGCGCAGTCGCTCGAAAGGTAGATGGTGCGGGCGGTGCGCTCAATCAAGTTGAGCGTGGACTCGTCGGCGCGGCCCTCGAGCACATCGGCGAGCAGGTCGCTCAGCGCGCTCAGGCCCACGCGGCAGGGCGTGCACTTGCCGCAGCTCTGGGTGGAGCACAGATTGACGAGCGCTGCCGTAAACTCAACGGGGCACGGGGCGAGCGAACTCACCGCCAGACGACGTCCGAGCGCATCGTGCAGGTCGTCCATGACGGCCTGAGCGTGGCTGCGTTCCATTACGTGCAGTCGAGCCATAAGATCCCCTCTCACATGGCAGCCCGGAGGCGAGGCCGAGCGAAGTTGCTACACGCACAACACTGACCTAAAAAGTTGTTAGGTCTCCACGCAGTTCGGCAGGCGGTATGAAATGTCACCCTCGGCGGTGAAATAGAACATTACCGCAGATAAATGCCATATTTGGTAAAACGCGTTACCAAATGACAATGCCCCGCCCACGCAATCACGTGGACGGGGCATTGCTCCAGGTATGCGGCCAGCGACCCTGTTGCTTTTACTTAAGCTCGGGCCAGTAACCCTTGTTGGCCTCGATCATGTCGTCGAGAACCTCCTTGGCGACCTTCATCGAAGGCACGGTCTTGTTCAGCGTAAAGGCCTTGAGCGCCTTCTCGTAAGAACCCTCGATCGTAGCCTCGACCACGAGCTTCTCGGAGTTCAGCTGCTGCATCATGAGGCCCTGCTGGAACAGAGGAATGTTGTCGCGGCTGATGACCTCGGGGCCATTCTTGCCAATGTAGGCAGGCAGCTCGACCATAGCGTCGTAGGGCATGTTGGGGATAGCGCCCTTGTTCTCGCAAATGACCAGGAAGCGCTGCTTGGTGTCGTTCTTCAGAGCGATAGCCAGATCGGCAATCCAGTCGCCGTGGCTGCCCGCATAGAACGTGCTCTCGTCGATCTCGCCCGTCTTCTCGTAGTGGTCGATGCCGTCGAAGAGGTTCTTCTCGCGCGTCTCCTCAACCTCGTTAGCACGGGTGCGCTCGGGGTTGGAATGCTCGACGAACTCCTTCTGCTGCAGGTAGTAGTTCAGATACGTGTTAGGCAGGTACTCCGGGAAGCACTCCATGATCTCGTACTCGCCCTTCCAGACGTAGTACCAGCTGCCCTTGGTGTGGCGGTTCTGCTCGGGGTGCTCGTCAGTGGCCTCCTCGGGCTTCTTTGCCATGAGCGAGCCCATGCCCTTGAGGTAGGAGTCGGGCAGCAGAATCTCATGCTCCTTGATGTACTCGCGCAGCTGCGGGAGCACCTCCTCGCCCTTGTGGCGGATCGAGGTGAACCAACCAAAGTGGTTGAGGCCAAAGTAATCGTACTCGACATCCTTCTTGTCGATATCGAGTGCGGCGCAAACCACGTCGATGATCGCGATCGGCATGTCGCAGATGTTGATGATGCGAGCGTTGGGACGCAGCACGCGGCAGCCCTCAGAGACGATGGCAGCAGGGTTGGAGTAGTTGAGAATCCAGTAGTCCTTCTTGGCGTACTTCTCGACGTCATCGATCAGCTCGACCATGGGGAAGATGGTACGCATGCCGTAGGCAAGGCCGCCGCAACCGCAGGTCTCCTGACCAACGCAGCCGTGACGCAGCGGAATCTTCTCGTCCTGCTCGCGCATGGCGTAGCCGCCCACGCGCATCTGGGCAAACACGAAGCTCGCGTCGGTAAAAGCCGTCTTCTTGTCGGTGGTCACCGTGAGCTTGATGTCCAGGCCGAGGTCCTCGTGCAGAATCCAGTCCACGAGCACGCCGATCTTGCGCTGGCGCTCCTCGTTGATGTCGTACAGACGAATCTCGTCAACGTCGAGCTCGTCCTTGCGAAGAGCGATGGACTTGACGATGCCGGGGGTAAAGGTGGATCCGCCACCACACAGAGTAATGATCATTGTTTACTGCTCCTTCTCAATTGCGTTTTCGACCTTGTCGCGCATCTCGGCGACCTTCATGCCAAAGATGATCTGGATATTATTGCCGTTGCGGTTGATGCCGCTGTTGGGCACATGGTTGATGAGGTCCTCATTGATGAGGTCCGGGTTCTTAACGTTCACGCGGAGACGCGTAAAGCAGTTCTCGAGCTCCTCGATGTTGTCCTTGCCGCCAAGACCTGCGACCAGGTCGGCAATACCTGCATCGACGCCCTCTGCGGGGGCCGCGGCAACAGCGCCCTGCTTCACCGCGACAGACGCGGCGGCCTCGCCCTCGGCAACGGACTCAGCAAGCTCGGACTCTTCCTCGCGACCAGGCGTGTGGAGGTTGAGCTTCTTGATAAGGAAGGTGAAGAGGAAGAAGTACAGAGCGGCGTTGACGACTCCAAGCACCAGCATGACCGGCCAGTTGGTCTTATCGACACCGAGGACCAGGTTGGAAACCACGATGTTGATGATGCCGCCTGCAGTCGAAGCGGGCACGGAGAGGACCTTGAGCAGGACCAGGAAGATACCGGAAAGAACCGAGTGAACGACAAAGAGCACGGGAGCGGCAAAGACAAAGAGGAAGTCCATGGGCTCGGTGACGCAGGAAAGCACGGCGGTGATGATCAGCGGGATGATAACGGCCTTGGTCTTGTCCTTGTTCTGCTTGTAGGCGGTGAAGATAAAGGCGAGACCGATACCGATGTAGGGCCACAGGTTGTTGAAGGTGTAGCTGTTGAAATACGTGCTATCGGAGAAGGGCTGGCCCGTCATTGCCATCTCGGCGACACGGATGGGATAGGCGCCGGCGATAACCTGATCGCCCAGCGTCAGGGTGCCACCCACATCGGAGAACTGGAACGGGGTGTAGATGAGGTGGTGCAGACCGGTGGGAACGAGCAGCTTGTTGAGCATGCCGTAGATAAACAGACCGATGTTGCCCGACTCCTTAATGATGCCGGCAACGGAGGAGATGGCACCCTGAACCGGAGGCCAAACGATGCAGAAGCCAGCGCCCATGATCCAGGAGATGGTGATCATGATCAGGAACGGGAAGCGAACGCCCGAGAACATCGAAAGAGCAATGGGGAACTGCTTGTTCGAGTACTTGTTGAACACGGCACCGGTGATGCAACCAAGAATGATGCCGCCAAACACGCCGGTATCGAGCACCTGAATGCCCATAACGGTGCTCTGGCCGGTTCCGGTAAGACCGAGCATGCCGCTCGCTTCGGCAAGAGAGCCGGTGGCGTTGAGCACGATGTTGTTAGCCTGCAGGAACAGGAAGAACGACATCAGGGCAATCAGCGAAGCATGGCCCTTGTTCTTCTTTGCCATGGCGCCGGCGATGCCCACGCAGAACAAAATCGAGAGGTTGTTGATGATAAACATCAGCGACTGATAGACAACGGCGCCCACAAGCTGGAACGGACCGGAGCCCAGCACAGGGATCACGGCGCAGATGGTCTTGTTGGTCAGAATAATGCCCACGATGAGCAGAATGCCGGCAACCGAGAGATACATCATCGGCTGAACGATTGACTTCGCGAACACCTCCAACGGCGCTTTGAAATTGAACTTCTTTTTTGCGGTCATAGCGGTACTCCCCTTCCTTTTCCGCAAATTAAGACAGATGTGCCCTGGACAAGACCGTGAGCCTTGCCTTATATCAATCGATGTGTGGGCACGTTATGCCTAGAGACCAGGTTCTCCAAGCAGGTTAACAATGTGATATGCGAGATAACTCTTCTCGGCATCGGTAACGACAACATTATAGGTAGACGCTAAGTGGTCGGCAATTGACTCCGCACACGAGAACGCCCTCGGATACGCCGTTTCATCGATACGGAACAGCGCGTCGCCATTGACCTGCCCCGCCGCGGGATCGAGCGCCCGCTGCGCAAAAAACTGCAGATGGCGAACGAAACGCTCGTACGGCAACGAGGTGACGTCAAGGGTCGTGGCATAGTGCTCGGAAACAATCGCGAGCACGTCGCGAACAAGCTGGACCGAAACAATCAGACGGTCAGAGCGCTGCGGCATGGTGGCGTTGACGATATGCAGCGTAATAAAACCCTGCTCTTCTTCGCTCATCTGGATGCCCATATACTCCTTGATAATCTGCAGCGCACGGCCCGCAAGCGCATACTCCTTGCGATAGAACTGCTGGATCTCGAGCAGCAACGGATTCTCGCAGGGGACGCCCTTACGCTCGCGCTCCAAAGCAAGACTGATATGGTCTGCGAGAGCAATGAGAATCTTGTCGTTGATATCAACATTGAGCTCTCGACGGAGCATCTGAACAATGTCCTCGGAAATCACGAGGTTGACGGTGGGAATGGACTCCAAAAGATGTGCCAAGCGGTCAATCGTGCGCGAATCCTGAGAAGTGCCCTCCTGCAGCGCATAGGTCTTTTCGACCGATGCCTCATCGATAGCGTCGCCGGCATGGCGGCCAAAGCAGAGGCCTCGGCCGATGACGATGAGCTCGGAGCCATCGTCCGAAGTGACCATTGCGACGTTATTGTTGAAAACTCGCTTGATAACCACGGTACCCACCACAAGAATTTACTCGGAAAGCCAGACGACAGGCTCTTTAACAGCAACAGGGCCGGAAGCATGCTCACGAAGAGTCGAGTTCTCCGAGCGCTCGCATACAATAACGAAGACCGTGGGATCGAAGCCGGCGGCGCGGACCGCGTCAAAATCGACCTCAACGAGGGGCTGGCCCGCGTCGACATGGTCACCCTGGGCAACAAGTGCATGGAAGCCCTTGCCCTCAAGTTTAACAGTGTCGATTCCGATATGCAGCATCACCTGAGCAGAGCTGTCGTCGGACATGATGCCCAGCGCGTGCTCAGTCGGAAACAACGCCGCGACGGTGCCGGAAACAGGAGCGCACACCGTTCCCTCTTGGGGAACCACGGCAACGCCATCGCCCACGGCACGGCTGCTAAAAGCGGGGTCATTGGTATTTTCTAGATGAACAAGCTCGCCGGAAACGGGAGCGAGGATTTCGAACTCGGAAGCTGCAGTCTTCTGCTCATCCGAACCGCCCATCAGGCGAGAAAAGAAACCCATGGTGGCATGTCCCTTCATAAATATAGCCCAACCAAAATCAAGCGAATGCATCCATAGAGACACACCCGTTCAAAGACTTTGGTTAGGCCCACGTCCGAGGGACTCGGTAACCTTCCGCATTTCTTTTTACGGGAGTTATTGTAGACAAGCCCAAAGCCAGAACAATCATTATGACCGGTGAGCGGTATTTTTTCTTCGATAAACGGTATTTAGGCGGCACTTAGGGACGTTCCTTTCCCGCCGGCACCCAGGGACACTCCTTGCAGCAATTTCGCATGCGTTAGATGAAGAGCTCGCATTCCTTCCGCACGACGCAAGCCTTGCTCAGCATCTGGGAAACAGCGGATAGCTTGTTGGGATCAAGCTTGCGAGCGCCTCGCGGGCATACGGCGATGCAGCGCATGCAGGAGATGCACGCCTCGTCAGCTGCTCGCTTGGGGTCGCCCTTGTCGATAGCACAAACGGGACACGCCGCGGCGCATGCACCGCAGGAGACGCATTCCTCTGTTGCCTCGGGTGCCATACGGCGACCTCCAGCTTGTTTATAAGGACGATTGCCGGGGATAGAGGGCTCGGACGCATCCTCAGCCAACAGCTTTTGCTGAATTTGCTGCGCAAACTCTGCGAGCTGCGCCGCATCCTGCGCATCCGGTCTCCCAGCAGCAAACTGACGAGCAACGGAATGCTCAGCAATAGCAGAAACAGCTGCAACCACCCTAAATCCGGCGCGCTTCGCGACGTCCTCCAGCTCTACGAGCGTGTCCTCAAACGCGCGGTTTCCGTATACACAAACCAAAACAGCCCGAGCCCCGTTGCCGCGCACCATGCCCAACCGGTCAGCCACCACAGCCGGAATTCTACCGGCATACGCCGGCACAGAGATCACGGCCACGTCGTCCTCAGTCATCGAGACAGCGCTGAGATCTAGCCCGCTATCGGTCAGATCGACGGTAACGGTATTATTGTCCAGCGCCCCGGCCACAAGGCCAGACACCTTCCGCGTTCCACCCGTCGGACTAAACACAATTTCGAATACGCTCATCGAGGCACCCTCTCCCTACGCCTGGCAACGCGTCAAGCCGTTTTCGCATTCAGACAGAGTATACGGCGCATGGGGGGAGCTCCCCGTTTTGGTGCGCCAGGCACCCCAATGTACCCACCCTACGCTGTCTGCCTCTTCGTTTTGTATAAATTACGGTACAGATTGTATATATTTACGGGATACCGCCGCGTTCTCCTGAGGTACCCCATCCTGGCCCGTGCAAAAAACGGAGTATTCTGCAACGTGACCGCGCCAGCACCGCCGCGGGTGGGCAAAACTGTAGGGCGCCGTATCATTCTAAGTCCCGACATGGCGAGAATGACGCGCCCCCTGCTCCGGAAAACGGCGAAATCTGACTCGGAACGCTCGCTAGGGATATCCGAAGGCCACCGTTGGCGACGTCGAATCATATGCAGACAGCTCGAACTGCAGAATACTCCAAAAAATGCACGGCGCACCCCATAGGACCCATTGCTGCATGGCAGGAAACAAGCCCACGGCATCCTCTAGATGCATTCCCGAGGAAATCACATTTGAACTAGCGATCGGATACGGCAAACAAAAGGGCCCCGAACGTAGTTGCTCGGGGCCCTTGGTTCACCTCGCTCTAGCGGGCGATGCGTATGTTATTTGCGCTTGCCGCCGCCGTCACCGGGACGGCGGGAGCTGCTGCCGCGCTTGCCGCCACGGCTGTTGCCGTAGCTGCCACGGTTATCGCGACCGCCGGCACGGCCGCCACGGGAGCCGGCCTGGTTGCCGCCACGACCACCACGATAGCCGCCGCGACGCTCTTCGCGGGTATCGTCGTAGTTGCGCCAGTCATCGCGACGATCGCGGCTGGCACGCGGGTCACGACGATCGCGCGACTCACCGGAACGCCCAACGCCGCTGCGCCCACCATTGCTGCGAGCGCCCTCGCGACGCTCGCCGCCGCGGCTACCGCGCTCTTCAAAGCGCTTGCCGCCGCGGGACTCACCGCCACGGGCACCTCGCTCACCGCGACCCTCGCCGCCGCGACGCTCATCACGGCCACTGCGCTCATCATCACGACCGGAACGACGGCGGTCGCCCGCACCGCGCTTGCCGCCGCGCGAACCACGGCCCTCGTCCTCGCGCTCAACACGGCGACGACCGCCGCGGTCCTCGTCCTCGCGGCGACGACGATGTGCCTCGCCCTGGAACTGCTTGGCACGACGCTCGGCACGGTTGCCGCGCGGGCCCTGCTCAACAGCACCAGCGCGCTCCTCGGCAGCCACCTCGCGAGCCACGCTCTCAACAGCCTCGTCCACGCGAGCCTGAACGCCCTCGCGCACGCGGGTCTTGCCGCCGCGCTTGGGACGGCTCGGGCGCTCGCCGTCGCCACGACGCTCGTCACGGCCGCGGTTGGAACGACCGGCCACATCGCCGTAATCGTCGCCGTTGCGCTTGCCGTCGCGACGCGCCTGCTCAAGCTTCTTCTTGCTCTTGGACTTGCCGCGCTTGGTCTTCTTCTTCACCTTAAAGGCGGCAGGATCGCGCTCGGGATCGACGGCGGGCGGGTTGGGACCCACATGCAGTTCGCCGGCTTCGTAGATGTCGGCGGTCTTGTCCATGAGCTTCTCGATCTCGTAAAACTCGTCCACGTCCTGCTCGGTCACAAACGTGATGGCCCAGCCCAGCTCGCCGGCGCGGCCCGTACGGCCAATACGGTGGATGTAGTCGGTCGGCTCGGCCGGCACGTCAAAGTTCACGACGTAGCGCACGTCGCTAATGTCGATGCCGCGGGCGAGAACATCGGTTGCCACCAGCACGTCGACGGTGCCGTCGCGGAAAGCCGAAAGCGCGCGCTCGCGCTGGGCCTGGCTACGGTTGCCGTGAATCGCGGCAGCCTTGATGCCTTTACGCTCCAGACGACGGCAGCAGCTGTCGGCGCGGTGCTTGGTGCGCATAAAGACGATGGTGCGCTCCGGGCCCTCCTTCTTGAGGAACTCGGGCAGCAGGTTGTTCTTGGCCTCGATGGACACCGGGAACACAAACTGGTCGACGGTGTCGGCGGTCGACGTGGCAGGCGCAATCTCCACGCGCGCCGGGTCGCTCACCAGGTCGGTGATCTCGCCCACGGCCTCCTCGTCGAGCGTCGCCGAGAACAGCAGCGTCTGGCGCTCGGCCGGCGTCTCGCGCACAATGCGGCGGACGGCGGGCAAAAAGCCCATGTCGAGCATGCGGTCGGCCTCGTCGAGCACCAGCACCTTGACCTCGTTCAGGTGGCAGGCTCCCTGCTCGATCAGGTCGACCAGACGGCCCGGCGTTGCGACCAGGATGTCGCAGCCGTACTTGAGGGCAGCGGTCTGTGGCTTGTAGCTCACGCCGCCCACGACGGTCACGGCGACATGGCCCGTGACGTCGGCAATCTTGCCGGCGACCTCGTCGATCTGCTGGGCAAGCTCGCGCGTGGGGGTGATGACGAGCATCACAGGGCCACGGCCGTTACCCTCAGGCTTTTTAGCACCGCGACGGCGGTTGCGGCCGCCGCGCTCGCGCACAGGCTTGGGCGGAGCGATGTGCTCCAGATTGTTCATGGTCGGCAGCAAGAAGGCGGCCGTCTTGCCGGTGCCGGTCTGAGCGGCGGCAAGCAAGTCGCGGCCCTCGAGCACCACGGGGATGGAGCCGGCCTGAACGGGCGTGGGCGCCGTGTAGCCCAGGTTCTCGATAGCACGAAGCATCTCGTCCGAAAGCCCCAGCTCGTCAAAGGCGGGCAGGCTCTCGGTAGCGGACTCGACGGTCTCGGCGGCGCTGGCCTCGTCAGCCGCATCGAAGGCAGCCTGGGTCATGGCCTCGCGGGTCTCGTCCAGAATCTCGGCGTCGGTGACGTCGGATACAGAATTACGCATATGTTGTTGTTCCTTATCTGCACGCGCAATGGGCACGGCATGCGGCCGCGCGGGCGTGCTTGGTAGTGCGCTAATACATACAAAAACGGGTGCGCACAGAGAGGACGTTGCTCAGCACGCTGGCGATCGCTTTGGCAGCCCTATCACGCGCCGTCCAGACGCAGCAGCTCTAAGCGATGGAGCAGATTCGCCGCGGGTTAGTATACCCGTGCTTCGCATGCCCCCACGTAAACCACAGATGACGAGGCGGGCTCGAGGTGGGCCCGGCCGATTGTCTCAATCTGTAACGGCTGCAAAGCAAAACCGGCCCTAAATGTTACAGAACAAGACAGAGGGGGATTTCCGTCCAGTCCAAACCAAATCTCTCAGTCTTCCTGCAATTTCGAACATGTGGCCTATAATGTTGCTTTGGTTACGCTATATATTGCGCAGCCATTTAATACGTCGCCCACCGGGGGCCATTAATTCCTATCGCCATATTGGCTAGGAAGCAATCAAAGGAGGCATCCGTGGCAGCAGAGACGCCTTGCTCGGTCCTCTATAACGATATTCGCTCGTTCGGCGGTCTTAAGCATCTCGAAATCGCCCGAATGCTTATCAATGGAAACTCCTATCTCGGCAGCACCTTGCTCGAGAAATGCTCTTCCAACCGCTCGTATCTCACCCGTTACATCGTCCATCGCGAGCCCGACCAGTGCGCGCCCTCCATCTACAGCGACTTTACCGTCACCACGCTCAACCTTTCCGCGGCAATCTGCAGCAAGCTCGGCGGCGGCGAGTCCGCCTATCGGGCAATCGCCGAGCACTATCGCGGTCCGGCCGCCAACGAAATGATGTCGGCTCTCGCCAGCTACAAACTGGACAGCCGCCTATATGCAAATGCCCTCAATCGCATCGACAACTTTGACGGCAATGCCGTGCGCGAAAAAAGCACGCTCTTCTTGATGCTCTTTGTCGCGACGGGCGCACTCGCCGATCCCGCTCAGGGCGTGGCGACCGTTGAGCGCTTTTGCGGCAGCAAGACGGGCGGGCACTTTGGCACCACCGAAACTACCGTCGGACGTGGCTTTATGAGCAGCCTGGAGCAGCCGCGCACTGTCGCCCCCAACCTCGGTCTGCTCAGAACCCATGCCGACAACTGCGCCGACATGCAGATCCACCCCCTTACGCGTGACCCGCGCGGCACGGTAATTGGTTCTTTGCCCAAAACCTCGCCCAGCATCACCGATGTAGGCGCTGATGCATCGCGTGAGCATCTCCGCATTTGGCTCGAGGGTGAGCACTGGTACGCCCAGGGCCTTGGATCGACCAACGGCACGGTGCTCGAATCGGGTGCAGGCGACGGCGATATCGTAACCGAGCCGCCCCGCGACCAACGAGAGCCCGGCAAAGTCTATCCCCCCGTGGAAATCGAAAACAGCGACAGACTTCACTTGGGTCTCTACACGACATTCCTTGTCATTGTGGACTAGCGCGGACGGCGATCGAAAGACGGTCGCCGTCCGTCTTTCGTCTTCTACCTTCTGCGTCGTAAACGACAATACTCAACGGTATACGTGGGTAGTGCGGCTATCATGGTATTTTACCGATATCCGCACTACCCACGTATACGCGCGGCAACCCATGCCAGACAAAGAAACGCCATGGATACTACCGATAGCGCCTATGGCGACAAACTCATTCGTCTTGACACGTTCGACACCGCCGTGGCGGTCGACCCCAGCGCCAAGGACGACGCCAAGCGTCGGTTTATGACGCTTATTCTCCAGACGGCCCACCGCGACAACGGCAACATCGGGCACGTGCTGCGCGCGACCAACACGAGCGGCGAGGTCTTTGCCGTCAAGCTACTCAAGGACAACGCCATCCTTTCCCCCGCTGCCCCCGACCGCTCCGCCGAGCAATCGGCCGCGCACCTGGCCAACACCGCCGCGCTGTTCGAGGAGTACCGTCATCTGTGTACCGTCTCGCACCTGCGCGGATTTCCGCGTGTCTATGGCTACGGTTCATGCGAGGACGACCCGCTCATCCTCATGGAGTGGGTCGAGGGCACCTCACTCAAACAGGCGCTGCCCCTGCTTCCGCATGACGCCTTGGGCGGGCTGACCACCCAGATGGTCGCCGCCGTCGGAAACGCCGTGCTTCGTGCGCTCTTGATGACCCAAGGCCTCGTGAATCCGGTCATCCATCGCGACCTGTCGCCTGCCAATATCATGTTCCGCACCACCAGCCGAACGCTCGAGCAGCAGATTGCCGATTGCTCCTTTGACCCCTGCCTCATCGACATGGGCTCCGCGACCATGGCCCTCGGCGACGACACGATCACCCGGCGCGCCGACATCTGGCGCTTTGCCACGCCCGCATACGCCGCGCCCGAGATGCTCACGCAGGATATCGAAGGCATCGCGGCCCTTCGCCGCTCGCCCGCGATCGACGTCTATGCGCTTTCGAGCATTCTGTACCAGCTCTACAGCGGTCGCAAACCGTTCGATGTTAAGTCGACGGGTGCCGCGGCAACCGGCTCGTTCTACCTCATAAAGACCAAGACCAAGCCGGCACCGCTCGAGCCGCGATGCAATGACGACGAGGCACTCGTCCAGATCATCATGAAAGGTATCTCGGTTGAACAGGGCGATCGCCCTACCGAGCAGCAGATGCTCGAGGTGCTCTCGGCATACCTCCCCGCTGCAGAATCTGAGGACTGCGAGGGCGCGGGCAGTGACGCCGCAATCGACATCGACTCCGGTACGCACCTTAAGGTCGACGTCGTCGGCGAGCGCGCACGAGAGATCCTGGAGCAGGCCCGTCACGATGCCATGACCCGCCGTCGCTTTATTATCGGCGGCGTCGTTGCAGTCGTTGCGGGGCTCGGCGTCATTGGCGCGGCGACCCGTGGCTTTGGCATCCCCGACTACCTCGATGGCATCCGCAGCTCTCTTGACGACTACACCTGGGCTCAGCTGCAGGAGATTTCGCTCATGATTAAGGCCGCCGGGACCCGTAGCGAGGCACGCAAGATTGCCAAGCGCTATCATCTGCTCGATGCCGATGGGCATATCCCCTATCCGTGCACCAAGCGCGTCACGCTCACCAACGGGCTGGAGGTCGGCGCACAACTCGTGGGCATCCGCCACGACGAGCTTCTGGACGGGACGGGCAAGGCCGGACTGACGTTTATGTTCGATGCCGGCATTGCCGAACGCGACGCCGCGGCCCAACCATTGAGCGCCGGCTGGGCAGATTGCGAGCTGCGGGAATGGCTCGACAACGACGGCCTTGAGCTGCTGCCCAACGAGTTGCGCGTGCTCATCAAGTCTGTCAAAAAGATCTCGAATAACGTTGGCGCCGCCAGAAGCGCATCGTGTCTGAGCGAGTTGTCCGCAACCCTTTGGCTGCCCGCCATGGTCGAGCTGTGCGGTACGCAACCGCCCGATTCGTTTGCCGAGGGCTATCACTTTTTGGCCGACATCTACAACGGCGAGGGCAAGGAGTACCAACTGTTCCGCGAGCTTAAAGTGAGTCCGTATTCCACGAACGAGACGATGGTTCGCCAGTGGAAGGGCAAAGACACCTGTTGGTGGGAGCGCACGGTGAGTCCCGACACATCGGAGAGCGAAGGCACGCTCTACATGAACCGTGTGGGCCACGACGGCGACGCCTTTATGTACGCCACGCCCGCAAGCAAACCCGACAAACGGACCTGCGTGATCCCCGGGTTCTGCCTCTAGGGAGCGGGTGTCTTGCCGTAACGGAACCCCTCCCCGGCAATTGTCTCGATCTGTAACACTAGCTCGGCAGACACAGGTCTAGATGTTACAGAACGAGACAAACCCCAACCCCGCGAGACAACATCTCAATCTGTAACAGTAAGGGGTTAAAAACCGGCCCAGATGTTACAGATCAAGACATTTGAGTTGACCGCGGACGGTTTGTCTCGATTTGTAACAGTTAGAGGTCATATTTCCCGCCAGATGTTACAGAACGAGACATTGAGTTTCCTGCCAACTGTTTGTCTTGATCTGTAACAAATACTCGGTAAAACGGGGTCTAGATGTTACAGATCGAGACGTTAGTTTTCGGCTGAAATGTTTGTCTAAATCTGTAACAGCTATGGTTCAAAAACCGGTCCAGATGTTACAGATTGAGATGTTTAGCAGAGACGGCCACCGATTGAGCAGCCACCCTCATCTGTAATGAAAAGTCATACATTCCAACTATTACTGGACACCCCCAGGGGGTATGGGTGTATAGTATCGGCAGGTTAACAATTCCAATACCGAACCACAGAAAGGAGAAGCCATGGCTCAAGATAAATTCGATGTGGGCGGCATGACGTGCGCCGCCTGCCAGGCGCACGTGGACCGTGCCGTGAGCAAGCTCGACGGCGTCGAGAGCGTCGCGGTCAATCTGCTCGCCGGTTCCATGATGGTCGACTACGACCCCGCGCAGGTCTCCCCCGACGATATCTGCACTGCCGTCGACCGCGCGGGCTACTCGGCCTCACCTGTCGATGCGGGCGCCAACTCAAGCGGCAACGCGCAAGCCAGATCCGGCGCCACCCATATGGAGTCGCCCACCAAAAAGCTAGAGGCCACTGCCTCCGCCATGCGCACCCGTCTCATCATCTCAATCATCTTTCTCATCCCACTGTTCTACATAGGCATGGGACACATGCTCGGCTGGCCGCTGCCCGGCGTCTTCACCGACCACATCCACAGCATGACGCTCGCGCTCACCGAGCTCGTCCTGCTCATCCCCATCGTCTACGTCAACGACGCGTACTTTATCAACGGGTTTAAATCGCTCGCGCACGGCGCGCCTACCATGGACGCCCTTATTGCCGTGGGCGCCACTGCCTCTATCGCCTGGTCGCTCTACGCCATGTTCATCATGGCCGACCAGCTAGCCGCGGGTCAGATCCACGAGGCCATGATGACGGGCATGAACAACCTGTATTTTGAGAGCGCCGGCACCATCCTGTCGCTCGTCACCGTGGGCAAATACCTCGAGACGCGCAGCAAGTCCAAGACCGGCGGCGCCATCGAGGCGCTCATCGACCTAGCACCCAAGAACGCGACCGTCGTGGCAGAGGACGGCACCGAGACCACTGTGGACGTCGACGCCATCCTACCCGGTCAGGTGCTGCGCGTGCGCCCCGGCGAGTCCATCCCCGTTGACGGCGTGGTGCTCGAGGGCAGCTCGGCCGTGGACGAGAGTGCGCTCACCGGCGAATCCATTCCCGTGGAGAAGACCGCCGGCGACACTGTCAACGCGGCCACGGTCAACCGCACGGGCTCGTTTACCTTCCGCGCCACGCGCGTGGGCGCCGACACGTCGCTCGCCAAGATTATCCAGCTCGTCGAGGACGCCAACGCTACCAAGGCGCCCATCGCCCGCCTGGCCGACAAGGTCGCCGGCGTGTTTGTGCCCGTGGTGTTCGTGATCTCGGCCGTGACCTTCGTGGTGTGGATGGCACTGACCGGAAGCGTCAACGAAGCGCTCACCTCCGCCGTCGCTGTGCTGGTGATCAGCTGCCCGTGCGCGCTGGGCCTGGCCACGCCCGTCGCCATTATGGTCGGCACCGGCAAGGGCGCCGAGATGGGCATTCTGTTTAAGAGCGCCGAGGCGCTGGAGAACCTGCGCAGCGCGGGCACCGTGGTGCTCGATAAGACGGGCACGGTCACCCGCGGCAAGCCTGCCGTGACCGATATCGTGGTAGCCACGCGCGCTGACGGCTCGCCAGCCATGAGCGAAAAGGCGCTGCTCAAGTTGGCCGCCGCGTTGGAGCGCTCGAGCGAGCACCCGCTGGCCGAGGCGATTATGGCCGAGTGCGAGACACGCGGGATCGTCGCGCGCATGGTCGAGGACTTTGCCGCCGTGCCCGGACGAGGCGTTACGGCGCGCGAAGGGCAAAACGCCATTGCCGCTGGTAACGTGCGACTGATGAACGAGTTGGGCGTTACCGTGCCCGCGGGTCTTGCCGAGCAATTTGCCGCCGAAGGCAAGACGCCGCTGTTCTTTGCCAAGAACAGCGAGCTTGCCGGCACCATTGCCGTGGCTGACAAGGTCAAGGAGACGAGCGCCGAGGCCATCGCCGCGCTCCGCAAGCTCGGCGTCGACGTGCGCATGCTCACCGGCGACAACCGCGTCACCGCCGAAGCGATCGCCCGCCGCGTGGGACTGAGTAGCGAGCAGGTCATCGCCGACGTGCTTCCTGCCGACAAGGAGCGCCACGTGCGCGAGCTGCAGGATGCGGGCGGCAAGGTCGCCATGGTGGGCGATGGCATCAACGACTCCCCCGCCCTGGCGCGCGCCGACGTGGGCCTGGCTATCGGCACCGGCGCCGACATCGCCAAGGAGGGGGCAGATGTGGTGCTCATGCGCAGCGACCTCATGGACGTTGCGCGGGCCATCGAGCTTTCGCGCGCCACGATCCGCAACATCAAGCAGGACCTGTTCTGGGCGCTGTTCTACAACGGCATCGGCATTCCGCTGGCGGCGGGCGTGTTCTTCCCCCTCACCGGTTGGCAACTCTCGCCGATGTTTGGCGCCGCGGCCATGAGCCTGTCGAGTGTCTGCGTCGTAAGCAATGCCCTGCGCCTAAAATCCTTTAAGCCCAAAGTGGCAAAATAGGATCACCATTAAGTCCATTTAGAACGGGTTTTCCAGGTGCCCGAGATTGACCTGAAAGAGGAGCGGCGCGTACTTTGGTACGCGAGCGACGGCTTGAAGGTCAAGGTCGGGTGCCTGGGAAAGCCGACACAACAGAGAGGAATACCCATGCGTTTCACAATTAAGACTTCCGGCCTTATGTGCGGCCACTGCGACGCCACCGTCGAGACGGCGTTGCTCAACGTGGCCGGCGTGACCGACGCCGACGCCGATCACGAGACTCAGACCGTACAGGTGGAGTGCGCCGACACCGTGACCGCTGAGCAGCTCGCTGCCGCCGTCGAGGGCGCCGGCGAGAAGTTCCACGCCCTGTCCGTGACCGCCGCGTAGCAGCTACCAGAAGCATTCGACCCCATCGACCAGAAACGAGGACCCGCCATGATGGCAGACCACAAATCGGTGACCCGCATGCTCAAGACGGCACGCGGCCAGATCGACGGCATCTTGCGGATGGTCGATGAGGACCGCTATTGCGTCGATATTTCCACACAGCTCATGGCTACACAGGCGCTCCTCGCGCGCATTAACGCCGACGTGCTCAAGGCGCATATCGAGGGCTGCGTGACTTCGGCAATCGAATCGGGCGACGAAGACCTCAAAGCCGCCAAGCTCGCCGAGATCGAACGCGTCGTCGACAAGCTCTCCAAGTAATTGGGGCATTGGGGACAGGTACGTTTGCACCACATTGGTGCAGATTAACCTGTCCCCCTTGCTCTAAATCGGGTATAAAGGCGTGCGGCATATCGAATGAAAGGCAATTTGCATGAATGACTTTATGAAGGGTCGCAATGGCGCTGACGAACTCACCATCGTGATGGGCTTCGCAGGCATTATCATCGCCGTGATCGGTTCGATGGCTCGTATCCAGTGGCTCAGCTGGATCGCCATCGCCGTAATCGTGATTGGCGTGCTGCGCGGCCTGTCCAAAAATATCGACGCACGTCACAAGGAGAACGAGGCCTTTGTCGCCGCGACTGCAAACGTACCCGGCTTGGGCAAGTTTGTAGCTAGCTTGGGCGGCGGAGCTGCAGCGGCCAACGCCTCGCGCGCAGCCGGTACTAGCAAGGAAGACTTTGAACGTGCCAAGCGCACGGCCAAGAAGATGTGGAAGGGTCGCAAGACCACGGCATACCTCAAGTGCCCCAACTGCGGCCAGATGCTCTCCGTCCCCAAGGGCAAGGGCAAGATCCGCGTCACCTGCCCCAAGTGCCACGCCAAGATGGAGACACGCTCATAGCCGCCATACCATGGGACAAAATAAAGCCGAGGCCTCGCACTGAGACCTCGGCTTTTTTGATTATGACAAAGGGATTGCCCCTTTGTCGCATCGTCATATCGCACGCTTACGCCACGCCGTCGCGGGCAAGCTCCTCGGCCAACGCCTCGGCAGGCATGGCCATAATCGTGTCGAGCTCGGCGTCCACCTCGGGAATACGCTTCACCTTGAGTTTGCGCACCAGATCACCACGGCACATCACGTGCATCGGCTCACGCAGTGCGCACAGGTCATCGAGCGGATTCTTGCGCGTCACCAGGATATCGGCGGCCTTGCCGCACTCGATCGTGCCGGTCTCGCCGCCCAGCCCCAGTAGCTCAGCATTGACCTGCGTGGCCGTGTGCAGCGCGAAGGCGTTGCTCACGCCGACATACTTGGCAAAATAGGCCACCTCACGCCACATGTCGTACTGCGTCACGAACGGGCAGCTCGAGTCCGTGCCAAGGCCCACCTTAACGCCAGCTTCCAGTGCGGCACGGGCGCTCTCGATGATGCCCGAGCACACGATGTCGCCGTTCTTCTTTTGCGTATCGGTCGAATGGGTCTTTTCCGGGTCGAGCAATACAAACGGCAGCGCCGGGCTGATAGTGCAGGTCACACTCGGCGCACGCCCCTCGAGCTGTGTGCCCGCGGCGCCACGATACAGCTCCAAGATTTCGGGTGTCAACGGAGCGCCGTGCTCAATCGTGTCAACGCCGGCCTCAAGCGCGGCCTTCACGCCCTCGGTACTCTCGACATGGGCCATAACCGGAAGGCCCATATCGTGCGCCGCCTTGCATGCCGCCGCGGCAACCTCCACCGGCATACGCAGCACGCCCGGCTCGCCCACCTCGGTCGCATCGAACACGCCGCCCGTCACGAACAGCTTAATGACGTCGGCACCGCGCGCATACAGGTCGCGCACCTGTTCGGCTGCCTCGGCGGGACTGTTGGCCACCTGGGCGAACAGGCCCGCACCATGGCCGCCCGGCACCGTGACGCCCGTTCCCGGCGCCACCAAGCGCGGACCCTGATACTTACCGGCATCGATAGCATCGCGCACGGCCAGATCGGCAAACAGCGGGTCGCCCGCGCCGCGCACCGTGGTCACGCCGCTTGCCAGCTGCTGCTGAGCGCTGCCCTTGAGGATATGGCGCACGATGGCGCGCCCCACGGGATTATCGAGCTTCTTCATCAGCGCGCCCGCATCGCCCGCCGAAACCGGTTTGCCCGAACCGCACAGATGCACATGCATATTGATGAGGCCCGGCATGAGATACGCCCCTGCCAGGTCGATGACCTCGGCGCCCGCCGGCGCCTGCGCCACGGCGCTTGGACCAATCCAGGTGATGATGCCACGCTCGACGGCCACGGCCATATCGGGCTGCGGCTCCATATGCTCCGAGCCATTCAAGACGGTCGCATTGATAAACAACGTGGGACGATCGGCAGACGCCATATCGAGCTCCTCCCTCACGATTAACTTGAACATTTGTCCATTATCACCTAATGCAGCGACCTAAAGTCGAGCATATCGGTTAACGGAGGGAAGAGGGGATGTGGGGGACGAAATACGTTGCAGCCCCACCCCAGCAACATCAGGGGAATGTCTCGATCTGTAACAGGTACAGGGTTATTGGGCCCCCTGATGTTACAGATCGAGACATTCGGTCGACGTTTCACCGGTTTGTCTCGATCTGTAACAATTACGAACTCAAACAACTTCTAAACGTTACAGATCGAGACAAAACCTCTCAGCGCCCATACCACTGACGTCTCCACTCCTCAGCCAAATCGGGCCGTCGCGGAATACCCGCCAACCTCATCTTTTCAGCCAGCTTCCCCGGGTTCTTGAGTTCATCAAACGTAAACCGAAGCACCTTGTGCCCGAGCATCGTCAGATGGGACTCCCGCTGACGTTCTGCCACGAATGGGTCGACCGACTCCCGACCCTCGCCGTTCTGCAAGGTGTACTTCCCCTTTCCGTCGAGCTCGCCGATGACACACGTCCCGTCCATGAGCCGCCAAAAATAGTCGACGCGAAACGCCTGGCTCGGATCGAGCGGGTCGCGAAACTCCACCTGCAGCTCCGGAACTGGAAAGCCGTACGCAATAAAGAACGCTCGGAACCGAGACTCGCCGCCGTTTTCGGACAGCCCGTCCGCATACGACGCAATCACCCGTGCCCTGCGATACCCGCGCCTGCCCTCGCAATCGGCGCGGAGGCGCTCGCACAAATCCCCACGTGATACACCTTTTGCCCGCAGTGCAGAATCGGCGATCGCCAACCCGTAGGAGAACGGCGCACGCAGCAAGCAATCCTCCACCGTGCGCCAAAACGACGTCACCCGCACGCCATCAACAAGCTCGAGCACGCCCGCCATCTGTGGACGCAACAACCTGCACCCGCTGCTCAACGTCACCGAACAACCCGTCTTAACAAGAAAACGCGGCCCGAGTAGATCATTCGGCACCTCCAAACCCCACAAAAGCGCCGCGTCATAGCCCCAAAACGCCCAATCGGGATGAAATTCCGCAAGCCCTTTGATAGTCCTCAGCGCTCGCTCCGCCGGCGTCGATGCATCCCAATCATGCTGAAAGCAGAACAGATACGGCTCGGGCTCCGCAATATCATCGGTTCCCACATGACGCCGCAGCCACATGAGCTCGGCATTGTCATGCGTTGCGAGCAGCGCACCTTGCTCGGTCGTCTCCGTGAGCCGCGCGAGCATCCTATTCCGCGCCAACGTGTTGCGAGTCGCATGTTTGTGTTTGAGAACGGTATTGGACACTTTCATCACCACCACATCGGACAACTGGACCATCGCCGCTGTTGCCTCCGCTGACAAATGTCTTGATCTGTAACAGGAAGACAGTCTTTGAGCCTCTAGTTGTTACAGAACAAGATCTTTCGGCACCGCGTCCAACCTTTGTCTCGATCTGTAACAGTTAGGTCGAATTTTGGCCTGTAGATGTTACAGATTGAGACATTCCCCCAGCCAAGTGCCAAACGTCTCGATCTGTAACAGTTAGACGTTCTCCAGGCCTCCAAACGTTACAGATTTAGACAAACCAGCGGCGCCCAAGCATTCGTCTCGATCTGTAACAGGTAGACCGGTTTTTTGTCCCTAGACGTTACAGACCGAGACATAACGGCAGAAGGCAAGGCAGGCGACACCAGCCATATCCCCTACTCCCACTCCTGCTCGTAGATGTTGAGCGACTTCACGTACCGCCCCTGGGCGCCCATGATGTCGCGGACCAGGCGCAAAAAGAAACTGATGCACGAGGTGTCAAAGCCGTTCTGCAGATCCTCGGGATGCACCGCACCCGGCCCGTCGACCGCCGTGTCGTTCAGGCGCGCGATGTCATACAGGTAGAGCTGTCCCGCCGTCAGCCAGACATCGTCGACGCAGGCGAGGCGCACCGCAATCGCGCCGGCGCTCCAATGCTCCTTTTGCACGATATGCGGGTCGTAGACATCAAAGCGATGATCGGTGCGCGCGTCCTTCAGCGCGACCATACCAGTCGCAGGATCCTTGTCCAAAATGCCAAAGCGTGAGAAATACTGCGTGTCGCGTACCTGCTCGAGCCGCTTGAGCGAGGCAGGCGAAAACGATGCCGGCGGCTCGTCAACATACAGCTCGAGCAGCGTCTTGCCATGGCGATAGGAGCGCTCGAAGAGCAGCCAATCGGTAAACGCCATGTTGTAGGCCATGATTTCGTTTTGCGAAGGCTCGGTGCAATAGCTGAGCCATGGGTCGACAATGATCTCGAACTGTTCGCGCGCCGGCTCCAAAAACTGGAACTTCCGCAGCATCCAAAAATGGGCCATGTCGGCAATATCGTTGCCGACGGCTTCGGCCAGCTGCGCTCGATCTAAAGCGTGGTCAGTCATGGCATCCTCCTCAAACTGATGGACCTCAATTTGAGCTTACGAGGAGGGTGGTCGGCCACGGCCAGCGCGGGTAAAATAGGCCTCCGGCTGCAAACCAGATGCTAACCAAACACTTGGCGGGACACTTGACCGAATGAGCGCACCGCAAAGAAACCGCAGGTAGACATAGACAGCCAACCCGCCCTTTTGAGCCAGATGCCCGCAGTCACCACAGAAACAACAGGTGACCACAGCCCAAAAAGTCGACAAATGAACACCCGCACGTCAGCAAACGAACAAATCGTTCGCAAAGAGTGTCCCCAACGACTAGACAAAAAAATGACTAGTCATTGGGGACGTTCTTGAATGACTACCTTACAGCTCCAGCGCGTCTGCGACTTCGGCAGCGCAGGCCAGGGCATCGGCCATGGCGTTCACCACGAGCGAGCTGCCGTTGCGGGCGTCGCCAGCGACAAACACCGGCGTGGCATCCGCAGCAACGCCATCCACGCGAGCCGCACGATGCGAGCCCTCGGCAGCCATCACTGGCAGCGGACGGCCCGCCGTGGCAACAGGCACGCTCACTGCATCGAACACACCGTGCTCCGGGCCCGTAAAACCGCAGGCGATGAGCACCAGCTGGGCCGGCACCTCGTGCTCGGAGCCCGCGATGCGCTCGGGCTTGCCAGCCGACCAATCCAGATCGACCACGCGCAGGCCCGCGGCCGCGCCCTTCTTGTCCAACAGTACCTCGAGCGTATCCACACCCCAAGCGCGCATCTCGCCGCCCATGGTAGCGATGGCCTCCTGCTGGCCGTAATCGGTCTTCTTCACGTTGGGCCACTGCGGCCAGGGGTTGCTCGCCGCGCGCGCATCAGGCGCCGCCGGCAAGAACTCAAACTGGCGCACGCTACGCGCACCCTGACGTACCGCGGTGCCCACGCAGTCGTTACCGGTATCGCCGCCGCCAATGACCACAACGTCCAGGCCACGCGCGTTCACCGCGGGCTCGCCGCCGTCGAGCACCGAGACGGTCGAAGCCGTCAGGTAGTCCACCGCGTACACCACGCCCGGGGCATCCACGTTCGCAGCCGAAAGCCCACGCGGAGCACGAGCACCGGCAGCCACCACGACGGCGTCAAAGCCATTGAGCCTGGCCGCCACCGCAGGGTTCGTAACGTCAGCACCCAGCTCGAACACAATGCCCAGCTCGCGCATGAGCGCCACGCGACGCTCGACCACGGACTTCTCGAGCTTCATGTTGGGAATGCCGTACATGAGCAGGCCGCCCGGGCGGTCGTCACGCTCAAACACCGTCACGCGGGCACCGCGACGCGCAAGCTCCCATGCTGCCACCAGACCAGCGGGACCGGAACCCACCACGGCAACCGTGGGCGCGCCCTCCCCTGCCGGCTCAAAGCGACGCGGACCGCCATTTGCCCACTCGTGGTCGCTGATCGCACGTTCGTTGTCATGGATCGTCGTGGGCTGGCCATCGACCGAACCCAGGTTGCATGCGGCCTCGCACAGCGCCGGGCACACGCGGCTCGTGAACTCGGGCATGGGCGAGGTGAGCGACAGGCGCTCGGCAGCCTCGTCCCAGCGACCGCGGTACACCAGCTCATTCCACTCGGGAATCAGGTTGTGCAGCGGACAGCCGCTCGGACGTGCCTTGCCAAAGCTCGCGCCCATCTGACAAAACGCCACACCGCACATCATGCAGCGGCTCGCCTGGGCACGGCGCGCGTCGTCGTCGAGTTCCACGTACAGCGGATCGAAATCGCGGCTGCGCTCCTCCACGGGGCGCAGCTCATGGGTCACGCGATCGATATCAAGAAAAGCACCGGGCTTGCCCATGGCACTTACGCCTCCTTCTTGGTCGAAGCAACAGAGCTGGCGGCGGCGGGCACAGCGCCAGCGACACCACCCGCCACATCAAAGCGAGCGACATCGGCAGCGTCGGCGCGACCGGTCACGATGTCAAACGCCAGCTCCTCGGCCTGCGCATGCGTCTTGCCCACGGCCTCGGCCCCAGCGACAACCGCCAGCACGCGCTCGTACTCGGTCGGAATGACCTTCACAAAGTGCTTGCTCATCGAGTCGAAGCTGTAGAGCAGCTTAATGCCGCGCGGGCTCTGCGTCGCGTCCACGTGCTCCTGGATGAGCGCACGAATCTGCGCCAGCTCGTCGGCCGTCGGGGCCTTGAGCTCCACGCTCTCATGGTTCACGCGGGCGCCGAGCGTGCCGTATTGGTCAAAGACATAGGCCACGCCGCCCGTCATACCGGCGGCAAAATTCTGCCCGACCTCGCCCAGGATGAGCGCCAGACCACCCGTCATGTACTCGCAGCCATGGTTGCCGCAGCCCTCGACCACCACGGTGGCACCGGAGTTGCGTACGCCAAAGCGCTGGCCCGCCAGACCGTTAATGAAGCCGCGGCCGCTCGTAGCGCCAAAGAACGCAACGTTGCCCACGATGATGTTCTCGTCGAACTTGTAGGTCGCATGCGGGTTGGGGCGCACCGACACCTCGCCGCCCGAAAGGCCCTTGCCAAAGTAGTCGTTGGCGTCGCCGCACACGTTGAGCGTAATGCCGCGCGGCAGGAACGCGCCAAAGCTCTGACCAGCCGATCCATCGCAATCGATGGTGATGGAGCCGGCGGGCAGGCCCTCGGGATGCGCCTTGGTCACCGCGTTGCCCAGGATGGTGCCCACGCAGCGGTTGACGTTGGCGATATCGGCGCGGAAGCGAATCGGACGCAGATGCGCACGGGCATCGGCCGTATAGGGCACAAACAACGTGGAGTCGAGCGTCTTGTCGAGCTCGCTGTCCGCGGCCATCTGCGGCAGGAAGTGGCGACCGTCGGCGCCCGGAATATGGGCACCGAACTCGCAGGTCGCGCTCACCAGCACGGGCGACAGATCGAGCAGGTTGGCCTTGCGGTTGCCCGGGACCTCGATCTGGCGCAGGCACTCGGGATGGCCGACCATCTCGTCGATGGTGCAGAAGCCCAGGCTCGCCATGACCTCGCGCAGTTGCTCGGCAACAAAGAGCATAAAGTGCTCGACGTGCTCGGGCTTGCCGCGGAAGCCGCGACGCAGGCGGCAGTTTTGCGTGGCGATGCCGGCGGGGCAGGTATCCTGCTGGCAGTCGCGCTGCATGAGGCAGCCCATCGAGATGAGCGGCATGGTCGCAAAGCCAAACTCCTCGGCACCCAGCAGGCAGGCAACGGCGACATCGGTACCGTCCATGAGCTTGCCGTCGGCCTCGAGCACCACGCGCGAGCGCAGGCCGTTTTGCAGCAGCGTCTGTTGAGCCTCGGCAAGACCGAGCTCCAGCGGCAGACCGGCGTGCCAGATAGAGTCGCGCGCAGCGGCACCCGAGCCGCCGTTGTGGCCGCTGATCAAGATCTTGTCGGCAGCACCCTTGGCCACACCGGTGGCGATGGTGCCGACGCCCGCCTCACTGACCAGCTTGACCGACACGCGCGCGCCGGGGTTGGCGTTCTTAAGGTCGAAGATGAGCTCGGCCAGGTCCTCGATAGAGTAGATGTCGTGGTGCGGCGGAGGCGAGATCAGGCCGATGCCGGGCGTGGACTGACGGACCTCGGCGATCCAGGGGTAGACCTTCTTGCCGGGTAGGTGGCCACCCTCGCCGGGCTTGGCGCCCTGGGCCATCTTGATCTGAATCTCAAAGGCGCTGCAAAGATAGCGACTCGTCACGCCAAAGCGCGCGCTTGCCACCTGCTTGATCGCGGAGTTCTTGGAGTCGCCGTTAGCCAGCGGGGTCTCGCGACGCGGGTCCTCGCCGCCCTCGCCCGAGTTGGAGCGTCCATGCAGGCGATTCATGGCGATGGCCATGCACTCGTGCGCCTCTTTGCTGATGGAGCCGTACGACATGGCGCCGGTGTTAAAGCGGCGGACGATGTTGAGCGCGGGCTCGACCTCGTCAAGCGAAACCGGGGTGCGGCCACTGGCATCAAAGTCGAGCAAGTCGCGCAGGCGCACGGCACGGCCGGTACGGTGCAGACGGGCGCTGTACTCCTTAAAGGTGTCGTAGCTGTCCTCGCGGCAGGCGGTCTGCAGCAGGTAGACGGTCTGAGGGTCGATCAGGTGATCCTCGCCGCCGAGCGGGCGCCACTTGGTCAGACCCAGCGTGGGCAGCTGCTCGGGAGCCGGGCTCTTAAGGATGGCAAGCGCGGCGTCATAGCGCTCATTCTGCTCGCGCTCGACGTCCTCGACGCCCATACCGCCCACGCGGCTCACCGTGCCGGCAAAGTACGCGTTGACGAACTCCGGCGTAAAGCCCACGGCCTCGAAGATCTGCGCCGAATGGTAGCTCTGCACCGTGGAGATGCCCATCTTGGACATGATGGAGACGATGCCCGCCGTCGCGGCCTTGTTGTAGTTGGCGATGCCCTGCTCGGCCGTCACATCCAAATCGCCGCGCGCCGCCAAGTCGCGGATGCACGCATGCGCATTGTACGGATAGATACCGCTCGCGGAGTAGCCCACCAGCGCCGCAAAGTCGTGCGGAGACACGGCATCGCCGCACTCCACCACGATATCGGCAAAGGTGCGCACGCCAGCGCGGATCAGGTGGTTGTGCACGCAGCCCACGGCAAGCAGCGACGGCACGGGCACCTCGCCCGCTCCGGCGCGATCGCTCAGCACCACAATGTTCACGCCGTCGCGGACCGCAGCCTCAACATCCTCCGCAAGCTGCTTGAGCGCAGCCTGCAGCGCGCCCTCGCCGGCATCGCGGCGGTAGACGGCACGGAAACGGCGGGTCTTAAAGCCAACACGGTCGATGGCGCAGATGCGGTCAAACTCCCCCTCGTTGAGCAGCGGGCGCTCCAAGCGCACCAGCTGGCAGGCCGTGCGGGAATCCTCGAGCAGGTTGCCGTGGTTGCCCAGGTAGAGCGTGGTCGAAGTGACCATATGCTCGCGCAGGGCGTCGATCGGCGGGTTCGTGACCTGGGCGAACAGCTGATAGAAGTAGTCAAAGAACGAACGCGTCTTCTTGGACAGGCAGGCCAGCGGCGCATCGATACCCATCGAGGCGAGCGGGGCCTTGCCCTGCTGGGCCATGGGGCGCACGACCTCGTCAACATCATCCCAGTGATAGCCGAGCTTGGCCATACGCACGGCGGCAGGCACCTCGGCGTCCTCGGCGGATGTTGCCGCAACGGGCTCATCGAGCGCGTCGACGGTCAGCGTCTCCTCGGCAATCCAATCGCGGTAGGGCTTTTCCTTGGCATAGCGGGCGCGCAGCTCGTCATTGTAGATCACGCGGCCACGGGCAAAATCGACCTCGAGCATCTGACCCGGTCCCAAGCAGCCGCTCGTCAGGATGTTCTCGGGGCGCACCTCGATGGTGCCCACCTCGCTCGCCAGCATAAAGCGGCCGTCGCGCGTCACGTAGTAGCGAGCTGGGCGCAGGCCGTTACGGTCGAGGGCGGCACCCAGGGTACGGCCGTCGGTAAAGGCGATAGCGGCAGGACCGTCCCACGGCTCCATGAGCATGGACTGGTAAGCGTCGTAGGCGCGGCGCTCCTCGCTCAGGCTATCGTTGTGGTCCCACGGCTCGGGCAGCAGCATGGACGCGGCACGCGTGAGCGGACGACCGTTCATGACCAAAAACTCAAGCACGTTGTCCAGAATCGCGGAGTCGGAACCCTCGCGGTTGATGATGGGCATCACGCGCTCAAGATCGTGCTGCAGCACGGGGCTGTACAGGTTTGGTTCGCGGGCGCGAATCCAGTTGACGTTGCCCTTAAGGGTGTTGATCTCGCCGTTGTGGATGATAAAGCGGTTGGGATGCGCGCGCTCCCAGCTGGGCGTGGTGTTGGTGGAGTAGCGCGAGTGGACGAGCGCCACCGCCGTCTTGACGGCGGCGTCGTTGAGGTCGATGAAGAAGCGACGCATCTGTGTGGCGACCAGCATGCCCTTGTACACGATGGTGCGCGAGCTCATGGAGCACACGTAGAAGATCTTGTCGCGCAGGGCAAACTCGGCATCGGCCTTCTTTTCGATGGTGCGGCGGCACACGTACAGGCGACGCTCAAAGGCATCGCCGGCGGGCGTGTCGTCCGGACGGCCCAGGAAGGCCTGCAGGATAGTGGGCATGCAGGCGCGGGCCGTCTCGCCCAGGTCGTGCGGGTCGACGGGCACCTCGCGCCAAAAGAGCAGCGGCACGCCGGCCTCGGCACAGCCCTCCTCAAACACGCGGCGGGCATCCTCTACGCCCTTGTCGTCCTGCGGGAAGAACAGCATGGCCACGCCATAGTCGCCCTCTGCCGGCAGAATCTGGCCGCACTTTTGAGCCTCTTTACGGAAAAAGTGATGCGGAACCTGGAACAGGATGCCAGCGCCGTCGCCGGTGTTCTTCTCGAGTCCCGTGCCGCCGCGGTGCTCCAAGTTGACCAGAATGGACAGCGCATCGTCCAGAATCTGGTGATGGCGCTCACCGTTGATATCGGCAAGCGCGCCGATGCCACATGCATCGTGGTCGAATTCGGGGCGATAAAGGCCCTGCTGCTGAGCGGAATCTGCCTGCATCGCGATCCTCCCCTAGATATTAGACAGTCAGTTGAATAGGCATACTAGGAGCATCGCCAGCCCGTTGTGTTTCCCACCCGTTTCGAAACAATCGCGTAACGCACGCCGGCCATCAACGCCTTGCTATCAAACATGTACGTCAGCCCCCAAGTTCGGCTTCTAAGCTCACCGCTTCAAACATCTCAATCTGTAACAGGAGGAACCGATTTTGGCACCTAGATGTTACAGATTGAGATTTTCTGCAGGACGGTTTTGGTTCATCTCGATCTGTAACACCTAGGCCCAATTTCCATCCCTAGTTGTTACAGATCAAGACATTTCGGCAATCCCCTTTCACCATCCTACTCAAATACGGCAGTTTTGTTTGTCTTGGTTAACTTTTGAGCCTAAAACGGGTATCCTTTGCGGCGTCAAACAAACGGCACGCAGGAGCTCACCATGCTCAACCATCTCAAACAACACTTTGGCTCCCGACGCACCGGTGGTCACGGAGGCCTTGACATTGCGCGGCACATCGGCCCCGGGCTGCTCGTGACCGTCGGCTTTATCGACCCGGGCAACTGGGCCTCCAATATGGCCGCGGGCTCGCAGTTTGGCTACGCGCTGCTGTGGATCGTCACACTGTCCACGATTATGCTCATTGTGCTGCAGCACAATGCGGCGCACCTGGGTATCGCCACGGGTGCCTGTCTTGCCGAGGCCACGACACGTTACCTCCCCCGCTTCGTTGGACGCACGGTGCTCGCCAGTGCCTATCTCGCGACCATCGCCACCGCCATGGCCGAAGTCCTGGGTGGCGCGATTGCCCTTCAAATGCTCTTTGGGCTGCCCGTGCGTGCGGGCTGCGTCATCGTGGCGGCAGTATCGATGGCGATGCTCATGACGAACTCCTACAAGCATGCCGAACGCTGGATCATCGCCTTCGTAGGCGTGGTAGGACTCTCGTTTTTGGCCGAGCTTGCACTAGTCAAGGTCGACTGGCCGCAAGCCGCCGCAAGCTGGATCACGCCCAGTATGCCCACTGGCTCTGCCGCGATTATCGTGAGTGTCCTGGGTGCGGTCGTTATGCCCCACAACCTCTTTCTACACTCCGAGGTCATCCAATCCATGCACTTCGAAGGCCAAGGCGAGCAGGTTATCGAAGAGCGTCTGCGCTATGAGCTCTTCGACACGCTCTTTTCGATGGGCGTGGGCTGGGCAATCAACTCGGCCATGGTCATCCTGGCCGCAACGACCTTCTTTGCGCACGGCATTGTCGTAGACGACCTCGCCGTCGCAGCGGACACGCTCTCCCCCATTCTGGGCCCAGCAAGCTCGACAATCTTTGCGGTGGCGCTGCTGTTTGCGGGCCTCTCGAGTAGTGCGACGGCAGGCATGGCGGCAGGCACCATCACCGCAGGCATGTTCGACGAGGAATACGACATCCACGACCGACACTCATCGGTTGGCGTGGCACTCTGCTTTGCCGGCGCAGTTGTTGCCTGCCTGGTCGTCAAAAATCCCTTTGAGGGCCTCATCTGGAGCCAGGCGCTGCTGTCGCTTCAGCTGCCGATCACGGTCTTTGTGCTCATACGACTCACCAGCTCACGCCGCGTCATGGGTAAATACGCCAACTCGCGCCCGCTCAACGCGCTGCTCGTAGGGATCGGTGCCATCGTGACGATTCTCGATGTCGTGTTGTTAACAGGGATGTAATGGGACGGGACACCCACCCAGGCAAACGTCTCGATCTGTAACATCTAGACCCGCTTTTGATGTCTAGATGTTACAGATTGAGATCTTTCCGAGGGACAGCTCCGTTTGTCTCAATCTGTAACACGTAGACCCCGTTTTCACTGTTAGATGTTACAGGTTGAGATCTTCTGCCGGACGGTTTTGGTTTGTCTTGATCTGTAACA
The DNA here is from genome assembly GCA_958354105.1 of uncultured Collinsella sp. Lineage (GTDB taxonomy): Bacteria > Actinomycetota > Coriobacteriia > Coriobacteriales > Coriobacteriaceae > Collinsella. The sequence goes on from CATWVA010000001.1 coordinate 178,810, forward strand.
AGTAGACCCATTTTCCGCTTCTAGATGTTACAGATTGAGACATTTCTTCAGCTCCAACCTTTTGTCTCAATCTGTAACAGATAGGCCCGTTTTGAGCCGCCACATGTTACAGATTGAGACAAACGGTCGGCCAGACTCACGACAGACAGGATCGGCTAACAGCAGCCGTGATCCCTTGGGGACGGAGGAAAAGGGCCCCGGCCGTGAATTCGACCGGGGCCCTTGGACAGAGCTCTGTATGGCTAATCGCCGTGTGCCTGCGAGCTACTCCTCGACGAGCTCAAACTGATCGGGACCGACGCCGCACACCGGGCACACATAATCCTCGGGCAGCTCGGGCGTATCGACCTCAACCTCGTAACCGCAAACGACGCACACGAACTTATACGTCTTCTTCTCCTCAGCCATGATGTTCTCCTCTCGAACGTGACTGGTGATGTACTTCATTTATCAGTATAGATTCTCAATAATATAATGCAAGTATTTTTAAAACATTTCTAACCTTGATACGAGGACGCCTTCGGAGGCGTCTTGCCCTTTAGGACCTTGTGATAGTAATCGTAGGTGAGCGGCGTCTCGTCACTCAGGCGTTCGGCATCCTCGACCTCGCCGATAAACAGTAGATGCGTGCCCACATCCACAGTGTCGATCAAACGGCAGCTAAACAGGGCCGCCGCATGCTCGGGCACATAGGGCATGCCCAGAGCCGTCTCGCGGGTCTCGTATTTGGCAAACTTGTCATAGTTGCTGCTGGTGCGAAATCCAAAGTTGCCAATGTAGAGCATATCCGCCGTCTGGTCGATCACGGTCAGCGCAAAGGCCTTGGCAGTCTCGATCACGCCAGCGGTCACATTTTCCTTGTTTACGGCAACCGAGATGCGAGGCGGTGCTGCCGTCACCTGCACCGCCGTGTTGATAACGCAGCCGGCACGCAGCCCGTCGGCCGCGGCACTCACCACATAGAGCCCACTCGGCATGGTAAAGAACGCAGTTTTGTCCATAACAAGTACTCCCCTAACCCGGGATTGAACCTTAAGGCTGTATGTACCCATAAAAAGCGGCGCCCATAACGGACGCCGTCTTTTGGAAATATATGGCAAAACAGCAAGGAAGACGGGGCGGGCGCGGTAGGGCACCTTCCCGTGAACTCGCTCCTAGCGGTTGCGCTCCTTGAGGGCGCGGTCAATCTCGCGCTGGACATCGCGCTTGGCCATGTCCTCGCGCTTGTCGTAGAGCTTTTTGCCTCGGCCCAGGCCCAGCAGCAGCTTTACGCGGCCGTCGGTATTAAAGTAGAGCTCCAACGGAACCAGCGCATAACCACGGTTGCGAAGTTTGCCGTCAAGAAAGTCGATCTCCTTACGGTGCAGCAGCAGACGACGCCGACGGTCGGGATCGCGATTCCACACGCCACCATGGCTATAAGGGTGGATATGCAGGCCGACGAGCCAGCACTCCCCGCCGCGGATCAGCGCGAAGGTATCGGTAATCTGGCACGCGCGCTCGCGAATCGACTTGACCTCGGTACCGCTCAGTTCAATGCCACATTCGAACGTCTCGTCGATAAAGTACTCGTGATGTGCCGAACGATTCTTGGAAATGAGCTTGCGCTCGCGCTTACTGGGCATCGCTGGCCTCCTTGACGCCGTCGGCTCCCTTGTCGGCGCCTGCGCGCTTTGCCTTGCGCTCGGCGTTAAGCTCGGCATCGCTCTCACGCACCAGCTTAATGATCGCCGCGCATGCCTCCTCGCCCACCAGGTCGCGGGCACGGACCGTCAGGCGCGTAGCCTCCTGCTTGTCGCCGTCGCTCGCAGCGTCGGTCGCACACATGATCAGGCAGATGGCGATCTCGGCCGAAGGTGAAGTCGGCACGCCTTGCAGGGCCAGTTCACCCATCACGTGGTCGTCGCTCTCATCAGCGGCATCCGGATAGGTGGTATGGATCTTGTTGAGCAGGCGCGTCGTATGCGCATCGTTGGGCGCCAGGCGCAGCGCCAGACGCGCGCAGCCCACGGCAGCCGAAATGTTCTCGGTCTCGGGCTCCAAGAAGTACTGACCCAAATTGGTGTAGGCGCGTGCGGCGCACTTACCGTCGCTCGCGCGCTCCAGCACCGAGAACGAGAGCGATGCCCACTCCTGCTTGTCCTCGAGCGCGCGGAACAGCTCGGCCAAGTCCAAGCGATAGTTGCAGTTCATGGGATCCCAACGCACGGCCTGCATCAGGGCATTCCGAGCACTCACATAATCCTGCTGGCGAATGTAGGCAAACGCCATGTCGGAGTACAGGCGGTCAAAGGGAACCTCGACCTGCACCAGCTCGCGCGGATCCTTCTCCACGCGGCGATAGGCCAGGCGCTCAAACTTGCTGTCGAAGCTAAAGTACTGGCGCTTCTCCTCCGTCTTGCACTCGGCGTCGATATACTCCTCGGCGAGCTCCACCAGACGCTCCAACAGCGGCGTCGCCGTAGCCAGGTCGCCCTGCGCCAGATAGTTCTCGGCATACGTGATGTCTTCCAAGCTGATAGGCAGGTCCATGACAACTCCTCGGTCCGGGCGGCAGACTCAACGCGCGCCTTAAATATCGGTCAATACACAAAACCCGGGTCTCTTACGAGGCCCGGGCGTTCAATTTTGGTAGCCCGTACCAGATTCGAACTGGTGATCTCCGCCTTGAGAGGGCGGCGTCCTAAACCGCTAGACGAACGGGCCATATGTAGCAAATGCAATGGCTGGGATGGAGGGAGTCGAACCCCCATTGACGGAACCAGAATCCGCTGTCCTGCCATTAGACGACATCCCAATGACTGCATCGCTGCGCTCGGCTGTGCCTTTGCGCAAGAAAGAAATATACGGGAAGTACCGCCGTGACGCAAGCCCCAATTTTGACTTTTTTAAAATTCAGCCAAATTGGCCTAATTTAGTCCAACCCGTGAAGGACCTGTGAAGCCGACCGCTGCACACGAAGGGCAAAACGCCGCGAGCGGTAGCCGTCAACCGTTGGCAGATTCTACCGTGAAAACGATAGCACCAGGCAACACAATCGGAGTATCAATGATCGCGTAGATATCGAGGCGCCATGGACGAAGAGCTTGATTACCTATGGGAGACCCTGGGCCTCGAGATCACTGCTGACCTTTGGCCCGAACGGGACAAAATCCATCCCACACTGCGCCCCGCCATCACGGTGATGCAGGCAAACTACCGCCGTGCATCCTTTTTGATCATGCGGATGTCATGGCACGCGGGACTCCCCGACCTTAAGCGAATCCAGGCAAGCCTCGTCGAGCTGTCCGGCATGCCGACCGTCATATCCGAGGCGCGCCTGGAGCAGCGCCAGCGCGAGCGACTGCAACAGCAGCGGATTCCCTTTATCTGCCCCGGCATTCAGGCATACCTGCCCTTTATGGACGAGGAGTACTGGAGCGGCAAGCCCAACAAGCACGTAAAGGTCTACGATCCGCACGAATGGGCACAGCTGAAGGACTGACTGGGGCAGGCCCGCACTCGAAATGGGACGTACTTTCCGCAGCCGCTACAGCAACGCCTCGGCCCAAGCCGATTCCCTAAAGCCGGGAATCACAAAGTCGTCGCCCACCAGCAGCGGACGCTTGACCAGCATGCCGTCGGTCGCCAGCAGCTCGTAGCACTCCCGATCCGTCATGCCCGCATCCAGGCGCGCCTTCAGGCCCAGCTCTCGATATTTCATGCCCGACGAATTAAAGAAGCGCCGCACCGGCAGCCCCGAACGAGCAATCCAGGTCGCTAGCTCATCAGCCGTGGGATTGTCCAAAACGATATCGCGGTCGATATACTCTACCCCGTGTTCGTCCAGCCACGCCTTGGCCTTTTTGCAGGTCGAGCACTTGGGATATTCAACAAACAGTACGGTCATGGGATTTCCTTTCTTAGAGAAAACAGGTGTCTGGAAAACTGCACATCGACGGCCACTCGCGATTGCAGCCGTTATTGTAGTCAATGTCGAAGCGCAGGCAGTCGCGATGTCTCGTCTTAAGGCTAGCGCCTCGCATGGGCGCCGATCGGCCGATTCGCATGGCGCACCAACGCCGCCGCCAGCAATACCAACAGCATGGCGGTGACATAGCCCGCAGCATCGAATCCTAGATCGATAACGTCGAAATGCCTGCCGGGAACAAAGATCTTATGTACCTGATCGCCAACGGAGCAGGCGGCGCAAAAGAGCAATACGGGCACGCAACGGGAGCATACGCTCCACGGACGCCTGGAAAAGCAAACCACGACCACCGAGGCGAACAATCCGACGAAGAAAAACTCTACGGTATGGGCAACGCGACGGACGTTCGTGCCCACCCACATGCGAATGGAAGCAAGTCGGCCAGACCGGACATTCGAGGCAGCCGAATCGGCGCCCCCGGTCATTCCGTTCTCCGTCTGGGCTTCACCCGTGGCATCGACAGCCTGAACGCCCGTAGCCTGACCCTCTACCACACGCGCGGTGGACTCGCTCAGCAACGACGTCTCCACCGCATTTTGCTCCGTCAGCACCCAGATGCCCGCCAGCGTTACAACGAACAGAACGATCGCGGTCCATCCGATTATTTGTTTTACGCGCGACAAGGGCCAACCTCCTTTTTTTGAATATCAGCGAGTGTAGCCCCAAATGACATCGTCACCGTATCAAAATTTGAATCGCAACAGGAAGCGACAAAGCGACGCAAACCTCTACCCCGCCTCGCGCATCCAGCGATCGAACGTCCCCACGCACACGCCCAGGCACTTTGCTGCCTGGCTGCGGGTTATATCGCCCGCCTCATAGCTATCGCGCACCAGCTCAAACTGAGGAGGGCACGGCTTGCGAGGTCGACCGAAACGGACCCCTCGCGCCCGCGCAGCTGCAATTCCCTCCGCCTGGCGCCGATGGATATTCTCGCGCTCCACCTGCGCCACGTAGCTCAGCAGTTGCAGCACAATATCGGCAATCAGGGTGTTGGTCACATCCGGCGTGCCGCTGGCCCTGACGCGCGTGTCAAGCAATGGCATGTCCAACACCACAATGGCAACCCCGAGCTCCTTGGTAATGCGTCGCCATTCCTCAAGAATCTCGGAGTAATTACGGCCAAGTCGGTCGATAGAAAGCACCACCAGCACGTCCCCGTCTCCCAGGATGTGCAGCAGCTCGCGATACCGCGGGCGATCGAAGTCCTTGCCGCTCGCATGGTCGGCATAAATATTCGCCGAGCCCACGCCATAGGCGCCCAGCGCATCCAGCTGCCGATTCAGATTCTGATCGCGCGAACTCACCCGCGCATAACCGTACACCGTCGCCATCTCATCCCCGCTTTCTTGTAAACCTGCCAAAAAGGGACAGGTTTATTTTGGTAGGTTTTACCTCTCGAATAGCAGGTAAGCGGGCGGCCGAGCAGACGGCAAGGTAGCCATGATCCAAATGCGGAGGGCGGCCCCGAAAGACCGCCCTCCGCTCTCCCGCCATGAGTCGAGATTTGGCTAATGGATAAGCTTAAAGTCCAAGTGCCCACGCGTGGTATTGACGCGCGAGACCTCGATAATCACGCGCTGACCCAGTTCATAGCGAGTCCCCGTGTCGGCACCTGTGAGCGTGAGCGCATCCTCGTCGAACTCGAACCACTCGTTGCCCAGGCTCTTGATCGAAACCAAGCCTTCGACCTGCGTCAGGTCCAAGCGCACAAAGAGGCCCATGCTGCTAACCCACGAGACGGTTCCGGCATAGCGCTCGCCCAGACGGTCCTCATAGTACTGGGCAATCTTGATCTTTTGCGTCGCATGGCTAGCGGCATCTGCCGCGCGCTCGGCATCGCTGCATGCGCGGCAGATCTGCGGCAGAATGCGCGGCAGCGACTCGCGCCCCTTGCCGATCAGCCGCGGCGTACGGACCAGGGCGTCCTTGCCGCCGAGCTGCTCATAGGCCAACTGCAGTTTGAGCACGCGGTGCACCACCAGATCGGGGTAGCGACGGATGGGACTCGTAAAGTGACAGTAGCACGGCGCGGCGAGCGCAAAGTGGCCCTCGTTGCGCGGCTTGTACAGTGCGCGCTGCATGCTGCGCAGAAGCAGCGTGTTGACGAGCGGTGCGTTGGCCGTACCGGCGGCAGCATCAACTGCAGCCTGTAGCTCATCGGGACTCCCCAGGGCGATACCGGCAGCACGGCGATCGTCGATGATGCCTAGCTGCGCCAGCGCAACGGCGGCACCGTGCAGGCTATCGGGGCTCGGATCCTCATGCACGCGATAGCAGGCCTCGATATCACGGTCTGCCAGCCACTCTGCAACGCACTCGTTGGCGAGTAGCATGGCTTCCTCGATAAGCGACGTGGCACACGAACGCTCGCGCGCCACAATCTGCACGGGTACTCCGTCCTCATCCAATAGAGCGCGAATCTCGGCCGTGTCAAAATCGACTGAGCCGCGGGCACGACGAATACGACGGCGAAGTTCGGCGAGTTCGTTGGCGGCGACAAGGAAATCGCCGAGGTCGACGTTATAGCCGCGAGCAGTTTCCTCGCACGCAAGACCGCGCTCAAGCGCCTCCTCGCGCGAGGCCTCAGCAGCCGCAACATCCTCAGCGGCGCCTTCCAGCACCGAATACTCAACCGCGCCGGCACGCACCAGCAGCGCCTCGGCGCCGTCATAGTCCATACGCACACGCGAGCGAATCACGCTGGGGTAAGGATCGTAATGCCGCACGCGACCCTGCGCATCGAGCTCAATGTCAACGGTAAACGCAAGACGGTCCTCGTCAGGGCGAAGCGAGCATAGGTCACAGGACAGGCGTTCGGGCAGCATGGGAAGCACGCGATCGGCCAGATACACCGATGTCGTACGATGGCGAGCCTCAAGATCGATATGCCCGTCCCAAGCCACATAGTGAGAAACGTCAGCGATATGCACACCCAGCTTGTAGCCACCCTCGGGCGTGCGCTCAAGCGAAATGGCATCGTCAAAGTCGCGCGCGTCGACCGGGTCGATCGTGATGACAAAGCGGTCGCGCAGATCGCGGCGGAGCGGGTCCTTAAGCGCCGCGGACACATCGAGCGAAAGCCCCTCGGCCTCGTCCAGCGCGGCCTCGGGATAGCTATCGGTATAGCCGTAACGCGCCATCACGTATTGAACGCCCAAATCGGGCGCGTCATCTCCGCCAATGCGGCGTTCGATCGTCACGGTGCCCGATTCCGGGCGCGTCGGGTAGGTCAAAATGCGCGCGACAACGGCATCACCCGGGTGGACGCCCAGACGATCCGCCGAGGTATCCTCGGGCAGAATGAAGAAGTCGGCCTTCAGGCGCGAATCGAGCGGCTCGATCACACCGAGCGGACCAGCGGTCTGGTACGTACCCACCACGCTTATGGCTGCGCGCTCAACCACGCCTTCGATCACGGCGCGCCGCTCACCGTGCGGGCTGTTCTTAATGCTCACGGCAACGGTATCGCCATCCATGATCTCGCGCTTACCGCGGCCCATAACCTTGTAGTCGCCGCTCTCGGTTATGACATAGGCGCCATGCTCATGGAGCTGCACGCGCCCGGTCAGGCTCGGACGGCGTTCGCTGCGCACCGGCCCACGCTTATTGCGGGCACCGCGCTTATGCTTGTTATTGCGCCCCATGGCGCCTCCTTGCTATCGATGACGAACTCCAAAGAGTCTACCCAAATGATTCGCTTTCCTGCCGTTCCCTTGGGATCAAAAAACGGGCCGCCCCATAAGAGACGACCCGTTGGAAGGGATGAATTCCAGGCATGCCTACACGCGCAGGTAGCGGCGCATGGCTATGGCAGAACCAAAGAGACCGATAATCACACCGACCAGAATCAGCGCAGCATAGGTCACCAGGTAGTACTGCATCGGCAGGGCAAACGACATCCAGCCGATGCTCTCCTGCAAACGCGGAATCATCAGATTGCGCAGCAGCTCCAGAACGCCGATGGAAAGCAGCGAGCCCAAAATGGCCTGCAGTACGCCCTCGGTGATAAACGGGCCGCGAATGAAGCCGTTGCTGGCGCCGACCAGACGCATAATCGCAATCTCACGACGACGCGCCGTGATGGACAGGCGAATCGTGTTGTTGATGAAGATGAATGCGATAAAGGTCAGAAGGCCAACGAGCACCACGGCGGCGATGCGGATGTAGTTGGTCACCTGGAACAGGCGGCTCACTTCCTCCTGGCCGTACAGCACGCTCGCGTTGACGTCGCCGTCATCCGCGATCTTCTGGAAGTCGGCGTTCTTCTTGAGCTTCTCTGCCGTGCTCTCGACCTTGGACGGATCGTCCATCTCAATTGCAAACGAAGCCGGCAGCGGGTTCTGGCCATCGAGCGCGCTCATGGTGGCGTCGGCGTTGCCCGACATCTTGCTCGTATACTCGGCCAGCGCGTCGTCCTTGTCCTTATAGGTCACGGACTTGACGTTATTCCACGTCTTAAGCTCGGCCTCAAAAGCCTGAACATCGGCCTGATCGGCGTCATCGCTAATGAACGCGTTGATGACAACCTGATCCTCGACGGTGCCGATCACGGAGTTCAGCATCGCGGAGCCCATGATGAACAGGCCGATGATAAACAGCGAAAGGAAGATCGTGATGACGGCGCCGAGCGAGGTAGTCCAGTTACGGAAGAAGTGACTGATTGCCTCTTTGAAGGAGTAGCCCACGTTAGTTGGTGCCATAGTTGCCGTAACCTCCCCTCTCCTGGTCGCGGATAACGTGGCCGCCCTCGAGGGCGATCACGCGACGGTGCATGCTATCGACCATCTCGCGGTCGTGCGTGGCGACGATCACGGTGGTGCCGGTGCGGTTAATACGCTCGAGCAGCTTCATGATGCCCAGCGAGATCGCCGGGTCGAGGTTACCCGTGGGCTCGTCGCAGATCAGCAGCGGCGGACGGTTGACCATAGCGCGGGCGACGGCGACGCGCTGCTGCTCGCCACCGGAAAGCTGGTCGGGCAGCGAGTCCATCTGATCGGCCAGACCGACCAGACGCAGCACCTCCGGCACCTGGCTGCGAATGACGCCCTTAGGCTTGCCGATGCACTGCAGGGCAAACGCCACGTTTTCGTAGGCGGTCTTTTGCGGCAGAAGCTTAAAGTCCTGGAACACGGCGCCAATCTGGCGGCGCAGGAACGGAACCTTGCGGTTCTTGATCTTCATGAGGTCCTGACCGGCAACCAAGATGCGGCCGCTCGTCGGCTTGACGTCGCGGTTGAGCGTCGACAGCAGCGTGGTCTTACCCGAGCCGGAATGACCGACCAGGAAGACGAACTCGCCCGGATAGATCTCGATGTTGATGTCGTCGAGTGCAGGCTTGTTGGGCTGTGCCGGATAGATCTTGGTGACATGCTCCATAAGGATGACGGGCTCGACACCGGCCTGCTTGGCCATCTTCTTGCGGCTGGCTTGCGGATCGATGGGCGCAAACACCGACGTAAAATCGGGGTTGTTGAGCGCGTTATCGAGGCTTGCGACCTCGGCGGCCTGATCGTTCTCGACCACCGGGGCAGCAGGCTGCGTGGGATCGGGAATAGCGGCAAAGAGACCGGACTGCGCAGGCTGAGGAGCCGGTGTCGCAGGGGCCATGGGGTCGGGAATGCCGGCCATGGTAGGCTGCGGCGTGGCGGCGCCAGCCTGAGGCTGCTCCACGCGAGCGGTCACGGCCTGAACGGGCTCAAAACCCGCCGTGCCGGAAAGCGCGACATCGCTGGTGGGATTGTAGGCAAAGGGATCGGATACCGGCTGTGCCTGATCTGCCGGCTGAGCGGGGGCCTGAGCAACAGGCTGGCCCTCTGAATCCGGAGTGGCGAAACGACTGCCCTGGACGCCTGTCTGCGTCTTGGGGGCATCATCGCCCGCACCGGAGGTACGGAAGTGGTTACCCACTGGTGCTCCTTATCGTCGTGCGTTTAAACTACATGAGCGCTTTGTATTTTAGCAGCATTAGCTTTACTGCACATAAGAAGCATGGCGGGGTTTGGTCCCACCGGCTGCGCACAGGGTTACCTCCCAAATCGTCCTCGGACATGTCGGCGCCCCCGCTGCGCGCTTCGCGCTGCGGGGGCGCCTCCGTCCTGCGGAAAGATTTGGGAGGTAATCCTGTGCGCGGCCTGCGGCTACTATGGGGTCGCCGCGTGATCTTGGGGTGCTGCACATACAAAGTTGGGAGGGCTGAATTGCACGTTGCCGTACTGGGCCCTTTTCCCGAAGAAGGCCTTGCTTGATGCGGCACTGATTTTGCTGAAATATAAAAACAGGGGCGTCCTCTTTTTGAGGGCGTCCCTGTCTACGTCTATTTGCTATTGGCTTGTGGCCGATTTGAGCGGTGGTTGCTCTATGCCAAGAACTCCTTGGTGGTCGCCACGATGTTGGCGGCGTCCAGGCCATACTTGTGCAAGAGCTCGGCACCCGGGCCGGACTCGCCGAAGGTGTCGTTGACACCGATCTTCTTGAGCGGCGTCGGGCACTGCTCGCACAGGACGTCGGCAACGGCACTGCCCAGACCACCGATCACGGAGTGCTCCTCGACGGTCACGACGTGGCCGGTCTTGGTAGCGCTCTTGACGACCAGGTCGGCGTCGATGGGCTTGATGGTGTGCATGTTGATGACCTCGGCGTCGATGCCCTCGGCAGCGAGCTGCTCGGCGGCCTCGAGGGCCTCGCCGACCATCAGACCGCAAGCGATGATGGTCACATCGGCGCCCTCGCGCATGACAATGCCCTTACCCAACTCGAACTTGTAGGTCTCGGGGTCGTTGATAACCGGCGAGGCCAAACGGGCGAAGCGCATGTACACCGGGCCGTCGCACTCGTAGGCGGCGCGCGTCACGGCGCGGGCCTCGACGTCGTCGGCGGGAACGATCACGGTCATGCCGGGGATGACGCGCATGAGGGCGATATCCTCGCAGCACTGATGCGTGGCGCCGTCCTCGCCGACCGAAATACCGGCGTGCGTGGCGCCGATCTTGACGTTGAGGTGCGGGTAGCCGATGGAGTTGCGGACCTGCTCAAAGGCGCGACCGGCAGCGAACATGGCAAAGGTACTCGCGAAGGCAACACGACCAGTGGTCGCGATACCGGCGGCGACGCCCATCAGGTTGCTCTCGGCAATGCCCACATCGAAGAAGCGGTCGGGGCAAGCGGCCTTAAACTTACCGGTCTGCGTGGCGGCGGCCAGGTCGGCGTCGAGGACCACAAAGTCATCGTGCTCGTTGGCAAGCTCGACGAGGGCCTCGCCGTAGCTTACACGCGTGGCGATTTTCTTGACGTCTGCCATCCTAGAGCTCCTCTCCGGCGGCCGTGAGCTCTGCCATGGCCTGCTCAAACTGTTCATCGTTGGGGGCCTTGCCGTGCCAGCCAACCTGGTTCTCCATAAAGGACACGCCCTTGCCCTTTGTGGTCTCGGCGATAATGGCGGTCGGCTGCCCCTTGGTGGCGCGAGCCTCGGCAAAGGCGGCGCGGATCTGGTCGAAGTCGTTGCCGTCGGCGAGCTCAACCACGTGGAACTTGAACGCGCGGAACTTGTCGGCGAGCGGCATGGGGTCGTTGACCTCCTCGACGGGACCGTCAATCTGAAGGCCGTTGTGGTCGACGATCACGCAGAGGTTATCGAGCTGCTGGTTGCCGGCAAACATGGCGGCCTCCCAGACCTGGCCCTCCTCGCTCTCGCCATCACCCAGCAGGGCGTACGTGCGATAAGTATCGCCCCAGTGCTTGGCGGCAACGGCCATGCCCACGGCGGCGGAAATGCCCTGGCCGAGCGAGCCGGTGGACATGTCGACGCCCGGGGTGTCGTTCATGTTGGGGTGACCCTGCAGGTGGCTGCCGATGTGGCGCAGCGTCTCAAGATCCTCCTTGGGGAAGAACCCGCGCTCGGCGAGCACGGCGTACAGGCCCGGAGCGCAATGGCCCTTGGAGAGCACAAAACGGTCGCGATCGGCCTTGCGGGGATCGGACGGGTCGACGTTCATTTCCTCAAAGTACAGATAGGTCATGATGTCGGCAGCGCCGAGCGAACCGCCCGGATGGCCGGACTTGGCAGCGTGCACGCCGGTGACGATGCCCTTCCTTACCTCGTTGGCAACCTTTTTGAGCTCTTCGTCGCTCATTGTGCCTTCCTTTCATCCTCATTAGACAAAATGCGCACGGCACCGAAGGTAATCCCAACACAGCCGCAATGCACGTACGTCATTCATTATGCTGGAAACTGATGGCTTTACCAGAGTTTTTATCATTATTTGAACAATTGAGCAGGCAGAACCGCTGATGAAACGGTTTATCAATGTGAACGTCTTTTGGATGGGACGCGGTCGGCCCTACGCGCTAATGTCCTTGAATCCCTCGCCGAAGGCTTCCGTAACGTCGGCGACCGTCACAATGGCGTGAGGATCGCGCTCGCGCACGATCGTCTTGAGGGTATTGAGCTCCCGACGGCTCACGATGACCATGATCACCGGCTTCTCGGCACCCGAATACATGCCAGTCGCCTTAAACTTGGTACAACCACGACCCAGGCCATACATGATATCGGCAGCGATATCGGGGAACTTGTCCGAGATGATGAGTACCATACGGCGTTTGTTGCCACCATCGACCACGGCATCGATCACGTAGCCGCTAATGACCATCGAAAGGCCTGCATATAGTGCATTTTCGATTGAAAAGACCGGAGCCGACAGCGCACATACGGCAACATCGATCGCCATGACGGTCGAGCCCACGGGCAGCGAGGTATTACGCGAGATGATTTGGCCAATCGTGTCCGAGCCGCCGGTGTTGGCGCCGGCGCGCAGCACCATGCCATAACCGATGCCCGTGATGATGCCGCCCCACATAGCGGGCAGCATCAGATCGGCATGTGCCAGCGGCGCCACAAACGGAGCGAACAGGTCGGTGAAAAAGCCCAGCAGCACAAAGCCCGTCGCCGTCTGCACCACGTAGAACATGCCACCCTCGCGCATAACGACCAGCAGCAGCAAGGCGTTCATCACGATCGTCTGAATACCAACGGGAAGCGATAGACCGCGCGATGCGCCGACCGCCTGGATAATGGTGGCAAGGCCCGTAACGCCACCGGCAGCAAGGCCGTTGGGAATCAAAAACAGGTCGGTCGCAATAGCGGCCAGAGCGCACCCCAACATAATCTGGGGCAGGTCGTGAAAGAAGTTCATCGAAAGAATACGCTTAATGTCCAGACGATATGCCATGCTGCCTCCCTCAAAAAAGCGCACCCAAACGGATGCGCTTCGAACTTCTTGCTGTATTCGATTCTACCGATTCGCCGGACAAAAACCACCCCTGCGCAGGGTTTATTCCGGATACAAACCCGTCCAACCGTTGGGCTTAGCATCGGCTTGAAGCCGCCCGATGTTTTAGATCTCCGAGCCTTCTGCATCGGCGTTGCCGGTGGCCCAGCGATGATAGCCAATAACAAACGGGTCCAGGTCGCCATCGTCAAGAACTGCCTCGACGTTGCTGGTCTCAACGCCCGTGCGTAGGTCCTTAACCATCTGATACGGGTAGAGCACGTAGCTGCGGATCTGGTTGCCAAAACCAATCGTGGTTTTGGGTCCGCGAATCTCATCCAGGGCCTCGGCGCGCTTCTCGAGCTCAATCTCGTACAGGCGAGCCTTGAGGATCTGCATGCACGCGGCCTTGTTCTGGATCTGGCTGCGCTCGTTTTGGCAGGTGACCACAATGCCGCTGGGGAAATGCGTCACGCGCACGGCGGAGTCGGTGGTGTTAACGCCCTGACCGCCCGGGCCGCTCGCGTGGTACACGTCCACGCGGATGTCATCGGGACTGATTTCGATGTCGATATCATCGGGTAGCACGGGGATGACCTCGACGCCGGCAAACGTGGTCTGGCGGCGCTTCTTGTCGTCGGTGGGGCTAATGCGAACCAAGCGGTGGACGCCGGCCTCGGCGCGCAGCATGCCAAATGCGTCCTTGCCCTCGACGGTAAAGGTCGCGCGGTCGATGCCGATGACCTCAGCAGCGGGGCAGTCGTTAATCGTGACCTTCCAGCCGCGACGCTGGCAGTACTTCATGTACATCTTAAAGAGCATGAAGGTCCAGTCCTGGGCCTCCAGACCACCCTGTCCGGGCTTGATGGTCACAATGGCATCGCCGTGATCGAACTCACCGGTAAACCAGCTCGAAAGCTCAAGCTCATCGATGGCACGGGCCAGGCGCTCAGCCGTGGCTGTAGCCTCCTCGCGAAGAGCGGCGGCATCGGGGTCATCCCCCATCTCCTCGGCAAGCTCCAGCGCGGCGCGGGCATCGGAAAGCTCGCCGCGCGCGTTGTCCACGGCGGCGATATCTTCCTTGGTGCGCGCGATTTCCTCCATGGTGGCACGGGCGGCGTCGGCGTCATCCCAAAAGCCGGGGGCCACGCTTTTGGCCTCGAGCTCGGTCACGCGCGTGCGCTTTTCGTCCAAGTGGAGATACGACTCGACCTCGCCGAGCCGGTCCGCAAACGCGTCCAGCTCGGCGAGCGTTACCTCTAAAGCCTCAGCCATTAACGATTCCTGCCGTGGCAGTACTTAAACTTCTTGCCGCTACCGCAGGGGCACGGGTCGTTGCGGCCCACGTTGACGTACGGATCGTCGCTCTCGGACTTGCGATAGGTGGTCACCTTGCCACCGTTGTTGACGGCAGCCGGACCACCCTGGACAGCCGTGCGGGCCTGCACCTGCGCCTGCTTGCGCAGCACCGAGTTGCCGTTGTCGCCATCGACCTCGGCAGGACCGGAGAAGCGCGCACCCTCGAGCGCGGGCTCTTCCTTGTGCTCCACGGCACGCGGGGCAGCCTTGATCTCGATGCGCAGAACCGTGCGCAGGTAATCCTCGTACATGGTGTCGACGAGGATCTGGAACGCGCCGTAGGCCTCGGTCTTGTACTCGACCAGCGGGTCGCGCTGGCCAAAGCCGCGCAGGCCGATGCCGGTCTTGAGATAGTCCATCTCCTGCAGGTAGTTCATCCAGCGGGTATCAATGACGCGCAGCATGACCTGGGTGTTGAGCTCGCGCATCAGGTCCTCGCCCAAGCGCTCGGCCTTCATGTTGTAGCACTTCTCTACGTAAGCCAGGACATCGGCAGCCAGAGCCTCATAATCCTCGTCGGGGAACTTCGGCGTATCGATGTGGCCGGTGAGCTCCACAACCCACTTGCGCAGGCCCTCCAGGTCGCGCTCGCCATCGTGACTGTCCTTGGTGCAGAACTCCTGAACGCAGCGGTACACGGTGTCGTGCATGACCTCGGTGATGTGGTCGGTCAGGTCCTTGCCGTCCAGAATCTTATTGCGCTCAGCGTAGATGACCTGGCGCTGCTTGTTCATGACGTCGTCGTACTCAAGGACGCTCTTGCGCATGGAGAAGTTGATGCTCTCGACCTTGTGCTGGGCGCTCTCGACGGCCTTGGAGATGATCTTGTGCTGGATGGGCATGTCGTCGCCCATGTCGGCCGTGACCATCATCTTGGAGACGCGGTCCATCTTGTCGCCGCCGAACAGGCGCATGAGGTCGTCCTCGAGCGACAGGTAGAACTGGGTCTCGCCCGGATCGCCCTGACGGCCGGAGCGGCCGCGCAGCTGGTTGTCGATACGACGGGACTCGTGGCGCTCGGTGCCGATAACGGTCAGGCCGCCGGCGGCAAGCACGCGCTCGCGCTCGGCCTTGCAGGTCTCCTTGGCCTCGGCGTTAAACTGCTCAAGCTGCTCGGGCGTCACGTCCTCCATGGTCAGGCCCTCGTACTCAAGGCGCTCGCGCACCAGCTCGTCGGGGTTGCCGCCCAACAGGATGTCGGTACCACGACCGGCCATGTTGGTAGCGATGGTCACGGCGCCGTAGCGTCCGGCCTGGGCAACGATGTGGGCCTCGCGTTCATGGTGCTTGGCGTTGAGGACCTCGTGTGCGATGCCGCGCTTGGTAAGGGCGGCGGACAGCTTCTCGGAGCTCTCGATGGAGACGGTGCCCACCAGGACCGGCTGGCCCTTGGCGTGACGCTGCTCGACATCGTCGGCGACGGCGTTGTACTTGGCCTGAATGGTGCGGTACACCAGGTCCTCGTGGTCCACGCGCTGCACGGGCTTGTTGGAGGGGATGACCTCGACGGGCAGCTTGTAGATCTCGCGGAACTCGGCATCCTCGGTAAGTGCCGTGCCGGTCATGCCGGAGAGCTTGTCATACAGACGGAAGTAGTTCTGCAGGGTGATGGTGGCCAGGGTCTGGTTCTCCTCGCGTACGAGCACGCCCTCTTTGGCCTCGATGGCCTGGTGCAGGCCCTCGGAGTAACGGCGACCTTCCATAATGCGGCCGGTGAACTCGTCGACGATCTTAACCTCGCCGTTGGTGACCACGTACTGCTTGTCGCGGTGGAACATGTACTGGGCCTTCAGCGCCTGTTGCAGGTGGTTGACCAGCTGACCCGAAAGGTCGGCGTAGATGTCATCGATACCCAGGCGGCGCTCGATTTTCTTAAGGCCGCGCTCGGTGGCGGCGATGGTGTGCTTGGCCTCGTCCATGACGTAGTCGCCCGTGGGTTCAACGTCCTCGGTGGCGGTAAGCATGTCGTGCGACACGTCCTCGCCGCGCTCAAGGCCACGCACGGCACGCGCGAAGTCCTTGTAGGTACTGGCGGACTTGGTGCCAGCGCCCGAGATGATCAGCGGGGTGCGAGCCTCATCGATCAGGATGGAGTCGACCTCGTCGACGATGGCGTAGTTGTGACCGCGCTGCACGCGCTGCTCGGGACGGGTGACCATGTTGTCGCGCAGGTAATCAAAGCCGAACTCGGAGTTGGTGCCGTAGGTGACGTCGGCCTGGTAGGCCGGGCGCTTGAGCTCGAGCGGCATGTTGTTCTGGAGCAGACCGACGGTCATGCCCAAGTACTTATAGATGCGGCCCATCCACTCGGAGTCGCGCTTGGCAAGGTAATCATTGACGGTAACGACATGCACGCCCTTGCCGGCGATAGCGTTGAGGTAGCCGGCCAAGGTGGAGACGAGCGTCTTGCCCTCGCCGGTCTTCATCTCGGCGATGTGGCCCTCGTGCAGTGCCATGGCGCCAATGAGCTGCACGTCAAAGTGGCGCATACCCATGGTGCGCTTGGAAGCCTCGCGCACGGTGGCAAAAGCCTCGGGGAGCATGTCGTCGAGCGACTCGCCGTTGGCGTAACGCTCGCGGAACTTATCGGTCTGGCCGCGGAGTTCCTCCTCGGTCATCTTCTCAAACTGGGGCTCAAGACCGTTGATCTGGTCGACGATCTTGTAGTAGCGCTTAAGGTCCTTATCGGATCCAAAGGACAGCAGCTTTGACATGAATCCCATGTGGTTTTCCTTTTTGGCCATCGCCCACGCCGTGCAGCTGCGGGCGAGTTAAACACAGATGATTGTACTTTAGCCAAACAAGGCGCGGCCTATACGGTCGACCTCGACCGCCACGTAATAACTATGACCAACCTGCCACAATGGGACAGGTTTATTTTGGCAAGTTTTATCTGAGCAAACGCCGTCTCTCTGCCATTTGGTGCCACGGGGACAGGTTAGCTTGCACCAATAAAAAGAAAAGGGCCGCGCACCCAAATGGATGCACGGCCCTTGTGCCATGAATGCGAGCGATTCCGCGGCGAGCTATTTACTCAGCAGCCTCGGTGGTCTCGGCCTCGGCAGCGGCCTCCTCGACGGGAGCCTCTGCGGGAGCCTCGGCGGCCTGCTTGGCAGCCTCCTCGGCGAACTTAGCAGCACGCTTAGCCTTCTCGGCAGCCTTAGCCTCAGCGGCGGCCTTGCGAGCGGCCTCGGCCTCAGCAGCCTTGGCGGCCTTGGCAGCCTTGGCCTCCTCAGCCTTCTTGAGCTGGGCGGCAGCGGCGCCACCGAACTTGTCGGCGAAGCGCTGGACGCGTCCACCGGTGTCGACGAACTTCTGCTGGCCGGTGTAGAACGGGTGGCACTCGTTGCAAAGCTCGACCTTCATCTCGGACACGGTAGCGTGCGTCTTGAAGGTGTTGCCGCAGGAGCACGTCACCGTGCACTCGACATACTGGGGATGGATACCCTGCTTCATGGTAGGACTCCTTATTGGTCAGGCGCTGGTTACCGATCAGCGCATAAGGCGTCTTGGTTTCCGACCAAGACAACAAACTCGGCTATGGTACCACGGCGCCGCGCGTCCCACAAAAGGTTCACGGTCTTTTCGGAACGACACGAATCTGACCCATCGAAACACATCTCCACCGTTCCTTCAACTGGGAAAATGCCGTCCCCGGGGCCTGAGAAGGGCCCCGGGGACGTTCGACTGACTGCGGGAACGGCCTTTCCGCTCAATGTGTTCGGCTGAGATCGGAAATCAACCAAACTGAACTAGGTTCAGTTGACATGGTTAAAAACGGGGGCGACGCTTTTGCGTCGCCCCTCGTCCCAGCCGGTTGCTTTAGTTGTACACACGGTAGTTAAACTTGAACTGGGTTATGTGTCCATAGTTTGAGCCGTACCAACCCGACGTATAGCTGATTGCCTCTGCGCCTAGATAGTCGTAGCCCTTGTTGTAGCGAAGCTGACGGTAGGTCGTGTCGTACTCTGCTACGTAAAACGTGTCTCCAGAGAAGGCTTTGTACCGGTCCTTAACCGTCGAAGCCATGTACGCGGGTTCGACATCGCCTTTCTCCCCGTTGAGCGCATAGACGGGTGCCGCGATTCCGCATAAAGCCGTTGCCACGAGGATGGCGTAGACAGCCATGCGCGACGCATTGGACTTCAGCTGTTCAAATAGTTTCATGTCATTCACCTTCCTCGTATGTATCGAGGTATTCCTGCTTGAGCGCCTGCGAGGACGACTTGATCTTTTCCACGAGCGCGCCGGCCTCGATGAAGTAGAACGAGTTGGTGAGGTCTGCCAGGTCGTCGAGCAGATGGCTTGAAATGAGCACGCTTCGTCCCCGCGCCACCTCGCTGCGCATCGCGTCGCAGGAGGTCTTCCGCTTTCCCGGATCGAGGCCGTTCAGCGGTTCATCGAGGATGAGGTACGGGCAATCGGTCGCTATCGCCATGGCAAGCTTTACCTGCTGCTTCATTCCTGTCGAGAGTTTACGGGTCGGCTTGTCGAGATATGGGGAGATTCCGAGGGAGTCGCAGAGCGAGTCGATGTCGGCGGCCGATTTCCACGCCTCCCTAACGAAAGCAAGGTGCTCGATGGCCGATAGCGTGGGGTAAAGATCCGTGCCGCCTGAAGAGCTCAGGTAGACGAGTTCTGCAAATTCGGCTGATCGACGTTGGCTGATTCCGTCTGCCGCCAGGCTTCCCGAGCGGATGCGGGTGGGAAATTGGCCCGACAGCGCTTCAAGAAGGGTGGTTTTCCCCGAGCCGTTGGGAGCAACGAGGCCCGCCGCCGTTCCCGGGCTCAGGAAAAGCGACCCGATTGAAAGTATCGTCGTGCTTCCGTATCCCACGCTCGCGTCCAGAAGCTCGAGCCCATGGTGCTTTTTCGCGGGGCCAGGCTGTTTGGGGGAACGTGTCGCAACGGCGCCGACCGTAAAAAAGACCGCGACGTATGCCAGGGCCACGGCAAGCATCGATGCGCTGCCTGAACCGGAGCCAATGAATTCTGTCGGGAAGCATCCTACGTAACCCGTTGCCTCGATAGGCGAGAATACGGCCAGCGGCAGGAGATTGAGCGCGGCGTTATGCTCCAGTGCCGAATCGGACAGTAACGGGAATGCCGGGGCCGCGACAAGCAGCGCGGAGGTAAGGGGGCCCGCGAGGACGCGCCTCGTTGCGGTCGATAGGACGGCGGAGCAAACGGATATCAAGGTTCCGCCCGCAAGCAGCGCGAGAAGCAGGGTCGTGAAGACGTTTCCCGCGGTCGTGGTGGTAAGCGCGCCGTCATGGAAGAAGGCGATCGGGTACCCAATTTGCCCGAAGCCGTTTAGGGCCAAGGCGTAAATGCCCCCGGGTGCGAGGCCGGCGAGGAGCATCGCGGCCCCCGCGGCGATTATCGAAAACACGATCTGGATAAGGCGCCGGAATTTGGGCACGGGCGCCTTCGCCGCCAGGGTCCCGGGCCTTGTGGCGCCGAGCACGAGTATCGACGAGAGAAGGAAGGGGATGAAGGGAAGGAAAGACGGCACCGCGGCAATGGCGTAAGGCAGGAAGGAAAGGAATGGCAGGTCGCTTGCGGAGGCCGGGATATCCGTGATGCCGGAGCTGCTCAGGGCACGGCAATATGCGAGCTCCGCGTCATTGGTCTCTCGGTCTCCCACGATGGACCCGGATTGGAAGCCTTCGCCCATGAGCGCGTAGTAGCTCTCGGCAGAATCGAGAAAGGCGGCGTCGGTTTGAGCGGCAAGGGCGGCGTTCGCGTATCTTGCAAGCTCCGCGTCAGCTTGCTGCTCTGGAGATAGGTCTGTGCCGCTGGCCTGGGGCGCGCGCGTATTGAATGCGTCGACAAAGCCCTGCATGCCCTGTTTCATAAAGAAGGGCCCGTAGATGGGTGAATTGAACGCAATGGGGACGGAAAAGGCTGCAGCGAGAACGAGCGTACAAATCCATACGGCCCTGTCTCTTAGGATTAGTTTGAGAAGAAGTCGACAGTACATTTAGAAGCACCTACATTTCCCAAAGCATCGTTAGATTAATAATGACAGACCGAATGAAGATGCGTGCGATGGGGGCGAGGCGAATGGCTGAGCGGTATCGATATGCGGGTTCAACGGTATTATATTGGCCACATAGATTTTTAACTTGCATTTCTACCCGCCCTTTTCGTAGAGTCGCCGATACGTGCTTAGCGCACCCTCGGCGCGTCCAGCAGGCTTTGCGAAATGGGATCCAGGAGACTTCGGCGCAGCATCATCTTGCGGAATGTTTCTAATGAGCCTCCCATCCTTCAAAAACAGAATCTCATCGCACAGCCTATCGACCGAATCCAAGATGTGGGATGACATGATGATGCACGTACCAGAATCGGCCAGCTTCCTGAGAATCTCGGAATGCAAGTCCACCCTGCTGGGGTCGAGCGCGTTCATGGGCTCATCTAATAGAAGGTACCGCGCGCCCGTCGCATACGCAATCGCCAGGGTAAGCTGCTGCTTCATGCCCTGGCTCAGAGTGCGGATCCTCATCTTCGCGAACTCGCCTATCTGCGTTTGTTCCACTATCTCTTCGATATCGCGAGCATGCGGCCACATATCGCAAACCATCTTGAGGTGATCTTCCGCACGCAATCCGGGATACAGCAGCGTCCCCTCACCAGGTGCATAGAAGATCATAGAACGGACCTCTCTCGCACCCGTACCCTGCACCTCATCCAGAACGATGCTCCCGTCCACGCGAGGACCCGGCAAACCTGCCATCGCACGCAGCAACGTCGTCTTTCCATGCCCGTTCGGAGCGACGAGACCGTAGACCGTACCCGGGGCAAACTCAGCGTTCACCGAATCTACGAGCACCTTCTTTCCATAAGAGATCGTCAGCGTTTGAAGGTCAATCATCGAGATCATCCCCTTTCGATCTTTGGAACACTCAGGCGCACCATCAACGGAGATACGGCGCCCAAGACCACCAGCAGAGCGCCCGATGCGCCGACGACCTCTCCAAAAGGCATCGCGTTCGTCCCTCGCCCAAGGAACCCAATCGTCCCCACCTGGGAAGCGGGATCAAACGAGGCGAATGGAGCCAGCAGCGCGACGCCCATGCCCACGCTTTCAACATGAGCGCTCAACGAACCCAACACCAAGAGAACCGCGCAAACCATTCCGGTGACAACGGGGTTGCGGCTAATCGCTGCTGTCAACGCAGCGACGACGGAAATCACGCCGTATGCCATGACCAGCAACGGAATACTGCACAACACCGCCTCCCCCACCATGGACGTTGTCGAAGCTCCCGCCCGAATGAGAGCGACGGGATACTCCGATCCACCCGCACCGTTCTTAATCACGGACACAACGACAGCGGGAACCATCGACACCAAAAGCAGCACCAAGCCAAGCAGGAGAGCCAGCGCAACAGCCGTCAGAAAACGCACATGCGCTGTTGCGGGGATCTGGAGAACCAGAAGGGAACGACACTGCAGGTGGGTGCACGCGAGCGATGTGACAACCACGGGCAACAGCAAAAATAAGGAGGGAAGCGCTGCCTGGAGATACGAAAGGAGGATTAATGGGGGCATCTTCGTACTTAACTCGTAAACCTTGGGGTCCGGCAAGCTCGCGATCGACTCAAGCAGAAGGGCGCGCGCCTCCGCACGAGAAGGAGTCTCCGGCTCGATTCCGATCGATTGCAGGAGAGTCGCATCTGCCGCGCCCAGCTCACCTCGAGCGCGCTCGTACGTCGCAAGGCTTCGAAACCCCTCCGCAGGCATAGGCGCGTACACGAAACCCGAAAGAGCATCCCGCATGTCTTCCAGGGCCGCTTTGCCCTCGACGTCCATATTCGCAGCGTTCTGCTCTAGATACCGATCTATTGAACGGAGCTCCCCATCCCTATACCGAACAGCGGAAACGTTATCAGCGTCAGGAAACATCTCGACCAGAGCCGGGGCCAGCATCGTCGTCGACATTGCAATCGCGCATACGGCGAGGGTAGGAGAACGCAGGAGCAGTTTCCCCATCGTTCTTACGTATGCAACGGCGGAGGCACAAGCGCTCGAACGAGTTGCCGTTCTCGATGCAGTGAAGGAACCTCTCTCAAGACAAATCGGGGATATCGGGCACGCGCAGCCGCTCTTTCCAGCAACGCAAAGCAGGCTAATTGCCAGCACCTCGATCCCGATTGCGCATACGAGGGCAATCGCGCCACGCTCGAAGCAAAGTCCAGGCAGATTCACTATCTGCGTTGTCGGGTACGGGCTATAGGCGCCGACGGTCAACTCAGTGTTCGCATACGTAAGGGGATTCAACAGGGCGAACTCACGTAAAGCGATGGATCTTCCGTAATACCCGGGAACCATCGTCACCCCCATCAGGGCACATACGAACACGATTCCAAGCGTAGGGTTATTGGCAATCTTCACGGCAAGGTGAACGACAAGCGAGATGAACGCTGCCACCAAGAATTGCAAGATGGCCGTCTGCGCGAACACCAGCCAAGCCGGTTTGATAACCGGAGTCGCATATTGAATGTAGCCTATCGGATAGAACGGCGAGCCCGGGCCATTCTTCACAAGCGCGGCGATTATCCCTGGAAGATTGATGGCGAGGACGGCAAGCATTGCAAAAACACTCGCCCATACGCTCGATGCAACAAGTCTACCCAGCTCGCCCATCGGTGCCTGGATGATGAGCTTTTCACGTTTGTTAAGACGCGCGGCAAGGAACGAGACGGCAACGGCCGTTGCGACCCATAGCAAGTACTCCTTCGATCCGTCATAATAGGTGTACTCTCCATCCGATATCTGCAGAAACGGAAGTAGGGGAGAGAGCGGTGCCAAGATAAGACGTCCCGCGGCAAGAGGGTACAGAAGCGCGGGCATGCTTGATGAAGAGGTATAGACACCGTCCTCCCCCGCATTCACAAGCGCATCCGCATAGGATGCTGACAATTCCTGCTCAACACGGGTTATTCCCGACTCGAGGTATTCGACCCGTCCGTCGATGCCAGCCGCGCTCCTGAAGACGGGCAGAGCACAAAGAACCATCAACGCAACAACGACAACACAGAGCGACCTGGAGGAGAGAAGCGACCTAAAGATCGCCTTCGAGATTTTGAGCATATTCATCGCCAACCTTAACCTCATCCAGTCGGAACAGAGGGGCCGAACAAAATGCTCGGCCCTTCCTCGCATCTAGTAGGTGCTATAGACAAATTGCCATTTATCAGTTGTGCCAAGAACACCACAGGAGCACATTGCAGCGAGGCGGGATTCCCTATGATGCGCGGATCGGCGATAGCCATTTCGGTAGGAGATCGTCTTGTAAGAGATGTTGAACATCGAGATGCTGTGCCCGCTTACGCCGCGAGGACAGCTGTAGCTCCAGTAGGTATCGACGACGTCGTCCGTATACCCGAGGGGCTCAACGAGGGCACACTGGCTGCTCTCCTGGGAAGGAGGCATCGGGGTATCCGCAAAAGCGGGGGCTCCCGGCAGCAACAGACAAAGAGCGAGGCCGAGGAAAACCAAGAGCTTACACGACTTAACAGTACTGAACATAATCCTCTCCAATCTAGAGGGGTTTCGGTTACAGTATGCTGTGATTACTTGCCGGCAAAGTCAATTTAACATAAACTGTTAAAAAGTAACCTGAGTTTTTTAAATTCTTCGGAGGTTATTATGAGTTCCGACAATCGCACTCCCCGGCTTCATTCCTTCCGCATCGCATGTGCGATAGCCTCTGCGACCCTTTGCGCCACCGCCATCGCACAAGTGGCGTTCTCCTTAAAGCCAGCAATCGAAGTGCTCGACAACCCTGTAATTGCAGACTCCCCCGCGTATCCAGCCCTTGCGATCTCGACATTGGTCCCTGCCGTCATCGGTATCGCTACGACCATCCTCAGCGCCGTTCTCGTGTGGACGATCAAGAGCGGAGACCCCTTCAAGAAAGGGTCTGCGACATGCTTGAAGGTGCTCGGCATTCTCTTCGTTGTTCAAGCTGCCACCAGCCTCTACGCCGGCTCACTCAAAACCTCCGTTTCGATGTTTGGCGGCGAGGGGGCCGTCGGCGCCCAAGAGATCGCTTCATCATTCGATTGGACCTCTCTGGTTCTCGGCATCGTCCTGTTCATGCTTTCCCAGCTCTTCTTGTACGCCCGAG
This sequence comes from uncultured Collinsella sp., assembly GCA_958354105.1. GTDB lineage: Bacteria > Actinomycetota > Coriobacteriia > Coriobacteriales > Coriobacteriaceae > Collinsella. Next base: position 203,546 of record CATWVA010000001.1, read on the forward strand.
AGCTGTACCTCGACTCCGACGAGATTGCGTAAGGAAACGCCATGCCCGTAATTGTTCGCCTCGACAAGATCATGGCCGAGCGAAAGATTTCCTCGAACGAACTTGCCGAAAGGATTGGAACCACGCCCGTGAACCTGTCCCGTATTAAAAAAGGGCATATTCGCGGCATTCGCTTCAACACACTCGAGCAGCTATGCCTCGCCCTTCGTTGCCAACCCGGAGACCTTCTCGAAGTCATGAGCGAAGAGGATGCCCGAAAGGAGTTCGGACTCGATTGGTCCGCCGAGGATTAGAGGGCGGTCGTACTCGCCCTGCACACGGGGATGCGAATCGGCGAGGTCTGCGGCCTTCGGTGGTGCGATGTGGATTTCGAGACGGGCCTGATCTCGATCAGACACTCGGTGGCGTACGCGAAGGGAATGGGTTCGTTCATCAAGGACACCAAGACCCATGACGCCAGGGGTATCCCCATCGACCCGGTCGGCCTACTCCCCTTCCTGAAGGAGACCCACGAGATCGACTGCGGAAAGCTGCGCTTGCGCGGCCTTACCGGGGCGGTCGAGATCGGGGACTGCTACATCCTGTCGGAGCCGGGCGCGACCTTCGCGACGACAAGCTATATCCGCAGGGCGTTCAAGACGTTCTCGGAGACCAACGGCCTCATGGGCACCAACGACGAGCTGATCACGTTCCACGGCCTTCGCCACACGTTCGCAACGCAGTGGATCCGCCAAGGCGGCGATATCAAGGCGCTCCAATCGATCCTCGGCCACAAGGACGCCATGGCGACGCTCAACGTCTACGCCGACATCGAGCCCATCTCCAAAATCCATAACATGCTGCGCGCCACGCCGTGCCTTTGGCGCGGGCACCTCGGGCCGAGGGTCGATCCGGGTCCCATGTTCCAACAGAGGATCCAGGAGTCCATCGAGACGCTCCAGGCGTTCGGCTACGGCATCACCGAGCCGGACGACCGAAATATCGCCATACGCGACGTGAAGACGAACAGTTGGCTCTAGCTCACCGAGTACGCGGCAGTGCTGGGCCCATCCCAACTGAGGTCACGGTGGTCCGATAGGGGCGCCGCCCGCGGCATGCGCCGCGGAGCGGTATCCCCTACCGAAGGGCGGGGATGCCCTCCGCTTCCAGTTCGGAATCAGCCGTCGGAGGCGTTCGGCTGACTGCGGGAACGGCCTGTCCGCTCAATGTGTTCGGCTGAGATCGGAAATCAACCCAACACGAGCCGGACACGCGCCAGACGGCTCTTCCCCGTGCGGCCTTCCCCCTTACGCTCATGTTGCAGGCATGTAACGCCGCAGCGAGCGCGCCTTTTTTGCGCCAGACAGGTACAATGATGAACACTGTACCGTAGCGGAGCGCCCCGCGCGCGCCGCAATCACGCGAAAGGGTTTCCCATGGCCGAGATCTCGTCCTCCCGTATCGTCATCACCGTCCTTGGCAAGAACCGCCCCGGCATCGTCGCCGGCGTCACCCGTGTCCTAGGCGAGGCCAACGTCGACATCCGCGACATCACGCAGTCCATTATCGAGGACATCTTCACCATGACCATGCTGGCCGATACCGCCGAGTCCAAGCTCGACTTCGCCGAGCTGCAGAAGGCGCTGGCCGAGGCCGGCGAGCTTTCGGGCGTCAACGTGTCCATCCAGCGCGAGGACGTCTTTAACTTTATGTACCGCCTGTAGCGAGCAGGCCGCTGGGAATAGCCTGACACGCGCATGCCCATGCAGGCCACCCCGATGCGGCCCGGAGAGGAGCGCGCATGGCTTACGACGCCAAGAAAATCTACTACCGCTTCGATGACCATCTGAGCCGCCTGGTCTTGGATTATGAGGCGAGCCGCCAGATTTCGCCCGAAAGCGAAAACCTCTACTACGGCCTGCCGACTGATCCGTACGACGAGGGTCTGTTCGTCGAGCATAACGTCAAGCGCGGCCTGCGAAACGCCGACGGCTCGGGCGTGGTCGCGGGCCTCACTCGCATCTCGGATGTGCACGGCTACAACAAGGTCGACGGAAAGGTCGTGCCCGATCAGGGCAAGCTCACGCTTCGCGGCTACAGCATCGAGGATCTGGTCAACAATGCCCAGGCCGAGAATCGCTACGGCTACGAGGAAGTCGCCTATCTGCTTATCACGGGTTCGCTACCCAACAAGGAAGAGCTCGACGGCTTTTGCGAGCGCCTGGGCGCCTTTAGACATCTGAGCGACGAGTACGTCAAAGAGTTCCCTATGACCACGGTGTCGTCGAGCATCATGAACGTGCTCCAGCGCGCCGTGCTGCTGCTCTACGCCTTCGATGCCGAACCAGACGTGATCACGCCCGAGCACGAAATCGACGTCGCCATTTCCATGCTCGCACGTCTCCCGCGCATCGCCGCCTTCGCACACATGGCCTCGATCGCCAAGCTTCGCGGCTCCGAGGTTCACGTGCCGCACCCCACGCCCGGTCTCTCCACCGCCGAGACCATCCTACAGGTCCTGCGCGGCGGCATGGCATTCACCCGCGATGAGGCGATGCTGCTCGACGTTATGCTCATGCTGCATGCCGAGCACGGCGGCGGCAACAACTCCACCTTCGCCTGCCGCGTGCTGTCCTCTTCGGCAACCGACCCGTATTCCGCTTACGCCGCGGCTATCGGCTCGCTCAAGGGCCCGCGCCACGGCGGTGCCAATGCCAAGGTCGTGTCTATGCACGAGGACATCCGCGCGCATGTCTCCAACTGGGAGGACGAGGACGAGGTTGCAGCCTACCTGGGCAAGATTCTCGACAAGCAGGCCTTCGACGGCACGGGTCTCATCTACGGTATGGGCCACGCCGTCTACACGCTGAGCGACCCGCGTGCCGAGGTGTGCCGCCGTTACGCGCGCTCACTGGCAGCCAAGAAGGACTTGGGCGAAGAGTTCGCACTCATCGAGCGCATCGAGCGCCTGGCACCGCAGGTGATGCGCGACCACGGCATGACCAAGCCCATCTGCGCCAACATCGACCTGTACACAGGCTTTATCTACAAGATGCTCGGCGTGCCCGAAACGCTCTTTACGCCGCTATTCGCCGTCGCCCGCATGGCCGGCTGGTCGGCACACCGCATGGAAGAGCTCTTCTGCGCGCACCGTATCATCCGCCCCGCCTATCGTCCGGTGATCGAGCCGCTGGAGTACAAGCCGCTCGCCGACCGCTAGGACGCGGACCGTTATAGAACTCGAGCGTGGCCAGGGACCCAAGCCCTCGGCCACGCTTTTTATGCCAGTAGAAAGGACCGCATCAAATGATTGTGTTTTCCGATATGGATGGGACGCTGCTGACGAGCGATAAGCAAATGAGCGATGCCACCTGGGCGATGCTCGACGAGCTCGCACATCGTGGCATCGAGTTTGTTCCCTGCACGGGACGTCCACTGTCGGGCATCTTTGAGCCCATTCTCGCCCATCCCGCCGTGCACTACGCGGTCTGTGCCAACGGCGCCAGCGTCTGGCAGCTCGACGAGGATACGCCCACCGACGCCTCGCGCGCCACGTGCATCTTGAGCCGTCCGCTCGACCGTGGCATTGCCCACCGCATCCATCGCATTGCCGCCGGCCACGATGTGACCTTCGATATCTTCGCGGACGGGCAGTGCTTCCTCCCCCGCTCGCTCTACACGCGCCTGGACGAATTCTGCGGCGGCGACCCCCACATCGCGGCTTCGCTCAAGCGCACACGAACACCGATCGACATGAATATCGACAGCAAGATCGACGAGGTCGAGACGCTCGAACGCATCGCCATGTACTGGCACGACCCGGCCGATCGCGACGCCATCGCGGCGGAGCTCGACACGCTCGGAGGCATTGAGGTCACACGTTCGTACGCCATGAATATCGAGGTCATGGGCGAGGGCGCCACCAAGGGAACGGCCCTCACGTGGCTATGCGAGCACTTGGGCGAGCGTCTCGCCGACGCCTGGGCGTTCGGCGACAACATCAACGACATTCCCATGCTGCAGGCAGCAGGCCACGGCATGGCCATGGTCAACGGCGAGCCCGAAGACCGCGACGCCGCCGACGCCATCACCGAGTTCGACAACGACCACGACGGCGTCGCCCGCACCATCATGGCCGCCCTCGCCTAGTCATTGGCCAGTCACTGGGGACGTTCTTGAATGACTAGTCGTTGGGGACAGTCTTCGCGAAAAAGCTGCAAGGACTGTCCCCCACTGCCGGCAGAAAAGGAACGTCCCCATCTGCCGGATTAAGCGAGACTCTCCAGCACGCGACGGAGCTCCTGCTGGACGGCGTGGTCGCGATTACAACCCACCACGCGATCGGCCACCGCCTTGAGCGCGGGGCGCGCGTTTCCCATCGCACAGCCCGTACCGACAAAGCGAATGATCTCGTAGTCGTTCATCGAGTCGCCAAACGCCATGACCTCGTCGCGTTCGACGCCATAGTGCTCCATGAGCTGTGCGATGCCCGAGGCCTTCGACACACCGGGCTGCATGGCATCGATCCACGCGTTGCCCGAAGGCGCAAAAGTAAAGAGCTGACCGAGTTCACGCTGCAGTACGTAAGCGCTGTCCATAACGGCACCGTCATCGCAAAAGATACTCGCCTTGATGATATTTACGCTGGGATCGGGCAGCTCCCAAATACGCTCGGCATTGGGAAGGTCCTTATCGACCTCACGCACGAACTTGCACTCGTCATCGAGCAAGAAGGACTTGGTTCGGTCAAAAAGCGCAAGATGCAGATTGGGAAACGTCGCGACGGCTTGGGCGAGCCTTCGAATCGCCAGGTGCGAATACACCTCACGGTCTACCATCTTGCCGTCGGCGAAGACCTGGGCACCGTTAGCGGCGACAAAGTCCATCTTGTCGCGAACGGGCGCAAAGAACTCGCACAGGCGATCGTAGCGACGACCTGACGATGCGGCGAAATGCACGCCATGCTCGCGTAGCGCCAGAATCAGTTCGTAGGTCTCGGGAGGCACCTGGCCGTTTTCGTCAAGCAACGTGCCGTCCATATCGGATGCAATCAGTTTAAACATAGAAAAGCTCCCTTCGGGCTTGTTGGAATCGAACGTGTATCCGATTCCAACGTACCCAAAGGGAGCTCAAATAAGACTCCGCGGGCGTAAACGTTACAAGGACCTGGCAAATAGCTCACACATGCCAGAGGTCTCACGGTCGCGGCGTCAGGCGACACGCCAAAGAGTGTCCCCAACGACTAGTCGTTTAAGAACGTCCCCGATGACTAGTCGGCGTAGGTGAAGGTTGTAACGTCGAACATGCCCTCGGGGCGGATGCGGAGCGTCGGGATCACCGGCAGGGGCAGGAAAATGATGCCCATGATGGGGTCGAGCGGCGGCTCAATACCCATGGCGCGCGCCTTGACCATAAAGTCGTCGTGCTGCGCGGCAACGTCCTCGGCCGTACCCTCGCTCATAAGGCCACCGAGCGCCAGCGGAATGCGCGCCACGACCTCGCCGTTGCGCACCAGCACGTGGCCGCCCTGGCCCACGGCCTCAACGGCAGCCATCATATCCGCCGCATTGTCGCCCACCACGCACACGTTATGCGAATCGTGGCCGATCGTGGAGGCAATGGCACCACCGGTGATGGTGAAACCGCGCACCCAACCGCGACCGATATGCTTGCCGACCAAGCCCAGACCGGCGGGGCCGTCGCCGTCGACACCCTCGACCTGCAACGACACGCCACGGCCATGGCGCTCAATCAGCATAATGCGGCGCAAGTCCTCGTCAGTCTCGGGGCGAATCATGCCCGTGATAGCCATGCCCGGGATCACATCGATAACGGCCTCGCCCGGCTTAAAGGCATAGTCGAACACATCGAGCGAAAGCTTCGGCAGCTTAACGGAGGCACGCAGCTCATCGGCAAGGGCCGCAACCTCGGCCATCTCGGGTGCAATCTCGCCCACAAAGGTGCCGTCCTGCGCCACCAGGGCACCGGCGGCATATACGCGATGCGGAGCCGTGGCAAACGTCAGATCATTGAGCACCAGCAGGTCGGCACGCTTGCCCGGGGCAATCGCACCGCGTAGCTCGTACGGGTCGCGGCAGCCGTGATCCAGGCCAAACGCCTCGGCCGTGGAGAGGGACGCCATAGAGATGGCAACCACGGGGTCAATGCCGGCCTCGATAGCCACACGGCAGGCGTTGTCGATCATACCGGTCGAAAGCGCGTCGGAGGGAGCACGGTCGTCGGTCGCAAAGCAGCAGCGGCGGGCACGGGCGGGGTTTTCCAGCAGCATCGGCGACAAGTTGGCCAGGTCATGGCTGCACGTACCCTCGCGCAGCATCACATACATGCCGCGGGACAGCTTGTCGAGTGCCTCCTCGGGAATCGTCGACTCGTGGTCGGCGATAATGCCCGCCGCGGCATAGGCGTTGAGGTCCTTTCCGGCAACGAGCGGCGCGTGGCCGTCAACCTGCTTGGACGGCGTCTGGTTGGCAGCATCGATGCGAGCACAGGTCTCGGGGTCGCCCATAAAGACGCCCGGCAGGTTCATCATCTCACCCAGACCGAAGACATCGCCCGGATACTCGGCAAAAAACGCCTGCATATCGGCGGCGGTAATGACGGCACCGGCCTGCTCATCGGGCAGCGCGGGCACGCACGAGGGCATCATGTACTTGATGGAAATGGGCGCGCGACGGCCGTCCTCGATCATAAAGCGCAGGCCGTCCAGGCCGGAAACGTTGGCAATCTCGTGGCTGTCGGCAATGGCAGTGGTGGTGCCGCGCGTCGCCGCCATGCGCGCATACTCAGCAGGGCGGATGTTCGAAGATTCGATATGCAAGTGCCCGTCGATAAAACCGGGGGCAAGATAGCGGCCCTGGCAGTCGATGACTTCAGCCGCCTCGTAGGTGCCAGCAGCGTCATCGCGACCGTCGTAGAGCACGCCGACGATTACGCCATCCTTGACGGCAACGCTACCGGGCGCCACGCGCTGGCCATATACGTCGACAATCTGCGCATTGGTAAACAGCGTGTCGACGGGCACGCGACCCTCGGCAGCGTCGATCACAGACCTCATGACCTCAACGGACATACATACTCCTTTAACCGTAGAAAAAAGCTGCGGGGCGGACAGACCTTCACCGCAGCAAGTCAATAGCCATTGTATGCCCAAACGATGGGTCGGGAATACACCCCCTCCGCTTAACGGCACACGCCGCTTGGCGCGATGGGGACAGGTTGCTTTGTACCAATGACAAGGAGTGTCCCAAAGTGCCGGCACAAAAGGAACGTCCCCAAGTGCCGCAGAGTGGATAATCTCCCACTTTGAACCCCCAAGCAGGCCAAAAACGGAAGATTATCCACTCTCATTCTGTGGGCACTCATTTAAGTCTGTCCCCAATGAGTGCACCTAACTGCCACCTACAACAACGGAAGCGCCGATGTCTTGGCAACGACAGCGAAAACCCGCCAGAGCGAGCAAGGTGCCTTGAAACAAGGCGGCATTGACCTTCTGGTCATGCCGCCGAAGTTGAAAGGCAGATTGCCGCGCTGGCGGGTTTGCAGCGTCGACCGGTTACGCGGTTTGGTAAAACCGCGTAACTAAATAAGCTTGAAGCCCTTACGCTTGCCCACGGAGAGGGTGTCGCCCAGTTTGAGGGCGCTGGGATCGATGTTATAGCTCTTGGGAGCCACGGCCTTGCCGTTGATCTTGACGCCGCCGCCGTCGATATCGCGACGAGCCTGGCCGGCGCTCGCCGAAAGACCCAAGTCCTTGAGCAGGCCGGCGAGGTAGATCTGGCCCTCGTCGTTAACAGTCAGCTCAACGTGCTTCTCGGGGAAGTCGGCGAGCTGGCCCTCCTTGAACACGCGGTCGAACTCGGCCTGAGCCTCGTCGCCGGCACCGGCGCCGTGGTAGGTGTCGCACAGGTCGCGGCCCAGAGCGCGCTTGAGCTCGTAGGGGTCGGCAGAACCATCGGCCAGGGCAGCGTCGATCTTGTCGACCTCTGCCGGGGTGAGCGAGCTGGCCAGACGATAGTACTTGCCGATCATCTCATCGGGGATGGACATGGTCTTGCCGAACATATCCTTGGGGGCGTCGGTCAGGCCGATGTAGTTGCCGTAGGACTTGGACATCTTGCGCACGCCATCGGTGCCCTCGAGCAGCGGCATGGTAAGCGCGATCTGCGGCTCCATACCCATCTTCTCCATGAGCTCGCGACCAGCGAGCAGGTTGAAGAGCTGGTCGGTGCCGCCCATCTCCACGTCGGCCTTGATCTGAACGGAGTCGAAGGCCTGCATCACGGGGTACAGGAACTCGTGCAGGGCGATCGGCGTCTGGGACTGGTAGCGCTTGGTAAAGTCATCGCGCTCGAGGATGCGGGCGACGGTGAACTTGGAGCACACCTGCAGCAGACCGGCCAGATCCATCGACAGGATCCAGTCGCCGTTGTGCACGATGGTGGTCTTCTCGGGATCCAGAATCTTCATGGCCTGGCTCACGTAGGTCTCGGCGTTGGCCTCGATCTGCTCCTGCGAAAGCTGCGGGCGGGTGGAATTCTTGCCCGAGGGGTCGCCAATCAGCGCAGTACCGTTGCCGATGATGAGGGTGACGTTGTGGCCCAGGTCCTGGAACTGACGCATCTTGCGCAGCGGCACGGCGTGGCCCAAGTGCAGGTCGGGGCTGGTGGGGTCGACGCCGAGCTTGATGTTGAGGGGCTCGCCCTTCTCAAGCTTCTTGCGAAGGTCGGCCTCGGGGACGATCTGCGCGGCGCCCGAGGTGATGATACGCATTTGCTCGTCAACAGACAGCATTGGGTATCCTCCTTTTGCTATAGCACCCTCACCGGATACGGCGGTGCTGGAAGTCCATAAACTCTCATATGATAACAAACTGACGCGACGCGGCACCTACGACAGGAAAATCCTCGTCCTGCCGCACGCGTCAACGGCGACCGGCAGACGTGTACCGTCACGCTCGACCAGATAGCGTACCCGCCGACGACGCAAGCAGTCGCGGCAACGGACCTGTCCCGTCGCATCGGTAGCGCAGACGCCCTCGGCGGTCAGCAGGCAGTGCTCGCACACCATAAGCTCGGGACGATCGGCGTCGACCGGACCCCAGACGCCGGGTTCAGCAGCCAGTTCGGCAATACGCTCCGCATCATTGCCGAGCAACTCGGCCGGCAAGTACACCCGCCCCGCACCGAGTTCGCGCAGCCAGGCAAGCGTGGCCCGATTCGCGCAGAACACCGGCGCCGCCACGTCAAACGTCACGCCCAGCTCGCGAGCGATCACCACCTGTCCTAGGTTGCGGCAGACGACGCGCCCGGCACGCTGTGTCAGTGAGCGGGTCCGGTCAGCGTCACCCGTGCGGCACACCTCGTCAAGCACCACAGCGGCGTCGGACAAATCGAGTTCTCCGCGCGGGTCGGCATCCATCAGCTGCCAAGCAAAAACCATGCGAGCGGGAGCCGTGCACTCCACCAACTCCGTCGACGCACCGCCATCCACCGCAACGTCCTCAAAGGGCAGTACCTCAACGGCACGTGCAACGGGCGCAATCGCATCTGCCTCGGCCCGCATGCGCTCCAACACCGTTGCCGTTTGCCCCAGCACGCCGGCACTGCGAATCAGGTACACCTCGCAGCCCGCGTCCACCTTACGCTTGCAATGCACGACGACGCGCTTCCCCGCTGCGGCATCCACCGGGCAGGGCACCTGCGGCCAGCGCTTGGGCACATCGGGACGCGCGTCGGCACCCGGATAGAACCGAATCTCGAGCGTGTCACCCGCCGCCACGGCGGCATCGAGCTCGACGGTCACTTCCTCGTGGCCAACGGCCACCAGGCGTCCCACGCGCACACCTTGGTTGATCGCACGCTCAAAGCTCATAAGCTCGGCGCCCGAACGCCCCCGCAGATACGCGTCGGTAAACCCGCGGTTGAACGACCGGCCCAGCTCGCGTTCAAGCTCTTCCACGGCACCGGGGTCCCACGCGCCGTCGCACAGCATATCGAGCGCCCGGCGCCACACCCGCACCACGTTAAAGACGTAGTCGGGATTCTTCATGCGCCCCTCGATCTTGAGCGACGCCACGCCGGCATCTACAAGCTCGGGCAGATGCGCAATACCCAGATAGTCGCGCGGGCACAGCAGGCGATCTCCCTCGACGGCGACAACGCTCTGTCCCGCCTCGTCCACCAGGTCGTACGCCAGACGGCACGGCTGTGTGCATTCCCCGCGCATCGCCGAGCGCCCGCGTCTCAGGGCTGAGAACTCACAAGCACCCGAGTAGCCAATGCAGATGGCCCCGTGGCAGAACACCTCGATAGGCACGCCCGTACCGCACAAGGAGGCAATCTCGTCGACCGTCAGCTCGCGTGCCGTCGTCACGCGTTCGACCCCCAGCTCATCGGCGGCAAGCCGCACGGCGCCTTCGCTATGAGCGCCCGCCTGCGTGGACAGGTGAATCTCGACCCCGGGAATCGCCGCGCGCAGCGCGCAGGCCAACCCGGCATCGGCGACAATCAGAGCATCGGCGCCCAGCTCTAGTGCATGAGCTCCCAACGCCACCGCGTCGGACAACTCGTCGTCAAATACGAACACGTTGAGCGTTACGTACACACGCACGCCATGGGCATGCGCCACGGCGCAGCCGCGTGCAAACTCGTCGTCGGTAAAACCGTGCGCACTCACACGGGCGTTAAAGCCGCCCAACCCCGCATAGATGGCATCGGCACCCGCGGCGATGGCCGCAAGCATCTGGTCGAGCCCGCCCGCCGGCGCCAGCAGCTCGGGCAGCGCCGCACCGGCAGCATCCAATCCAGTCTCGTATTGTCCGCTCGGCCCCATCGTCCGAATCGCCATCGACAAACTCCTTACCAAGGTATGCATTCACTCTGAAAAATGCCGTCTTCCAGCATACACGAGGCCTCGCGCGCCCCGTTTGGTTTATCGTGTAATAACTTATGTCCATCCTGCCCCGACGGCACATCCACCGTCCGGCACGACATACCTGGAGGTCAATATATGGGTCCTCGCCAACGACAGGGACGCAGCCGTTCAAAGACGCATGCTCTGCCCATAATCCTGCTCTCGTTTTTGGGCTTTTTGCTTATCGCGGGCGTGGCATTTGGCATCGGCATGGTCGGCAACGTCAACCGCTGGCTGTCCGATCTGCCCGACTACACCGACGCCAACGCGTATCTGGTGAGCGAGCCCACCGAGATCGTCGACTGCAACGGCAACAAGATTGCGAGCTTCTACACGCAAAACCGCAAGTCTATCACCAAGGACGAGGTCTCCCCCTACGTGCTGCAGGGCACCGTTGACGTCGAGGACGAGCGCTTCTACGAGCACGGCGGTATCGACCTGTGGGGTATCGCGCGCGCTGCGGTGGCAACCCTCGGCGGCGGTCACGAAGGCGCCTCGACTATCACCCAGCAGCTGGTGCGCAACACCATCCTGCAGGAGGAGCAGTTCGACTCGACCATCGAGCGTAAGGTGCGCGAGGCTTACATCGCCGTCAAGATGGAGGATATGTACTCCAAAGACGAGATCCTCATGATGTACCTCAACACCATCTATTACGGCCACGGCGCCTACGGTATCGAGGCCGCCGCCGAGACCTACCTATCCAAGAGCGCCGCCGACCTCACCCTGAGCGAAGCCGCGCTGTTGATCGGCCTTCCCAACTCGCCCTCGCAGTACGACCCCACGGTCAACCCCGACCTGGCGCTGTCCCGTCGCAACAAGGTCCTCGACAACATGTTGCGCCTGGGCCACATCACGCAGGAGGAGCACGATGCCGCACAGGCCGAGCCCATCACCCTCAACGTGACCGAGATTTCGGGCAGCGGCGTCGACGTATACTCGCAGCCCTACTTTGTCGCCTATGTTAAGCAGCTGCTGGAGCAGGAGTTCTCGACCGACGTGCTCTTTAAGGGCGGTCTGACCGTCAAGACCACCATCGATCCCACGATGCAGCAGGTGGCAGAGAATGCCGTTCGCGAGCAGCTCGACACGCTCTCGCTCGACGGCCTGGACATGGGCATGGTCGTCGTCGACCCCAAGACCGGCTACATCAAGTGCATGGTGGGCGGCTACGACTACAACGCCGACGAGAACCACGTAAACCATGCCACGGCCAAGCGTCCCGTCGGCTCCACCTTTAAGGCCTTTACGCTGGCAACTGCCATCCAAAACGGCATGAACCCCAACGTCACCCTCAACTGCAACTCGCCGCTCAAGGCCAAGGGCACCACGACCGAGGTCCAAAACTACGCCAACCATAGCTATGGCAACATCACGCTTAAGCAGGCGACGGCATACTCCTCCAACACCGGCTACATCCAGGTGGCGGAAGCCGTCGGCAACAGCAAGATCATCTCGCTCGTCAAAAAGCTCGGCATCGATCCCGCCAAGGACAACATCGAGGACGTTCCCGTCATGACGCTCGGCACCGGCTCGATCTCGCCGCTCGAGATGGCCGCCGCCTACGCAACGTTTGCCAATGGCGGCTACTATCGCCAGCCGATCGCCATCACCGAGATTGACTCTCGTACCGGCTCGGTGCTGTACCAGCACACTGACAATCCCTCACAGGTGCTTACCGAGGGCGAGGCCGCCGCGGTCACCGATGTTCTGTCCGGCGTCATGCAGGGCGGCGGTACGGGCGCTGCCGGTGCCCTAAGCGTCAACCAGCCCTATGCCGGCAAGACGGGCACCACCGACAACACCACCAACCTGTGGTTCTGCGGCTATACCCCGCAGCTGGCGTGCGCCCTGTGGACCGGCTATTCCGCGGGCGAGATCCCCATCCAAAAGTACGGCACGGACCTGCTGGGCGACAGCACCAACCTGCCTGTCTTTAAGCGGTTTATGAACACCGTTCTGACCGGTACCGAGCGCGAGGAGTTTGCGACCGGAACGGCGCCCACCTACAAGAACAACAGCGTCTGGAAGTTCTACGGCACCAACAACACCAAGAAGTCGGAGAACGACGACAAGGACAAGGACGAAGAGGAAGAGGAAACCACCACAACGACTACCACGACGACCACGACCACCGAGACCACGGGCGGCGACACCACCGGCGGCACCGGTACGACCGGTGGCTCGACGGGTGGCTCCACTGGTGGTTCGACCGGCGGCGATGGCGGCACGCCTACGCCTACGCCTACGCCTACGCCTACGCCTACGCCTACGCCTACGCCCACTCCCGACCCCTCGCCCACGCCTGACGATACGGTCGGCTAAGAAGTACGCGACTAAAGCCAACAAGGCCCCGAGCAGCTTATTGAACTGCTCGGGGCCTTTTAGTTTGAAGCGACCTGGTGGGCGGTCTTTATACCGGCAAACAAAAAGGGGTACCGACCAACGTCGATGCCCCTTACAAGCCACTATGTCAGCGCACACAATGCCGAGCGCACGACCCGCACACCTACTTGCGAGAATTGCTCAACTTATTGATCAGCGCCTCGAGACGCTCGCCGTCCTCGGCCGTCTGGGCAATAACCAAAATCGTATCGTTGCCGGCAAGCGAGCCAAGCACATCGGGTAACTCTGCCGCATCAACGGCGGCGGCGATGCCGGAAGCCGTGCCAGGCTGAGCCTTGATCATAACCAGATTATCAGTACGCAGAACGCCCGTTACGAGCTCGGAAACCATACGCTGCAGGTGCAGGTCCTCTGCCAGAACATAGATGCCCTCAGGGAGCTTACGCAGCCCCATATCGGCAATATCGCGAGAGACAGTCGCCTGCGTGCAATCAAAGCCCATAGCACGGAGCTCATCGACCAGCACGCGCTGCGTGCGGACATCCTTATTGCGCACAATATCTCTAATGGCATCCTGGCGCCCATTGCGTTTTTTAGCCATACAAACCCTCTCTCCAAAAGATGGCGGAGACAATCAATCAGTGATTGAATAGTTTAACGCTATTTGAAGGCTTTTGTGTATAAGAACGCATTTCGAAACAATTCTATGCAAGTTTGTTTCGTAATGAGCCGTTTAGGCGGTTTTTGCGCCCGTCCGGTTAAGAAAAGCTGCCAGATGCGTACACATCACGCAGCGCGCGGGCTTGGCGCTGGCGATCGGCCCAAACAACAGACCGAGTCCCCGATGGTTATCCTTGAGCGCGGCGACCATCTGACGGGTTCGAGGCGCCTCGAGCATATCACGCATGCGGGCGGAACGCTCGATTGACGACACCCCATGCGGGCTCAGACACAAATTCTCGATGCAGGCGACCAGTCCGGCAAAGTAGAACTTTTGGCTTGCCAGCTTGAGCCGACCACCGCTATCTGCTTCCGAGAGTGAGTCCGCAAGCTCGTCGAGCGCTCGAGTGTCATCGGATATCCTGGCATACATGGTGGGATCAAAGGCATCTGTAAGCTTAGGTGCCGCCGCGTGGAAACAAGCGTCGCCGCAGCCGGACACGAATCGTGCCTGCGAGAGCGCATAAGCCATAAACTCAACCGTACGGTACGCCTTGCCGCGCGACAGGCATGCCTCAAACAGCGGACGGCTATACATCACGCCAGAGGTCTGAGCGACTAGGCCGCCCAAAATCAACTGGGGCAGCCCAGTCACCATAGAAGACTCGTCTTCTATGGCAATAGAGGCAGCATCCAAGACGCGCGAATGACGCTCGCGATGCGCATCGTATCGATCGAGCGACACCGAGGGGAGCACAATGTCTGCCGCAGTATCGCACGCGATATCGACCATCTTGGAAAGGGCCTGCGGAGCAAACCACTCATCGGCGTTCATGGCGATGATTTGAGAGCCGCGCGAGGCATCAAAACCGGCACGAAGACAAGCGCCGCGCTTCGCGTCCTCGACGTCAATCAAATCAATATGGATGTCCCTGTCGGCAGCAACTTGAAGCGAATGGCGCACACCGGGCGCAGCATCGCGGCAGACAACGACAATCTGCAAATCGTAGAGGTCTTGGTTCTGGATACTCTCGAGCGCACGCATCGCATAGCTGGGCGAACCTTCTACCACAAGGATCACCGAAAGTCGCGGATGCGAACCACGTCGAACCAAATTATCCGTCCTCTCGACAGCAATGAATCAAACCGTGGTTCATGGTACACCCCGGCAATAAAAGCAATGAGACACCGGTTGCATTGCACGCCAAGAACAGATGTTGCACACGCGCAGCCCACAGATGACAGGTGTCGACGCACGACACGTCGAGCCCTCCCCTAGTCGAGCACGACAAGCTCGGCGGGATCGTAATCCACGCCCATAAACGCAAGGCCGCAGGCAGGAGCCGTGGGGCCCGCAGCGGTACGGTCGCAAGCATCGATAACCTCGCGCATCCACTCGGGTTCACGGCGATGCATGCCAATCTCGACAAGCGTGCCCACGATCGTACGGACCATCGAATGCAGAAACGCATTGCCCTCGATGGTAAACGTCAGGATGTCCTCGCCAAACGCAACCTCATGGCCAAATTCGGCACGCATCACGCAGCGATGCGTGGGTTTGCCAACGGCCGAGGCAACCTTGCAAAAGCTTTTAAAGTCCTGCTCGCCCAGCAGCGCGGGGCAGGCAGAAGACATAGCCTCAACATCCAAGGGATAGCGATGCCACCACACGGCACCGCGGGACAGCACGGGGCGCGCATCGCGATCGGCAATACGGTATGTATACGTACGGGAATGCGCGTCAAAGCGTGCAGAAAAGCCTTTACGGGCCCTGTAGACCTCGTTTATGGCGATATCTTTGGGCAGCAGGGCATCCATGGCCCGCAGCCACCTACGGCGCGTCAGAGCGAGCTCAGCGTCCGTAACGGGCACGCTGATGTACTGAGCCACGGCATGCACGCCGGCATCGGTACGCCCCGCGCACGTCAGATCGATCGGGCGGCGAAGCAGCGTCTCGATGGCTCGACGTAGCTCACCAGCAACCGTCGTCTGTCCCGGCTGCTCGGCAAATCCGCTATACGACGAGCCATCATAGGCCACACGAAATACGAGTGTGGCGTCAAGCTCGGAAATCGAATTGAAATCAGACGGCGCAGTCATGGGCGCTCCCAACAAACAAGCAACGGTATCGCGACAAAAAAGAGGGGTACGCGAACGTACCCCTCGAATATAGCCTATGCAGACGGAAAGTCTACTCAGCGGTCTCCTCAGCAGGAGCTTCCTCGACGGCCTCGACCTTCTTGGGAGCAGCGGCCTTCTTGGGGGCCGGAGCAGCCTTCTTGGCCTTAGGCGTGCAAGGCTCGGTGACGAGCTCCATGATAACGATGGGAGCGTTGTCGCCCTTGCGGTTGCCGAGCTTCATGATGCGGGTGTAACCGCCGTTGCGGTCCTGCCACATGCCCTGGGCAGCCTTGTCGAAGATCTCGGCAACGAGCTGCTTATCGCCGAGCTTGGCGATAGCCAGACGACGAGAGTGCAGGTCGCCTTTCTTGGCCCAAGTGATGATCGGGTCGACGACCGAACGCAGCGCCTTAGCGCGGGTCTCGGTGGTCTTGATGCGGTCGTTCTCGAAGAGGGCCTTAGCAAGGCTCTTCTTCATGGCCTTGGTGTGGCTCGCATCGGTGCCGAGCTTCAGGCCCTTCTTAACGTTGTGACGCATGGTCTAGTTTCTCCTCAAATATGCGAAGCATTAAGCCTTCAGGCTCAGGCCCATGGACTCAAGCTTGTCCTTCACTTCCTCGATCGACTTAACACCGAAGTTACGGATGTTGAGCAGATCGTTCTCCGAGAACTCAACGAGCTGACGGACCGAGTGAATGCTGGCGCGCTTAAGGCAGTTGTAGGAACGGACAGAAAGGTCCAGATCCTCGATCTGCTTGTCCAGCTCGGCGTTGTCGTTGGTGACCTCGGGAGCGAAGATCGAAGCCTCCTCCTCGACCTCGGGGGTCTCGGCAAGGTTCATAAAGGCAGCCATATGCTGGTTGATGATATTGGCAGCCTGGACCACGGCGTCGCGCGGAGCGATGGAGCCGTTGGTCTCGATCTCGAGGACAAGGCGGTCGTAGTCGGTGTGCTGACCGACACGGCAAGCCTCAACGAGCTTGGCGCAACGGGACACCGGCGAGTACAGCGAGTCGACGTGGATCACACCGATGGGATCGTTGTCGCGCTTGTTAGCCTCGCCAGAGACATAGCCGCGGCCATAGCCGATGCGCATGCTCATGGTGAGATGGCCGCCCTCGGTGAGCGTAGCGATGTGCTGCTCGGGGTTGACCAGCTCAAACTCGGACGGAATAAAGAAGTCCGCACCGGTGACCTCGCAGGGGCCGTCAACCGAGATGGTGGCGGTCGCCTCGTCGGTCGTGCCGAGAGCCCTGAAGACAAGACCCTTGACATTCAGGACGATGTCGGTGACATCCTCGACCATGTTAGGGATGGTCATGAACTCGTGCTGTGCACCATCGATCTGAATAGCCTCGACGGCGGCACCCTCGAGCGAGGACAGAAGTACGCGACGAAGGGAGTTACCCAGCGTATCGCCGTAGCCACGCTCGAGCGGCTCGACGGAGACACGAGCAGACGTCTCGTTGATCTCTTCGACCTGAACCTGAGGCCTAATGAATTCTGACATGTATTACCTCCAGCCTCAGCAGCCCGGATGGACTACTTAGAGTAGAGCTCGACGATGAGCTGCTCGTTGATATCACCGCTGATCTGCTCACGCGTCGGCAGAGCGAGCACGTTACCAGACAGCTTCTCGATATCGACCTCGAGCCAGCCAGGGACCTCAAAGCGCTCGGAGGAAATCAGAGCCTCCTTGATGGGGAGGAGGTCACGGAACTTCTCGCCGACAGCGACGACGTCGCCGGCCTTGACGCGGTAGGACGGGATGTCCACGCGCTTGCCGTTCACGGTGAAGTGACCGTGACGGACGGACTGACGAGCCTCTTTGCGGGTGCGGGCGAAGCCAAGACGGAAGACGACGTTGTCGAGGCGAGACTCAAGGATGATCATGAGGTTCTCACCGGTGACGCCGTTCATCTTGCGGGCCTTGTTGAAGTAGCCGTGGAACTGCTTCTCCAGAACGCCATAGATGAACTTGACCTTCTGCTTCTCGCGCAGCTGCATGCCGTACTCAGATTCCTTGCGACGGCGCTTGGGCTGACGGATAGATTCCTTCTTGCTGCTGTAACCGAGCTCAGCGGGATCGATCCCGAGCTGACGGCAGCGCTTAAGAACAGGAGTCCTGTCGATTGCCATATTGATACGATCCTTTCAGTTACACGCGGCGACGCTTCTTGGGGCGGCAGCCGTTGTGCGGGATGGGGGTCTTGTCCTGGATGCTCGAGACCTCGAGGCCAGCAGCCTGGAGGGAGCGGATGGCGGTCTCACGACCGGAGCCGGGGCCCTTGACGAAGACGGAAACCTTCTTCATACCGTGCTCCATGGCCTGCTTGGCAGCAGCCTCGGCAGCCATCTGGGCAGCGAACGGCGTGGACTTACGGGAGCCCTTGAAGCCCACCTGGCCAGCCGACTTCCAGGAAATGACGTTGCCCTGGGGATCGGTGATCGAAACGATCGTGTTGTTGAACGTAGAACGAATGTGAGCCTGGCCCACGGAAATGTTCTTACGGTCCGCGCGCTTCAGACGGGCAGCGCGAACGTTCTTCTTAGCAGTAGCCATCTATCTAGCGCTCCTTATTTCTTCTTCTTAGCACCGATCTGACGCTTCGGGCCCTTGCGGGTACGAGCGTTAGTGTGGGTGCGCTGGCCGCGGACCGGGAGGCCCTTGCGGTGACGAAGGCCGCGGTTGCAGCCGATGTCCATAAGGCGCTTGACGTTCTGGTTGCGCTCACGGCGGAGGTCACCCTCAACCATGATCTGGTTCTTATCGATATAATCGCGGATGGCGTTAACCTCATCCTCGGTGAGGTCCTTAACGCGCGTATCCACGTTAACGTTGCACTCGACGCAGATCTTCGTCGCAGTGGTGCGGCCGATGCCGTAAATGTAGGTCAGACCGATCTCAACGCGCTTCTCACGCGGGAGGTCGACACCATTAATACGGGCCAACGTAGTCTCCTCTCTTAACCCTGACGCTGCTTATGACGGGGGTTCTCGCAAATGACGAGGACCTTGCCATGGCGCCTAATGATTTTGCACTTATCGCACATCTTCTTGACCGAAGGACGTACCTTCATCGTTCTTCCTTTCGGTAGCGCTCAAACTACTTCCCTACTATCTACTCGCCCAGCCGCAGGCGTTTAAAACTATGGCTGGTCTTCACACACAATCCGACCGTAGGTTGAGCTAAGCCTGCAGCCGGAAATGGAGTGCGTGTATGCGTGCCGCTATTTGTAGCGATAGGTGATGCGGCCGCGGGTCAGGTCGTACGGGGAAAGCTCCACGACAACCCTGTCACCGGGGAGAATACGGATGTAATTCATTCGGATCTTGCCAGAAATGTTGCACAGAACCGAATGACCGTTCTCGAGCTCGACCTTAAACATGGCGTTGGGCAGCGGTTCCTTTACCGTACCCTCGAGCTCAATTGCGTCTTCCTTCTTCACAAGCAATCATCTTTCTCTAGAAAACGACAGCGATTGAGTATTCTACAATACGCATGCACGTATCGTAGTATCTTCGTAATGGCTCCACAACTAAGCGGAACTTGTTACATTTGAGAAATGTAAAACAAAGCCGTTCCCTGATGCCCAAGATCGCCTTGAAATGAGAAGGCATAGACCTTGGGGTCATGCCTTCGAAATTGAAAGGCGAGGTTGGGCATCAGGGGGCGGCGACTTTTACATTTCACCGCCTTGCAAGGAACACCAAGCACCCTGGGCATCCGTGGTGAGAATCACCGGACCGTCATTGGTAATGGCGACGGTGTTCTCGTAGTGTGCGGCGGGCAGGTGGTCGTTGGTCGTAACAATCCAACCGTCGGAGCCCGTGCTCACATGGTTGGAACCCATCGTAACCATCGGCTCGATGGCAATGACCATGCCGGCCTGGAGGCGAACGCCCCTCCCCTTCTTTCCATAGTTAGGAACGTTGGGGTCCTCGTGCATCACGCGGCCAATGCCATGGCCCACATAGTCACGAAGCACGCCGTAACCGTGAGACTCGGCGAGGGACTGAACGGCGTAACCAACATCCCCGATATGGTTACCGGGAACAGCCTGCTCGATGGCAGCCTTAAGGCAATCGCGCGTGACCTCGCACAGGGCCTTGGCCTCGGGCGTGGGTGTGCCGACAAAAAACGTCCAAGCGTTATCGCCAACCCAACCGTCGACAACGGCTCCCGTATCGATGGAGATGATATCGCCATCGCGCAGGATCATGTCGGGGTTGGGAATACCGTGGACCACGGCATCGTTAATCGATGCGCAAATGGTACCGGGGAACCCGCCGTAACCCTTAAAGGCCGGGGTGCCGCCATGCATACGGATAATCTGCTCCGCGAGCTGATCGAGCTCAAAGGTCGAAACACCAGGGCGCACCATGGCTCCAACGTGGCGGAGCGCCATCTTAGATAGCGCTCCTGCCTTCTTCATCTGCTCGATTTGCGTTGCAGACTTAATCTTGATCATAGACCAAGAGCCTCTTTGACATCCCCGTACACGGTCTCGCGAGCCTGGTCACCGTTGACCGACTTGAGCAGACCCTGGCCACGATAGTAGTCGACGAGCGGGCTCGTGGACTTCTCGTAGACGTCGAGACGGTTCTTGATGGTCTCGGGCTTGTCGTCGTCGCGCTGATACATCTCGCCGGCGCACTTGGGGCAGGTAGCATCGGCAGCGGTGCCGGTGTAACCGCAGGCGCGGCAGGTGCGACGCGAAGACAGACGATCGATGATGACCTCGGGGGCCACGTCGACCAGAAGGGCGCAGTCGATCTCGCGACCCATGGCGGAGAGCTCGGAATCGAGCGTCACAGCCTGGGCGGTGTTGCGCGGGAAGCCGTCGAGGATGAAGCCCTGCTGGGCGTCATCGGCAGCAAGGCGCTCCTTGACAAGGTCGATCACGAGCTGGTCGGGAACGAGCTCGCCAGCGTCCATGTACTTCTTAGCCTGAATACCAAGCTCGGTGCCACCCTTGACGGCAGCACGCAGCAGGTCGCCCGTGGAAATGTGAGCGACGCCAAACTCGGCGACGAGCTCCTGTGCGACGGTGCCCTTACCGGCACCCGGAGCTCCGAGCAATACGAGGTTCATGAGCAATCCTCCTCTAGCCTATTTAAAGAATCCATCGTAATCATACATCTTGATCTGGCCTTCGAGCTTATCGACCGTGTCGAGCACGACGCCGACCATGATGAGGATGGACGTGCCGCCAAATGCCTGGATCAGATGGTTACCCGTGAAGGAGAAGATGATCGAAGGCACGATGGCGATGAGCGCCAAAAAGACAGCGCTGGGAAGCGTGATCTTGTTGAGCGCGTTCTTGATGTAGGCCGCGGTAGCCCTACCCGGACGGACGCCCGGAATAAAGCCGCCCTGCTTCTTAAGGTTGTCGGCCGTGTCATCGGGGTTGAACACCATGGAGGTGTAGAAGTACGCGAAGAACACGATGAGGACAACATTAAGCACCCAGTTGAGCCAACCGGTCGAAAGCGCAGAGGCAACTGCCTGAATCCAGCCGATGCCGGGGAAGAACACGGCAATCTGAGCCGGGAAGTACAGCAGCGCCGAAGCGAAGATGATCGGCACGACACCCGCGGTATTGACCTTGATGGGCAGGTAGGTGGTCTGGCCACCCATCATGCGACGGCCCACGACGCGCTTAGCGTAGGAGACCGGGATGCGGCGCTGGCCGCGCTCAAGAAAAACAATCAGCGGGATAACCAGCAGGATGATGGCGCAGATGATCACCATGGTGATGATGCCACCGGCATTACCCTCGGTGCTGGAGAAGATCGCCTGCGGCAGGCCGGCCATGATGTTCGCAAAGATGATCAGGGACATGCCATTGCCGATACCGCGCTGGGTGATGAGCTCACCAATCCACATGATCAGCATAGCGCCCGCAGTGAGCGTGCCGACGATCATGAGGTCGAAGATGATCTCGGGAGCGCCGGCGCCATTAAAGCTGATGCCGAAGCTCTTAAAGAGGAAGAGGTAACCCACGGAGTTGAGGATTGCCAGAGCCAGGGTGAGGTAACGCGAATACTGCGTAATCTTGGTCTGACCGACCTCGCCCTCGCGGGCAAGCTCATGCAGGGAAGGCACAACGGCCTGGAGCATCTGGAGGATGATTGAGCTGGTGATGTAAGGCATGATGCCCAGCGAAAACACCGACACATAGCTCAACGCGCCGCCAGAGAAAAGATTCAGGAGGGCCATAGCACCTGCGGCGACCGAATTGTTATCGGTCGAGAAAAGGCCCAGCATCCCCTGGAAGGGAATGCCGGGCACAGGAACGTGCGCACCAATGCGGTACACGACGAGCATAGCTATGGTAAAAAGAATCTTTTCGCGCAATTCTTTGATGCGGAAAGCATTCTTAAGACCATTTAGCACGGCAGCTCGACCTTTCCGCCGGCGGCCTCGATCTTGGCCTGCGCAGAAGCGCTTACCTTGTCGACCTTGACCGTGAACTTCTTGGTGAGCTCACCATTGCCGAGCACCTTGACGGGCTCGAACTCGCTCTTGGTGATGCGAGCGGCCTTAAGAGCGGCACCGTCGATCACAGCGCCATCCTCGAACTTACGCTCGAGACGCTCAACGTTAACAGCGGTGTACTCGATACGACGGGGGTTGCGGAAGCCCGGAAGCTTGGGCAGGCGCATAGCCAGCGGAGTCTGGCCACCCTCGAAGCCGGCACCCTTGGTGCCGCCAGAGCGGGAACCCTGGCCCTTCTGGCCGCGGCCAGAAGTGGTGCCGTGACCCGAAGAATTGCCACGGCCGACGCGCTTGCGGTTCTTGGTGGAACCGGGCGCGGGAGTAAGATCGTGAAGCTGCATTTGCTACTCCTCTACAATCTCGACAAGGTGCTTGACCTTGAAGATCATGCCGCGGACGGACTCGTTGTCAGCAATCTCGCGAACCTCGCGGATCCTGTGGAGACCGAGGGCACGGACAGTACGGACCTGGTCCTGCTTGCAACCGTTGGTGCTGCGGACCTGCTTGATCTTGATGGTGTCAGCCATGCTTAGTTCTCCTTACCGACGAACATCTCGGAGACCGTCAGGCCACGGCGAGCCGCGACGTCCTCAGGGCTGGAGAGCTCCTTGAGGCCCTCGACGGCAGCCTTGATGATGTTGAGGCCATTGTCGGTACCGAGGGACTTGGACAGGACGTTCTTGATGCCAGCAAGCTCAAAGAGGGGACGCACAGCGCCGCCGGCGATAACGCCGGTACCCTCGACAGCGGGCTTAATGATGATGCGGCCGGCACCAAAGTGGCCGAGAACCTCGTGCGGGATGGTGCCCTGCTCGGTCACCGGCACGTGGAACATGTTCTTCTTGGCATCGAGAGATGCCTTGGAGATGGCCATGGGCACCTCAGCGGACTTGCCCATGCCAACGCCGACGTTGCCCTTGCCGTCGCCAACGACGACGAGAGCGACGAGGCTCATGCGACGACCACCCTTGACGGTCTTCGACACGCGGTTGATGTAAACGACGCGCTCCTCGAACTCGGAGGCCTCGCGCTGCTGCTTCTGATTACGAGCCATGTGCTACATACCTCCTAGAACTCGAGACCGGCGGCACGAGCACCGTCGGCGAGGGCCTTGACGCGGCCATGGTAGATACGGCCACCGCGATCGAAGGCGACCTTGGTGATGCCGGCCTCGATGGCGCGCTTGCCAACGAGCTGACCGACCTTCTCCGCAGCCTCCTTGTTCGAGGTGTGGGTGCCCTTGAACTCGGCCTCGAGGGTCGAGGCAGAGACGAGCGTCAGGCTGGAGCCCTTGCTGTCGTCGATGATCTGGGCATAGATGTTGGCGTTAGTACGGGTCACGCGAAGACGCGGACGCTCGGAGGTACCCGAGACCTTGCCGCGAACACGACGCTGACGACGCTTGAGGCCTTCCAGCTTCGCCTTATGCTTGTTCATACGTAAACTCCTAAAAAGGTTGATCTTGCCAGCACCTGACGGGGTGCTGGTCTTATGCGAGTGAGTCGGTTACGACTACTTGGCGGCCTTACCCAGCTTGCGGCGGATGTGCTCGCCAACGTAGTGGATACCCTTGCCCTTGTAAGGCTCGGGAGGACGATGGCCGCGGATCTCAGCGGCGATCTGACCGACCTGCTGCTTGTTGATACCCTTGACGTTCACGTGGGTGTTGTCGGGAACCTCGAAGGTGATGCCCTCGGGAGCCTCGACGATCACGGGGTGCGAGAAGCCCAGGGAGAACTCGAGGTTCTTGCCCTTCTGCTGTACGCGGTAACCGACGCCGGCGAGCTCGAGCTTCTTCTCGAAGCCCTCGGAAACGCCAACAACCATGTTGTGGATGAGGGCGCGGGTGAGGCCGTGGCGGGCACGGGTCTCACGCTCGTCGTCGGGACGGGAAACGGTGAGGACGTTGTCCTCGACGTTGATAGCGAGCTTCTCAAAGACATCGAGCTCGAGCTGGCCCTTGGGGCCCTTGACGACAACGTTGTTGCCGTTGACTGCCACTTCGACTCCGGCGGGAATCTGGACAGGCTTATTACCGATACGAGACACGGTGATCTCCTTTCCTTCTACCTACCGAGCGAATTACCAGACGTAAGCGATGATCTCGCCGCCGACGTTGTGCTTGCGAGCATCGCGGTCGGTCATGACGCCATGGCTGGTGGAAATAATGGCGGTACCAAGGCCACCGCGGACGCGGGGCATGTCGGCAACGCCGGTGTACTTACGCAGGCCCGGCTTGGAAATGCGGCGGATGCCGTTGATGACCTTAGCCTTCTTGGGACCATACTTAAGCGTGATGTGCAGAGTCTTCTGGGGAACGGTGTCCTCGACATCGTAGCCCTCGATGTAGCCCTCCTCGTGCAGAACACGAGCGATCTCGACGAGCTTCTTGCTGCTCGGCATGGAGACCGTGGCCTTGTTCACAGAGTTAGCGTTACGGATGCGCGTAAGCATATCTGCGATCGGGTCTGTAAGGTTCATACAGATTCTCCTTCGTTCTTGATGAACACGTGCTCTTGGTTCTTCGCCGCCCTTAACGGCAAAGCCTTTTTAGCGCGTTTTCCCTGTTCCAAACTGATGCTTGAAACGCTGGTAGTGACTTACCAGCTGGCCTTCTTAACGCCGGGAAGCTCGCCCTTGAGTGCAAGCTCGCGGAAGCAGACACGGCACAGGCCGAACTTGCGGTACACAGAGTGCGGACGGCCGCAGCGCTGGCAGCGCGTGTACTCACGAGTAGAGAACTTCTGCTTGCGATTGCACTTGACGATCATCGATGTCTTAGCCACTTATATCCTCCTCACATAGAGTATTGTTCGCCCCAAGCGCCGCCCCCTTGTGGGAACGGCGCTTATAGGGCAGGTGAACCTATTTCTTGAACGGGAAACCGAAGGCGTCCAGAAGGGCCTTGGCCTCCTCATCGGTGTTGGCGGTGGTCACGAAAGTGATGTCCATACCACGCTGGTGATCGACGGAGTCGAAGTCGATCTCGGGGAAGATGAGCTGCTCGGTAACGCCCATGGAGAAGTTACCACGGCCGTCGAAGCTCTTGGCGGAGATGCCGCGGAAGTCGCGGATACGGGGGATCGCGACGGAGGTCAGACGATCGAAGAACTCCCACATACGGTCGCCACGCAGGGTAACCTTGCAGCCGATCGGCATACCAGCGCGCAGGCGGAAGGTAGCGATGGACTTGCGGGCACGGGTGATCATCGGCTGCTGGCCGGTGATGGCGCGCAGGTCGCGCACGGCACCGTCGATGGCCTTGGAATCGGTAGCGGCCTCGCCGACACCCATGTTCACGACGATCTTCTCAAACTTGGGGATCATCATGACGTTCTCGTACTGGAACTTGTCCTGAAGCTGCTGCTTGACCTCGTTGTTGTACTTGGTCTTCAGACGCGGCACATACTTCTCTTCTGCCATTGTTCACTCCTTCTTGGGGTTTTAAGCACGGGGCGTGGCCACGATGGGTTGTCCTCGTGCCTCCTGGCTGCATCCGCGCCGCTCATGGCATTTTGCGGTTTGGACTCGACGCAGCAGGAGCCGACAAAACAATCGGTACTATACGCGTATCGGGAGCGTATTTCCAGAAAAACCTCGTCTGCCTGCACAACTCCACAACTCCCCCGCACAAATGGGTCCCAAAAAGCAGTTGCGGTGAAATAGGGGCTGTTGGGCGGCCTAACAGGCTTAAACAATCCGTATTTCACCGCAACTTATTGGTGGGGATGCGATTAGCGCTTGCGGGGGACGAGTTTGGTACGGCGCAGGTGGATCATCTCGGCGGCGATGGAGATGGCAATCTCCTCGGGATCCTCTGCCTCGATGGCGACTCCGATCGGCAGGTGCAGCTCGTCGATCTGGTCCTGCGTAAAGCCCTCCTGCTCCAGGCGGGCGCGCACAAAGGCCGTCTTGCGACGCGAGCCCAAGCAGCCCAGATAGGCGGGTTTGGCACGCATGGCTTGGATCACCACGTCGATATCGGACTTGTGGCCTGCCGTGGCCACGACCACCAAGTCGCGCGGGCCGATGGGACACAGCCCGCTCAGGCTCTTGTAATCGACCAGGCGACGATCGTAGACACCGGGCACCCATTCGAGCGTCAGCGTGCCGGGGCGGTCATCGCACGCCACAACAGCAAAGCCCGCCGCCGTGAGCACGCGCGCCGTCGCGGCGCCCACGTGCCCGCAGCCAAAGATGTAGGTCAGGCCCTCGGGGCAGAGCGTCTCGATGTGCGCCGGGGGGATCTCGGAGGCAGCGTTGGTGTAGGTGACCTTACTCCCCTCCTCCACCAGCGAAAGCTCGGGGCAGCCGACAATGGTATGGCGCGATGCCTCGCCATGGCACTCGGCCACATCGCCCTCGAGGGCCTGGATGACAAACGGTTCAAAGTCGATGACGAAGTCGCCGATGCGTCGATACACCAAGACGTCGGCAACCGACTGGAACAACGGCGCCTGCGATACATCCAGGTGCAGATAGCACAGGCAGATGGCTCCGCCGCAGATCATGCCGGTATCGGAGTTCTCGCCACCCATGGTGTAGCGGACCAGACGCGATTGCCCTGCGGCCAGCAGCCCGCGCGCCTCGTCCAGCGCAAAGAGCTCGATCTTGCCGCCGCCGATGGTGCCCGCTTGGCTACCATCGGCAAAGACGGCCATCCAGGCGCCCACGCCGCGCGGCGATGACCCTGCCGTGCCGGCAACTACCACCAGCTCGCACGTCTTACCAGCCTTCAGAGCGCCAAGCGCAGCATTCACCACATCGAGCTTTTCCATTGCAATTTCCTATCCCTGGAATACACCGGTGAGCGTGGCGAGCGCCTCGAGCACGCCGCCGCCGACCGACGTCGCCTTGTCCGAAATATAGTTGATATAGCTGGCATCGCCGCGTGGGTCGACGTCGGCGCACTTAAAGCCCTCGGCCACCTGAACGCCGTCGGCCAAAAGGCCGCGCAAGCAGCCGTCGATCTGCGTGATCATAGGCGTATCGTCCGCATAGCCAATCACGTCACCGGCGTGCACGATGTCGCCGATCGCGCGGTCGGACCTAAACACGCCAGCGGCGGGACTGTGGATAACGCGCTCCTTGCCATAGCCGGCGATGACACCCGGCACGCCCGTATTGGGCTGGGGCGAGCCCTGGGTGATGACGCGGCCGAGGAAATGACCGCGCATGGTCTCGACCACGGCGTCGCAATCGACCGGCGCGGTAAAGCCCGGCCCCACGGCGATAACGACAGGCGCCATACCGCGCGTGGTGCCCAGGTTGCGCTTGGCCAGAATCGCGTCGACCACGGCAGCGGGTTTCAGTTCGTCGAGCATCTTGGCCTGGGGGTCCACCACCACGGCGACATCCCCCGCCTCGGTAATCGCAAGCGCCTCAGCCGGCGTCTGTGCCAAGCGAGCGCGAATGCCTTCGACCTCGACCTCGCCCAGGCGAATGGCCTCGCAAAAACAGATTGTGCGGCGGATGCACGTGGGAACCGCGATATCGGCCATGACGACCGACACGCCGGAGCGCACCAAGCGAGCGGCGACGCCCGTGGCGATATCGCCAGCGCCGCGAACATAAACGAGCATTCCCGGGGCACCTCCCTGTGCTACGGTTTGAGCAGAGCAAAAGCGGTTCGACCGCTACTCTGATGATTATTTATTATCACAGTATTATACGGCGGTGAACAGATGAAAACGGTTAGCGGCAGCCTTGCCTCCGCGCTCAAGATCGAGCCGGGCATCACCGCGATCATCGGCAGCGGTGGCAAGTCGACCCTGCTAAAGACGCTCGGCCTTGAACTTATGCGTGCCGGCGGCCGCGTGCTCCTCTGCACCACCACGCACATGCTCCCCGTCGCAGGCGTGCCGTGGGACGGGTCGAGCCGTCGCCTGGATGCCGCACCTTGGAAGCCGGGGACCCTGCATGTTCCCGGCTGCACCTGCGAGGCCTGCACGGGGCTTGTGCGGGGAAGCATCTGCCAAGCTGGTGTCTTGGACCCCCAGACGGGCAAGCTCTCCTCCCCTGCCGAACCGCTCGACCAGCTGGCGCAGCGCTTTGACTACGTCCTGGCCGAGGCGGACGGCAGCAAGCGACTCCCACTCAAGGCGCACGCCGCCTGGGAGCCGGTGATTCCCTCTGGCACGGCCAACGTCGTCTGGATCGTCGGCGCCTCGGGGCTGGGCAAGCCCATCAACGAAGCCGTCCACCGCACCGAGCTCTTTTGCGAGCGTTGCGGCTGCGAGCTCACCGACATCGCCACACCCGAGCGCGTCGCCCAGGTGCTCAATGCCGAGATGCAGGCGCTGGGGCTCAGCACCGCACGCGTCATGCTCAACCAAGTCGACACGCTCAGCGACCCCACGATGGCAGATCGCTTCGAGGCAGCCCTCGGCCGCCCCATCGTCGTCACCAGCCTCAAGTAGCCAGCCCCTGCTAGCGGGGCACGTAGCGACCGGGCTGGGCTCCGGTAGGCTCGCCGTCGCGCGCGGCCAGCACGCCGTTGACGAAGACGGCCTTGGCGCGGCCGTGCGCCTCAAAGCCCTCGAGCGGCGTGTAGTCCACGGCCTGATGCTGCGTCGCGGCACTGATCGTCCAGCGCGCCTTGGGATCCCACACGCAAACGTCGGCATCGGCACCCTCGGCAAGACAGCCCTTGCGCGGATACATGCCAAAGACGCGCGCCGGATTCTCACTCATCAGGCGGCACAGATCCTCGGGGCCCAGTTGTCCCTCAAAGCTCGTGGCAATCGCGACGGGGCGATGCTCCACACCGGGCCCGCCGTTGGGAATCGCGCGGAAGTCGTCGCGCCCGCGGTCCTTTTGCCCGTGCAGGTTAAAGCTGCAGTGGTCGGTCGCAATCGTATCGATCTCGCCGGCCACAAGCGCCTCGCGCAGTGCCGCACGATCACCCGCATGGCGCAGCGGCGGACTCATCACATACTTAGCGCCCGCAAAGCCGTCCTCGCCCTGCTCCAAGTAGCAAGTATCGTCGAGCATCAGATACTGAGGGCAGGTCTCGACATAGATATTCTTCTGCCCGCGCGCCTTGGCGGCACGGATGGCCTCGAGCCCCAGCTTGGTCGAAAGGTGCACCACGTTGACCGGTGCGTCGCCGGCCAGATGCGCCAGATACAGCAGACGGCTCACAGCCTCGGCCTCGCACACATCCGGACGGCTGAGCGCATGTCCCTCGGGCCCATGAATCCCCTGCTCGTACACGCGCTTCTGCAGCTCGTTCACGAGCGTGCCGTTCTCGCAATGCACGCACAGGATACCGCCCACGCGCTTGAGCTCCTCCAGCACCTCGAGCGTCTCGGCATCGTCCAAGCGCAGGTGGTCATAGGCAAAGTAGATCTTGAACGACGATACGCCCGCCTCGCGCACGGACGAAAGATCGGCGCGGTTGCGCTCGTTCCACTCAGCGAGTGCCATATGAAAGGCGTAGTTGGCCGTGCAGGTGCCGTCGGCGCGGCGATGCCACTCGGCCAAGGCATCGGGCATGGTCACGCCGCGATCGGCCGTCGCGTAGTCGACGATGGTCGTCGTGCCGCCGCAGGCAGCCGCGCGCGTACCGGTCTCAAAGCTATCGGCTGTCCAATCCATGCCGGTCCAGCACTGCATGTGCGTGTGGCCGTCGATAAAGCCGGGGAACACCCAACAGTCGGTGGCGTCCTGGACGGTATCGCCCTCGGCAGGCTCAATCGCCGC
This sequence comes from uncultured Collinsella sp., assembly GCA_958354105.1. Classification (GTDB taxonomy): domain Bacteria; phylum Actinomycetota; class Coriobacteriia; order Coriobacteriales; family Coriobacteriaceae; genus Collinsella. The sequence continues at coordinate 233,790 of CATWVA010000001.1, forward strand.
GGCGACCCGCACGATCTTATCGCCATCCATGGCAAGATCGGCGCGGCGAAGCCCCTGGGGCGTCACGAGCGCGCCGTTTTTGATGATGATCATGTTGCTCCTTATTGATTAATACAGTTGGCCACGCGATCAAAATACGAGCAGGCCGCGATATGCTCCGTTATGCGTCGCTGCCCCTCGGCGGTATCGACATCCCACAGTTCATAGGCACGCGCTTCGACCAGTGCAACGTCGACGCGGCCTTTGAGAATCGAGCCCCCGCCGTCCTTGCCCTCAAGACACATAAGCGCATCGAACAGTTCCGCCGGAAAGAGCACCGGGCTCGAAGGCTCACCGTTGCACGCAAGACGCACCGAATGCTTGCGGCCACGCTCGTCAAATGTACGAACCATAGCCTCAAAAGAATCCGAACTCACGAGCGGCTGGTCGCCCGGCAAAAAGAGGCAACCTTTCCAGTTGCGTTCGGCTCCCCATGAAAGGCCCGCACGGACGCTTTCGCTGCGCAGCTCGCCATCATGCAGCACGCACGGGCAATGCTTGTCCTCGCAAATCTGAGCGACCTCGGGCCAACGCGTCGAAACCACGACATCAAAGCCCCGGGGAACCGAATCGATGGTCCGGGCAATCAGCGGCTCGCCATAGATATCGGCAAGCATCTTGTTGGAGCCAAACCGCTTGCCCTCGCCCGAAGCCATAATGACGCATCCAAGTTTCATGGTGATACCTCCCCTGAAACCATCGTACCCATAACTCGCGCCGCGGGCATCCACATCGAAAGCGCTTATCCCGCACGCCCGCGATGCAAAAAGGGGGCACCCCGCCGGTTGGCAGAGCGCCCCCTTTACATGGCTTACCTCAACCCGGCTTTAGGCCTGGAACCAACGGGCAGTGTTGCGCTCGTCGAGGGCCTTGAGGGTAGCGGCGGGATCGGCAACCTTCTGCAGGAACATCATGGCAGCGATGGCGTACGGCTTGTAGCTGGCCTCCTTGTACATGCCCACGCGGTGCATGTCGAAGACGTCGGCGTTAACCTCGCCGTGCTCGCAGGAGACACCGGAGATGTCGGCTGGCAGCGGGTGCATAAAGATGGTGTCCTGGCCGTTGGCAGTCTTCTCCATGAGTTCGGTCGTGGAGCACCAGTCCTGATGGGTGGCGTTCTGGGCGAGCAGCTCCTTCTCGAGCGCTGCGATGCCGGCGTCGTCGCCCTCGGCGTACAGGTTGGTGCGCTTCTCCATGGCGGCAAACGGAGCCCAGCTCTTGGGGATCACGATGTCGGCACCCTCGAAGGCCTCGGCCATGGTGTTGACCTGCTTAAAGGTGGTGCCGGACTCGGCGGCATAGCCCTTGGCGCGCTCGACGACCTCGGGCATGAGGTCGTAGCCCTCGGGGTGGGCCAGGGTGACGTCCATGCCAAAGCGAGGCAGCAGGCTGATCAGCGACTGCGGGCAGGACAGCGGCTTGCCGTAAGAGGGCGAGTAGGCCCAGGTGACGGCAACCTTCTTGCCCTTGAGGTTCTCAAGACCGCCAAACTCGTTGATGAGGTAGAGCATGTCGGCAGAGGACTGCGTGGGGTGGTCGGAATCGGACTGCAGGGAGATGAGCGTGGGACGGTGATCCAGAACGCCGTCCTCGTAGGCCTGCTGCACGGACTCGGAAACCTCGGCCATGTAGGCGTCGCCCTTGCCGATGTACATGTCGTCGCGGATGCCGATGACGTCGGCCATGAAGGAGATCATGGTAGCGGTCTCGCGGACGGTCTCGCCGTGAGCGATCTGGGACTTCTTCTCGTCCAGGTCCTGCAGCTCAAGGCCGAGCAGGTTGGCGGCCTTAGAGAAGGAGAAGCGCGTACGGGTGGAGTTGTCGCGGAACAGGGAGACGGCCAGGCCCGAGTCGAAGATCTTGGACGAAACGTTGTTCTCGCGCAGCTCGCGCAGGGCGTCGGCGACGATGTAGAGAGCCTTGAGCTCGTCGGTGGTCTTGTCCCAAGTGTGCAGGAAGTCGCTGCCGTACATACCCTTAAAATCGAGGCCGTTCAGCTGCTCGACGAGCTCGGTAAACTTAGCGTCCATGGAAATGTCCTTTCAAAAGATGAAACGATCGCAATGAGTAGACGTGCTCCGGCATGCGCGTGTGGTTAGAACATGCAGAGCGCTATGACGAGGACCCGCTACCGTTGAGGAAGCACGGGAGATAACGACCGCGGGCCCCAAGTCAACAGGGGGTGCCGGGGACACGAGCGGCCCCCGGCTCAACAAAATCGAGGAATGGGACTAATCGATCTTGTTGTTGGTCAGACCGGCGCGGAACACGGTGGCGTCGCCATCGGCCTGGCTCGGATCGTAGAGGTTCAGGGCAGCCACATACATGGCGGCAGCGGTGACCAGGTCGTCCTTGTAGGTGACCTCGTTGGGAGCGTGAGCCTGAGACTCGGCACCCGGGCCAAAGCCCACGCAGGGGATGCCGTAGCGGCCCTGGATGGAAACGCAGTTCGTGGAGAAGGTCCACTTGTCGCACAGCGGGCGACCGGTGCGCTTATCCATGCTGGGCTCGCAGCCGATGCGCTCGTCACCAAACATGGCCTTGTGGGCGTCGACAAGGGCCTTGACGTGCGGAGCGGTCTCCTTGTTGATCCACGTAGGGAAGTAAGCCTCGGTCTCGTAGACCTCGCCGGTCCAGGACGGACGGTCGTACATGTACATGGAGACCTTCACGTCGTCGCCGTACTTCTTGGCAGCCGGCAGGTTGCGGATCTCGTCCAGGCAGGACTCCCAGGTCTCACCGGCGGTCATGCGACGGTCGATGGAGATGGCGCAGGAATCAGCCACGGCGCAACGGCTGGGGCTGGTGTAGAAAATCTGGCTGACGGTGCAGGTGCCGCGGCCCAGGAAGCGGGCGTCCTCAAAGTGCTCGGGATTGTACTTGGGGTCGAGCATCTTGACGAGGCCCTTGATGTCGGTCGACTCGTCGCAGCCGTTGTTGTTGAGGGCGCGGACGTCGGCGATGATGTCGGCCATCTTGTAGATGGCGTTGTCGCCGCGGTCGGGAGCGGAGCCGTGGCAGGAGGTACCGTGAACGTCAACGCGGATCTCCATGCGGCCGCGGTGACCGCGATAGATGCCGCCGTCGGTGGGCTCGGTGGAAATGACGAACTCGGGCTTAATGCCGTCCTTGTTGTAGATGTACTGCCAGCACATGCCGTCGCAGTCCTCTTCCTGGACGGTGCCGACGACCATGATCTTGTAACCCTCGGGGATGAGGCCCATGTCCTTCATCATCTTGGCAGCGTAGGTAGCGGAAGCCATGCCGCCCTCCTGGTCAGAGCCGCCGCGGCCGTAGATGATCTCGTCGGTCTCGTAGCCCTCATAGGGATCGGCGTCCCAGTTCTCGATGTTGCCGATGCCGACGGTGTCGATGTGGGAGTCGATGGCGATGATCTTGTCGCCCTCGCCCATAAAGCCCATGACGTTGCCCAGGCCGTCGACCTTGACCTCGTCATAGCCAAGGCTCTCCATCTCGGCCTTGATGCAGGCAACAACCTCACCCTCCTCGCAGGACTCAGAAGGGTGGGAGATCATAGCGCGCAGGAAGCGAGTCATATCAGCACGATGAGACTCAGCAGCAGCCTTGATAGCGTCGAAATCGAGTTCTTTAGCCATTGTTCATAACCTTTCAAACGAAGGAATCTACCTGTGAGGTGGCGGAGCGATACCTATTTACTCCGCCCTAACGATTAGCAAGTGGGATATTCGCCTTCCCAAACAATACGGCGATACTGGTCGGGGTCGGTGTCGCCCTCGGTGGAGAAGCAGAGCACGGAGCTCGTCTTGTCCAAGCCGATGAGCTCCTTGAGCTCGGCGTACTCGGGATCGAGCATGAGGGTCTCGACCAGGCCGGTGGTCACAGCGCCGGACTCGCCGGAGATGACGCGCGGGTCGCCCTTCTCGGGAGCGCCCAGGGTGCGCATGCCGCGAGCGGTGACCCAGTCGGGGCAGGACACGAAGGCGGTGGTGTGGTTGCGCAGGATATCCCAGCCCAGGATGTTGGGCTCGCCGCAGCACAGACCGGCCATGATGGAGGGCATGTCGCCGTCCACGATGCGCGGGTCGCCGTCGCCGGCGGCAGCGCCCTTGTACAGGCAGGCGGCAGGCGCGCACTCAACCACGACGAAGGTGGGCGGGTTATCGGGATACAGGTTGGTGAAGTAGCCCACCACGGCGCCAGCGAGCGAACCCACGCCAGCCTGGACAAACACGTGCGTCGGGCGGTTGATGGCCATCTCACGCAGCTGCTCGGCAGCCTCGGAGGCCATGGTGCCGTAACCCTCCATGATCCAGGACGGGATCTTCTCGTAGCCCTCCCAGGCGGTGTCCTGAACGATGACGCCGCGCTCGCAGGCATCGGCCTCGGCGGCGGCCATGCGCACGCACTCGTCGTAGTTGACCTCTTCGATGGTCACCGTGGCGCCCTCGGCGGCGATGTTATCGAAGCGGGGCTTGGTGGAACCCTTGGGCATGTGCACGACAGCCTTCTGGCCCAGCTTGTTGGCAGCCCATGCCACGCCGCGGCCATGGTTGCCGTCAGTGGCGGTAAAGAAGGTGGCCTGGCCAAAGTCCTCGGCCAGCTGATTGGAGGTCAGGTAATCGAAGGTGCAGTCGGCAACGTCCTTGCCGGTCTCGTCGGCAATGTAGTTGGCCATGGCAAACGAGCCGCCCAGAACCTTAAAGGCGTTGAGGCCAAAACGATAGCTCTCGTCCTTAACGCACAGGTTGGAAAGGCCCAGGCGCGCAGCCTGACCATCCAGGCGGGCAAGCGGAGTGACGGTGTACTGGGGGAACGACTGGTGGAAGGCGCGGGCCTTCTTCACGTGGTCGAGGCTCATGATTCCCAAGTGCTTGTCATCGCTCTTGGGCATCGTGTTGCCCGCCCACTGGATCTTATCGGCCATACGGTGAACTCCTTAAGTCCTCTCTTGCCGGCCCCCGCATACGCGTTTCAGCCCGATCCCATTCACACGACTGAACTTTTATGTGGATGCCAAACAAAAAGTTTGTTAGTAATGTTCTATCACACTTTTTGATTGGTATATCTAACGAATTGTTTGTTGCCGTAATCGGTACTTTTTCGCCGCCGAACGGTCACACAACGCAGCGACGCTTTCGTAATTTGCGAACAGGTGTGGTTTATGGCAAAGTGAGCCCAAACTAATTTTTAGGAAGGCACCCATGACCCCCGCACAGATTGAGTTTTACAAGCGCCTCGCACACGGTCTGGCGCTCCAATTTGGCCCCAACTGCGAAGTCGTCGTCCACGATCTGGAGACCGAGGACGTAGACCACTCCATCGTAGTGATCGAAAACGGCCACGTCAGCGGGCGCAAACTGGGTGACGGCCCCAGCCATATCGTGTTTGAGTCCATGCACGAGGGCGCCACCGATGTACACGACCGCGAGCCGTACCTCACTAAAACCACCGACGGTAAGCTGCTCAAATCGTCGACGATCTTTATCCGCAACGACGAGGGCAAACCCGTCGGCATTCTGGGCATCAACTTTGACATTACGCTCATGAAGGCTTTTGAGCGTTCGCTCGACGCCTTTACCGGCACCGGCGGCACGGGCTACACCGAGCCCGAGCCCATTACCAAGAACATCGGCGACCTGCTCGAGGACCTGCTGCACGAGTGCGAGCAGTTTGTGGGCAAGCCCGCGGCGCTCATGACCAAAGACGAGCGCATTCGTGCCATTGGCTACCTCGACCGTCGCGGCGCCTTCCTCATTTCCAAGTCGAGCGAGCGCGCCTGCGAGTTCTTTGGCATCTCCAAATACAGCTTCTATAGCTACCTCAATGAGGCCAAGGCGGCGGCCGGCGACAAGTAGGCATTCGCATGGATTGCCCCTCCCCTTTTGGGCGCGAGTTCTGGAAAGCACGAATCCAAGACCGAGCCGCTTGGGAAGTTCCATATAATCGATGTCATTGGTATTTCGAAAGGGTGGAACAGAATGGCGTTGAGCAAGGCATCATGCACCGGTCGCGGATTGATTCCGGCAATTGGTGGACATGTGCACCGCATGTTCGATGAGGGTGAAGACGACCTGTTTTCGCTGAGCCTTGACGACGTAATGGATGATCGCCCGTGGACCGCCAACGAACTCATGGGCGGCGGGGCTCGCCCGTCAAGCCCCAATCCCGCACTTGCACCTAAGCCCGCATCTGCGCCGACTCCTGCGCAGTCGCCTGTTTCGACGCCCGCGCCTACGCCCGCACCCACTTCGGCGCCCACGCCCGCTCCCCGCCCCGCAAGCGACCCGTCCGAGACGGCGGCATTTCTCGCCGCAGCGACGCAGGGCAAATCGGCCGACAGCACCGTTATGTACAACGCCCAGCAGTTGCCCGTTCCTGCGGCACGCAAGCCTCCGGTCACAAGGCTCGATGAGCCCGTTGCCCGTCAGGTTGCCTACGATTCCTGGGCTGCAACCGATCTTGATGAGACCTCTACCGGCATGCCGGCGCTCGACGTTCCAGTTAACCCGCTTTTTGCCGTCAACACGAGCGCCGCGGACTATGAGGGCGGTGCGGCATATTCCGATTATTCCGATGACTATGCCGGCAACGGTCGCATCGAGACCGAGGACTATGGCACCGCATCGAGCGATTATCTCAACGATCCGTACGCTGCCACGCCTGCACCGGAATATGACCCGGAGGCCGCGTCCGCGCCGGCGTATACCAAAAGCACGGGCGAAGAGCGTTTCGCCGATTATTACGCCGAGGAAAAGGCACTGCGTTTCTCGGAATTTCCGCAGGCAGTCAAGGTTGCCTTTATCGCCATTGTCATTGTCCTGTTCGGCGTCATTGCGTTTGAGGGATTCCAGCTGTTCCGCGGCCCCACCCAAGCGGAGTCGGAGACCCAGCAAAAAGAGGACGATAACCAGTACCTGGACATCAACACCCTCAAGGGCGACCCCAACGACGGGGACGACGAGTAGCGAGGGCTGAAGGCGGCCGCAGGATCCCGCATCCAGCACCGGCTTCTAAGTGCTGTTTTGTCATCCAGCTACACTTTTCCGGATAATTTGCCCATCGAATTTGACACTTTTCCGAAGTTTTAAGGTGCCTATTTCGACACTTTTCCGTACTTTTACACGACTGATTTCGACACTTTTCCGGATGAAAGCCGAATAATCACTTGGGAAACCAACGCCGTTCACGCGTCATTTCGCAGGCGGCGCTTGATTTCTGTCCGTACACGTTGATAGGCTTTCTCTTGCCCGCAAGCAGCGGGCGCGTTTTATCCAGAGTCGGGGTAGAGAGTTGGCTCCACGATCCCGACGCCAACCGGCCAAGAGGCACGGTGGCCCTGCCAACATCGATGAAAGGAGTCCGTATGGACAATTTCTCCGTGCGCAGCGAGCGCAATTTCCACAACCTGACAGCCAAGCCAAAACGAATGCATCTTCTAGACGAGCCGAGCGGCTACACCTCGGCTTTGGTGAAGAACGGCCTCTCCCACCAGATGCGCTTTACCATACAGAAGCTCGAGGAAGAGCTCTGTGCTGCTGGCAACCTACATGTTCTGCAGATCAAGCTGCTCGGAGACGACTCGCGCGAACCATCCAACTGGAAGCTCTTCGCCGACGGCGCATGCATCGCGAACGGTTCAGGAGAATTTGCCCGTGAATGCTTCTGCGAGGGAGCCGAGGTGTTCCTGGACCTGTGCCGCGACGCCGTCGACGCGGCCGAGCTGTGCCAGTGGAGCCAAAGGGAGTACGGGCTGCTGAGTGCAGCGCGCGGGATTGCGGAGGTGCAGGTAGGCGGACCGAGCCACTCGTCATACTGATTGACGCTTCGATTCAAACAGCAGGGCGGAGTCGCGCTTACAGCCCCGCCATGCCAAACCGAATGGCGTTCTCAAAAGGCCTGCCTCCCCTCCGCCTTCGGCCTCAGCAGCAGATCGCCCAGCTCGGGGCACTTGCTGGAAAGGCGCGTCTGAGCTCGCTCGCCTATCCCCCACCGCTGACGGACTTCCTGGGCGCGCGGACTCACGTGATAGTCCCCCTCCATCATCTGCTTGAGCAGCTTAGCGGTTACGCGCGCATCGGCCAGGGCGCTGTGGGCGTGGCCCGTCGACTCGTCGAACTCGATGCCAAACCACGTCGCCGCGTCACTCAAAGAAACACACCCGTGGCTGCCCACGTCCATAATCGAAGTGTAAAACGCCTGCAGGTCGGCCCAATCCGTAGGAAATGCGGCAAGATCGATGTGTTTTGCCTGGCACTCGGTCAAAAGCTGTCGACGATCCGCCCCGCTCCAACAGACCACCTGGGCGGAGTAGCGACCGATCCAATCGCCGAGCCTTTTGATCACCACATAGAGCGGATCGGCCATCGCAGTGTCCACGGCCGATATCCCCGCAAGCTCGCGGACGGGAAACGCAACGCCTTCGGTAAATTCTGTCTGCACAAACTGCGAGAAATCGCCCATAACGTTGCCGTGATAGTCGAGCTTGACGGCGCCGACCTCGATAATCTCATTGCGCAGTCCACGGCGCTGGCGCTGCTTTGGCACCGGCGCAAACTCAAAGTCCAGCACAATCTGGCGCGCAAAGTTCGTCGTATCGATAGCCGAGATACACGGCGCCTTTTTCAGATGACACGGTTAGGGCCTTCCTCCGTTGCTTGCCGTTCGTTTCTCGAACGGTCATATCACAGTAAGCGTAGCTGCCCGTGCGAACACAAAATTGCGCGGCGGCGCCGTTGCGGGTCCTGGGACGCATGTTCCATTTGAGGCTCTGCCGGAAAGCGCATCCCATTCTGAGCGCCAATTCCGGGACACAGTTTCCGCTCCAAGCAAAAGGCCCCGGCTCGCGATGGAGCCGGGGCCAAAGGCGCAGTGTATGCAGTTGGTGTTGAGCGCGGACGGTCCGTCAGCAATGGGCGTCCGTGTTCTACCCTACCCGCGGTTGCGGACGCGGCTGTAGGGCGTATCCACCATGGGTAGATCGGGACGCAGCTTGCCGTCGAATGCGCGATAGGCGTTCTGCACGGCGGGCGCCGTGGGGATCGTTGCAATCTCGCCGATGCCCTTGCCGCCGTATGCCACAGGCAGTAGCTCGTCCTTCTCCACGTAGATGGCGTGGATATCCGGAATCTCGGGCGCACGGAACAGTCCGAGCGTGCCGTACCTGGCTTGGGGCACGCAGTCCTTGAGCGGCCAGTCCTCAGTCAGCGCATAGCCCATACCCATGAGCACGCCGCCTTCGATCTGACCCTGGATGGAGATGGGGTTGACCACCTTGCCGGAATCGTGCGCGGCATAGACCTCGCTCACGCGGCCGTCATCATCCAAAATGACCACATGCGTGGCAAAGCCGTAGCAGATGTGGCTCTTGGGGTTGGGAACGTCAGCGCCCAGCTTGTCGGTCGGCTCCAGGTACACGTAGCCGAACTCGCAGCCCTCGAGCGCCTTGATGGCGATCGCGGGATCCTGAGGATGCATACCCTGGCCGGCGACGAGTTCCTGCGTGCGCAGCTGGTAGGCGCGGCCGTCGTCGTACTCGATCTTGATGCCGTCGCCATGTGCGTTCACGGGAGCATCGGGCGCAGGCTTACCGGCCTCGATGCCGACCATGGCATCGCGCAGCAGGAAGGCGGCACCGCGCACGGCCTCGCCGGTCACGACCGTCTGACGCGAGCCAGACGTGGTGCCGGAGTCGGGAGCGTTCTCGGTGGAACACTCGCCGTTGGCAATGTAGCGAAGCGGCAGACCGCATGCCTCGGCAACGTCCTGCAAAAAGACGGTGTTGCAGCCCTGGCCGATGTCGGATGTGGCGGCATAGACCACGGCCACGCCGTCCTCGATGCGAATCTTGCAGCGGCCGGCATCGGGCAGGCCCACGCCCACACCGGCATTCTTCATGGCGCAGGCAATGCCAGCGTGTCCGGGATGCGCGTAGTAGGCATCCTTGACCTCGAGCAGCGTCTCCTTAAGCGCCGTGGAGCAGTCGGCGATCTGGCCGTTGGGCAGAACCTCGCCCGGCTCGATGGCATTACGGTAACGAATCTCCCACGGGTCCAGGCCGACCTTCTCTGACAGCAAGTCGATCAGGCTCTCGAGCGCAAACTCGGACTGGCAAACGCCAAAGCCGCGGTACGCGCCGGCGGGCGGGTTGTTGGTGTAGTAGCCAAAACCGCGAATGTCGGTGTTCTGGTACTTGTAGGGGCCGACGGCATGCGTGCAGGCGCGCTCGAGCACCGGGCCGCACAGCGACGCGTAGGCGCCGGTGTCAAAGTTGATCTCGCAGTCCAGACCGGTAAAGTTGCCCTCGGCGTCGCAGCCCAGCGTAAAGGTACCGTCCATGGCATGGCGCTTGGGATGGAAAGCGAGCGACTCGGCACGCGTGAGCTTGCACTTCACAGGACGCTGGAACTTATATGCGGCGAGCGCGGCCAGATGCTGGATGGACACGTCCTCCTTGCCGCCAAAGCCGCCACCCACAAGCATGGTCTCGACGACCACACGCTCGGGTTCGTTGTCCCAGCCAAACATGTGGGCACACTCTTTGCGCGTGTCGTAGGCACCCTGGTCGGTCGACCGCACCTTGACGCCGTTCTTGTACGGGAAGGCGACGGCGCACTCGGGCTCCAAGAAGGCATGCTCGGTAAAGGGCGTGGTAAAGCGCTGCGTCACGGTAAACGCGCTCTCCGCCAGCGCCTTGGCGGCGTCGCCGCGCGTCACGTGACGGCTCTGGCACACGTTGTCCTTGAGCTCCACCGTGTTGCCAAAGGCAAAGAAGCTGTCATGCAGGCGTGGGGCATCGGCGGCCCTGGCCTCGACAATGTTGCGCACGGGCTCCAGCGGCTCGTAATCGATCTTTACGAGCTTCTTGGCCTTCTCGAGCGTCGCCTCGTCCTCGGCAACCGCCAGCACGATGGCGTCACCCACGCAGCGGGTGATATCGCCCTGGGCGATCATGACGTCCCAGTCCTGGATAAGGTGGCCGACCTGGTTGACCGGCACGTCCTCGGCGCGCAGGATGCCCACCACACCGGGCAGGGCCTCGGCCTTGGAGGTATCGATGGAGAGCACGCGGGCGCGCGGGTACTTGGAGCGCACGGCGCTGGCGTAGGTCAGACCCGGTTGATCGAGCTCGTCGATGTCATCGGGGTATTTACCCTCGCCGAGCACCTTCTTGCGCACGTCAATACGGAAGGCGCGCTTGCCCACACCGTAATCGTCGCCGCGCTCCAGGCCCTCGTCGATCTGCTTTTCGCCGCGGAGCACCGCAGCAGCCAGTGAAATGCCCTCGATGATCTTCTTGTAGCCGGTGCAGCGGCAGACGTTGCCGCGAATGGCGTACTTGATCTGTTCCTCGGTGGGCTCGGGATCCTCGGCGATGAGCGCTGCACCCGCCATGACCATACCGGGGATGCAAAAACCGCACTGCACGGCGCCCACGGCGCCAAAGGCGTACACAAAGGCCTCGCGCACGTCCTGGGGCAGGCCCTCGACGGTCACGATGTTGCGGCCGGCGGCAAGAGCAGTGGTCAGAACGCACGCCTTCACAGCCGCACCGTCTACATGGATGGTGCAGGTACCGCAGGCGCCCTCGGAGCAGCCGTCCTTAGCGGAATGGATGTGCAGGTCGTCGCGCAAGTAGCGGAGCAGCGGCTTGTTCTGAGTCGTCGTGCGCTCGACGCCGTTAACGGTAAAAGTGAATTCCTGTGCCATGGTGATTCCCTTCTACACGCCGGCGGCGATGCCGGTGCGGTCGTGGATGGCGCCATGCGGGCAGACGACAGCGCACATGCCACACGACAGGCAGTCCGCGCCGTCGATATGGGCGCAGTTGTCCTCGATGCGGATAGCGCTGGCAGGGCACTTTTTGGCGCACATACCGCAACCGATGCAGCTCGTGTCGCAGATCTTGCGCGCAATGGCGCCCTTGTCGGTGTTGTTGCAGCGCACCAGGATGTTCTGGTAGCCGGGAACGAAGGCAATCACGCGCTGTGGACACGCCATGCCGCACAGGCCACAGCCCGTGCACTTTGAGCGATCCACGCGGGCGATGCCATCGACCAGCGCAATGGCGCCGTGGGGGCAGGCCGTGACACAGGCGCCACAGCCAATGCAGCCTTCGCTGCAGCGGGCGTCGCCACCTGCGGAAGCACAGCCGCTTCCGCAGGCAACGTAGGCCACGTTATGTTGAATGGATTTGGCCATAAGGGGTCCCTTATTTCTTAAGAAGATACGGATAGCTGTCGCGCACGGCCCTGATGGTCAGGCGGACGGCCTCGGGAAGACCGGTGTTGACGGCATCGACCGAGACGGTGCGGACCGTGCCGGCGACGCGGACTTTAAAGTGGTCCTCGTCCACGGCCAGGAAGCCCTCGTTCTCGGAGTTCTCCATGTCCTGCTCGCTCCAGAACAGGGTGAGCTTGTCCTTATAGGGACGACCCTCCTGGTAGGGGCAGAACACGGCGCAGTTGCCGCACTCGTTGCACATGCCGTCGATGTGGACGACCTGATGCTTGGCCAGGCCCGGCACCTTAATTGCCACGTTGGCGCGGTTGGGGCACACGTCGCAGCAGACCTCGCACACCGAGCCGCAGCCCAGGCAGCGAGTCTTGGTGCAGTTGCTCTTGTCACGGCACAGCGACCCCTTGCGCTCGTAGCAGGCGTCCTCGCGACCGGCCCGCTCGTTGCAGTCGGCGTACTTGTTAAAGTCCACGCCAGCGATGGCACGGGCGACCTCGGCGGCGTCGGCGATAGCCTCGACCACGGTGGCAGGACCGCGGCGGCAGTCACCGGCAGCCCAAACGCCCTCGACGCCGGTGGAGGTGGCGGCAAGACGGCCGCGACGGTCGTGCTCGACGCCCGCGGCATCGTACAGGCTGGCATCGATGCCCTCGCCCACAGCGCAGATCACCGTGGTGGCGGAAAGCTCGACGGTCTCGCCCGTGGCGACGGGGCTGCGACGGCCGCTTGCATCCGGCTCGCCAAGCTCCATAACGTCGCAGGTCAGCACGGCACCGTTGAGTACCTTGGGCGCCAGCAGCTCGCAGAACTCAACGCCGTCGGCAAGAGCAAGATCGAGCTCTTCCTCGTCGGCGGGCATTTGCTTCTTGGTGCGGCGATACACCAGGCGCACGTTCTTCACACCTGCCAGGCGCTTGGCCACGCGGGCCGCGTCCATAGCGGTGTTGCCGGCGCCAATAACCACGACGTCCTCGCCCAGCTCGAGCTTCTCGCCCTTCTTGGCGGCCTCGAGGAACTCCAGCACGTCGAGCTCGGCACCCTCGCCCAGGCCCGCAGAGCCGGGCATCCAGGCACCGGTGGCCACGACCACGTCGGTAAAGCCCTGGGCCTTGAGTTTGTCGATGGAATCCACGCGAGCGTTGAGCTCCACCTTGGCGCCAAAGGCCAGGCAGAGCTCGGCATCGTGGGAGATATCGTCGCTCGCGATACGGAACTCGGGGATCACGTGACGGACCACGCCGCCGAGAGAGTCGCGGGCCTCGAAGATGGTGACGGGCACGCCGGCACGCGTCAGGAAGAACGCCGTCGCCAGACCGGCCGGGCCGCCGCCGATAACGGCAACGTTGCGCTCGCCGTCGCTGGCAATGGCCTGGGCGCGCAGCTTGGGCAGCACGGCGGTCATGGCCTCGCGGGCGGCCTTGAGCTTGCTGGCGCGAATCTGGGCGCCCTCGGGCTCGTAGAACGCACGCTCGCAGGCACGGCCGCAGGGATGCGGGCAGATGGTGCCGGTAATGAACGGCAGGGCGTTGCGCTCGATGATGATGTTGAGCGCGTCCTCGTAGCGGCCCTCGTCAACAGCCGCCAGGTAGGCGGGAATATCCTGCTGGATGGGGCAGCTCGTGCGGCACGGCGTGGTAAAGCAGTCGGAAAGCGGGCTCTTGCCGGCGACCTTGCGGTCGGGCAGCGGGCGCAGCGGCTTCTTGTAGAGCGGGTTGGTGAGCGAGTCGGTCTGGATCGCAGTCACGGCCTCGAGAGAGACGCCCGCGAACGGCTTGCCGTCCAGATCGGTAAACTCGCCGGCCATCTGGCTAAAGCGCTCGTAGCCACCGGGCTTGAGTACGTCGGTCGCCAGGGTAACGGGCCAAATGCCGGCATCGTACAGGGCACGGATGTTGTAGACCGTGGCACCACCGGAGTAGCTGATGCGCAGCTTGCCGTCAAACTGATCGGTAATGCGGCGGGCAGCCTCGATGGTCAGCGAGAACAGCGAACGGCCGGACATATACATCTCGGTGGAAGGCAGCTCGTTCCTCGTCACGTCGACGGGGAACGTGTTGGTCAGCTTGACGCCAAACTCCAGGCCGCGCTCGGCGCACAGGGCAATCAGGCGCTCGAACATGGGCACGGCGTCGACCCACTGCAGGTCCTCGCGGAAGTGCGTGTCATCGAAGACGATGTAGTCAAAGCCCAGCTCGTTGAGGCGCTGGCGGGCAAACTCATAGCCCAGCAGCGTGGGGTTGCACTTGATGTAGGTATTGAGGCCCTTCTCGGTGATGAGGTAGGTCGCAATGCGCTCGATCTCGGCGGGCGGGCAGCCGTGCAGGGTAGACTCGGTGATGGAGTTGGAGACGCGCGCCGGAATGGACTCGACAAACGCAGCGTCGACATGCTCAAACTTGTCCAGGTTGGCAAGCGCCCAGACACGGCACTCGTTCCAGACGTCGGAGCCGCTGGCATCCTTCATGCCCTCGATGTAGGCGTCGACCTTGGGGCTCTTAATGCCCTCCAGGTCATAGCCCACCGACATGTTGAAGACAAAGCCGTCCGGGCTACCCAGACCGTACTCGCGAGCGATCAGGTGGCAGGCAAACCATGCCTTCACGTACTCGGCAAAGGCCTGCGGAACCTCGAGCTCGGTCGACCATTCGCAGTTGTAGCACTCGTCCTGAGCCACGATGCAGGGCTTGTTGACGCACTTGGAGAGCTCCTCGCCGTCCATAACCTGGACGGTCTTGAGCTCAAAGAAGCGAGAACCGGCCACATAAGAGGCCACGATGTTCTGGGCCAGCTGCGTATTGGGACCGGCAGCCGGGCCAAACGGAGTCTCGATGCGCTCGTCAAAAATGGGAAGCGCACCCTCCTGGTTGGTCGTGACCATCTTACGCACGCCAAAGATGGCGTCCTGGGTCTTGTGCTCCTCGATGATCCAGTTCATCAGCTGCGAAAACGGGATCGGCCTCATGATGTCGCTCATAGTGAGCTCCTCTCTGTAACGCCCGGCGAGACCGCGCGGCGGGCGCAAATACGGTGTAGCGCTAGCACAGCGCCGGCGACCCCGCGGAGGCCGCCTATACGCGCGTCGGATGCGGCGAAACATCCGACGCGCGCGAATCTACTTGTGAATTAGTAGGTGCGATCGTTGAGCGTGCTCCAGAGCTTCTTGGACTCGGCCATGGTCCACGCGTTGATCTTGTCCTCATCAATGCCAACGAACTCGCGATCCTTGTACAGGACGCGGCCGTTGATGATGGTGGTGCGGCAGTTTTTGCCCATCATGCCAAAGAGCATGTGGCCGTCGATATTCTCCTCGCTCAGCGGCGTAAAGGGCTTGTAGTCCATGACGATGACGTCGGCGGCAGCGCCGGCCTCGAGCACGCCGAGCTTGCGATCAAAGTACTTGCTCGCCATCTTGGCGTTGTTCTCGAACAGCATGGTCATGGCCTCGCACCAGCCCACGTTGGGCATGGCGGCGTTGTGGCGCTGAATGATCAGGAAGACCTTGAGGCTCTCGAGCATGTCGTGGGTGTAGGCGTCGGTGCCCATGCACACGGGGATGCCGCGGCGGAAGAACTCGAGCACGGGGGCGCAGCCCACGGCGTTGCCCATATTGGATTCGGGGTTGTTGACGAGCCAGGTGCCGGACTCCTTGACGATATCCATCTCGGCAGGCGTCACGTGGATGCAGTGGCCGAGCATGGTGTCGGGACCCAGCAGGTTGTGCTGCAGCAGGCGCTCGACGGGGCTGATGCCACCGCGGTTGAGACGGGAGTCCCACACGTCATTCATGCCCTCGCACACATGGATGTGGAAGCCGGTCAGGCCGTTGTTGGCCTCGGCCATCTTGTCCATGGTCTCGTCCGACAGCGTAAAGGTGGCGTGACCGCCAAACATGGCGGCGATCATGTGGTTGTCGTTATCGCGACGCTCCTTGGCGGCCCACTGGGCAAATTCGGCGTTCTCGGCAATGGCCTGGTCGCATTTTTCCTGGCCGCGGCGATCGGAGACCTCGTAGCACAGGCACGAACGCATGCCCAGCTCCTGAGCTGCATCCTTAATGGTAAAGAGGCTTCCCGGGATCTCGCAGAAGCTCGCATGGTGATCGAAGATCGTGGTAACGCCATCGCGGATGGAGTCAAGGATTGTGGCATAGGCGCTGGCCTTGGTGCCGTCGAGCGTCAGGTTATCGTCGATCTTCCACCACTGCTGCTCAAGATTCTCCAGGAAGTTGGTGGGGTTGCAGCCCTTAATGGCAAGGCCGCGGGCGAGACCCGAGTAGATGTGGGTATGGCAGTTGATGAGTCCGGGCATGATGAGGTTGCCCTGGGCGTCGACGTACTCGGCATCCGGGTACTTGGCCTTGAGTTCGCACTCGGGGCCCACTTCGACGATCGTATCTCCGTCAATGGCGACCGCACCGTTGGGAATGAACGGGGTCTGAGCGTTGCGAGTAAAGACGGAACCGTTAGCGACCAGAAGCATGAATGCTCCCTTCAACATCAGGGGCGGGGTTTGACACCTCTGACATGGCGGAGTGCGAAGCGCCGGCCTACACCGGAAACGGGCCCTCTCCCGTCAACGCTTCACCAAAGGGACAAACCCTTTGAAGTGCGGTTTGGCGCCGCATGACGTCGGCGGACGAGGCGATGCGCCCGCCGACGAATAGCACCGAATTGGTTACTTCTTGCTCTCGGGCAAGACCAGATCCACGGCAGCGTCCTTGGCAGCATCGATGTGCTGAGCCACGACCGGCGTCTGCGGAAGGATCAGGTTAAGGACAATGGCCATAATGGCGGTGGGGGTTACGGCATTGGAGCCGATGACGGTGGACACCCAGGCGGGCATGCCCTCGCCGGCAAGGCAACCGCTGGCCATCCAGATACCCAGGCCAAAGACGACGGAGGTACCGACGATGGTGGTAGTGCGCTGCGTGAGGCCCTCGCGGGTGAACATGCGCACGCCGTTCATGGTGATGGTGCCAAAGACGCCGACGGTCGCGCCGCCGATAACGGGCTGCGGGATAGCGGAAAGGACGGCAGAGAGCTGCGGGAACAGACCGGCGATGGCAAAGACGGCCGCGATGATCACAAAGACCCACTTGTTAACGACCTTGTTGGAGCAGATGATGCCCACGTTCTGGCCAAGGGCGCTGGTGGGAAGACCGCCCAGCAGGCCGCCGACCATAGAGGTGAGGCCCTGCGACACGATAGCGCCGGAGAGCTCGCGCTCGGTGGGCATACGGTCGATGGAGCCCAGGCAGGCGGCGGAGACGTCACCGATAACCTGGATGGCAACCATGGGGAACACGACGGCGAGGGTAATGCAGACCTCGGGATCAAACTCGAGCGCGTAGGGCATGAGCTTGGGAAGGGCGAAGACCTGGGCGGTGGCGACGCTGGAGAAGTCGATCATGCCAAAGGGGATGGAGACGATCATACCGACGATCATGCCAAAGAACACGGATCCCAGCTTGAGCGTGCCCTTGCCAAAGTTGGCGAGCGCAAAGACCACGGCAAAGGTGATAAGAGCGACGCACCAGGCCTGCGGGGTACCCCACAGCGGCGTACCCATACCGCCGGCCATATACTTGACGGCCGTGGGATAGAGAGAGACGCCAATGGAGAAGATGACCGTACCGGTCACGACGGGCGGGAACAGCCACTTGATCTTGCTGTAGGCCAGACCAAAGAGGACCGCGACGGCGCCGCCGACGATCTCGCCTCCCAACAGCGCGCCAAAGCTAAAGCCCGAGGCGCCCATGGCCTGCAGGGCCGGGAGGAACGCGAACGAAACGCCCATGACGATGGGCAGGCCGCCGCCGATGCGACGGAAGGGAGCGAAAGCCTGAAGGGCCGTGTCGATCGCCGAAAGAATGAGCGCGACCTGAATGATATCGGTGCTCTGCTGGCTATTAAAGCCGTAGACGCCGGCCATGATGACCGCCGGGGTAATGATGCCGGCAAACGATGCCAGTACGTGCTGAAGGGCACACGGGATCATTTCCTTAACGGGAGGCATGCCTTCGCGAGTGAACAGGGCTTCAGTGCCGTTCGTAACCGTCTCCTGGGTCATTTGACCACCAATCCTCGAAATAGTTGTTTTCGCATCTAACGCTCTATTGTGACGCAGTGCGGGGTTGAGGTTGTGCCTTCGTTGGATATCGTATTAAAGATGGTTCTTATTCTCAATAATAATTTTTTGTTATCAGACTATTCTTAAGCTGAAATAACTCGTTTCCGCAGGTCAGGAATGTGTCTGGTCTAAATAACATCTTACTTTTCTTTTGGTCGACCGTTTACCGCCAAAATCATACCGTTCGTCTGCATTACGCAATGTACCTGCGGATATACGAGATGATGAGCAGCGTGTTACCATGAGAAAAAATTGTTATGAACATTTCCGATTTCACCCAAAGGAGTTACCCGTGAACGAGACCGTACGCCGCTTTTTGCCGATGGTCGATTTCTTGGAGCAGATACTCGGTAAGAACAGCGAGATCGTGCTGCACGATTTCTCGGATCCCGACCACGCCATCGTCGATATTCGCAACGGCATCGTGAGTGGCCGCAAGGTCGGCGGTCCCGCCACCGATCTGGCGCTCAAGATCATGCACGACCCCAAGTATCGCGACCTGCCGTTTATTACGGGCTACGAGGGCCGCGGCGCCGGAGGCAAGACGCTGGAGTCCGCGACGTTCTTTATCCGCGAGGATGACGAGATCGTCGGTATGCTCTGCGTCAACACCGACCTCTCGACCGTGCGCTCCATCAACGCCATGGCGCAGCAGCTCATGGCGTGCTTCGACGCGGCGCCGACGCGCACGGAGCCCGCCCCTATCGAGGTCGAAAGCCTTTCGGAGTCCACACAGGAGCTCATCGACCGCAGCATTGCCGAGTTGCTGAGCGCGCGCGGGCTGGATGTAGCGTCGCTTGGTCAGAGCGACCGCGTGGACGTCATTCGCCACCTCAACGGCAACGGGGTGTTCATGCTCAAGGGCGCCGTGGCCTGTGCCGCCACCGCGTTGGGCATCTCGGAGCCCAGCGTGTACCGCTACCTGCAAAAAGTCCGCAAGGAGGGCTAACGAGCAAAATGGAGCGCGGCTCCACAAGCGATTCGTCACTTGACAAAAGACCCTGCAGCTCGCACGCGCTGCAGGGTCTTTTTGCATGTCATGTTTAGTTGTGGCCAACGCCTTAGAGAGCGGCGACGACCTCGATCTCGACCAGACCGCCAGCCGGAAGAGCGGCAACCTGAAAAGCGCTGCGCGCGGGGAACGGGGCCTCGAACTTGGAGGCGTAGATCTCGTTTACGGCAGCGAAGTCGGCAATGTCAGCCAGGTAGACTGTGGTCTTGACGACATCGGCAAAGGTGGCGCCGGCAGCGGTCAGCAGGGCCTCGACGTTAGCAAGGGACTGCTTGGCCTGGGCCTCGACGCCCTCGGGCATCTTGCCAGTTGCGGGATCGATGCCCAGCTGGCCGGACAGGAACACCATGTTGCCGGTCTGGATACCAGGGGAATACGGGCCGATGGCTGCGGGTGCGTTATCGGAAGACACGACGGTCTTGCTCATGTTTTTCTCCTTACAAGTAAAAGGGAACGAGAGCGCGGCGTTCACACCGGGAGGCACAGTTCGGTCTGAACACCGCGCTTGATTGGGATAGTACTCAAGGTTTCCGCGCGATGCAAGATTATTATCACGTTGCGAGAATATTTTATCGTCCAACGGTTTCCCTGGACCGCTGAACGGTTCTCCACGGGGTCAGCCAGCCCAAGCTGCTGAAGACTTTATCCCGCTTGGAGCACGGGCATCGCCTGCCGCGACGGCACCACTATACTTTCGAGTATCTGAGCATTTTGAAAGGCAGGATATGACCGCAACCGCCAGTCGAACCACCAACCGCAGACCCGAGCTTTTAGCGCCCGCCGGAGGGCCCGAGCCCTTTGCCGCCGCACTCGCCGCCGGGGCAGACGCCATCTACTGCGGCATGGGCAGCTTCAACGCCCGCCGCAAGGCAACGAACTTTACCGACGAGGCCTTTGAGCAGGCCTGCCGTGCTGCACACCTGGCCGGCTCGCGCGTCTACGTCACGGTCAACATCGTCATCAAGGAATCCGAGATGAGCGATGCGCTGCAGCTCATCCATCGCTGCTCCACGCTGGGCGCTGACGCCTTCATCATCCAGGACTGGGGCCTGTTCTTTGAGGTCAAGCGCACCATGCCCGGCATCGAGACGCACATCTCAACCCAAGCAAACATCCACGACGACCGCGGAACCCTTTGGTGCCGTGAGCAGGGCGCCGACCGCGTGACCCTCTCGCGCGAGCTTTCCATCGACGAGATTGCCACCATTCACGACGCTGCGCCCGATGTTGACCTTGAGGTCTTTAGCCACGGCGCCATCTGCTTTTGCTACTCGGGTCTGTGCCTGCTGTCGAGCTTTGCCATGGCGGGCCGCTCGGCCAACCGCGGCATGTGCGCTCAGCCCTGTCGCCTACCCTACGAGCTAATTGACGAGAACGGCCGCTCGCTCTCCCCTGCCGGTCGCGAGCGCGCACTGTGCCCGCGCGACACCAACACTTCGCAGCTTGTTCGCCGTCTGTATGACGCCGGCGCCGCATCGCTCAAGCTCGAGGGCCGCATGAAGGCTCCCGATTACGTGTACTCCATCGTCGATGTGTACCGTCACCAGATTGATGACATGCTTGCCGATGTTTCGACCTCTAAGGATGAGGATGCCGCCCGCCAGCGCCAGCTCAAGCGCTGCTTTAACCGCGACTTTACGCACGCCTACCAGGATGGCACCTCGGGCGACGAGATGATGAGCTACGAGCGCTCCAACAACCGCGGCCAGATTGTGGGCACGGTGCTGGGCAGCCGCCTGGCCAACCGCGATGTACGCGGACTCAAGCCCGACGATCGCCGTCGCCGCGCCGCCATCGCCCGCATTGAGCTGTTTGAGCCCGTGGGCAAGGGCGACCTGCTGGAGCTTCGCCACGATAACGAGTTTGACCAGTTCCTGACCACCATTGCCGCCGATGATGCCGCTGCCGGCGATGTTATCGAGTGTCGCGTGCCCCGTAGCATGCCCGAGGGCTGCCGCGTGCGCGTGATTCGAAGCCAGCGCGCCATTGACGCCGCCGGCGCCGCGCTCAAGCGCGATGTGCTGCGCCGCCGCGCCGTAGACGTGTCCGTTGTGGCGCGTCTGGGCGAGCCGTTTGCCGTTGCGCTCACCTGTTGCGACGATCCTTCGCTTACGGCCACGGCCACGGGCTTTACCGTCGAGGCTGCCAAGACCCGCGCCGTCGAGGCATCCGATCTGGTTGAGCACGTCGGGCGCATGGGCTCCTCCCCCTTTGAGGCCGCAAGCTTTGACGTTTCGCTCGACGCCGGCTGCGGTATGGGCTTTTCCGCCGTGCACAAGGTGCGCGCCGCCGCTTGTAAGGCGCTGGAAGAGGCCATTCTGGCACCGTACGAGGAGCGCACGAAAACGCTCGAGCTGCCGGCGATTGTAACCAGTGATTCCCGCCCCGCGCCCGAGCACTACCGCGATGAGCCGCAGATCTGTGCCACCGTCACCTCGCTCGAGGCCGCCGAGGCCGCTCGCGCCGAGGGTGTAACGCGCATCTACATGACCACCGACGCGCTCGATGCGGCCGAGCTCTCCCCCGCCGATGCATTTGAGCAGGGCATCGTACCCGTGCTCGACGAGGTCTGCCGCGCCGTTGACCACGTACGCGTCGACCCGTGGGTTGTTGCCGGCGCCACGGTCGCTATTGGCAACATCTCTGAGCTTGCCCTGGCCGCCCAGGTTGGCGCTACGGCCGAGATTCGCTCTTGCCTGCCGGTACACAACACGCCCTGCATGGAGGCGCTTGCCGAGCGCGGAGCCGGTGCGTTTTGGCTCTCGCCCGAGATCACGCTCGACGAGATTGTCTCGCTCGGCACCGCCGCGCCCGCGGCTCTAGGCATCACCGTCTTTGGCCGCCCGCGCGTCATGACAAGCGAGCATTGCATTCTGCAGGTTGCCAACGGCTGCATCCACGATTGTGCCAACTGCCGCTTGCGCGCCCGCAAGCTGTCGCTCAAGAATATCGACGGAAAGGTCATGCCCGTGCGTACCGACATCCATGGCCGCTCTCGCTTGTACGACGCCTACCCCATCGACCTTACGCCGCAGGTACCACAGCTGCTCGACGCCGGCGTCCGTCGTCTTATGGTCGACGGAACCCTGCTCGAGGCCGATGAGATTGGCCGTGCCGTCGCTCGCGTCCGTCGCGCCGTCGAGGCGGCTCAAGCCGGCCGCAAGCCCGCCGCCCGTCTGCGCGGCGCCACCTCGGGCTGCATGTTTGTGGGAATTAGCTAACCGAAAGGCTTACACGTGAACGAAGAACCTCAAGTCCTCTACTGCGACGCCTGGCTCATGGCCATCGATAAGCCCGCTGGCATGATCGTCCACGGTGACGGCACCGGCGAGCGCACGCTCACCGACTACGCCAGCGACCTGCTGCTGGCGATGGGCGACGGCTTTGCCGCGACTGACATGCAGCCGCTCAACCGCCTGGACCGCAACACCACCGGCGTGGTGTTGTTCTCGCTCGACAAGCAGACGCAGCCCGCCTTTGACCAGATGATTATCGACCACGCTTTCGAAAAGCACTACCTGGCGCTCGCCGAGGGCAAAATCGACTGGAACGAGAAGCTCATCGACAAGCCCATCGCCCGCGCCCGTCACGACAGCCGAAAGATGCGCGTCGGCGCCAGCGGCAAGCCGTCTCAAACGCGCGTCAAGGTGCTCAAGCGTCTTAAGAGCCGTCGTGGTCTGCCCACGCGCTCGTATATCGATGTCGAGTTACTCACCGGCCGCAAGCATCAGATTCGCGTGCACCTGGCGAGCGAGCGTCATCCCCTTGTTGGCGACGACCTATACGGAACGCCGCGCCCCTGCGGCCTGATGCTCCACGCCCACAGCGTGTCCTTCACGCATCCCGTAACCGGCGAGCATATCTATATCGAAGCCCCCTGCCCCTGGGAGCCCTAAAACCTGCCGAAAAGGGACAGGTTTATTTTGGCAGGTTTTATCTGGGCAAACGTCAAAACCACCACAAAGGTTCCTGCCCCTTCGCGGTGGTTTTGGCCTTAGCCCGTCCCCTGTTGTTAGACCGTGATGACGTTGTCCATTGCCCGGTACTTGGCGGGGACCTCGCCCGCGGTAATAATCGTTGCGTCGCGGAAGTCCGCAAACTTGACGGGCGCCACCATGCCAAATTTACTGGCGTCCGAGATTACGAAGCGCTTGGCTGTATGACGCATCGAGATGCGCTTTACTTGCGCTTCCTCGATATCGGGCGCCGTGAAGCCCTGCTCGGCGGCAATGCCGTTAGAGCCCCAAAAGCCACAGTTGAAGTTGTAGCGGTCTAAGGTTGCCAAGGCATCGGGGCCAACGAGCGCCTCGGTCTCGGGTTTGAGCTCGCCGCCCAGCACCACGGTACGCATGCCGCGCAAAGCAAGGCGCTGAGCATGGAGCACGGAATCGGTCACATAGGTGACATCTTCAAGGTGTGGAAGATGCTCGATGAGCCTGAGCGTCGTCGATCCCGAGTCGATGTATACAAAGCTCTCAGGCTCCACCAGCGCTGCCGCACGGGCGCAGATACGCTCCTTGTCGTCGTTGTGCAGATCGCTGCGCTCATTGAGCGTCAGGTCGCGCGTCACGTGCGCACGCTCAAGGCTCGTCGCTCCACCGTGGACCTTGGCGATGCGGTGTGCGCGGTCGAGCGTCTGCAGGTCGCGCCGAATGGTAGACGCCGTCACACCCAGTGCCTCAGCAAGCTCTGGCACGGTAACCGAGCCAGCCTGCTGCACCATCGATACGATCGCGTTGAGCCTATCTTCCGCAAGCATCGCTTACTCCTCCTCGGGGTACACGACTCCCCAGTCGGCGCGAAGCTTGGTCATAAGCTCCATAACATCAGAAGCATAATCCAGCAGCTCGCGCTTGGAGTCGTCGCCGGCAACGGCCTTCTCAAGATCGGCCATCTCATAGCAAAGGGCGTAAGCCTCGGTGCCGGCGTTGACCTCCTCGCGGTGGCCATCCTCAGTCCACACGATGGTCGCGTGATCGGCGCGCGGATAATCGTTGACCTCGATATAGCACTTGTCGAAGCTAATGACCGAACGCTTGGGCTGCTTGGAGTGGAGCGTAAGGCTCACCACGCCCAGCTGCTGTTCGGCATTACGGCAGACGATGCCGCCCGCAACGTCAACACCGGTCTCGCAGGTGTTGCCCAGCGAAACGACCTCAGCGGGCTGGCTTGCCATAAAGAGACGCATGACGGACAGGGCATACACGCCAATATCGAGCATGGCACCGCCAGCAAGGTTGCGGTTGTAGAAGCGATTGGTCAGATCGCCGTACTCCTTATAGCTGCCAAAGTTGAGCTGGGCGAGATTCATGCGGCCGAACTCACCGACATCCATGCGGCGACGCAGCTCCTGATACAAAGGCATGTGGAGCACCGTGGTGGCGTCCATAAGGACAACGTTGTGCTCGTTGGCAATGGCGCGGGCCTCGTCGAGCTCGGCAGAATTGAGGGTGATAGCCTTTTCACAGAGCACGTGCTTGCCAGCTGCCAGAGCGGCTCGCAGGTAGGTGATGTGAGTGTTGTGCGGCGTGGTGATATAGACTGCGTCAATGTTCGAATCGGCATAGAGGTCCTCGACCGTTTCATAGACCTTCTCAACGCCATGCTGCTCTGCAAAAGCCTGAGCCTTGGATAGTGTGCGGTTGGCAACGCCCGCAAGCTTGCGGCCGGCAAGAGAGAGAGACTGGGCCATCTGGTTGGCGATAACACCGCAACCGATCACTGCCCAGCGGAGCTCGGGGGCCGTAAAAATATCGTTGGGGAATGGCTTGTCCTGGACCGAGGCAAATGCCACCTTAGCGGCTGCTTCGGCGTCGAGCGGAGCCTGTTTGGAATCTGCCATGATGTGCCTCCTAAGTCATCGGAAGTCCTTCATTTCTAACAACCCTATATTCGCACAATTGTGCGCGTATCTACTCGTGTTTGCGTGTTTATTTGCTTATCGGTCTATATTTTGCCATGTTTGGCAGATGTCTGTGCGGCTATGCGCATTATCGCGCAAGGCTATGCGCATAAATGCGCATGCGACGATCCTTGTGAAACATTAAGGAACGAACACCATAGCCATAAAAGACAGAGTAGGCTGTATTACTCCACCCCTCTGGGGGCACCAGACATCAAAGGACCGTCCCAAACTGCCGGCACATAGGGACTGTCCCCAACGACTGGTCATTTAAGTCTGCCCCCAATGAATGGTCCCCAATAAATGCCAAGCGACTTCCACTCATTTAAGTCTGTCCCCAATGAGTATGGGCATTTCCGCGGCACTCATTTAAGTCTGTCCCCAATGAGTAGGGATAGAAAAAGGCCCGGGTGCCTTGGCATCCGGGCCTTTGCTAGCAACTTGATGTTGCGAGCAGCTTAGAACTTGTGGCCGCACTTCTTGCAGACGCGCAGCTTGTTCTTGCCGTCCTTCTCGTGACCGACGCGGGTAACCTTACCGCACTCGGGGCAAACGAGATTGACGTTGGAGGCGTCGATGGGAGCCTCCTGCGAAACGATGCCGCCCTGCTGGTTGGCAGCGTTGGGCTTGACGGCCTTCTTGACGACCGAAACGCCCTCGACAACGACCTTGTTCTCGGCGGGGAGAGCACGCAGGACAACACCCTGCTTGCCGCGATCCTTACCAGAGAGAACCTGGACCTTATCGCCCTTCTTGATATACATATATCTCCCCTAACTACAGGGTCTCGGGAGCGAGCGAGACGATCTTCATGTACTTCTTGTCACGAAGCTCGCGAGCGACGGGCCCGAAGATACGGGTGCCGACGGGCGAACCATCGTTGTTGATGACAACGCAGGCGTTCTCATCAAAGCGAATGTAGGAGCCATCCTTGCGGCGGATCTCCTTAACGGTGCGAACGACGACGCAACGGACAACGTCCTTCTTCTTGACGTTGGCGCCAGGGGTAGCCTCCTGGACAGCACCGATGAACACATCGCCGATGCCTGCATAACGACGCTTGGAACCGCCAAGCACCTTGATGCAGCGAATCTTGCGAGCGCCGGAGTTGTCGGCGACGTTCAGCATGGTTTGCATCTGAATCATGGTAGATGTTCCTCCGAACTAAGAACCGAAGAGAGGTGCGCAGCCTTTATACGGCCCGTGGTATGCAAGCCAGGCATACGCACATCTTCGGAAACGTACAAGTCGTAAGAGCGACTGCTTATTTAGCGCGCTCGACGACCTCGATGAGGCGCCAACGCTTCATCTTGGACATAGGACGGGTCTCCATAACGCGGACGGTATCGCCCACGCCAGCCGTGCACTCCTCGTCGTGAGCGTGCAGCTTCTTGGAGCTGGTCATCATCTTGCCGTACTTGGGGTGACGCTTGCGCTCGGTGATGGTGACAACAATGGTCTTGGCACCGGAGACGGAGGTAACGACACCCGTACGGACCTTACGCGAGTTACGCGAATCAGTCATGTTCTCTCCTTAGGTCCTACTCGGCGACAGCGGACTTCTCCGCTGCGATCTCGCGGGCGCGCTGCTCCGTGAGGACGCGAGCGATGTCCTTCTTCACGGTGTTGACGCGAGCGGTGTTGTCCAGCTGGCTGGTGGCCATCTGGAAACGAAGGTTAAAGAGCTCGGCGCGCATTTCCTTCAGCTTCTCAACGAGCTGAGCGTCCGAGAGCTCACGAATCTCTGCGGGCTTCATTAGTTCTCCTCCTTCGCGGCGGCGGCGTCCTCAGCAGCCCACTTGGCCTCGAGAGCGGCCTCCTCAGCCATCTCCTTCTCGATGCGCTGCTCAGCGTTCTTGGCAGCAACAATCTTGGTCTTGATGGGAAGCTTGTGCTGTGCAAGACGCAGAGCCTCGCGAGCGACCTCCTCGGGCACGCCCTTGACCTCGAACATGATGCGGCCGGGCTTGACGACGGCCACCCACTCCTCGGGGTTACCCTTACCAGAACCCATGCGAGTCTCGGCAGGCTTCTTGGTGATGGGCTTATCGGGGAAGATCGTGATGTAGACACGACCGCCACGCTTCATGTAGCGGGTCATGGCAATACGAGCGGCCTCGATCTGACGGTTGGTGATCCAATGGGCCTCGAGAGCCTGGATACCAAACTCGCCGAAATGCAGCTCGGTATTACCCTTGGCCTGGCCCTTCATGGAGCCACGCTGCACCTTGCGGTGAAGAATACGCTTAGGGGCAAGCACTACTGACCCCTCCTCTCGGAGTTACGACGACGAGGACGGGAAGAGCCCTCGAGTGCAGGATTGGGAACAGGCTGGCCCGGGAGCTTCTCGCCCAGGTAGATCCAGACCTTCACGCCGCAAGCGCCCATGGTGGTGCTGGCGACAGCCGTGCCGTAGTCGATCTTGGCACGGAGGGTGTGCAGAGGCACGCGACCCTCACGGTACCACTCACGACGGCCCATCTCGGCACCGCCGAGACGACCGGAGCACTGGATACGGATGCCCTTAGCGCCGGCCTTGCGGGCGGACTGGACAGCCTTGCGCATGGCGCGACGGAAGGCAACGCGGCCCTCGAGCTGCTCGGCGATAGACTGAGCAACGAGGTTGGCGTCGAGCTCGGGGCGCTTGATCTCGACAACGTCGACGGAGAGCTGGCCCTTGGAGACGCCAGCGACCTTCTCGAGCTCGGTGCGGAGGGTATCGATCTCGGCACCCTTCTTACCGATGACAACGCCGGGGCGAGCGGTGAGGATGATGACCTTCACCTTGTCGCCAGCGCGCTCGATCTCGACGCGGGAGACAGCTGCGCGGGAAAGACGCTTCTCGAGGTACTTGCGGATCTCGAGATCGTTACCGAGGGTCTTAGCGTAATCCTTCTCTGCGAACCAGCGGGAGCGCCAGTTCTCGGTGATGCCAAGACGGAAGCCGGTGGGGTAGACTTTCTGACCCATACAGCTTTACGCCTCCTTTCGAGGAGCAACGACGACGGTGATGTGGGAAGTACGCTTCAGAATGCGAGAAGCGGAACCCTTGGCGCGGGGACGGATGCGCTTAAGCGTCGGACCCTCGTCAACATAGGCAGCGGCGACAACCAGGTTGTCGGCACGCAGACCGTTGTTGTTCTCGGCGTTCGCAACGGCGGAACGGAGAACCTTCTCGACATCCACGGCGACGGCGCGGTCGCAGAAGTGGAGGATGTCGAAGGCCTGAGCGACAGGCTTGCGGCGGATCAGATCGACCACCAGGCGGGCCTTGCTGGGGGAAACACGCACGTACTTAGCGACGGCGCGAACCTCGGTGGCCTCAGTTTCAATAGACTTAGTTGCCATTTACGGTTAACCCCCTATTTGGCCTTGTGGCCACGGAACGTACGAGTCGGCGCGAACTCGCCGAGCTTGTGACCAACCATGGACTCGGTAACATACACGGGCACATGCTTGCGGCCGTCGTGGACGGCGATGGTGTGACCAACCATCTCGGGGAAGATGGTGGACGCGCGGGACCAGGTCTTCACGACGTCCTTCTTGCCAGCCTCGTTCATCGCGGTGATACGCGAGAGAAGGCGAGTCTCCACGAACGGGCCCTTTTTGAGACTTCTGCTCATAAGTGCTTTCTCCTAAAACTCGGTATCCGAAATTACTTCTTACGGCGACGAATGATGTGCTGGTTCGAGACCTTCTTCTTCTTGCGCGTACGAAGGCCCTTCGTCGGCTTACCCCAGGGGGTAACGGAGGGACGACCAGAGGTGTGGTTCTTGCCCTCGCCACCGCCGTGCGGGTGGTCGACAGGGTTCATGACGGTACCGCGGACGGTCGGGCGCACGTTCATGTGACGCTTACGGCCGGCCTTGCCGATGACGATGTTGGAGTGATCGGCGTTGCCGACCTCACCGACGGTGGCGCGGCAGGTAACGAGGATGCGGCGCATCTCGGAGGAAGGCATACGGACGATAGCGTACTTGCCCTCCTTACCCATCAGCTGGCAGGAGTTACCGGCGGAACGGGCGATAGCAGCGCCCTTGCCCGGCTGGAACTCGACGGCGTGGATGAGCGTACCGACGGGGATGTCGGCGAGGGGCAGAGCGTTACCCGGCTTGATGTCGGCGTCAGAACCGGACATGATGGTCTGACCGACCTCGAGGCCCTTGGGGGCCAGGATGTAGCGCTTCTCACCGTCAGCGTAGTGCAGCAGAGCGATGCGAGCGGAACGGTTCGGATCGTACTCGATCGTGGCAACCTTGGCGGGCACGCCGTCCTTGTTGCGCTTGAAGTCGATCACGCGGTAACGACGCTTCACGCCGCCGCCCTGGTGGCGGGTGGTGATGCGGCCGTTGTTGTTACGACCGGCCTTCTTGGGCAGGGGCTCGAGAAGAGACTTCTCGGGCTTGGTGCAGGTGATCTCGGAGAAATCGGAGATCGTCTGCCAACGCCTACCAGCGGAGGTCGGCTTAAGGTGCTTTACAGCCATTACAATCCCTTTCAATAAGAATCCGTTAGCCATCGCAGACAGGGATTCGAGGTTCTGCCTCGGGTGCGATGACACCGGACGTATACACGGTTCCGGGCGTGTCCATTTTATCCGCCCGAAACCTTGAGCTCTCGCCTCCCCTATTTGGGAGGCATGAGCTCACTCAACAGCAGCGAGTCTTAGGCCTGGTTGCCAAAGACCTCGATGGTGTCGCCCTCGGCCAGCGTGACGATGGCCTTCTTCCAAGAACGGGTCTTGCCGGCGACATAGCGCACGCGCTTGGTCTTGGGCTTGACCGTCAAGGTGTTCACGCGAACGACCTTGACGCCGAAGATCTCCTCGACAGCGTCCTTGATCTGATACTTGTTAGCATCCTTGGCGACCTCGAACGTGTACTTGTTCTGCTCCATGCCGGAGAAGGAACGCTCGGACACGATCGGACGGATGATGATCTCGTGGGCGGTCATTTATGCAAGCACCTCCCCGAAGTGAGCGGCGATGTCGGCGGGCATCAGCACAGCGTTGTTGTTGACGAGATCGTAGGTGTTGGCCTCGTCAGCGGTGATGATGAACGTCTTGGGAATATTGCGGAACGACAGGTAGGCGTTGACGTCCTCATCGCGAACGATGATGGTCAGACGCTTGCCCTCAAGGCCGAGAGCCTTGAGCATGGCGACGGCAGCCTTGGTGGAAGGCTTCTCGAAGCCGTAGTCGTCGACGAGCACGAGCTCGCCATCGGCCAGCTTGGCGGACAGCGCGGAGCGCATAGCCAGCTTGACCTCCTTGTTGTTCATACGCTTAGCGTAGGAACGGGGCTTGGGGGCGAAGACAACGCCACCGTGACGCCACTGGGCAGCACGGATGGAACCCTGGCGGGCACGGCCGGTGCCCTTCTGACGCCAAGGCTTCTTGCCGCCACCGGAAACCTCAGAGCGACCCTTAGCAGACTGGGTGCCCTGACGCCAAGAGGCCATCTGGCACTTGACGATGTGGTGCATAACGTGGATGTTCGGCTCGATGCCGTACACCTCAGCGGCGAGCTCGGCCTCGGCGACCTTCTTGCCCTCGCTGTTCTTTACTTCAAACTTTGCCATTTAAGTGTTCTCCTTGGTATGACGCTGGGCTAAATGGGCTGGGCCCTTAGGCCATACGGATGGCGACGAGACCATTCTTGGCACCCGGGACAGCGCCCTTGACCAAGATGAGGTTCTGCTCGGCATCGATGCGGACAACGGAAAGGTTCTTGACGGTAACGCGCTCGTTACCCATGTGACCGGCCATCTTGACGCCCTTGAGGACGCGCGCAGGATAGGCGCACTGACCGATAGAACCAGGGTGACGCTGGAAGTGAGAACCATGCGTCATAGGACCGCGGCGCTGACCCCAGCGCTTGATGCGACCCTGGAAGCCCTTACCCTTGGAGGTACCGATGACGTCGACCTTCTCGACATCAGCGAAATCAGCGACGGTGACGACCTCGCCGACCTTGTGCTCCTCGCCGTTCTCGACGCGGACCTCACGAAGGAAGCGGACAGGCTCGACGCCAGCCTTGGCGAAGTGACCAGCCATGGGCTTGTTCACGTTCTTGGCCTTGATGTCGCCGAAACCGATCTGGACGGCGTCATAGCCGTCGGTTGCCTGAGTTTTAACCTGCGAGACAGCGCAGGGGCCAGCCTGGATGACCGTGACGGGAACGACGTTGTCGTCCTCGTCCCAAACCTGGGTCATGCCAATCTTGCGGCCGAGAATCATGCTGATCAAGATATGATCCCAACTCTCGCGTGGTCTTGGGACAATGCGTACGCCACCGAGCGTACGCCCCTAGAGGACCACTACTTACACGACGTGCTCCCCAGTCTTGTATTGCGTCCGGACTACCTGACAACCCTATTAAGCAGGCATTTTGTCCAGCCAGAATACTCCCCTGGTTACACACAGCTGTTTAGTATACACGGCTGCGGGCGTATCCATCGAGATTCATATTTCACTCACATTGTTTACGCAGGTAAAGTGCGTGGCACGTTCCCAGTGTGCGGCGGAGGGGGCGGGCCTGAGACATATTAAGGTTACTGCTCTACAGTCCTGCTCACGACGGAGAGCACATTAAGTGCTCTCCTGTTCGTGCGGAACTCGCGACAACCTTAATATGTCTCAGGCCCGCCCCCTCCGCCGCACACTGGGAACGCCACGTTGATGCCTGCTTAACTCTGCTCGTTCAGGCTAATGACTTTGTTGGGGGTCCACTATTTGCTGGAGAGTGAACTTGCATTGCATTGGCTCGCCTTCTGCTTGTGGCTTTGCCTCATCAAAATCGA
This sequence comes from uncultured Collinsella sp., assembly GCA_958354105.1. Taxonomy (GTDB): domain Bacteria; phylum Actinomycetota; class Coriobacteriia; order Coriobacteriales; family Coriobacteriaceae; genus Collinsella. The sequence goes on from CATWVA010000001.1 coordinate 265,889, forward strand.
AAATCATAATGGCGCAGTTGGGGAGTTTTGTTGGGAGCTCGAAGCCCTCTGGGGCTGCAGCCTTGATGAATTGGCGGCTGGCACTGCCGTGGCTTACTGCTAGGAGGGTTTCGATACCCTCGGCGTCCATGATATTGGTGAGGGTGTCTACCATGCGCCCTTGCAGTGCCTGGCTTCCTTCTCCTCCAAACGGGATTAAGTCCTCGCCCGGATCCCAGACGTCGGTGGGCAGAGCGTCGTGGGGGCCCTCTTCGAAGGAGCCATAGCTGCGCTCGATAATGCCTTCGCAGGACTCGACGGCAGAGTCCGGGCCGAGGAGTTCGGTAGCGACGAGCTGAGCTGTGTCCATGGCTCGGCCTAAGGGCGAAGAGACCACTTTGTCGGGAACGACGTTGTGGGCTTTGAGCCACGCGGCTGCCATCCCGGCTTGCTGACGGCCCAGGTCGGTCAGCGGTGAATCGCAGCGGCCCTGGACCAGCTTTTTGACGTTGAACTCCGTCTGACCGTGGCGGAGTAGATATAGACGCTTCATGCTCTCCCCTTCTGTATAACTTGCTTTGCCGGCACAGCCCTACTCGTGGGTATGTCCTACGTAGTCTTCGTCGATCGTAATCTTGGCAATCGACTTGGGATATTCCGATTCGACCCTCTGGGCTAATTCGTGTTTTAGGGCCTCGGCGTCTGTGCCCAAATCCGAGGGTCGCACGCAGTCAAAGATCACATTGGTGTGCGTGGGGCCCGGCACGCAACGCAGATCGTGAATCGAAAGGCGGCTATCAATCTCCTGGGCCATAGCGTTGATGCGCAGACGCATGCTCGCCACCTTTGGATCGTCGGTCACGATGGGGTCGTAATGGAGCGTGACGATCATACCGTCTTCGTTCCTAAACGACTGCTCGATGTTATCGAGCGTGTCGTGACTTTCCAGCGGGCTGGCCTCGGCCGCCATCTCGGCATGCGCACTTGCAAACTTCCTGCCCGGGCCGTAGTCGTGAACCATCAAATCGTGAACGCCCAGAACACCGGGATAGCTCATGATCTTGTCTCGAATGTGCTTGACCAGCTTAGGATCGGGTGCCTGGCCCAAAAGCGGGCTCACCGTATCCTGGATGAGTTCAAAACCGCTCCAGCCAATATAGGCGCCAACGGCAAGGCCGACCCATGCGTCAAGATTGATGTGCGTCACCTGCGAAACAATGGCGCACGCTAACACGGCGCCTGTGGCAAGGACATCGTTCTTAGAATCTTGCGCGGTCGCATGCAGCGTCTCGGACTCAATGCGGTCACCGAGCTTTTGGTTGAGGGCCGCCATCCACAGCTTTACAACCATCGAAAGTGCCAGGACTGCCACCAGGGCAAGCGAGAACTCGACAGGCTCTGGGTTGACGATACGCTCCACCGAGGACTTCACCAGTTCGATGCCAATAAGCAGCACGAGCGCCGCCACAACCAGACCCGAGAGATACTCGTAGCGGCCATGACCGTAAGGATGCTCGGGGTCTGCTGGCCTGCCCGCCAGCTTAAAGCCAAGCACGCTCACGATGTTCGAGCTAGCATCGGACAGATTATTCATGGCGTCCGCCACAATCGAAACCGATCCCGACAGCACGCCAATTACGCCCTTCGCAGCGCATAGTGCCACATTGGCGAGAATACACACCACGCCCGTCAACGTGCCCACGCGCGCACGGTCGCCCTGCGCACGCTTAACAATCCACTCGACCATCTACATCCGCCCCCACGGTACTACCTATATATCTATTGCTCAAACGGATTGTAGTGTAGCCACTTTGCCCCACAGATACAAAAAGGCCGCAACCCACACGGGCCACGACCTTGGAATGTGCCATGCGGGACTGCCCCTCTGTCACATCGTGCGGTACCGACCGATTGCGCGGTACTTTTCGTAGCGGAGGTTTGTGAGGGTCGCGTCGTCGAGCTGCCCAAGCGTATCGAAGGCATCAAATGCCGAAGACATGACGGCACCGGCGATCTCCTCATGCGACAGGCCCCTATCGTCGACAATGCCGTCGATGATGCCGAGCGCCAGCAGATCGGGGGCCGTGAGCTTAAGCGCTTCGGCGGCCTCATTCGCGCGGTCGGTATCCTTCCACAGGATCGACGCACAGGCCTCGGGGCTCACGACCGAATAGGCCGAGCTCGAGAGCATCAGGATGCGGTCGGCCACGGACAGCGCCAGCGCGCCACCAGAGCCGCCTTCGCCCGTCACCACCGAGACAATCGGTGTCTTAAGGCCGCTCATCTCCATGAGATTTTGGGCAATCGCCTCGCCCTGGCCGCGCTCCTCGGCACCGATGCCGCAAAACGCGCCCGAAGTATCGACTAGGCACAGAACCGGTCGACCAAACTTTTCGGCCTGGCGCATAAGGCGACGCGCTTTGCGGTAGCCCTCGGGATGTGCCATGCCAAAGTTGCGACGCATGCGCTCTTTGGTCGTGGTGCCGCGCTCGATGGCGATGACCGTTACGGAGCGCCCGTCTTTCCAGCCAATGCCAGCCACCACAGCGGCGTCGTCGCCAAAGTAGCGGTCGCCGTGCAGCTCCACAAATCCATCCAGGCCCAGCGAGATCATCTCGCCTGCCGTGGCGCGATCTGCCGAGCGGGTCTGCTTGACAATCTCGAGCGCGGTTTTTGGTGCGGCCGGACGCTTGAACAAGTGTCCCAGCTTTTTGCCGCGGCGACCCGTATGCACGATCTCATGCGGTGCCCCTAGGCCGGGCGTGTGCCCTTCGTGCAGTGCCAGCAGCTCGCCTACCGTGAGCGCAATCTCGCCACGCGGAACAACTGCATCGCAAAAGCCGTGCTCCAGCAAAAACTCGGAGCGCTGAAATCCCTTGGGCAGGCGCTTGTGCATGTTCTGCTCGATCACGCGCGGGCCGGCAAATGCCGTCAGGGCATCGGGCTCGGCTAGGATAATGTCGCCCTCCATGGCAAAGCTCGCGGTTACGCCTCCGGTCGTGGGGTCGGTGAGCACCGTGATATACAGGCCGCCCGCCTCGCTGTGGCGCCTAACCGCCGCAGAAATCTTGGCCATCTGCATAAGCGATGTCACGCCCTCTTGCATGCGCGCACCGCCCGAAACGGTAAAGCCGACAACTGGCAATCCCAGCTCGGTCGCACGCTCAAATGTGCGACAGATCTTCTCGCCCACCACGGAACCCATCGAGCCCATCATAAAGTTGGCGTCCATAAAAAAGAGAGCTGTATCGCAACCGCAGATTTTGCCCCTGCCGCACACAACGGCATCGCGCTCGCCCGAACGCTCGCTCACGCTCTTGAGTTTGTCGGCATAACCGGGAAACGAGAGGAAGTCCTCCGACGCCAGATTAGCATCCCATTCCTCAAACGTGCCCTCGTCGACCGTCATGCGCATACGGTCGCGCCCGCTCACGCGAAAGTGCTTGCCGCAACGAGGGCAGACCTCGAGGTTGTCGTGCAGGCGCGCCTCATCGATCACACGGCGGCACTCCGGGCACTTGATAAACACGTGGCGCGCGGGAAACTCGGCGCACGACTCGGTCATCGGCCCCTCGAGAACGTTGACCGTCTTCGCTTTTCTATTCATCAGCATAGAGATGCCCCATCAGATCGGTGTGATACATGCCCGACAAGAACTCGTCGTTTGCCAGCACGTCGAGCTGAAGCTCGCTGTTTTCGCTCACGCCTTCAATCACGAGCTCGCCCAGGGCCGAGCGCATCTTACGAATAGCGCCGTCACGCGTGGGCGCACACACGATGAGCTTGCCGAGCATAGAGTCGTAGTACGGCGGAACTTTCGCACCGGTAAACATGGCGGAATCCCAGCGTACGCGCGGACCACCCGGCACGCGCAACGCGGTGACCGTTCCGCATGACGGCAGAAAGTCCGGCGTTTCGGCATTGATGCGGCACTCCATGGCGTGGTTGCGAACCGGCATGTCCTCCTGCTCAAAGGGCAGAGGCTGGCCGGCTGCCACGCGCAGCTGCCACTTGACCAAGTCGGTATCGGTCACAAACTCCGTAACCGGATGCTCCACCTGCAAGCGCGTGTTCATTTCCATAAAGTAGAAATTGCCGTCGTCCGAATACAGGAACTCGATGGTACCGGCTCCTTCGTAGCCGACGGCACGAGCCAGGTCACGCGCTGCCTTGTGCATGCGAGCACGAATGTCGTCGCGTCCGTCGAGGCACGGCGCGGGGCTCTCCTCGATCAGCTTTTGGTTGCGGCGCTGCACCGAGCACTCGCGCTCGCCGAGCGAAAACACATGGCCCTGCTTATCGGCCATAATCTGCACCTCAACGTGGTGCGCCGGCGCGACGAACTTCTCCATGTAGCACTCGCCGTCGCCAAAGACGGCCTCGCCCTCGGCACGCGCCTCGATGAACGCCTTTGCCGCATCTTCCACGCGCCCGACCTTGCGAATGCCGCGACCGCCGCCACCTGCACGCGCCTTGATGAGCACGGGGCAGCCAATGCGCTCGGCCTCGGCCGTTGCCTCCTCGGGGCTTTTGAGCAAATCGCAGCCCGGCACGATGGGCACGCCCGCCGCGGCAGCCGTTCGACGTGCGGCGTCCTTGTCGCCCATGCTGTCGATCACCTCGGCCGAGGGACCGACAAACGCCAGGCCATACTTGTCGCAGTCGCGCGCGAAGCTCGCCTTCTCGGAGAAAAAGCCATAGCCGGGATGAATTGCCTTGGCGCCCGACTTTACGGCACAGGTGAGCACGGCATCGTCATTGAGGTAGCTCTCGGCAAGACGCGGGCCGCCGATGCAATACGCCTCGTCGGCAAGCTGCACGTGTAGCGCGTCCGCATCGGCCGTGGAATAAACGGCGACGGTCTTGATGCCCATATCGCGGCACGCGCGGATAACACGGACCGCGACTTCGCCGCGGTTGGCGATGAGCACTTTGTCGAACATGAAGCCTTCCTTAACTTTCGTGCATGAGTGCAAAAGACATATCGGCGCGGCAGCAAACCTCACCGTTAACGCTCGCAGTACCCGTCGCAAAGCGGAACGGCCCGCGCGCACGCGTGATGGTGCACACCAGATCAACCGTGTCGCCCGGGCGCACCGGACGCTTAAAGCGCACCTTATCGAGGCTCGTATAGAACGGCGTCGCGCCGCGCGCCTCCTCATCGCCCATCAGCAGCACGCAACAGTTTTGGGCGAGCATCTCGCACTGAATCACGCCGGGGACTACCGGGTTTCCCGGAAAATGCCCCTGCAAAAAGTACTCGTCACCCGTAATCGTGATCTTGCCGTGGGCCTCGTCGCCCACCAGCTCGGCTTCGTCGAGCAAAAGCATCGGTTCGCGATGCGGCAACAGCTTCTTGAGCTCTTCTTTGTTCATGGACATCACCTATCCGATCCTCATAAGGCAACTGCCGAACTCCACGAGGTCGCCGTCGGCCACGCAGATCTCGAGCACCTCGCCGTCTGCCTCGGCCGTCACCTCGTTGAGAACCTTCATGGCCTCGATGATGCAGAGGGTCTCACCGGCCTTGACCTTGGAGCCCACGTGCACAAACGGCTCGTCGCCCGGCGCCGGGGCAGCATAGAAAACGCCGACCATGGGAGCGGTCACCTCGGTGCCCTTGGGCTCCGGTGCGGCGGCAGGCGCCTGCGCGGCGGGCTCCGGTGCGGCGGCAGGCATGGCGACAGGAGCCACCGCCGGAGCAGTCACGGCACCCGGCATAGGCATGGGCACGGCAACCGGCTGCGCGGCACTCGCACGCTCGAGTTCGACCGCGGTGCCATCGGGCTCCTCAACGCGCACGCGCGTGAGGCCGCGGTCCTCCATAACATCGGCTATCTCGGCAAGTCTTTTGGAATCCATGCTCTAGCTCCTCGTATATCTACGCAGCGCGATGGCGGCGTTGTGCCCGCCAAAGCCCAGGTTGGTCGAAAGCGCCCAGGTAAGGTCGGCGCGAACCGCGCGATTGGGCGTGTAGTCAAGATCGCAGGCGGGATCGGGTGTGCGGTAGTTAATGGTCGGCGGCACCACGCCCTGCTCGAGCGCCATGGCGCAGGCCATGACCTCGATGGCGCCCGTGGCACCGATCATGTGGCCGGTCATTGACTTAGTCGACGAGACGTGCGCGGCGCGCGCCGCGTCCTCGCCGAGCGCACGCTTAATGCCCACCGTCTCGGACGAATCGTTGAGCTTGGTCGAGGTGCCGTGAGCGTTGATGTAGAGGCCCTCGGAAGGCTTGACGTCGCCCTCGGCAACCGCCAGCGATATCGCGCGGGCAATGCCGGCAGCCTCGGGATCGGGGCTCGTAATGTGATAGGCATCATCGGTGTTGCCGTAGCCCACGACCTCGGCATAAATGTGCGCACCGCGCGCCTGCGCATGTTCCATGCTCTCGAGCACGAGCACGCAGGCGCCCTCGCCCATCACAAAGCCGTCGCGGTCTGCATCGAACGGACGGCAGGCCGTCGCGGGATCGGGGTTGGTGGTCAACGCACGGCAGGACGTAAAGCCCGCAACGGCATCGGGGATAATTGCGGCCTCGGCTCCGCCAGCGAGGATTGCATCGGCATAGCCATGCTTGATGGCGCGGAACGCCTCGCCCACGGCATGGGCCGAGGTCGCGCACGCAGTCACCACGGGCAGGTTCGGGCCTTTTGCCTTGTGGCGGATTGCGATATTGCCCGATGCCATGTTGGGGATCATCATCGCAATCATATAGGGCGATGCGCGGCGAGGCCCCCGATCGGCGATCGTATGGACGTTGTCGACGAGTGTCTGCATGCCGCCCACGCCTGAACCCACGTAGACGCCCAGGCGCTCGCGATCAACCGCGCCCTCAACATCGAGGCCCGCATCGTGCATGGCCTCGTCCGACGCCGCCATCGCAAACTGAACACAGGGGTCGAGATGCTTGGCGTCATGCTTGCCAAAGTAATCGTTGCCGTCAAAACCCTTGACCTCGGCCGCCACCTTGACGGCAAATGCATCGGTATCAAAGTGCGTGATCGGACCGATGCCACACGTTCCGGCGCACATGGCCGCCCAGGTGGCAAGCGCGGTGTTGCCGAGCGGCGACACGGCACCGATACCGGTGATTGCAACTCTCTGTTCCATCATGGTCTCCTCATCCAAGCCGCTTACCCGGCTTGCTTTCTACATCGCCATTCCGCCGTCGACGCGTATGACTTCGCCCGTAATGTAAGCGGCCGCATCGCTCGCTAAAAAGCGCACCACACCGGCCACCTCCTCGGGCTGCGCCATACGCTTAAGGGGAATCTGCTCCTCGGTTGCCGCACGCACCTTATCCGAGAGCTTTGCCGTCATATCCGTCTCGACAAACCCGGGGGCGACCGCGTTCACTCGTACGCCGCGAGGCGCAAGCTCGCGCGCCACCGCCTTGGTCAGACCGATCACGCCCGCCTTGGAGGCCGCGTAGTTGGCCTGTCCGGCATTGCCCATCAGGCCCACGACCGAGCTCATGTTGACGACGCAGCCGCCGCGCTGGCGCATAAAGGTCTTAGTGAGCGCGCGCGTCATGTTAAACGTTCCTTTAAGATTGACATCGAGCACGCGATCGAAGGCGTCATCGCCCATGCGCATGAGCAGGCCATCGCGGGTGATGCCAGCGTTGTTGACGAGCACCCAAATGGAGCCAAAGTCGTTGAGGGCCGCTTCCACGCACGCGTTGACGGCAGCGGGATCGGCCACGTCGCATTGATATGCGCGTGCCACGGCGCCAGCCGCCTCGCAGGCTTCGCACGTCTCGCGCGCCGCATCGGCGCTGCCGGCATAGACGACGGCGATATCAAAGCCGTCCTCCGCCAGACCGACAGCGCAGGCGCGGCCGATACCGCGCGAGCCGCCCGTGACCAGCGCCACGCGACGTGAGTCGTTGCGCTCGAGTGCGCCGTTGTTCAAGTTGCCCATGTCATTCCTTTCGGGTTACAGCCCCGTGGACTATGCGAGCTCGTCGGCAATAGCTGCGACCTGCTCGGCCGTTTCGCACGAATACACGCGAACGTCGCTCAGCGTACGCTTGACCAGGCCCGACAGCGTTTTGCCGGGGCCGACCTCAATAAACGTGTCGATGCCTTGATCCTGCAGAGCATGCAGCGTGTCGACCCAGCGCACGGCATGACTCACCTGATTGGCCAGCACCTCCGATGCCGCCTGCGGGTCGGCCGGATAGGGTGCCGCCGTCATGTTTGCCATGACCGGAATTAGCAGCGAAGACGGAGCGTGGCCGTCTTGGATATACGTCGCCAGCCCCTCAGTCGCCTCTGCCATATAGGGGCTATGAAATGCACCCGACACCGCGACTTTCATAGCGCGGCCGCCAGCCTCTTTTACTAGGACGTCGAGCTCCTGCAGCGCCTCGGGCGCTCCGGCCACAACCGTCTGCTGCGGACTGTTGTAGTTGACTGGCCAGCAGTCCTCGCCGGCCTGTTTTGCCAGGCCCTCGACTTGCACCGCATCGAGCTTGATGACGGCGCGCATGCCGCCCGGATGGCGCTCGGCAGCCGCGGCCATCAGCGCCGCGCGCTCGCACACGAGCTCAAAGCCCGCTCGCGTATCGAATGCCCCCGCAAAGGTGAGCGCAGCGACCTCGCCCAGCGAGAATCCCGCACAGGCGGCAGGCACCACGCCGCGCTCACGCAGGGCGATAGCCGCTGCCAGGTCGTGAACGAACACGCACGGCTGCGTGTTCTCGGTCTGCGAGAGCTCCTCCTTGGAGGCGCTCCGGCACTGCTCGCTGGTCCCCGGGCGCACCTCGTCGGCAATGGCGAACACCTCGGCGGCCGCCGGCGATGCCTCGATCAGGTCGACGCCCATCGCGGGGTGTTGGGCACCCTGGCCGGCAAACAGAAACGCTACGCTACCCATGCGCACGCACCCTTCAGGACGTGTTCGGCGCCATCGACCAAGTCGTCAACGATTTCACGTGCGCTCTGGCGCTCGTTGACCATGCCGGCAATCTGTCCGCACAGATACGAACCCTCTTCGTAATTACCGTCCTTTGCGGCCTTGCGAAGAGCACCCGTACCCATGGCCCCAAGCTCCTCGGCACTTGCGCCCGCCGCCTCACTTTTGGCGTAGGCATTGGTGAAGGGGCTCTTGAGCGCACGCACCGGATGTCCCGTCGAGCGGCCGGTCGCACGCGTCGAGGTGTCGTTGGCCTTCAAGACCATCTCCTTGTACTGCTCCGATACGGTGCACTCGTTTGCGACCAGAAAGCGTGTTCCCACCTGGACGCCGGCGGCGCCAAGCATAAAGGCGGCCGCCACCCCGCGGCCATCCGCGATACCGCCGGCTGCCACAACGGGGATATCGACCGCGTCGACAACCTGCGGAACGAGCGCCATCGTCGACGTCTCGCCAATATGCCCACCCGATTCGGTGCCTTCGGCAACCACGGCGGTGGCCCCGCGACGCGCCACGAGACGTGCCAGCGCCACCGAGGCAACAACCGGGATGACCTTGATGCCGGCGTCGTTCCACGCCTTCATGTACTTGGTGGGATTGCCGGCACCCGTCACGACGACCGGCACTTGCTCATCGATCACAACCTGTGCGACCTCGTTAGCAAACGGGCTCATAAGCATGACGTTCACGCCAAAGGGCTTATCCGTCTTGGTGCGCAGCTCGTGAATCTGATCGCGCAACCAGTTTGCGTCAGCATTCATGGCCGCGATAATCCCTAAGCCGCCCGCCTCGGACACTGCGGACGCCAACGAGGCGTCGGCAATCCAGGCCATACCGCCCTGGAACACGGGCTTTTCGATGCCGAGCAGATCGCAGAGAGGAGTCTTGAGCATCTCTACTTCTCCAATGCCGCCTCGACCGTATCGGCGAACTCGCCGACCGTCTTGGGGTTCTCCTCGGTATCGAGCTGGATGCCAAACTCGTCCTCGACGGCGACGAGGATCTCGACGGTGCCCAGACTGTCGAGACCAATCTCCTCGAGCGTGGACTCGGGCTTCATCTCGACGTCGTCAAGGCCAGCGGTCTCGCGGATAACGTCGCAAACGCGCTCGAAGGTCTTCTGATCTGCCATGGTAGTTCTCCTTTGTTTGTGCCCTAGGGGCGTTTTTATTTCCTATGTGCGACTACTTCCAACGAAGCAGATAGCCACCTATATCCAGACCGGCGCCAAATCCAACCAAGGCGATGGTGTCGCCCGTGTGAAGTGCACCGGCGTTTGCCAGCCGGTCGAGGGCAAGCGGAATGCATGCGCTCGAAATGTTGCCGGTCTCGCGCAACGTGCGAACCACGCGCTCGTCCGGCACGCCCAGGCGCTTGACCGCCTGGCTCAGGATTCGTTCGTTAGCCTGATGGAATACAAAATGATCGATGTCTTCGACCGAAATGCCCGCATCGATCGCAAGCTTATGGACCGTGTCGCAGATGGCGTTGACGCCGAACTTGAACACGCGGCGGCCATTCATGGACAGCACGCTCGCGCTATCTGCGGAAGCCTTAAACGGCGAGGTGCCGACCAGACCGGGAACGCGCAACGTCTCGACGTCGGGCGCCGTCGAAAGCTCAACGGCAAGGGGGCTGTCTCCCCCAGCCTCAATCACTGCGGCGCCTGCCCCATCGCCAAAGAGCACGCAGGTGGCACGGTCGGTCCAGTCGAGCGCGCGCGTTATCTGCTCGGCAGCAACGACAAGCACGCGCTCGGCACGGCCGCGGGCGATATAGCCCTCGGCGACATCGAGCGCAAATACGAAGCCGGCGCAGGCCGCCGAGACATCGAAGGCAGGGCACGTCGCGCCTAGTCGCTCAGAAACGGCACACGCCTCAGCGGGAACAAGGTGGTCACCCGTTGTCGTCGAGCAGACGATCAGATCCAGCTGGCTCGCGTCGATTCCGGACACCTGGAGTGCCCGCTCGCTCGCCGCTACGGCAAGGTCGTCAAGTGACTCGGTGGTGCAGACGTGGCGGCTCTTGATACCTGTGCGGGTAAAAATCCACTCATCCGAGGTATCGAGGAACTCAGACAGCTCGTCATTGGAAACACTGCGCTCAGGAAGCGCCGAGCCTGTTCCAAGAATCGTGAAACCCATCACTAGCCTCCTTTGAGTTGTTGACGTGTTTACATCGACCAAGAGAGGATAGCGCATTTTAGTCGTTGTTGACGTGTTAACATTAAATTGTCCAAATGCGACAAAGGCTTCACATTGTGTCTATCTCTCGACACCATTACGCGATTGCCTTATTAACTTAGGAGGTAGCAACCGTTATGGATGCCAAATTAACGATAGTCGACGTAACCGGATCGACCAACGATGACCTGCTCGAAGCAGGAAAACAGGGAGCGCCGCACGGTACAGGACTTGCCGCCTGGGCTCAAACAGCAGGACGCGGCCGGCGCGGGCACAAGTGGGACTCAACCGTCGGCAACTTATTGCTTTCGATTGTCCTGCGCCCATGCGTTAATCCTGCAAAGTTCTCTGGTCTTGCCGCCGTCAGTGGCCTAGCGGTGCTCGAGGCGCTCGAAAAACAGGGTCTTGCAAACGAGATTCGCCTTAAATGGCCCAACGACCTGGTCGCGCGTGGACGCAAACTCGGCGGCATTCTGGTCGAGGCGGCTCGCGACAGTGAGGGCAAGCCCTTCGCCGTCTGCGGCATTGGCGTCAACGTAAACTACACGCCCCAAGAGGTACCCGATGGCGGCCTGGCGGCAATTGGCCTCTCGGACCTTAACGAGAGCGTTCCCACCGTCGACATGCTCCTCGATGAGGTCTATCACGCAGTTATAGACGCTGTAGATGCCTGGGCAGAACGCCTCAACGCCATGGAAGAAAACACCGGACCGCTCGCGCCCGTCCACGGCGAATATGTCGCTCACCTCAATTGGATTGGGGAGCACATTATCGCCCGTTCCCCTGCCGGCGACGAGCTGGCACGCGGCATCTTTAAAACCGTCGATGGCTTTGGTCGCGCGTGTATCGAAACGGAAGGCGGTTTGCGATCCTTCCATTTTGAGGAAGCATCGCTGCGCCCTTTGAGCGAATAGGGCGCCGCAACCACCTACTCGGCAGCATTACCCGGCAGTCCAAACCATCATTCAAAACAAAAGGGCCCCGCTACCGAAACGGCAGCGGGGCCCTTTAAGCTATGAGCGATATCGCTTAGAGCTTGATGTCGATGTCGACGCCAGCGGGGAGGTCGAGACGCATGAGCGAATCAACGGTGCCCGAGGTGGGGTCGAGGATGTCGATGAGGCGCTTGTGGGTGCGCATCTCGAACTGCTCACGGGAGTCCTTGTTCACGTGCGGCGAGCGGATAACCGTGTACAGGTTGCGCTCGGTGGGCAGGGGGACAGGACCGGAAACGCGAGCACCGGTCTTCTGAGCGGTCTCGACGATGAGCTTCGCGGACTGATCGACGACCTCGTGATCATAGCCCTTGAGGCGAATGCGGATCTTCTGGGTAGCCAACTTAAACCTCCAAAGAGTGCGAGAGATGTTCTCGCGGATTACGTAACAGGGAGCTCGAACTTAGGCGTTCTTGCTCATGACCTCGTCCACGATGGACTTGGGCGCGGGCTCATAAGAGTCGAACTGCATCGTGTAGGATGCACGGCCCTGGGTCTGGGAGCGAAGGTCGGTAGCGTAACCGAACATCTCGCCCAGCGGCACCTTGGCACGGATGAGCTTGCTGTTCTTGCGATCCTCCATGCCCTCGATCTTGCCGCGGCGACCGGAGAGGTTGCCCATAACGTCGCCCATGTACTGCTCGGGGGTCTCGACCTCGACAGCCATGATCGGCTCGAGCAGCTGCGGATCGGACTTCTTGAGGGCGTCCTTGATAGCCATGGAACCGGCGATCTTGAAGGCGGCCTCGGAGGAGTCGACCTCGTGGTAAGAACCGTCGAACAGGGTGACCTTAACGTCGAGGACCGGGAAGCCGGCGATAACACCGGTGTTCAGGGCCTCCTGGATGCCCTTGTCGATGGACGGGATGTACTCCTTGGGCACGACGCCGCCGACGATAGCGTTGACGAACTCGTAGCCGAAGCCCTCCTCCATCTTCTCGAGCTTGATGACGGCGTGGCCGTACTGACCGCGACCGCCGGACTGACGGACGAACTTGCCCTCAGCCTTCTCGACGTCGTGACCAGCGGTCTCGCGGTAGGCGACCTGGGGCTTACCGACGTTAGCGTCAACCTTGAACTCGCGGAGCAGACGGTCGACGATGATCTCGAGGTGCAGCTCGCCCATGCCGGCGATGATGGTCTGGCCGGTCTCGTGGTTGGTGGACACCTGGAAGGTCGGGTCCTCCTCGGCGAGCTTGGTCAGAGCCAGGGACATCTTGTCCTGCTCGGCCTTGGTCTTGGGCTCGATGGCAACGTCGATAACGGGCTTAGCGAACTCGATCTTCTCGAGGACGATCTCCTTGCCCTCGGCGCACAGGGTGTCGCCGGTGGTGGAGTTCTTGAAGCCGACGCAAGCGACGATGTCGCCGGCGGCAGCGTCGTCACGGTCGATACGCTCGGCGGCGTTCATCTCGAGGATGCGGCCGAGGCGCTCACGCTGACCGTTGGAAGCGTTGACAACGTAGGAGCCGGACTCGGCGCGGCCGGAGTAAACGCGGACGTAGGTGAGCTTACCGACGAACGGGTCGGTCATGATCTTGAAGACCAGGCCGGAGAAGGGCTCGTCGAAGGAAGGATGACGCTGGATCTCCTCGCCGGTGTCCGGATCGGTACCGGTGACGGCCTCGACGTCGAGCGGGCTGGGCAGGTAGTCGACGACAGCGTCGAGCAGCTCCTGGACGCCCTTGTTCTTGTAGGCGGAGCCCACGAAGACGAGGTTGAGCTCGTTGGCCAGAACGCCCTTACGCAGAGCAGCCTTGAGCTCCTCGACGGTGAAGTCCTCCTCCATGAGGATCTTCTCCATGAGCTCGTCGTCAAAGCTGGCAGCAGCGTCAAGGAGCTCCTCGCGCTTGGTGGCAGCGATGTCGGCAAACTCAGCCGGGATCTCGTCCATCGGCTCGGGGTAGGTCATACCCTTCTCGTCGGCCTTGAAGTCCCAAGCAGTCATGGTGACCAGGTCGATGACGCCCCAGAAGTTGTCCTCGGCGCCCATCGGGACCTGAGCGGCCACGGCATTAGCGTCGAGACGATCCTTCATGGTCTCGATAGCGTTGAAGAAGTCAGCGCCCACGCGGTCATACTTGTTGATGAAGGCGATGCGGGGGACGTTGAAGGTGGAAGCCTGACGCCAAACGGTCTCAGACTGGGGCTGAACGCCGGCAACGGCGTCGAAGACGGCGACAGCGCCATCGAGAACGCGCAGGCAGCGCTCGACCTCGGCGGTGAAGTCAACGTGGCCCGGGGTGTCGATGATCTGGATGCGGTAGTCCTTACCGTCCTTGTTCCAGAAGCACGTGGTAGCAGCGGAGGTAATGGTTACGCCGCGCTCCTGCTCCTGAACCATCCAGTCCATGGTGGCAGCGCCCTCATGGACCTCGCCGATCTTGTGGGTCTTACCGGTGTAGTAAAGAATACGCTCGGTCGTGGTGGTCTTACCGGCATCGATGTGGGCCATGATGCCGATGTTACGGGTATCGGAAAGCTTGTACTTAGGCTTAGCCATGTTAGTTCCTTACCTTAACTTACCAACGATAGTGAGAGAACGCGCGGTTGGCCTCGGCCATCTTGAAGACGTCCTCACGCTTCTTGACGGAAGCGCCCAGGCCGTTGGAGGCGTCGAGGATCTCGTTGGCGAGACGCTCGGCCATGGTCTTCTCCTTGCGAGCGCGGGAGAAGTTGACGATCCAGCGGATACCCAGAGCGGTGGAACGACGGGAGTTGACCTCCATCGGGACCTGATAGGTAGCGCCACCGACACGCTTGGGCTTAACCTCGAGCGTGGGCTTAACGTTGTCCATAGCCTTCTTGAAGGTAGCGAGAGCGTCGCCACCCTCGGACTTCTCGGCAACGATCTCAAAAGCGGTGTAAACGATGCGCTCAGCGGTGGCCTTCTTGCCGTCAAGAAGGACCTTGTTGATGAGCTGAGTCACCAGGCGGTTGTTGTAAACGGCGTCAGGCTGAACCTCACGACGATTAGCTGCTGCACGACGCGGCATGTGAAATCTCCTTAAGTGTCTACCGTGCGGCGCTTAGGCGGCACACGGCGAAAGTATCAAAACGTTATCTGGCTTATTTGGCCTTGGGGCGCTTAGCACCGTACTTGGAACGGGCCTGCATACGGTTCTGGACCGGAGCAGCGTCGTAGGCGCCACGGATGACGTGATAACGGACACCAGGGAGGTCACGGACACGACCGCCGCGGACGAGCACGATGGAGTGCTCCTGCAGGTTGTGGCCCTCACCCGGGATGTAAGCAGTAACTTCGATGCCGTTGACGAGGCGAACACGGGCAACCTTACGAAGAGCCGAGTTCGGCTTCTTGGGGCTCGTGGTGAAGACGCGGGTGCACACGCCGCGCTTCTGGGAGTTGTGCTGCAGAGCAGCGTTCTTGGACTTCTTGGGCACGGAACGACGGCCCTGGCGAACCAGCTGGTTAATAGTAGGCAAAGCGTACTCCTTCTCGAATGATTCCAGCTTTCTGTAAAGTGCAACGGCTTGAATCGAGGGGTCAGCATCCCCCTACGAAACACGCAGTTCGATAGGATACGTGGCGTTAGCTGTGCCGTCAACAGACCACGCCGCCGGGCGTATCCTAAAATAGGCACATTTCCGCAAAGCCTACACAAAAGGAATCCCCTCCTGTGCGCGCTGGCGGATCCCCGGCCCGGGCGGCTCGCTGTTTAAGTTTGCTGCTCTACAGTCCTGCGCAAGACGGAAAGCACATTAAGTGCTTTCCTTTGCGTGCGGAACTCGCGACAAACTTAAACAGCGGGCCGCCCGGACCGGGAATCCGACGCGCTCGTCGGGGCAACGTTACCTGCCAAAAAGGGACAGGTTTGTTTTGGTCGGTTTTATCTGCGGAAACGTCGCGCTCCAGCGGTGATCCGCCCTCATCTGTCATAGGGAAATCGGCGGCGCTTTCGGAAGTATGCGGCAAATTCTGGACCTGCCGAGCACGCCGGGGTTTTGCGATAATAAACCCGCAGGTAGAGCGCTTGAGCATATGCGGTGTGGTCGGCCCATCGAGATTTTGCCGCATACTTCCGAAATTCAGGCGAATATCGCTCAAAATAACCGTCCATATAACGCAAAATAGGCCGCTTCCCCTAGTGGGAAGCGGCCTCAAGCCTTACGAGTAGACGATGGTAAAGGGTACTTCTGTTTCGGTCTCTCCTGTTGATGTGCACCTCGTTCCCTCAAGGGTTACCGATACAACCTGATCGGCATTGATGAGCCTTGTCGGAACCCAGATGTTCTCTCCGCTATTGCGCGCCATCGAAACATAGAAATTGTACGCCCCTGCGTCGTCATCTTCGATAATCTGCTCCGATCCATCCTTGTAGCTGACGGTCAGTTTATGATCAACTGCTTCATAGCCCAGATCATCGATGTGCGTCTGGATGGAAAACGGGCTGATCTCGAGAGGCGAGTCGTCGGAGCGGAGCTCCTTTGTATCGACGTGCGCTCCGACGTTAAACTCTGGCGTCGATACCTCGATCACCTTCGCATCCTCACCTTTGCCCTCCGTCCAACTGATATTCCAGGTGACCGCATGTCGTAAATCTCGATCGCGATTCCAAGATGCAAAGTACATCGTGCCGTTAATGACCGTGTCGCTTGATGTGTCTTTATCAATGGTGCAGCGTGTATCAGCCCATTCCTCGCCGAAGTTCATGCTGGGTGTACTGACGCCCCCTTCTTCTTCACCATAGAGAACAAGTTCGCCAAGCTCTGCCGCCGGCTTGTAGTAGTTAACGCCATTCGGATTGGACAATGTAAACGTCACAGCACCGCAACCGTTCTCGTCGATTGCCATCTCATGAATGTCGAGCGTATAGCCGTTGCCCTCGACGGACAGATTGACCTTCTGGACTGCACCCTCCAGGCTTTGGGGCGCGATACCATCACCAAACTCTCTGGTGTAGGTATATTTCGTCCCCGACGAGCCGCCATTTGTCCAGGTAACGGACTCTCCGTTGCCATGGTTTCCCCAGGCAGAGGCAAAATAACTGGAATTGACAACAGCGTAGGCGACCCCTCCGGTCGCCAGCACTCCGGCAAGACATCCGATTACGGCAACATACAGAGGCTTCGCGTGACCCTTTCGGCGAAGCGGCTCACCAGCAGCGGCATAAAGAACACGGTCAGCAAGATCGCTATCGGCTTGGACGGACTCGAAGGCCTGCTTGATTTGGTTGGATTTCACGGTCGCCCTCCTCTAGGATGAACTTGAGTTTCGATCTGCCGCGAGCTAAACGCGTTCGAACTGTCGCGGCTGGTACGTGCAGCAACTCGGCAATCTCTGAAGTCGAGAAGCCCAGATAGTAATAGAGCACGATGGGGATACGGAATCGTTCCGGAAGCCGCATGACATCTGACAGGACGGCCTTGGTCTCATCCTGCGCCGCCGAAAGCGAATCGGCCAGGTCCTCAATATCCTCCACACGCCTCCATGGCTTTCGAAAGAGCGATTTACATTCATTGATCGTGACCCGGATAAGCCAGCGGCGAAGATGTTCCCAACTTTCAAAGTTTCCATCGCTTTTGAGCAACTTAAGAAAGACGTCTTGAGCGACATCGTCGGCGTCGGCGCGATCACGCAGGTACGTCAACGCGATCCGAAACACGACATCCCGGTGATCTTCGACCGCCTGTCTAAAAGCTTGTTCTTCCATAATCACCTCCCGGTGACGTTAATGGTTCTCGATGAGGCCCTCACCATGGATACGCTCTTGTCGGGCGAAATGTTTCAAATTCAAGCATGAAAAACCGACCAAAATAAACCTGTCCCTTATTGGCAAAAGGAATCCCCTTCTGTGCGCGGGGGCGGATTCCCGGAACGGGCGGCCCGCTGTTTAAGTTTGCTGCTCTACAGTTCCGCACGCAAAGGAAAGCACATTAAGTGCTTTCCTTTGCGTGCGGAACTCGCGACAAACTTTAACAGCGGGCCGCCCGTTCCGGGAATCCGACGTGCTCGTCGGGGCAACGTTCCTCACCAAAAAAGACCCGCTCCCCTGTTGGGAAGCGGGTCTTTGGAAGGGCGGTTAACGTACTAGGAAATTATTCCTCGTCGTTGTCCTTGGCCTCTTCGGCGTCGTCGGTGTCTACGAGCTGGTTGAGTAGCTCGTCGAGGGAAGCCATGTCCTCGTTGATGGCACCGTTGGCGGGAGCCTTCTTGTCGTCGATCGGGGCGCCCAGGAGCTCCTCGTCGGCGTCGGCGTGATGCGTCGGCGTGGCGGAGGTGCCCAGCAGGATGTCGTCCGGACCGTCGGGGCTAAAGACCATCTGCAGCAGCTGCGAGAGGTCTTCCTCGTCGGCAACGTCGTCGTTGTTCTCGAGGATGTAGAGCAGGTCGTGGGCCTCCAGGCCGTCACGGAGCTCCTCGATCGCCTTGGCACCGATGCCATCGATGCGCAGCAGATCCTCCTCGGACTTGCCGACCAGGTCGCCGACCGTCTCGATGCCGACCTCGCTGAACTTGTTGGTCCAGCGCTGCGACACGCCCAGGTCGTCGAACAGGTACAGGCGAGCCTTCTCAGCAGAGATGGTGTGGCCGTTGCGGGTGAACGAACCGTCAGCACCGCCGAACTCGTCGTAGCCGGCCCAGTCGAGCTGCTGCGGAAGCTGCTCGTCCAGGTCCTTGAGCTCCACAGGAGCCCACTCGGGCAGCGACTTGGCGTTGGGCGAAGCCGGACCATCGATGTCCACGTAGCCGTCGGCCGTGCGATACGTCAGCTTGGCGTTGGCGTACGGCTTGAGGCCGGTACCAGCCGGGATCTTCTTACCGACGATGACGTTGGACTTAAGGTCGAGCAGGTGGTCGACCTTGCCCTCAATAGCAGCCTCGGTAAGGACGCCGGCGGTACGGATGAACGAAGCGCTCGACAGCCAGGAGTCGATGTTGGACGCGACCTTGAGCGTACCCAGGATGACGGGCTCGGCCACGGGAGCCTGACCGCCCAGACGGGCAACGCGCTCGACCTCGTCAGCGAACTCGTAGCGGTCGACGTACTGACCAAGCAGGTACTTGGAGTCGCCGGGGTTGGTGATCTGAACGCGACGCAGCATCTGACGTGCGAGCACCTCGATGTGCTTGTCGTTCAGGTCGACGCCCTGGCTGGTGTAGACGTCCTTGACGCTCTCGACGAAGGTGTGCATCGTCGACTCGATGTCGGTCAGCTTGCGCAGGTTGCGGAAGTTGACGAAGCCCTTGGTGATCTGGTCGCCGGCGCGAACCTCGCAGCCGTCCTCGATCTCGGGCATGAAGCGCACCGAAGCGGGGACGCGACGCTCGTCGAGGACGCGGGTGTGATCCTCGGAGTCGGTGAGCGTCAGCACGTACTCGGACTTCTCGGGCTTAATCGAGAGGTGGCCGGAGTACGGAGCCAGCTCGGCCTCGCGACCCAGAATCTTCTCGTTGACGTTGCCGACGATATCGAACATACGGCTGACCGTAGGCAGACCCTGCGTAATATCGTCGACGCCAGCGACGCCGCCGGAGTGAATGGTACGCATCGTAAGCTGCGTACCGGGCTCGCCGATGGACTGGGCGGCAATAATGCCGACGGCAGTACCGATGGCGACCGGACGACGGGTGGAAAGATCCCAGCCGTAGCACTTCTGGCACACGCCGTACTTGGAGCGGCAGGTGAGCAGTGCGCGAAGCTTGACCTTCTTGAGGCCGGCATCGACCATCTTCTGGATGTCGGCGACCTTCTCGATGTAGCCGTCCTGCTCAAAGAGCACGGTGCCATCGGGGGCCACGACGTCCTCGATGAAGCAACGGCCGACGAGGTCGGTGTTGAGGTCGGTGGTGCCGGGGATGATGAGGTTGTAGGTGACGCCCTCGTGCGTACCGCAGTCCTCCTCGCGGACGATGACGTCCTGGGCCACGTCGACCAGACGACGGGTCAGGTAACCAGAGTCCGAGGTGTGGGATGCGGTATCGACCAGGCCCTTACGGGCGCCGTAGGTCGAAATGAAGTACTCGAGCGGCAGCAGGCCCTCGCGGAAGTTCGCCTTAATGGGAAGGTCGATCGTCTCGCCGGACATGTCTGCCATCAGGCCACGCATGCCGCCGAGCTGACGCAGCTGGGTCTTAGAACCACGGGCGCCAGAGTCGGCCATCATGTAGAGCGGGTTCTCCTCGTCGAACAAGTCGAGCATGAGCGCTGCGACCTTATCGGTACAAGCGGTCCACTCGTTAACGACTTCGATGTGGCGCTCCGTCTCGTTGATGAAGCCCTCCTCGAAGTACTCGTTGATCTGGTCGACGTTGGCCTGGGCGCGATCGAGCAGCTCCTGCTTCTCGGCAGGGATGAGAGCGTCCCACACCGAGATGGTGAGGCCGGCGCGGGTAGCGTAGTGGAAGCCGGAGTACTTGATGGCGTCGAGGATCGGACCGACCTTGGCCTCGGGGTAACGATCGCAGCAGTCCGCAACCAGCTTGGCCACGTCGCCCTTGACCATCTTGTAGTTCATGAACTCATAGTCTTCGGGCAGGCACTGGCGGTTGAAGATGATGCGGCCGATAGAGGTCTCGAAGCGCGCGGTCTTGTTGCCGGTGACGTCGTAGTCGACGAACTCGTTCTTGCCGTTCTTGACGCGGAAGATACGGGTGCCGTCCTCGTTGATGACATTGGCGTCGGCAGCGGACACGCGGACCTGAATCTTGGCCTGCATGTCGACCTCGGAGCGGCAGTCATAGGCGTGCAGCGCGTCGTCGAAGCTGGCGAACACGTGGTTCTCGCCCGGCAGACCGTCGCGGACCTGGGTCAGGTAGTACACACCAATGATCATGTCCTGCGAGGGGATGTTGACCGGCTTGCCGGATGCCGGCGAGCGCAGGTTGTTCGCAGAGAGCATAAGCACGCGAGCCTCGGCCTGAGCCTGGCTGGACAGCGGCACGTGGACAGACATCTGGTCGCCGTCGAAGTCGGCGTTGAAGGGCGAGCAGACCAGTGGGTGCAGGTGGATAGCCTTGCCCTCGACCAGCACCGGCTCAAAGGCCTGGATGGACAGACGGTGCAGGGTCGGTGCGCGGTTGAGCAGCACGACGCGACCATCGATGACCTCTTCGAGGATATCCCACACAAAGGTGGCACCGCGGTCGATAGCGCGCTTGGCACCCTTGATGTTTTCGACCTTGCCGAGCTCGACCAGGCGCTTCATGACGAAGGGCTTGAAGAGCTCCAGCGCCATGGTCTTGGGCAGACCGCACTGGTGCAGCAGCAGCTTGGGGTCGGTAACGATTACCGAACGGCCGGAGTAGTCGACACGCTTACCCAGCAGGTTCTGACGGAAACGACCCTGCTTGCCCTTGAGGGCCTCGGCGAGCGACTTGAGCGGGCGACCGCCACGGCCAGAGACCGGGCGACCACGACGGCCGTTGTCGAACAGGGCGTCCACGGACTCCTGGAGCATGCGCTTCTCGTTGTTCACGATGATCGCAGGGGCGTCCAGGTCGAGCAGGCGCTTGAGTCGGTTGTTACGGTTGATCACGCGACGGTACAGATCGTTGAGGTCGGACGCGGCGAAGCGGCCGCCGTCGAGCTGGACCATCGGGCGCAGATCGGGCGGAATGACCGGGATGACGTCCAGGATCATGTTCGCGGGGCTGTTGCCGCCCTTCAGGAAGGCGTCAACGACCTCGAGGCGCTTAACGGCCTTCTCGCGCTTCTGCTTCTGGGAATCCTCGTCGGCGATGATGGCCTTGAGCTTCTCGGCCTCGGAGGGGAGGTCGATGGCAGCGAGCAGGTCGCGGACGGCCTCGGCACCCATGCCACCCTTGAAGTACATGGAGTAGTAGCGGGTCATCTCGCGGAACAGCGGCTCATCGGAGATGAGGTCGCGCTCGGTGAGCTTCATGAAGGCGTTGAAGGCGTCCGTGCGGAGCTGCTTCTCGTCCTTGCACTCTTCCTCGATGTCAACGATGCCAGAGGCGATCTCCTCGGGGGTCAGCGGCTCCTCGTCGGAGAACTCGTCAAAGTTCTCGGGGTCGCCCTGCTCCTTGAGGGACTCGATCTGGCGGGCGCACTCGGCATCGATCTCTTCCAGATCGGCGGCGAGCTCCTCGCGCAGGTCGTCAGCGTCGGCCTCGCGAGCCTCGTAGTCGACCTCGGTGATGATGTAGCTGGCAAAGTACAGAACCTTCTCGAGGTCCTTGGACTTGATGTCGAGCATACGGCTCATCGGGAAGCTCGTGGGGCTCTTGAAGTACCAGATGTGGGACACGGGAGCGGCGAGCTCGATGTGGCCCATGCGGTCGCGACGCACCTTGGCCGAGGTGACCTCAACGCCGCAGCGCTCGCAGACGATGCCCTTAAAGCGGATGCCCTTGTACTTGCCGCAGGAGCACTCCCAGTCCTTGGCGGGACCGAAGATCTTCTCGCAGAACAGGCCGTCCTTCTCGGGCTTGAGGGTACGGTAATTGATGGTCTCCGGCTTCTTGACCTCGCCGTGCGACCAGGAACGGATCTGGTCGGCGGAGGCAAGGGAGATCTTTACCGAGTCAAAATCAGTAGCTTCGAAATCTGCCACAGTCAACTACTCCTTATCAGTGGTCGTGGCGGCGACAGCCTCGGGTGCCTCGGCGGTCTCGGCATCCTGGGCCTCGACGTCGGTGTCAACGCCGGCGAGCGCAGCCAGGTCGTCGAGAGCAGAGGTCTCCTCGGCGGTCACAGGGGCGGAGGCGTCCTCGTCGGCATCGTGCATGGGCTCGATGTCCAGCGCGAGGGAGCGGATCTCCTTGACGAGAACCTTGAAGGACTCAGGGATACCCGGAACCGGGACGTTCTCGCCCTTGACGATGGACTCGTAGGTCTTGACGCGGCCCACGGTATCGTCGGACTTGACGGTCAGGATCTCCTGCAGGACGTTGGAAGCACCGTAAGCGTACAGTGCCCAAACTTCCATCTCGCCGAAGCGCTGGCCGCCGAACTGGGCCTTGCCGCCCAGAGGCTGCTGGGTAACCAGGCTGTAAGGGCCAGTCGAACGGGCGTGGATCTTGTCGTCGACCATGTGGCCGAGCTTGAGGATGTAGGACGTACCCACGGTAATGGGCTCGCGGAACTCCTCGCCGGTACGGCCGTCGAACAGACGGGTCTTGCCGCGCTCGTCAAGCTGGGTGACGAACTCGGGGCGCATGTGATCGCCAAAGGCAGCGGTGGCCTTGTTGAGCATGTTCTTGTTGGCACGACGAATGACCTCGGCGATCTCGTCCTCCTTGGCGCCGTCGAAGACGGGCGTGGCGGTGAAGAACGGACCGGGGACGTACTTGTCGGAGTCGGCCTGCTCGGTATCCCAACCGCAGGCAGCAGCCCAGCCAAGGTGGCACTCGAGCAGCTGGCCGACGTTCATACGCGAGGGAACGCCCAGCGGGTTGAGGATAACGTCGATCGGGGTACCGTCAGCCATGTAGGGCATGTCCTCGACCGGCAGAACGTTACAGATAACACCCTTGTTGCCGTGGCGGCCGGCGATCTTATCGCCCTGCTGGATCTTACGACGCTGGGCGACGTAGACGCGCACCTGCTCGTTGACGCCGGGGGCCAGGTCGTCGCCGTTCTCGCGGCTAAAGCGGACGACGTCGATGACGCGGCCGTAAGCGCCGTGAGGCATCTTAAGGGAGGTATCGCGGACGTCGTGGGCCTTGGCACCGAAGATGGCGCGCAGCAGGCGCTCCTCGGCGGTCAGAGCGCTCTCGCCCTTAGGCGTGACCTTGCCGACCAGGATGTCGCCAGGGCCGACCTCGGCGCCGATGCGGATGATGCCGTCCTCGTCGAGGTTGGCAAGCATGTCCTCGGAGAGGTTCGGGATCTCGCGGGTGATCTCCTCGGGGCCGAGCTTGGTGTCGCGGGCGTCGATCTCGTGACGGGTGATGTTGATGGTCGTCAGCAGGTCCTCGGCCACCAGGCGCTCGGACACGACGATACCGTCCTCGTAGTTAAAGCCTTCCCACGGCATGTAGGCCACGGTGAGGTTCTGGCCCAGTGCGAGCTCGCCGTGATCGGTCGAAGGACCGTCGGCCAGGGGCTCGCCCTGCTCAACGGTGTCACCGACGCGCACGAGCGGACGGTGGTTGATGCAGGTGGACTGGTTGGAGCGCTGGTACTTGGCCAGGTGATACTCGTCCATGCCGCCGGCATGCTTGACAATGATCTTGGCGGCGTCGGCAAAGATGACCTCGCCGGCGTTCTTGGCCAGGGTGACCTCGCCGGAGTCCAGAGCGGCGCGACGCTCCATGCCGGTACCGACATAGGGAGCGGCGGGGTGAACCAGCGGCACGGCCTGACGCTGCATGTTAGCGCCCATCAGCGTACGCTTGGCGTCGTCGTGCTCAAGGAACGGAATCAGCGTGGCTGCGACGGACAGCATCTGACGCGGCGAGACATCCATGTAGTCGACGTCCTCGACAGGCACGTCGGCGGGAGCGCCGAAGGAGCCGTCGAAGTCGCGGGTACGGGCGATCACGGTGTGCGGACGGACGATCTTGCCCTCGGCATCGGTCGTGATGAACTCGTTGGTCTTGGGATCGAGCGGCGTGTTGGCCGGCGCGATGACGTGCTTCTCTTCCTCGTCAGCGGTCATCCAGTCGATCTGGTCGGTGGCAACGCCGTTCTCGACGCGACGGAACGGGGCCTCGATGAAGCCATACTCGTTGACGCGGGCGTAGAGGGCGAGCGAGCCGATCAGGCCGATGTTGGGGCCTTCGGGGGTCTCGATCGGGCACATGCGGCTGTAGTGCGAGTTGTGAACGTCGCGGACGGCCGTCGGCACGTTGGTGCGGCGGCTGGAGCCGGACTTGTGGCCGGCAAGACCACCAGGGCCGAGTGCGGACAGACGGCGCTTGTGGGTCAGACCGGTCAGGGGGTTCGCCTGGTCCATGAACTGCGAGAGCTGCGAGGAACCGAAGAACTCCTTGATGGAGGCCACGATCGGGCGGATGTTGATGAGCGACTGCGGGGTGATCTCGTCGATGTCCTGGGAGCTCATGCGCTCACGGACGACGCGCTCCATACGGCTCATGCCGATACGGAACTGGTTGGCGACGAGCTCGCCGACGGTGCGGATGCGGCGGTTGCCGAAATGGTCGATGTCGTCGACCTTGAAGCCCTGCTCGCCGGCAGCGAGGGACAGGAGGTAGCGCAGCGTCGCGACGATATCCTCGTCGGTGAGCACCGTGACCTCTTCTTCGGTGGTGAGGTTGAGTTTCTTGTTGACCTTGTAACGACCGACGCGGGCCAGGTCGTAGCGCTGCGGGTTAAAGAGCAGGCCCTCGAGCAGGCTGCGGGAAGCGTCCACGGTGGGAGGCTCGCCCGGGCGCAGACGACGGTAGATCTCGATGAGGGCGTCCTCGCGAGTGAGAGCGGTGTCGCGCTCCAGGGTACGCTTGATCACATCGGAGTTACCGAGCAGCTCGATGATGTCGTCGTTGGTGACGGCGATGCCAAGGGCGCGCAGGAACATCGTGGCGCTCTGCTTGCGCTTACGGTCGATGGAGACCATGAGCTGGTCGCGCTTGTCGACCTCAAACTCAAGCCAGGCACCGCGGGACGGGATGATCTGGGCCTTGTAGATCTGCTTGCCCGAATCCATCTCGGAGCTGTAGTACACGCCCGGGGAGCGGACGAGCTGCGAGACGACGATACGCTCGGTACCGTTGATGATGAAGGTGCCCTGATCGGTCATCATGGGGAAGTCGCCCATGAAGACGAGCTGCTCCTTGATCTCGCCGGTCTCCTTGTTGGTGAGACGGACGTCGGTCAGAAGCGGAGCCTGATAGGTCATATCCTTCTCGCGGCACTCCTCGACGGTGTGCGCGGGGTCGCCGAACTGATGCTCGCCGAAGGTAACCTCGAGAACATGGTTCTGGCTCTGGATGGGGCTGGATTCCTTGAACGCCTCACGAAGACCCTCGTCCTTAAAACGCTCAAAGGATTCCCTTTGAACAGAGATAAGGTTGGGGAGCTCCATGGCCTCCGGGATTTTCCCGAAGCTGACGCGCTTGCGCTCAGTGGCAGTGTATGCGTAGGTCACCAGGTTTTTCCTCCTTCACGGAAATGCTCGGTGGGTTGGCGAGGCATAGCTTCGCCAGTTATCGCAACCTAATAGTTTATCAGGTACCGACCGTTGGGCAAGAAAAGCCTTGACGCGATTGAGTTTTTGGAGTAGCAAAGTTTTTCGACAGAAAACACGCAGGTAGATGTATGTATATCGAACATCTGTTCATATATTTTCTGTGAACAGAGGGCCAGCAATCGCAGCTCTTATAAAAAACGGGCGCGAACCGAGGTCCACGCCCGTAAATGTCGGTGCCCGAAGGCTTACTTGCGCATCAATCCGCCGCGCTCGTCGATGGCGTCCCAGAAGGCATCGGCAAAGCGGGGGTCGTTTGCAGCCATGAGGGCGTTAGTGGCCATCCAACCAGAGGGAGTGCCAGTGTCGTAGCCCGACAGCGGGTCGATGACGACGGCGTACATGGCCTCGCGGTCGAGCGAACGGGCCATGGCGTCGGTGAGCTGGATCTCGCCGCCCTTGCCGGCCTGCTGATCTGCCAGCAAGTCCATGACCAGCGGGCTCAGCAGGTAGCGACCGACGATGTACAGGTTGGACGGAGCCGCCTCGGGAGCGGGCTTCTCGACCAGACCGCCGATGCGCCAGACAGCGCCCGGCTCGGCATCGGCAACGCCCTCGGCGCCCTCGAGCGAACCGACGCGCTCGCCGGCGATAACGCCGTAGCGGCTGACTTCCTCGGGCGAGCAAGCAGCGACGGCGATAACCGAAGCGCCACCGTGCTCCTTGGAAACGGCGAGCATCTTGTCGCAGATATCGCGGTTAGGCACAACGTAGTCGCCCAGAAGAACCAGGAAGTTCTCCCCTGCCACGGCGTCGGCAGCAGAGCGAATAGCATGGCCGAGGCCCTTGGGCTCGTACTGATAACGGAAGTCGACCGGCATACCGCCAGCGTGGGCGACGGCATCGGCATAGGCGTTCTTGCCGCGCTCGCGCAGCAGGTTCTCGAGCGAGCGATCAGGCTGGAAGTAGTTCAGTAGCTCGGGCTTACCGGGAGAAGTAACGATGATGGCATCGTCGACCTCCTCGGGCTCGAGCGCCTCCTCGACGACGTACTGAATGACGGGCTTGTCGAGCACCGGCAGCATCTCTTTGGGCGTGCACTTGGTGCCAGGCAGAAAACGCGTGCCAAGACCGGCGGCGGGGATGATTGCCTTCATGTTATTCAAAGATCCTTTCGCAGGCGCAAAAGCGCCCCATGCGTGCGGCACACAGCCGCAGACCAAATTGCGATACTCAAGCATCTTACCGCTGGAACTATATGTCGCTACAAGGCAGAGACAATTCTTCAGCAGGTCAACGCAAATTATTGCTCGAATGGTGCAATTTTATTGCCCAACGGCAGGGCACCCGATACGACCCAAATCACAGAACATGGCAGTTTGAGCAACCGATGCCGAGGGACCGATAAACAAAAAAGACGGGGCTCGCAATGCGAACCCCGTCTGCAAAGGAATCTGGCGAGAAAGCCTGATTACTTGAGGGTGACAGCAGCGCCAGCAGCCTCGAGCTTCTCCTTGGCAGCCTCGGCGTCCTCCTTCTTGGCACCCTCGAGAACAGCCTTGGGAGCGCCCTCGACGACCTCCTTGGCCTCCTTCAGGCCAAGGTTGGTGAGCTCACGGACGGCCTTGATGACCTGGATCTTGTTGTCGCCGAAGCCCTCGAGCACGACGTCAAACTCGGTCTTCTCCTCGGCCTCAGCAGCGCCAGCAGCGGGAGCGGCGACAACAGCAGCAGGAGCAGCGGCGGAAACGCCGAAGGTGTCCTCGATAGCCTTGACGAGCTCGGAAGCCTCGAGAAGGGTCATTTCCTTAAGAGCATCGATGATCTCATCGGTGGTAAGCTTAGCCATTTCTAAGTCCTTTCGGTTTCCGTGCGGATGCACGGAGATCAGTTAAAACACGGCGCGAATGCGCCAGGGGTGCGGCGTTGCCGCCGCGGGTGAAAACAGCAACTAGGCTGCCTTCTGCTCGGAGACCTGCTGGATCGAACGAGCGAGACCAGAGGAAACGCCGTTGACGCAGACAGCGATGTCGCGAGCGAAACCGGAGATGAGACCGGCGATCTGGCCGAGAAGCTGATCCTTGGTGGGCAGCTCGGCGATAGCCTTAACATCATCAGCGGAAACGGCCTTGCCGTCGGAGATACCGCCCTTGATCTCAAGGACGCCCTTGGACTTAGCAGAGAAGTCCTTAAGGGCCTTAGCGGCCTCGACCGGCTCGGTCTCGTAGAACACATAAGCGACGGGGCCGGCGAGGATCTCGTCGATCTCGGGCTGCTCCTGGTTCTTGAGAGCGATCTTGACCAGGTTGTTCTTGTAGACCTTCATCTCGGCGCCGCACTCGCGAAGCTGATGACGCAGCTCCTGAGCCTGCTTAACCGTCAGACCGTTGTAGTTGACGACGAACAGACCGGCGTTCTCGGCGATACGGGACTCGATCTCTGCAACCTTGTCGATTTTGTACTGCTGGGGCATGAATTACACCTCCTCGAATTCTTTCCGGGCACGGTCCGCCACAAGGACGTGACGGGGGCATGTCCAAAAAGAAAGCCCCCGCGCTGCATGAGCGACGGGGGCGAGAAGACATATCTACTCGACCACCTCGGCTGGCGGGATATCCCATTAAGCTCGCGGGCGATGCCCGTTTGCACCGGCTGTCTCTGGCAGCGGATTCGTGCGTGAACTGAAAGTATTATGGCGGGGACCCCGGCGTCGGTCAACGGGAAACCGGGCTGCACACAATTCCACCATCCGGCCGCGCCGCCGAAGGCCAGGCGCAAGGTTTTCGCTCGGTCAGGTCCTGGGCTCGCACGAAGAGCACATTAAGTGCTCTTCGGCTCGTGCGGAATCTACGAAAACCTTGCGCCTGGCCTTCGGCGGCGCGGCCTGCGGTGACTTTGGGGCAGCCCGGTTTCCCGTTGGCCGGCACCCCCACTCATAAGCCTTAAGTCGGTGGGCTGATATGTTGCGTCCCTGATGGCTACAAGGTTGAAAGGAAGGTGGACAGGCGGCGGAGGCCTTCGTCCAGGTCTTTATCGGAAACGCAATAGCTGAGGCGGACGTGGCCTTCGGTTCCGAAGCAGTTTCCGGGAACTAGGGCAACGTTGGCCTCTTTGATGGCTTTGATGCAGAAGTCTTCGCTGGTTAGGCCGAACTTTTTGATGCTCGGGAAAGTGTAGAAGGCTCCTGCGGGCTCTACTACGTCGAGGCCCATGGCGTTTAAGGCTGCGAGTACGCGTTCGCGGCGGGCTCGGTAGACTTTGAGCATGGGGGTTGGGTCAACGGTCAGGGCTCGGGCTGCGGCGTCCATTTCGAAGGAGACAGCACTCGATACTAAGTATTGGTGAGCCTTTGCGATCTCAGCGATGACGGGGGCTGCGGCTGCGAGCCAACCCAAGCGCCAGCCGGTCATGGCCCAGGGCTTGGAGAAGCTCTCGATGACCACCGTCTGGTCGCGCAGCTCCGGATGGCGCTGGGCAAAGCGCTCGTAGCCATCCACATAGACCAGACGGTTGTATACGTCGTCGCAGACTACGTAGATGCCCGCCTGCTCTGCCACGCGCGCCACGGCGTCGAGCGACGCCGTGTTGAGGATGCAGCCCGTAGGATTGTTGGGCGAGCAGATAACGATGGCCTTGGTCGCCGGGGTCACACAGGCGCGAAGCGCATCCTCGTCAATCTGAAATTGCGCAGGCTCCGTATCCAAAAAGACCGCTTTGGCGTGATTGGCTACGACGATGCTCTCGTACAGGCCAAAGGCCGGCGTGGGAATAATGACCTCGTCGCCGGGGTTGAGCATAGCCATGAATGTTGCCGACAGGGCCTCGGTCGCGCCGTCGGTCAGGATGACCTCGTCGGCCGAAAACATAAGGCCCGCGTCCCCCATGTAGGCAGATAACGCCTCGCGCAGGGCGGGGCGACCGTTATTGGGCGGATAGTGCGTGTCACCGCGGTCCAGTGCGGCGGTCACCTCGGCACTAATCACATCGGGCGTGGGAAAATCGGGCTCGCCAAGCGCAAGCGCGATGCATCCAGGGTGCTGAGCGGCGAGTGCGTTAATCCGACGGATGCCGGAGGGCTTGAGCGTGGCAAGCGAGGTATTCATGGGCAGACGCATGGCGTTCCTTTCGTAAGGGTTGCACTAGGATAGCGCGCCCAGCGCCACCAGACGGTGTAACCTAAACGGAAACGAGCCGGAAAGGAGATGGCATGGAGACGACCGCGCGCGGCGATGTACCAAAAACACTGCACACCATTGCGTATATCAGTATTCCCAAGAGCGCCGATCTTGATTTTTTGCTCTGGGACCTGCAGGATGCCATCGCCGCCTATGCTCAACTTTCCGGCACCGCACTCCCCCGCCCGGTCGACTTGAAGGCAAATGACGCCGGCAGCGTTGCCGATGGCATCGTGCTGGCCATTGAAGATGTGGCTGACGATGAGACGTTGACAGCTATCGAGCAGACGCTTGAGCGCTTTGGCGGTACGGGAACGCGCGTCTATGCCGCGATTCGAGCCGCACAAGAGGGCACTGAGCAGGCGCGTGGGGCCGCCGTTCGCCTGCACAAGGCATGTGAGCGCCATGACCAATTGTGGTGTGGCGGCGTTGCCATCTGCGCCGGCAGCGGCATTGCGGCGCTTCGTCGCTCCCCGCGCATGGGACTCTTGCGGCGACCGTTTTCGGAAGCGATGGATAAGCTTGTGGGTGCCGTGCGCATGGGCTGCTCAGTTGAGCACGCCCAGCTGCTCGGCGGCGGCGATGCCGGTAGCGTCAACGCCGACGGCATGGTGCGTGTCGAGCCCGCGCTGCCCGCGCCGATCTGGCACGCCATCATCAAACGCCTCGGCGCCCATGCTCAATCAAATATCTAAATTAGAGAGCAGCCCAGTCAACTGCCTCGCGCCAGCGCTCGACAAGGCGCTCAAGACGCCAAGCCGCATTGGCAGGACTTGTCGAGGGCAGGACGATGGCGGGCAGCCCGGTGCGTTCTTGTAGATAGCGCTTGTAGAGCCGGCCAGCCGTACCACCGTTGCATATCACCTGCTCAATGGGAGCTGCATCGGTAATGCGCTCGATATGTGCCGGCACAACGTTGCGAATGCTCGCGTCGCTCGAGCCCTTAATGTCGCAGCCCTCGATTGCATCCCACAGGGCCACGCCGCCGTTCAGCAGCATGGCCCGCTTGGCGGCAATGGAGGCATCGAGCGTCGCGGGCTCACCGCTTGCCAAAGGATCACCCTCGTTGGGCGGCACAGGCACACCGAGACACGCCGCCGTGACCCGCCAAAAGCGGTTCTGCGGATTGCCATAGTAGAAGGCATTGGCGCGCGAAAGCACCGAGGGAAACGATCCGAGCACCAAAACGCGCGAGTACTGGTCGAACACGGGCTCAAACCCATGCTCAATATGCTGATAGCCCTCGTCAGACGCAGCCATGGCCTAGGCCCTCAACAGATAGCGCACCTCGTAGGGCGCAAGCTCGAGGGTACCCGTCAGCTCGACCGCGAGCGCGTCGTCGGCAAGCAGATCGACAAAGGAGCCGTTGAGCTCGCCGGCGCCAAAGGTGTAAGGCTCGTCTACGGCATTCACCGCCACGAGCACCGTCGCGCCGTCGCAGGCGCGCTCGAACAGCAGCTGCTTGTTCTGGATCACCACGTTGCGATAGGCACCGTAGTTGAGAGCACGGGCCGCCGCGTCGTCGGCCGAGCGAAGGTGCGCAAGCTGCGTGATGAACGCCGTCAGCTCGTTGGGCGCAGGCTCATCGAGCGCAGGTCGCAGCGCCCAGTCGCCATCGGGGCCGCCCTTTTCGCCGGCAATTCCCCACTCGCTGCCATAGTAGACACACGGAATGCCCGGCATGCCAAAGAGCATGCCATAGGCGGGACGCAGGCACGACTTGTCGGTGAGGATGCTCGCCAGGCGCGGCACGTCGTGGTTGTCGACAAACGACAGCAGGTGTTTGCCGCGGTAGATGCACCACGGATCGCCGCCAAACTGGCGATGCAGCGAATGGGCAATCTCGAACATGTTGACCGAGTTAAAGCTGGAGTACAGGCCCTTGTAGCACTCGTAGTTGGTGCAGGAGTCAAGCATCTCGTCGTTGACGATCTGGTTGTAGTCGCCGTGGAGCGTCTCGCCGATCAGCACAAAATCGGGCTTGAGCTCGCGGGTAAAGGTATGCAGACGACGCATGAAGTCGCGGTCGAGCATATAGGCAACGTCCAGGCGCAGGCCGTCGACGCCAAACACGTCAGCCCAACGGCGCACGGACTCGAGCAGGTAATCGACCACAGCGGGATTTTGCAGGTTGAGCTTCACAAGTTCAAAATGGCCTTCCCAACCCTCGTACCAAAAGCCGTCGCCATAGCAGGAGTCGCCGTCAAAGCTAATGTGGAACCAGTCCTTGTACGGCGAGTCCCACTTACGCTCCTGCACATCACGGAAGGCCCAGAAGCCGCGGCCGACGTGGTTGAAGACCGCATCGAGCACCACACGGATGCCATGGGCGTGCAGCGTCTCGCATACGGCGGCAAAATCGGCATCCCCGCCCAGGCGGCGGTCGACATGGCGCAGGCTGCGCGTATCATAGCCGTGGCTGTCGGATTCGAGCGGCGGGTTGATGAGCACAGCGCCAACGCCGAGTTCTTGCAGGTAGTCAGCCCATTGGGCGATCTTCATGATGGGTGCATCGGGGTCGGGCGCAGCGTTGGCAGCCTGGGCGAGTTCATCCTCGGCAACGGGAGCGGCGTTTTCGCGCGGAGCTCCGCAAAAGCCCAGCGGATAGATCTGATAGAACGTCGTCTCGTATGCCCACATAGCAACCTCCCGGTAAGCTCAACACAACGATATCCATTGTATGCCCGGCTTGTATCCTCTCCCCCAAAATAAGTTGCGGTGAAATAATTCCTGCTTGGGCCTTCAGAGGCCTTAAACAGGAGCTATTCCACCGCAGCTGATGAGGGGACGTGATTAGGCGACGGGCTTTGCGCGGCGTATGGCTGGGAACAGTACGGTGATGGCAAGGATGACGCCCACGACGGTAATCGCCCCGCCCGCAAAGCCAATCCAAGCGATACCGGGACCCGAAACCACGGCGCCGCCGATTGCGGTGCCCGTGCCGATACCGAGGTTAAACAGGCCCGAGAAGATCGACATGGCGACGGCCGACGAATCCGCCGGTGTGTACTTGATGAGCTCGGCCTGGAACGCCACGTTAAAGGCTGTGGAGCAGCAGCCCCATAGCGCGCAGACGGCAAG
Organism: uncultured Collinsella sp.; assembly: GCA_958354105.1. Classification (GTDB taxonomy): domain Bacteria; phylum Actinomycetota; class Coriobacteriia; order Coriobacteriales; family Coriobacteriaceae; genus Collinsella. The sequence continues at coordinate 299,300 of CATWVA010000001.1, forward strand.
CACTGCTACGAGCGACGATGCGACCGGACCCATGAGCAGCAGAGCCACCGGCACGCCGGAGAGCGTGATAGCCAAGAACGGAAAGCGATGGCCATCGAACAGGCGGCCAAACAGCCAGCTTCCGAGCAGACCGGAGCAGCCAAACGCCGTCAGCGTCATGGTAATAGCGCTTGCGTCGACGTGCGCGACCTGCGCCAGGAACGGCTCGATATAGCTGTAACCCGCATAATAGCCGGTTGCCATGAACACCGTGACCGCATAAAGCGCGATGAGGAATGGATTCTTGAGCAGCTCGGGCAGCTGCTTAACGGTAAAGCGCTCGCCCACCGGCATGGCCGGGAACACCGCGGCCTGGTACACCACCGCGGCGGCAGAGAAGGCACCGACCACGGCAAACGTCATGCGCCAGCCCACAGCTAGTCCGATGGCGCGGCCGATCGGCAGGCCAAAGATCTGCGCGATGGACGAGCCCGTGGCGATTATGCTGATGGCGAGCGCCCCGTGGCGACTGTCGACCAGGCGCGAGGCCATGATTGAAGCGACTGACCAGAACACGGCATGCGCGCAGGCGACCACCAGACGCGCGCAAACCAAAATAGGATAGGTGGGCGCCACAGCGGACAGGAACTGGCCGAGCGAAAACACGGCCAAAACGCCCAACAGCATCCGCTCGAACTCAAAGCGCGAGGCAAACACCATAAGCGGCAGCGACAGCAGCATGACGCCCCAGGCATAGACCGAAATCATGATGCCTGCCTGGGCCTCGGTGAGCGAGAACGACGCGGCGATATCAGTCAGAAGGCCGATGGGCATGAACTCTGATGTGTTGAACACGAACGAACAGCAGGCGAGCCCGATAAGCGGGAGCCACTGCTTGAGCGAGATGCCATCTTGTCTTGCCTGGGTCATGTAGGAAACCTCTCCGATTGTCATGGGCGGTGGGCGATTATATAGCAACGGCCCCGCATCCGTCAGTACAGATGCGGGACCGCAATCAACTCAATACACAGGGGTTGCGCCGTCAATAAATAGCTAAGCCAACCCCAACAATATGCCCGCCGAATGCACGACAAACGCCACGATCCAGGCGACCGTCACCTGAAACGCGAACACGGCAACGGCATAGCGCGCACCCAGCTCGCTCTTGACGGCACCGATGGCCGCCACGCAGGGCGGGTACAGCAGCGTAAAGACCAGGAACACGTAAGCGGTAAACGGCGAAAACATGGTCGACAGTGCCGCGGGCGAGGTCGCGCCCAAAAGCACCGTGAGGGTCGAGATGACACTCTCCTTGGCGATAAGACCGGTGACGAGCGCCGTGGATGCTCGCCAATCGCCAAACCCAAGCGGCGCCAGCGCCGGCGCGATGATGCTGCCGAGACCCGCAAGCAGGCTTTGCGACTGATCGGCGACCACATTAAAGCGGATGTCGAACGTCTGAAGGAACCAAATGACCACCGTAGCGGCAAAGATAATGGTGAAGGCCTTGGTGATGAAGTCCTTGGCCTTATCCCATGCCAGCATCACCGTCGTCTTAACGCTCGGCAGGCGGTAATTGGGGAGCTCCATGATAAACGGCACCGGGTCGCCCTTAAATGCCGTGCGGTTGAGCACCAAAGCCGCTATGCATCCGACCGCAATGCCAATCAGATAGAGCGAGACCATGGCGGGAACTGTCGCCTGCGGGAAAAACGCCCCGCACAGCAGACCGTAGACCGGCAACTTGGCCGAACAGCTCATGAACGGCGTGAGCATGACCGTCATCTTGCGGTCGTGCTCGGATGGGAGCGTACGGGTCGACATGATAGCCGGCACGGTGCAGCCAAAACCGACGAGCATGGGCACAAAGCTGCGGCCCGACAGGCCAAAGCGACGCAATACCTTATCCATGACAAAGGCCACGCGCGCCATGTAGCCCGAGTCTTCCAGAATGGAGAGGAACAAGAAGAGCACGACGATGATCGGCAGGAAGGTCAGCACGCTGCCCACGCCCGTGAGAACACCGTCGACGGCCAGCGAGCGCACCACGTCGTTGGTGCCGAACGCCTTGAGACCCGCATCGGCCGAGGCGATGATGGCAGCGATGCCGTCCTCCATAAGTCCCTGCAACGCCGCGCCGATCACGCCAAACGTCAGCCAAAAGACGAGGCCCATGATCACCAGGAACGCCGGAATGGCTGTGTAACGACCTGTCAGGATGCGGTCAATCTTGACGGAGCGCACGTGCTCGCGGCTCTCGTGCGGCTTTACGACGCAGCGCCCGCACACGTCGCCGATAAAGCCGAAGCGCATGTCGGCCAGCGCAGATAGACGGTCGGTGCCGGCCTCGCCCTCCATCTGGGTAATGATGTGCTCGATGGCGTCAAGCTCGTTGCGATCCAGATGAAGTGCCTCGGTCACCAGCTCGTCGCCCTCAACCAGCTTGGTCGCCGCAAAACGCACGGGAATGTGCGCCGTCGCGGCATGGTCCTCGATCAGGTTGGCAATGCCGTGGATGCAGCGATGCAGTGCACCGCCGTCTGGACCATCGGGCGCACAGAAGTCCAGGCGACCGGGGCGCTCACGGAACCGCGCCACGTGCAAGGCATGATCCACCAGCTCGCCGATACCCTCGTTGCGGGCAGCGCTAATGGGGACAACGGGCACGCCCAACAGGCTCTCGAGCAGGTTGACGTCCACGGCGCCGCCGTTGGCCGTCACCTCGTCCATCATGTTGAGCGCGATGACCATGGGGCGGTCGAGCTCCATAAGCTGCAGCGTCAGGTACAGGTTACGCTCGATATTAGTAGCGTCGATGATGTCGATGATGGCGTCGGGGTTTTCGTCCAGGATAAATTGGCGACTGACGATCTCTTCGCCCGTGTACGGAGACAGCGAATAGATGCCGGGCAGGTCGGTAACGCTTGCCTCGGGATGGTTACGGATGGTGCCGTCCTTGCGGTCGACCGTCACGCCGGGAAAGTTACCGACATGTTGGTTGGAGCCCGTAAGCTGGTTGAACAGCGTGGTCTTACCGCAGTTTTGGTTGCCGGCGAGGGCGAAATGCAGCGGCGCACCCTCGGGCACGGCCGTTTTTGCCGCACGGGGCGAATACGTCCCCTCGCCAAGTGCCGGGTGCTCCGTCGTGCCGATTGCGGCGTTAGTGCGCGGACCCGTGTCTGTGTCGTGAACACCCACGAGCTCGATGCGAGCAGCATCGTCCTTGCGCAGCGTCAACTCGTAGCCACGCAGGCGAATCTCGAGCGGGTCGCCCATAGGAGCGTACTTCATCATGGTGACTTCGGTGCCCGGCGTTAGGCCCATGTCCAAAATATGCTGTCGGAGCGCCTGATCATCGGATGTCACCGATGCGACAACGGCGTCCTTTCCAATCTCGAGTGTATCGAGCTTCACGCGCTCATCCTTTCGTTAGACGCGGTTAACCGTTTACCGGGGCTAACCAACTCGTAACGACAAATGATAGCGCTCTGAACTATTTTATAAAGTCAAATACCGATGTTTACCTGCGCAAACTTTATGCGGTGCGCCCCGAAAGCTCTTTGCGCATACCGCTCAGCGAGATCGAAACGGAACCCGACCGCGCGGTAGCAGTGAGTCGATCACCCTCGACTGACCCCGTGCATGTAAAGGGCGCCTTGCCCATCAAGACGTGGGAGATAGTACCCGAGAGTTCAAAGAAATCGCCCTCAGCGCGGGCACTCGAGAGAGCGATATTGAGACCCCTGACGTTTAGTACTGCCCTGAGCACGCCGTTCACCCCATGTGAAAACGTCACCTCGCCGCGTTTACTCCCCACCAGCGTCTGGGCCGAAACCACATACGTACCCTCAAGCATGGCTCCTCCTCTAAGCAGACTTTTTGAAACGGGCAAGTAGTCTACTTTTACATATGACGCTCCAGGAAGCGGAAGGCTAGGCGGATCCAAGGACGGACTGCCACTTGCTTGTCCTCGTTGTCGACCGCGGTATTGGCGTTGCCGAGCGAAAGGCCGTGGCCACCCTGGTCAAAGACGTGCATCTCGCATGCGACCCCTTCCTCGGCCATGCGCTGCGCAAACGGATAGACCTGCGCAATCGGCGCCGTCTTATCGTCCGAAACGCCCCACACAAAGGTCGGGGGCATCTGGCGCGAAACGTGCGTGGTAGGGCAAATGTCGGCCAGGTGCTCATCGGTCGCCTCGCCGCCCGTCACCATCGACAGATAGTCGTTGAGCAAATCGCGCCCCGTCTTGCCACCCGTCTTGGGCACGCGCAGGTCGATGCGCGGGTCGCGCGTCTGCATATCGCGCACATAGGCAAGGTCGAGCAACGGATAGCCCAGCACCACGGCGTCGGGACGAATATCCTCCGGACGAGCCCCGGCAAGGCCCGCGAAAGGTCCGGTCTTCCACTGCGTTGCCAACGAGGCGCAGATCATGCCGCCCGCCGAGAAACCCACGATGCACACGCGCTTGGGATCGACATGCCACTCGTCGGCGTTGGCGCGCACGGTAGCGACCATCTTGGCGAGGTCCGCCTGCGGGTGCGGAAAGCTCACGTCGCCCGTGGCGCTCGTCACATAGTTGAGCACAAAGGCCTGGTAGCCGCGGTCCAAAAACGCAAACGCCACCGGGTCCTGCTCGTGCGGAGCGATATGCGTAAACCCGCCTCCGCCGCAGATGATCACCGCGGGGCGGCGGCCATTGGGCTTGTCGGGCAGCGGCTCGGCACCCAGATACGTAAACGTCGCCGGATAATCCTCGGTCGGCTCCTCGCCCCACAGCGCATGGTTCTCAATAATCATAGGTGCTCCCTCCGTGCGATTCGTGCGCACTCGTTTTTCGCACCTTAGCGTACCCCACTTGAGCCCGCGGCGCAGAAACACCCCCGCAATGAGTTGGCCTTCAACTGATATATCACAAAATCGCTGTTCAGAGGCATCGTTAAGCAGCGTAAAATAGGAGCGCTGACCATGCTGGGAAACACGTACGAAACGTTTCCGGCAAACCACACGCGTGCAACATGCACGCCTGATACGTTGGAGGCATCTATGGGTCTGCTCGATTCGCTCAAGTCCACGTTCACTTCGTCGGGCGAGGCGTCCGTTCCGCCCGCAGCAAGCTTCGCCACCCGCGAAGGCGTCATCTACGCTCCCGTCAACGGCGTGCTCGTCAATCTGAGTGAGGTTCCCGACGAGACCATCGCCTCGGGCATGCTCGGCCAGGGCTACGGCATCGAGCCCATTACCGACACCATCTATGCGCCCGCCAACGGCCGCATCGGCGCCACCACCGTCACCAACCACTCCATCGGCATGATCACCGAGGACGGTCTTCGCGTGTTCATCCATGTTGGCCTGGGCACCGTGGAAATGAACGGCAAGGGTTTTGCCCGCTTTGTCGAGATGGGCGACACGGTCAAGGCCGGCCAGCCGCTCATCAGCTTCGATCGCGAGGCCATCAAGGCCGCCGGTCACGAGGACATCGTGACCGTCATCATCTCTGAGCTCGACCGCCTCAAGAGCATCGACCACGTCGGCGAGTCTGGCACGCTTATCGGCGGCAATCCGCTCGTCAAGCTTGGCGATCCGCTGCTGGTTGCCAAGACCAAGTAGCCAGGCCCCGCGCCACACAGCCAAAAGGCACCTCGTCAAGCGCCCGCGACCA
>CATWVA010000002.1 GCA_958354105.1 uncultured Collinsella sp.
AATCCAAGTTAGACCATTTCAAATGGTTCGATGTCTGCCCGGATGCGACACTGAAGTAAGTGTCCATCCTCGCAGTATCCGGTTCTCAAGGTGCACGCCCCGCGGCTCATCCGGTCCGACCGGGCCGCGCGGCAAGGAGATATATTGCCAGACCGCGAAGCCCTGTGGGACGTCAATTCCACTCTTCACAAGTCCTACACAACATATTGCTTTCTATAGGTAATAGAAAGACTGGTGCGGATCTTCCGCACGTATCAGATGATGACCCTTTGGTTCAGGAATATATAGAGATCGGTCACCTGTAAGTGTTTATCTACCCGCGCTTTTAGCAATGTAAACCGCGCTTCAGATAAAAAGAGGGAGCGCCGCGCACAACGCGGCACTCCCCTAGCGATTCAAGAGAATCTATTAGGCCTCGAGAGCCTTCTTGGCGATGGTAGCCAGCTCGTTGAAGGACTCGATGTCCTCGTAAGCCATCTGAGCCAGGACCTTGCGGTCGAGCTCGATGCCGGCAACCTTCAGGCCGTGCATGAACTGAGAGTAAGAGATGTCGTTCAGGCGAGCAGCAGCGTTGATACGAGTGATCCAGAGAGAACGGATCTCGCGCTTCTTGTTGCGGCGATCACGATACTGATACTGCAGGGAGTGCTGGACCTGCTCTTTAGCATGCTTGTAAGTACGCGAAGCGGCACCGTAGTAACCCTTCGCACGGTGCATAACGGTACGGCGCTTCTTCTTGGCGGCAACAGCGCGCTTAATACGTGCCATGTTCTATCAACTCCTAGACGGTAAAACGAAAAACGGGAAAGCGAACTTAGGCGAGACGCGACTTGATGACCTTGCGGTCGGCAGCGGCGATCTCGGTCTCCTGACGGAAGCCACGCTTACGCTTGGTGGACTTCTTGCTCAGGATGTGGCTCTTGAAAGCCTTGGCGCGCATAAGCTTGCCGGTACCAGTCTTGCGGAAACGCTTCTTGGTGCCGCTGTGGGACTTCATCTTAGGCATGAAATACTCCTTAATCGGTTACAGAACACTAGTTACTTGGTATCGCTTGCCGCTTTATCCTCATCGAAGGCGCCCTTAATCGGGGCGAGCAGCATAAGCATGTTACGGCCTTCCATCTTAGGCTTGGACTCGACCGTAGCGTAAGGCTTGAGATCCTCGGCGAGGCGCTCGAGAACGTTAAGGCCCTGCTCCGGGTGAGCCATCTCACGGCCGCGGAACATGATGGTGATCTTAACGCGTGCGCCCTTCTTGAGGAAACGCAGAACGTGGCCCTTCTTGGTCTCGTAGTCGCCAACGTCGATCTTGGGTCGGAACTTCATTTCCTTGACCTCGACCTTGGACTGGTTCTTACGAGCAGCCTTGGCCTTCATGGCCTGCTGGTACTTGAACTTACCGTAGTCCATGACCTTGCAGACCGGCGGCTCCGCGTTGGGAGCGATCTCGACCAGGTCGAGACCCTGATCGTCGGCGACGCGCTGGGCATCGCGGATGGCGAACAGGCCGAGCTGAGAGCCATCGACGCCAATCAAACGGCACGAAGATGCAGTGATCTCGTCGTTGATGCGGGTGTCATCAGACTTAGCTATTTTCCCTACCTCCATTCATAAAAAAATAACCCGGCGCTTCTCAGCAACCAGGTCGTACACATAGACATCCTCGATTTGAGGAAGAGAATCTAATTTGTATGACCAGTCAGCTGCTCATTGGCGCCAAAAGGTGGGAACCCTCGGGTTCCTCTTTAGGGCATTGCGGGAACAACGCCTTGCGAATAATAACACGTACAGCGCGTTATCACATTACGTACACGAAAAGGGGCCGCGACCCCCTTGAACGCTCGCTTGCTATGGTGCCCGAAGCGAGACTCGAAGGGCCTTCGCTTCGCGAAGCCCCGGGCTTCGGGCGCGTGGCGCCCTCGCCACGCTCCGCTACAGACAGGCCACAGGCCTGTTTGCCTAACGCTTCGCGCGCTCACGCGAGTTCGGCACGAAAAAGGGGGCCGCAACCCCCTTGAACGCTCACTTGCATGTATGGTGCCCGAGGCGAGACTCGAACTCGCACGTTGTTGCCAACGGTGGATTTTGAGTCCACTGCGTCTGCCAATTCCGCCACTCGGGCACGCAATGCGTGAGTTAGTTTATCACAGCTTTCTACCGATTAGTCCGAAAATGGAACTTCGAGCATTTCGATGAGTTCGACCGTGCGGAGCATCTCGCGCTGACGGCATCCGCGACCGTCGACCGAAGCCTCACCCATCTGGTTATCGTAAGGGTCCTCGCGCATGCCGTCGAAAGAGGGCTCAAACTCTGCCTGGAATCGATTGTTGGCCACCATACGCCACGGGTCGAGATTGCCAAAGTAGTGACGGCGGCGCCACTCCTCCCCCATCCTGCGAGCAGAAGATCCAAATGACACATCGGCGTTGAGCCAACCGGTCTGCGGCGTATAGAACTCTGCCCAGTCGTGCGACCCCACCGAATCGGGCGCAACGTACAGGCCGCTCTGCCAACGGGCGGGCACGCCCGCGATGCGGCACATGGTGATAAACGTAAGCGCCATAACACCGCAATCGCCGCGGAGCGAATGCGCGCAGTCATCGGCAATAGATCCCAAAAGCAAGTACGGCGGCTGATAGCGATAGTCGAGATGCTGCGTCAGGTAATCATAGATAGCACAGGCGCGATCGAGCGGATCCTCGAGTCCGTCAACAACACCGGCCGTCAGCTGCAGCAGATACGGCGTGAATGCAATGTGCGGACGGTCCTCGGAAATATCCTCGGGCAGAGGCGCGTCCATACGCGGATGAACCGGAAGTGTGCCACCGTAGACATCACAATAAGCAGCATCGATGTGATAGCGATAGGTCACCGAGAATGAGCGCTCACTCGAAGAAGACCACGAGACGGTACGCGCCGAAGCGTTCGCGGGAGCAACAGCACCCTCCGGCGTCATGTCGAGAATCTCGACCCGAGACTGCTGGCGGCAGGTGGCGGCAACGGGAAGCCAAGCGCGAACGGTCTCCCCCTCTAGAGCGCCGGGGACAGACACAGACGCTTTAAGCGTAATGACGCGAGCCAATCCGTTTTGCGACTCCATCTCCTTGAGCATCTCGTTGCGCAGTGCAATTCCGTCCGTAGGATCGGGACGCATGCCGGGGACCTCTTTGGGATATACGCGAAGCGAATCGAGGAAGTTGTCGAGAACGAACAGCTCGCCGTCGATAAAGCGCCAGTCAATACGCTTACGGTCAATCAGATCGTTAAACTGCTCCTCAGTAAACTCAAGCCACTCCTCGCGAATCATCGCAATAGCTCGATCGCGCGACACCGAAAAATGAAGCGGCGTCTCAAGCATGCGATACCGCTCGGCACGGACGCAGGCAGCGAGCGAGGGATCGGGATTTTGGGCAAGTAGACGGTCGCAGGCCTCAATAGCCTGCGTCAAATATCCGGCATCCTTGAGTCGAAGAATCTCGGGCGGCAGTCCAATATCGAGATGACGAAAGTCATCACAGCAAACATCAATAGAGCAACCAACAGGACCCTCGTCAATAACCTTCCCATCCGAAGGCAGCACATTAATAACAGCCATACCAAACTCCATGTCACTAGAACCCTTGAAGCCCATTGTAGCGAGATAAAAAGAAAGCCCCAACAAGGGAGCCATCAACACCGCTGAACGGTAGTCAAATAAATAATTCAGCCTCGTAACCCTGCGGCGTTAAACGAAGGAAGCCCCGTCCCCCGGAACTGCTTCCTTGGCGCGACTTCTGGCAAAGCCAGGTGAGCGCAAAGGAAACAGTGTAGGGGGACGGGGCTTCCGGCGGGAAGTTTAGCGACGCTTACGCCTTGTTGACGGAGCCAAACTCCTCCATGAGCTCCTTGGTGCGGGCAACGATGTTGTCGCGACCAGGCTTGAGGAGCTTGCGGGGGTCAAAGCCCTTGCCCTGCTGATCCTTGCCAGCCTCGATGTACTCGCGAACGCCCTTGGCGAAGACGAGCTGCAGGTCGGTGTTGACGTTGATCTTGGAGATACCCAGGGAGATGGCCTTCTTGATCTGATCCTCGGGGATGCCGGTGCCACCGTGCAGGACGAGGGGCAGGTCGCCGGTCTGGGCCTTAATCTCGCCCAGACGCTCGAAGGAAAGGCCAGCCCAGTCGGCAGGGTACACGCCGTGGATGTTGCCGATACCGCAGGCGAGGAAGTCGACGCCCAGGTCAGCGATCTGCTTGCACTCAGCAGGATCAGCGAGCTCGCCGCTGGAGGTCACGCCGTCCTCGGTGCCGCCGATGCCGCCGACCTCGGCCTCGATGGACATGCCCTTGGAGTGGGCAAGCTCAACGAGCTCCTTGGTGCGGTCGAGGTTAAGCTGGAAGGTCTCCTCGTGAGAGCCGTCATACATGATGGACGTGAAGCCGGCCTCGATGCACTTGAAGCAGTCCTCGTAAGAACCGTGATCGAGGTGAAGGGCGACGGGAACGGTAACGCCCGTGGCCTCGACGGCAGCCTTGACCATGTCGGCGCAGACCTTGAAACCGCCCATCCACTTAGCGGCACCAGCGGTGCACTGAAGGATCAGCGGAGACTTGGCCTCCTCGGCGGCCTGGAGAATAGCCAGGGTCCACTCGAGGTTGTTGGTGTTGAAGGCACCGAGACCGTACTTGCCGGCCTCGGCCTTCTTGAGCATGTCTGCTGCGTTGACGAGCATAAAAGAAACCTCCTGTAAGGTTGCTCCGATAACGCCTGAGATTTTACCACGGCGCACCCGAGCATAAACGTTCGTTTGTTCACGAATATCGTCCAAACAGACTTTTTTGACCGTTTGCCCTACGGAATCGGCCCGTTGGGGAAAAATAGCTTGACGTTTGGACGCTTCTCGTGCTTCAAAAGCCGACTATTAAGCTACATCTGCATGAAAGGGTTCTGCATGAGCTCGCGTGCCATGGTGGTCGAATCGCCATGGCCGGTTAGGCAAACGGTATCGGGTGGGAGAAGCCGGGCGAGCTTGGAGAGCGAGCGCAGAATCGCTGCCTCGTCGCCACCGGCAAGATCGGTGCGGCCGTGGCTGCCCGGGAATAGCGTGTCGCCCACAAAGGCAATGTTCCCCTGCTCGGTGGCAGCAAACAAGACGATACCGCCCGGCGTATGCCCGGGTGTCTCGATCACCTGCAGGCAGATATCGCCCACCTCGATAGCATCGCCCTCGGCGAGCAGGCACGTCGGCTCACCCGGATCGGGCGTCTCGATACCCCACATGGCGCGCTGCTCCTCGATATTTGCGCGAGGTACCGTCACGTCCTTAGCGCACAACTCATATAATGCGCCGTTGCCAATGACAGCTCGAACCCCGGCAACACCACCAACATGGTCGGCATGGCCATGAGTGCATACGGCGCCAAGCACGCGTACGCCGGGATGCTCGGCTCGAATATGCTCCACCAGGCGCTCGCCTTCCCATGCGGGGTCGATAATCACGCACTCATTGTCCGAAATAACAGCATAGCTATTGGTCTGAATGGGACCGTTTACGAGCGTCTCGATCTCGACCGATCCCTTGGGAGTTAAATCCAAGGGCACAGCACTCATGTTCCTCTCCTCTCTATAAAACTCGAGGCATCAAACGATGCCTCGAGTGTAGCGAATATCGATAATGTGACACGTTCGTCGCAACTAAACGCGGCGCTTAAGCTGAGCCCCACCCTCACCAGGCATCAAACGGCGTGCGTCATAGACCGAGTCAACGCTGCTGATGGAAGCCAGCAGCGGATCCAGACCGCTCGCGTCCGAGATCTCGACCATAAAGCGCAGGGTTGCAATGCCCTCGCGGTTGGTCGACGTGGCGGCGGAAAGGATATTGCCGCCCGCATCGCCAATGGCAATGGTGACATCCTTGAGCAGGCCCATGCGGTCCAGGCACTCGACCACGATCTCGACCTGGAAGAGGGTGTCGGCAGCGCCGTCCCACTCCACTTCGATCATGCGCTCGGGATGCTCCATAAGACCCTTGACGTTGGGGCAATTGGCGCGATGCACCGAAACGCCACGACCGCGCGTGATGAAGCCGACGATGTCGTCGCCCGTCACGGGGTTGCAGCAATGAGCCAGACGGACCAGCAGGCCGCTGTTGCTCTCGCCTTTGACGATAATGCCGTTACTGGCGCTCTTGCCGCGCTTTTGCGGCTTGCGGTTGGAGCCGCGGGCGGGCTGCTTCACGACCTCGGCGATAGCCTCGGCCTTGGTGAGCTGTTCCTCGGGCTTGGGGTCCAAGATTTGCTCGACTTTGTTGCCCACGGCACGCGGGGCGACTTTGCCCGCCCCAACGGCTGCGAACAGGTCCTCGAGCTGCTTGAAGTTAAACTGCTCCGCCACGGCATTGAGCGCACGCGTCGAACGCGGCGTAGAAATGCCATATCCGCGCTTGCGCAGGTCCTTGGCCAGCATATCGCGGCCGGCGGCAGCGTCGTCGTCCTTAGTCGCGGCGGCAAAGTAGCGACGGATCTTGGACTTGGCCGAAGGCGTCTTGACGATCTTGAGCCAATCACGCGACGGCTTGGAACTCTTGTTAGTCAGGATTTCAACGCGGTCACCCGTCTTGATCTCGTGCGTAAGCGGCGCCACCGCACCGTTGATCTTGGCGCCGACGCAGTGGTTGCCGACCTCGGTATGAACGGCGTAGGCAAAGTCGAGCGGTGTAGAGCCGGCACGAAGCGCCATGACCTCGCCCTTGGGCGTAAAGACAAAAATCTCCTGGTCAAACAAGTCAACCTTCAGCGAGTGCAGGTATTCCTTGGCATCGGTGATCTCGTCAGACGCCGCCCAGTCGAGTGAGTGCTTGAGCCAGTTAATCTGATCATCCAGACGCTGGGCATCATTGGTCTTTGAGGCAGACGATCCGCCCGACTTCTTATAGAGCCAGTGGGCGGCAATGCCGTACTCGGCCTGCTCATGCATCTCGTAGGTTCGAATCTGAATCTCGAGCGGACGAGCCGTGGGTCCGATAACCGTCGTGTGAAGCGATTGGTAGTTATTGACCTTGGGCATGGCGATATAGTCTTTAAAGCGACCGGGCATGGGGTGCCACAGCGTATGCACCGCACCGAGCGTGGAATAGCAATCGCGCACCGAATGGGTGATGACGCGCAGCGCCACCAAGTCATAAATCTCGGAGAATTCCTTGCCCTTGCGCTTCATCTTTTGGTAGATGGACCAATAGTGCTTGGAGCGACCGTTGATCTGGAAGCCCTCCAGGCCAATGCGGTTGAGCTCATCGGTGAGCGTCTTGATAGTCTCGGCCAGATAGCGCTCGCGAACCTCACGCGACTCTGCCACCATGCGCGCGATGCGCTGGTAGGCGTCGGGCTCCAAATAGAAGAAGGACAGATCCTCAAGCTCCCACTTAATAGAGCTCATGCCCAGGCGGTCGGCCAGGGGCGCGTACACGTCCATAGTCTCGCGTGCCTTAAACAGGCGACGGTCCTCGCGCAGGGCTGCCAGCGTTCGCATGTTGTGCAGACGATCGGCAAGTTTAACGATGATGACGCGAATGTCCTTGGACATGGCAAGGAACATCTTGCGCAGCGTAAGCGCCTGCTTCTCGTCCATACTGTCGACTTCGATGTTGGTGAGCTTGGTCACGCCATCGACGAGCTCGGCCACCGTATCGCCAAACAGGCCGGAAACATCGGCAAGCGAGGTCTCGGTATCCTCGACGGTATCGTGCAGCAGCGCGGCACACACCACATCGCAGTCCATCTTGAGATCGGCCAAAATGATGGCCACCTCGACGGGATGGTTGATGTACATCTCACCCGAGCGGCGCTTTTGGTTGCAGTGCTTCTCGGCGGCAAAGCAATAAGCCTGCTCCACCTTAGAAAAGTCGTCCTCATTCATATATTTGAGGCACAGGCGCTCCAGCTTGTCGTAGCTGTCCGCCATAATCTCGGGCGGCAGCTCATCGGCATGCTTATAGTGCTCCATCTCCGAAAACGGCTGGAGGGTGGAATCATGGGCGGTACGGGCTGCGGCATCCATCGAGGTCCCCTTCCCCTAGGCCCGCGGTACGATCGGGCGGTTAACTTTGGCTAGCATATCAGAAGCACACGAATCGAGCGCCCAACTCCGGAAAGCCGAGAACTCCATGCGCGAGCGCAAGCCCTCCAAATAGCGAATTGACCTGCTCAATTGCACACGGCCGGGGTTTTCGGCCATCGCGATGCGACGAGTGTCGTCAAACCCCGAAACGCGACAGAAACCAAGCTCTTCGAAGATTCCCAGGCCGCTTTCCACCGAGCGCTCGTCAACCGGCGTGCGAGCATCGATGGCAAGGCACATCTGCGCAATATCGATATCGCTTGCGCAGAATGAATCGTCCCCCGTCTTGCCACGGTTGGAGCGCCACATGGTCTGCAGCGCTCGATAGAGCGTGACAAGCTCATCGCGCTCGGGCGCATAGCAGTCGAGTAGGCGCTCGTTAATGCGGGCGTCGCGCGACGAATAGAGCAGGTGAATCACGGCGGGCTGTCCATCGCGACCGGCGCGGCCGCTCATCTGGTTAAACTCAATCGCGCCAAACGGCATGTGATAGAGCACGACATGGCGAATATCGGGAAGGTTGACGCCCTCGCCAAAGGCGGAGGTCGAAACGATGCAGCTGAGGCTGCCGTCTCGAAACGCCTCCTCGACACGGCGACGATCGGAGCGCGCAAGCCCCGCGTTATAGAACGCGATATGGGTCGCACAGTCTGGCACGCGCTTGCGCAGCGTCTTGGCAAGCGCCACGGACTGGTCGCGCGAATTGACGTAGATAACGGTCTTCTCCCCCGTCGCCACAATCGACACCAGGCGATTTTCGCGGCTTGCGAGGTCGCGATCGTCCTCGAGTTGCAGGTTCTCGCGCACCGTCTCGTCGACCACCGTGTGAGTGATCGGCAGCATGCGGGCAAGCTCGGCCACGACCGGAGCCGTCGCGGTGGCCGTCGCAGCCATAACGACCGGTTCGCCCAGAACTTTGAGGATGTCGGGCATGTCGAGATAGGCGCTGCGGTCGCCGCCCTTGGCAAGACCGGCATGATGCGCCTCATCGATAACGACAAAGCCGACGCGACCCGAACGTGCGAAGCGGTCACGGTGGATAGATAGGAACTCGGGCGTCGTGAGCACGATGCCGGTACGGCCCGAAGCTAGACCGGCGAACACGTCATCGCGTGCGGCCTCCACGGTCTCGCCGGTCAGCACGCCAACGCCAATGCCGAGCGCTGCCATCGTCGACGAGAGGTGATAGGCCTGGTCGGCAACGAGCGCGCGCAGCGGATAGACAAAGATGCTCGCACGCCCGCGAAGAACCGCCTCGCGCGCGGCATGCACATGGAAGATGAGCGACTTGCCGCGCCCCGTTCCCATAACGGCCAGAACACTTTGGTGATCGGCCAGGGCATCGAGCGCCTCGACCTGCGCGCGGTGCGGCTGGTTCGAGCCTATAAAGCTATGGATAAGCGAGCGCGTCAGCTCGGTATAGGAAAGCTGGGCGAGTGTCTCGCGCTTACGCGACTCCAGGCGCAGGCCGGAATCCGCCGGCTGCACGCCACGACGAAGCTCGCATGCCGGATCGTCGACGCTGGGCAGCGTGGTATCGCGGACCAGAACATCCTTGATCATGAGCTTGGGCTTCACACGCCCCTGCCAATGCTCGGCAACGGCCTCGAACACCAAGTCGACAGCGCTATCGCAGTTGATGAGCTTATCGATTTGCGGCACGCGGAACATAATGGCCGGCACGCTCGCGGCGCCATCGGTCGCCACAAAGCGCATGTGCTCGCCGGTTTTGCCCACCACGGCGCGATCGCACATCGTCACGCCCTCGGCGGCCAGCAGCGGCACCTTGTTGCCCTGGCCAAACGGCTCAAGACGGGAAATCTGCTCTATAGTCTCGATATTCAACTCGGAAAGGTCGACCGTGGCGGCAACCTCGTCGATGTCTTCAAAGTCCTCGGCGGGAATCTCCGATAGCACGGCGGAAAGGCGACGACGGAATTCATCGAGCTTGGATGCCTCGATGGTCACACCCACCGCACCGGCATGTCCGCCGCGACGAATCAGCAGGTCGGAACAGCGCTCGACGGCGTCAAACAGGTTAACTTTGCCCACCGAGCGACCAGAGCCGCGCGCGATACCGTCCTCGATCGAGAACAGCAGCGCCGGCACGTGATAGCGGTTGGTCAGACGGCTTGCCACGATGCCCTTGACACCCTCGTGCCAGCCTTCACCGCCCACGACGATCGCGCGTCCGCCGTCATAGGTCTCCTCGACCTTTGCCATGGCATCGCGCGTGAGCTCCGCCTCGATCTCACGGCGCTGGCGGTTGATTTCCTCGAGCTCAGCCGCCAGCGCGCTTGCTTCGATGGGATTGCGGGCAAGCAGCAGGTCGAGCGCCAGCTTGGGATCGGCCATGCGACCGGCAGCGTTTAAGCGGGGAATGAGCGAGAATGACAGGCCATCCGCCGTAATGCTCGAAAGGTCCGCCTTGGCGAGCGCGGCAAGCGCGATATAGCCGGGGCGAGCGGTTACGCGCATCTGCTGGATGCCCTCGGCAACCAGCGCGCGGTTCTCGGGCGTGAGCGGCATCATGTCGGACACGGTACCCAGCGCCGCGACCTCAATCAACGAACGCCAATACGACGGCTTGCCCAGACGCTCACCCAAAACCTGCACCAGCTTGAGCGCCACACCGGCACCGGCAAGCTCGCGCGAGGGGCCCTCGTCCTCGAGCTTAGGGTCGGTCAGGGGCACACCCTGCGGCACCTGGTCGGAGGGCTCGTGATGGTCCGTGACCACCAAATCGATCCCCAGGCTCTCCAGATAGGAAACCTCTTCCTTGGCGGCAATGCCGTTATCGACGGTCACGATCAGCTGAGGGCGAGCGAGCTCGTTAACGCGGTCGAGTGCCGCGCGCGAAAGACCGTAGCCCTCATCAAAGCGATGCGGAATAAACGGCGTGACATCGGCGCCAAACGTGCGCAGTGCCTCGGTCAACAGGCAGGTCGACGTAATGCCGTCAACGTCAAAATCGCCAAAGACTGCAATGTGCTCGTGGTTGCGGATGGCACGCTCGACGCGGTCGGCAACGACCGACATGCCCGGGATAATGAGTGGGTCGGCCCAGTCGCGATCGAGCGAAGGCGTCAAAAACAATTGGCCCTCTTTGATGGAGCCAATGCCGTGCGCGACCATAATGCGCGCCACCAGCCCGGGAATGCCCAGACCAGCCGAAAGCTCCTTTTCGAGCTCGGGGTTTTGCTGAGCGACCGCCCAGCGATGCGTCGTCTTAAGCGATGACATAGGCACCCACCCCTGATAGGGGCAGGTCGCCGCGATACCTCTCACGGTTCATAGCGATGAGTCCTCTGTGTATGCCCGCTTCGGCAGGCCGATCTGTTGAACGGATTTATTATACCGTGCAGCGCGGACGCAAAACGCCGCGGTGCGCCGCGGTTTCGGCAAACGATGGCGGTAATGCCCTCGAAATAATCGAGCGTTTCAGCCGCACGGACGCATACGAGCGTCTAGCATATCCATACAAACGAGTTCGCGGATAAAGGGAGTCACGGGACATATGAAGCAATGGGCTGGACTGGGAAAGTTCCTCGCGGGGCATATGCAGATCATCGTTCCGATTTGCGTGGCGCTCGGCGTGCTCTTTCCCCAGCAGATCGGCGTGCTCAAGCCCATTGTTCCCGCCCTCTTCGCCTTTATGACGTTTCAGGGCGCGCTCAGCAACACCTTTCACCAGGTAGCCGAGGTGTTCCACCGTCCGCTGCACCTGATTCTGGCGCTGCTGGTCTCGGCAGTGCTTATTCCCATCGCGGCGTATGCCATGGGTTCACTGTTCTTTGGCTCCAACCCCAACCTTGTCTGCGGCATCGTGCTCGAGTACAGCGTACCCGTGGCAGTCACTGCCTTTATGTGGATTAGCATGTTCGGCGGCAACGGCCCGCTCGCGCTCACCATCATCCTAACGTCCTCGGTCATCTCACCTGTGACGATTCCGCTCACGCTCAAGCTCTTGCTGGGTGCCACCGTCTCGATCGATGTGCCGAGCATGATGCAGGACATGGCCTTTATGATCGCCATCCCCGCCGTGCTCGGCATCGTGATCAACGAGCTCACGCGTGGATGGGGACACGAGAAGCTCTCCCCCGCGCTCTCGCCCGCCTGCAAGTTCATGATGATGGGCGTCATCGCGTCCAACTCCACCGCCATGAGCGAGTACGTGCTGCACATGAACGCGGTGCGCCTGGAAGTCGCCCTCTTTATTATGACCTTCGCCATCAGCGGCTTTGTCGTCGGTTTTCTGGTCGCCCGTGCGCTGCATCTGCCATATAGCGAGACGACTACCATGTGCTTTACCTGCGGCATGCGTAACATCTCTTCGGGCGCCGTCATCGCCACGCAATACTTTCCGGGCGAAGTTGTGTTTCCCGTCATGTGTGGAACGTTGTTTCAGCAGGTGCTCGCCTCGCTTATCGGGCACCTCTTTGAGCGTCTGACCGGCGAGGAGCGCGCCGCCCAGCGCAAGCGGGTCGAGGCTGGCCGCAGCGTAATGGCGAAATAGTCAGCCACAGGCGCGAGGCCGAGCCTTTGGCTATGCAAGCGCCTCCAGGCGTGCGCGCAGACGCTCAGCATCGATATCGAGCGTCGTCTCGGCATTGACCTGGGCCAAACGATAGCCCACAAAGTAGGGCGAAACCACCCAACGCGGCAGCGCCTTGGCAATGGTCCGACCGTCCAGGTGATAGAAGAACAGGTTGTACGACTCTGCGCGACCGCCATGGTGTTCGCGCAAAATGTAGCGCAGAACCACCTGAATCGCATCGGCAAACAGGTCTGCCTCGGCTTGGTCATGGGCGTCGTCGCTGGCGGCGATTCCCTGTGGAGCCGAGACGTTGACCTCAAAGAATCCCATGATGGGCTCGGTTGAGATGTTGACCGCGATTCTCCCCTGTTGCCAGACATTGATGCCTTCGAAATTGGCAGAAGTCAGCGAAGTGTAGCCGTCTTCCTGCTCCAAACCCACAATCTGCATGTGCGGATGAACGAGACTACCGCCCGAGAGCGGACCCTTGTTCTTGTACATGAGCACGCTTCGATACTGCTGTGAATCGATCATCTGCTGCCAGCAACCCAGGGCAAACCGCATCACATGGTGGAGTTCATCCGGCTCATAGGTCACCAGGTCGGCATCGTGATCGGCCGACTCGATCAGCACGGTTTGACGGGTGGCCCGCAGGGTCTTGAACTTATTCTCGAGCCAAATGCAATCGCCATCACGGCGAATGATGTCGGTGAGCCCTTCTGTATCGCAAAAGGGGCACGCGGTGCCGGGACGACGGTTGTCGTCGGGCTTACCGTTCGCCTGCTGAACGTCAAATACCAGCGCCACGGGTTATACCTCCAGTGGCACGATCCTGGTGCCATGGAGCTCGGAGACGCCCAGTGCCGCCGCCACGGTATCGCGGTTGGCCGTGGAAATGCCGCCGCCGGGAAGGATGGTCAGGCGGTCGCCCGCATACTCGACAAGACGCGACAGGTGCTCCAGGTTGTCCTCGATCGGCGTGCCGGCGGCACCGCCGTGCGTCAGGATGCACGTAACACCGCAATCGGCGAGTGTATCGACGGCACCGAGTTGAGCCTCGGGCGAGAGCTGGTCAAACGCCATGTGGAAGGTGATGTCGATGGGCTCACGCTTGCATTCCTCGGTCGCGCAGCCCGCAGCCATCACGAGGGCGCCCAACGTAAGCTCGTCGAGCGCCCATCCGCCAGCGCAGGGCTTGCAGCAGCCAAAGACCAAGCCGTCAACGCCGGCGCTTACTGCAAGGCCCAGGTCCATCTCCATCATGCGCAGCTCGTCTTGGTTGTAATGAAAGTCACCGCCACGCGGACGAATCATGCACATCACTCGCGCGTCATGCTCGTGAGCATAGCTGACTGTAGCGCTGATAACGCCGGCAGAAGGCGTGGTGCCACCAACGGCAAGGTTGTCGCACAGCTCGACGCGCTTTGCACCGGCATCGATAGCTGCCGGCACCCGCTCAAAGTTCTCGGCACAAAACTCATACAGCATAGATAGACCCCCAAAGACAGCAGATGTTTTCCGACGGGCATTGTCACACATCCCCATGAAGTTGCGGTGGAATAGGGACTGTTTATGGTGCAAAGCAACCTGACTCCCTTGCACCAAAAAGGGGCGCTGACCAAGATAGTCAGCGCCCCTTCGTTGAATGGATTAACCGCCCAGGTAGGCTTTGCGGACGTTGTCGTCGTGCAGGAGCTCTTGGCCGGTGCCGGTCATGGTGATCTTGCCGGTCTCGAGCACGTAACCGCGTGTGGCGATGGAAAGCGCCATCTGCGCGTTTTGC
This sequence comes from uncultured Collinsella sp., assembly GCA_958354105.1. Lineage (GTDB taxonomy): Bacteria > Actinomycetota > Coriobacteriia > Coriobacteriales > Coriobacteriaceae > Collinsella. The sequence continues at coordinate 14,416 of CATWVA010000002.1, forward strand.
TCGACCAGAAGCACCGTGGTGCCGGCCTTGTGCAGGTCCTCGACAATCTGGAAGATCTGTTCGATCAGAATCGGCGCCAGACCCATGGAAGGTTCGTCGAGCATAAGCAGTTTGGGGTTACTCATAAGGGCGCGCCCCATAACGAGCATCTGCTGCTCGCCGCCTGAAAGGGTGCCGGCGACCTGGCGACGGCGTTCCTTCAGGCGCGGGAACTGCTCGTAGACGCGCTCAAGGCCCGGAGCCACCGTGGACTTGGGCTGCGTATAGGCGCCCATCTCCAGGTTCTCCTCAACCGTCATCTGCAAAAAGGCGCGACGTCCCTCGGGAACCTGAGCCAGGCCCTTACCAACCAGCTTATCAGCGGGCGTATGGGTAATGTCCTCGCCCATAAACTTGATGGAGCCGGTCTTGGAGCGCAGCAGGCCCGAGACGGTCTTGAGCGTTGTGGACTTGCCGGCACCGTTGGCACCAATCAGGGCCACGATCTCGCCCTCGTTGACGTTAAAGGAGATGTCCTTGATGGCGTGGATGGCGCCGTACCAGACGTTGATGTTGTAGACGGAAAGCATCGGCTCTGCCATTTAGTTCTCCCCCTTATCCTGCTTGCCCAGATACGCTTCGATAACGGCATCGTTGTTCTGGATTTCCTCGGCCGTGCCCTTGGCGATGACCTTACCAAAGTTGAGCACGCAGATGCCCTCGCAGATGTTCATGACGAGCGACATGTCGTGCTCAATGAGCATGATGGCAATGCCAAAGGTGTCGCGAATCTTGACGATGTTCTCCATGAGCTCCGCGGTCTCGGACGGGTTCATGCCGGCGGCAGGCTCGTCGAGCAGCAGCAACTTGGGGTTGGTGGCAAGCGCACGGACGATTTCCAGACGACGCTGGGCGCCGTAAGGCAGCGATCCGGCCTGTTCATTTGCCAGGTGCTCCATGTCAAAAATGGACAGCAGCTCCATGGCGCGCTCGTGGGCGGCCTTCTCGTGCTTCCAATACGTCGGCAGGCGCAGCACGCCCTCAAAGCCGGAGTAGCGCTCCTGGTTGTGCAGGCCGACCTTAACGTTGTCCTCCACCGTCATGGTGTTGAACAGGCGAATGTTCTGGAACGTACGGGCAATACCCATGCGGTTGACCTGGTAGACCGACTTGCCCGAGGTGTCCTCACCGTCGAGTAGGATGGTGCCGTGCGTAGGCTGGTACACCTTGGTAAGCAGGTTGAAGACCGTGGTCTTGCCGGCACCGTTGGGGCCGATGAGACCGGCGATCTCAGTCTTGCCGATGGTCAGGCTAAAGTCATCGACTGCCTTAAGGCCGCCGAATTCAATGCCCAGGTGGATGCACTCGAGCGCCGGGCGCTGGCCCAAGTCGCGGTCGGGAACGATGGCGCCAGAAGGATACGGGACCATCTTGCCCTTGTTGAACTCAAACTTACTGGGCATCGGCTGCCACCTCCTTCTTGGAAGCAAAGCGGTCCTTAATGCGTGCGAAGAACGCCTTGAGCTGTGGGTTGTTAGTAAAGACCATGACCAGAATCAACACGATGGCGTAGATGAGCATGCGGTAGTCCGAGAACTGACGGAGCAGCTCGGGAAGCACCGTGAGCAACGCCGCCGCGATAACGGAGCCGCGCATATTGCCCAGACCACCCAAGACCACGAACACCAGGATGAGGATCGACGTGTTGAAGTCGAACTTGGTGGCGGAGAGCTGCGAGAAGTTACCGCCGAAGAGAGCTCCAGCAGCACCGGCGAGGGCAGCGGAAACAACGAAGGCGATCATGCGGTACTCGGTGACGGAGATGCCTACGGACTCGGCTGCAATCTTGTTGTCGCGCACGGCCATAATGGCACGGCCGGTACGGCTGCGAACCAGGTTGAGCACGATCACGAGTGCGACCATGACCAGGATGGCACCGGCGAGGAAGGTCGAGTACGTCGACACGCCCGAGGCGCCCTGCGCGCCCTTGATGATGGCGGTGCCGTCCTCGAGCAGGTGCAGGTCGTCGATCGTGGAGTTACCCGTGATGTTAAAGATCACATGCAGGCCGCGGGAGTCGACGCCCACGATAAGGCAGGTGACGATCTCTTTGATGATCTCGCCAAAAGCCAAGGTCACGATGGCCAGATAGTCGCCGCTCAGGCGCAGAACCGGGATACCGATCAAGAAGCCCAAGATGGCAGCGGCGATAGCGCCGACCACGATGCTGATGATCAGGCGCACCGGATCGGAGGGAACGGCGCTCTCGAGGGCGACCGCGGTGACGATGCCCGTGTAGGCACCGACACTCATAAAGCCCGCATGGCCCAGCGACAGGTCGCCCGCGATGCCGACGACGAGGTTGAGGGAAATGGCCATGACGATGTAGGCCGTAATGGGAACCAACTGGCCGGCGATCATGCGCGGGATCATATGGTTGGACTGCATAAAGAACACGATGGCGAAGGCCACGATGCACATGGCGTACGTGACAAAGTCGTGGCGCGTCTGCTTATCTTTAAGAAACTTCATAACGCTCACCTACACCTTCTCGGGGACGTACTTGCCCAAGAGGCCGGCAGGCTTGACGAGCAGGACGATGATCAAAACACCAAAGACGATAGAGTTGGCAAGGCTCGTGGAAATGTAAGCCTGCGCCATCGCCTCGATGATGCCGATGAGAATGCCGCCGACAAAGGCGCCGGGGATGGAGCCGATGCCGCCGAAAACGGCAGCGTCGAAGGCCTTGATGCCAGGCATGGCGCCCGTCGTGGGCTGCAACACCGGCGAGTAGGAGCACAGCAGCACGCCGGCGATGGCGGCAAGGGCAGAGCCGATGGCAAACGTCATCGAGATGGTGCGGTTGACGTTGATGCCCATGAGCTGAGCGGCGGCCTTGTCCTCGGACACGGCGCGCATGGCCTTGCCCATCTTGGTCTTACCCGTAAAGAACATCAGACCGGCCATGATAGCCAGGCAGGCGACGATGGTGACGAGCGAGACGGCGCTTACGTTGAACTTGGCCAAGAACTCCGGCACCGGGAAGGTGACGAGCGAAGTGAAGTTCTTGGGCGTGGCGCCCCACAGAAGCTGTGCGGCATTCTGTAGGAAGTAGGACACGCCGATAGCCGTGATCAGAACGGCCAGCGGGCCCGCCTGACGCAGCGGCTTGTATGCCAGACCCTCGATGAGAACACCAAGAACGGTACAGACCACACAAGAGAGAATTACAGATGCCCAGCCCGGGAGGCCGAGATACGACGTGGCGCAGAACGAAACATAGGCACCGACCATGATGACGTCGCCGTGAGCGAAGTTGAGCATCTTGGCGATACCGTAGACCATGGTGTAGCCCAACGCGATGATGGCGTAGACGCTGCCCATGGACAGGCCGTTGACCAGGTATTGGATAAAGACCGTCATGTTCCACATCCCCCTTTCGAATAGGTTTCCAGTTGATGTATGAAACAGGGACGTTACATCGTCCCTAGATACCAAGCAAGCAGGGAAGGCCAAAACCTCCCCTGCTTGGGATCAAAACCGCTCTATGTAAGGCGGCCTATTAGGCCTGTACGTACTTGCCGTCGGTGATGACGTACGCCGTGGGCTCCTTCTGGACCTGGCCCTTATCGTTCCAGGTGAGCTTGCCGGTCAGACCGTCAACAGTAATCTTGAGCATAGCCTTGGGCAGCTTCTCGGCGACCTCGGTCGGGTCGGCGTCGACACCAAGACCGGCCTCCTTGAGGGCCTCGGCCACCGCGTGCACGCCATCGTAGGCGTCGGCGGCAAACTGGTCGGGAGTATCGCCGTACTTATCCTTGTAAGCGTTGACGAAGTCGGCGTTCTTCTCGTCGTCGGCGGAGAACGGGGTCATGAGCAGCAGGCCCTCGGCAAGAGAGGTGTCGAAGCCCTCAACGCCCAAGATGCCGTCCATGCCGTCGCAGCCCATCATCTTGACGTCGTAGCCCATATCCTTGGCGTTCTTGAGCAGGACGGACGCCGGCGTGTAGTAAATCGGCGCAAAGATCATGGTGGCGCCGGCCTGCTTGGCCTTGGTCAGCTGGTTGGTAAAGCTCGTGGCGGAGTCGTCCTTAAAGGTCTCCTCGTCAACAACCTCGAGCTTGGACTCAGCGGCCTGGGCCTTAAAGGAATCCGCGATGCCCGAAGAATAGGCGTCGCCGGAGTTATAGAACAGCACGAACTTCTCGTCCGCATACTTCTGCGCCAGGAACTTGGCAGCGTTGACACCCTGGTTGGGGTCGGTGAAGCAAACCTGGAAGACGCAATCCTTGCCGTCGGTGACGTCCTCGGAGGACGCGGACGGGGTGATCATGAACGTCTTGGGGTCGTTACCACACTCGGCGGCAACGGCAACCGACGCACCCGTGGTGGTCGGGCCGACGAGGGCCTGCATGCCCCAGTCGAGCAGGGTGTTGAAGGCGTTGACGGCCTTCTCGCCATCGGCCTGGTCATCCTCGGCCTTGCTGGCAAGCGGCAGCTCCTTGGTCGAGAAATCCTTGCAGCCAAGCTCGACACCCTGGGTAACGGACTTGCCGTAAGACGCGTTGGCGCCGGTCAGCGGGCCGATGGTGCCAACTTTAAACGAAGCGTCGCTCGAAGCGGAACCGCTGTCGCCGCCGTTGGAGGAGCAACCAGCTAGAATGGACATCGCCCCCAGACCTGCTGCGCTCGCGATAACGCTCCTGCGATTCATAACAGGGTTCAATGACTTACCGGTGAGGCTCGACATGCGGCTCTCCTCTCAAATCTCGTCGGGTTTCGGTTACCCGACAGGCCATCCTTCGCCGTGTTCGGCGTTCGCAAAATACTAGACGCTTTAGTTAAGGAAAGTGGCGATTATTTCAACTTTTCTTTGGATTTGTTCATTTATCCATAATTCTGCGTATTTCTATTACTTTATGCAGTAATGCCACTTTATTGTGTGAAAGTAATGTTTCCGTTCTGTTACAGGCGTCCCTGCCCTGAATAAAACGGCCTCACTGGTCGCGCTTTATGCGCACTTAGGCGGCGATGTACTTGCCGCCCTGGATCACATAGGCTGTGGCGGGCTTTTCGACCTGGCCCTCGTCATTCCACGTCAGCTCGCCTGTCAGGCCCTCGATCTTGATCTTGCGCATGGCCTTGGCAAGGTCGCCGGCAATGTCGGCACCGTCGGCCGAAATGTCAATCCCCGCCCTATCGATAGCCTCGGCGATGGCGTGGACGCAGTCATAGGCATCGGCGGCGAACTGGTTGGGCGTCTCGTCGTAGGCGTCCTTATAGGCCTTGACGAAGTCGGCGTTCTTCTCATCGTCGGCAGAGAACGGGGTCATGAGCAGCACGCCCTCGGCAAGAGAGGTATCGAAGCCCTCAACGGAGAGCAGACCGTCCATGCCGTCGGTGCCCATGAGGGTCATGTCGTAGCCCATGTCCTTGGCGTTCTTGAGCAGGACGGACGCCGGCGTGTAGTAGATCGGCGCAAAGATAAGCGTGGCGCCGGCCTCCTTGGCCTTGGTGAGCTGGTTGGTAAAGCTCGTGGAAGAGTCGTCCTTAAAGGTCTCGGTATCGACGATGTCGAGCTTGGATGCCTTGGCCTGCTCGGCAAAAGCGTCGGCAACGCCCGAGCTATACGTATCGCCGGAGTTGTAGAACAGGGCGATCTTGGCGTCTGCATACTTCTCGGCCAAGAACTTCGCGGCGCTGGCACCCATGGTGGGATCGGTGAAGCAAACCTGAAAGACCGTTGTCTTATCCTTGGTCACGTCGAGCGACGAGGCCGAAGGCGTGACCATGAGCATATCGTCGGCAATCTCGCCCGAGACGGCGACGGCAGCACCGGTGGTGACGGGGCCGACGAGCGCCTGCATGCCCCAGTCGCACAACGTATTGAAGGCGTTGATGGCCTTCTCGCCGTCGGCGACATCGTCCTCGGACTTAAGCGAGAGCTTGAGGTCCTTGGTCGAGAAATCCTTGGCGGCGAGCTTGGCGCCCTTCTCGGCCGAGACGCCATAGGTTGCCGCGGCGCCGGTCAGAGGGCCGATAACGCCAATCTTGAAGGTCTTGCCGTCATCGGCGGAGCCGCCGTCCGAGCCACCCGACGAACAACCAGCGAGTGCCGCGGTGCTGCCGAGCGCCGCGGCGCCGGCGAGAAAGTTCCTTCGGCTGAGCGTGCTGTTGATGTTGAACATGGTGTCCCCCTTTTTCGCTGGCCGCAGTGCGGCCGTCTTGCGGTACGGGGCAAACCTTATGGCGCAAACGTTGACAGTTTGTTACGGAGTTCCGTTTGTAGCGAGCATGTTTCCAATGTTTCCGCAGCGTTTCGGGGGTGCCGTTTTGTGCGACTCCTGTTGCCTGGCGAGCACGCGCCCTCGGTTCACGCTAGAATGCACTCAACCTTTAAGCGGTTAATCCATCCATAAGATGCACGAAGGAGCTATCTATGAGCGAATCCCTGCGCACCGTGAACGTCGGTCTGATCGGTCTGGGAACCGTCGGCGGCGGCGTGGCCCGTCTGATCAAGAGCCACCACGATGAGTACCTGGCAGCCTACGGCATCGACCTTAAGCTGACCCGCGCCTGCGCGCTTGCCTGGGAGCAGGCCGAGGCAGCCGGTATTGAGCACGAGGCCTTTACGAGTGACTGGCATGACGTCGTCACCGACCCCGCCGTCGACATCGTCGTCGAGCTCATCGGAGGCGAGCATCCCGCAACCGAGATCTTCACCACTGCCTTCGAGCACGGCAAGCATGTCGTCTCCGCCAACAAGGCTCTGCTGGGCCGTCATGTCGAGACGCTCGCCGAGAAGGCGCGTGAGTGCGGCGTGCAGATTAAGTGCGAGGCCAGCTGCGGTGGCGGCATCCCCATCGTCAGCACGCTCGAGCACGACCTGGTGGGTAACAAGATCCTGACCATCGCCGGCATCCTCAACGGCACCACCAACTACATCCTGTCGCGCATGGACGCCGAGGGCGCCGATTACGCTGACGTGCTTGCCGACGCGCAGGCCAAGGGCTATGCCGAGGCCGACCCGTCCGCAGACGTCGACGGCTTCGACGCCGCCAGCAAGACGGCCATCCTCGCCTCCATCGGCTTTGGCACCCGCGTTACCACCGATGATGTGTACCAGCAGGGTATCCGCACCATCGGCGCCGAGGACATCGCCCAGGCCCGCGAGCTCGGCTACACCATTAAGCTGCTCGGCATCGCCCGCAACACCGACGCCGGCGTCGATGTTCGCGTGCATCCCACGCTCATCCCGGCAGACCATATGCTTGCCAAGGTCAACGGTGCCATGAACGCCGTCTACGTGGTAGGCGACGCCGTGGGCGAGACCATGTTCTACGGCGCGGGCGCAGGCTCCTTCCCCACCGCGAGCGCCGTCGTGGGCGATATCCTGTCGCTCTCCGAGCAGATCAGCCGTGGCGTGGCTCCGCTGCCCGAGATTGAGCCCTATGGCCACAACCTCACCTTTAAGCCCATGGACGAGCTCCAGACCAAGTACTATGTGCGTCTGAAGGTCGCCGACCGCGTGGGCGCCCTGTCCGAGACGGTCGACATCTTTGCCAAGCACAACATCTCGATCTCGCTCATCAACCAGGTCGAGGACGGCAAGTCGGGCGTCAGCGATGCCTGCTCGGTCATCTTCCTGACGCACCGCGCGCTCGAGAAGGACGTCCAGGCTGCCGCCGCCGAGCTTGCCAGCGTCGACTGCGTGGCCGAGGTCGCCAACGTCCTGCGCATCGAGAACGTCGAGGCCTGGACCGAAGGCGTCATGGCCAACTAGTCCACTACTTCGAACCTCAACGGAGCTCAACGCAAAAGGCGCGCTGCCTGCATCAACTGCAGGCAGCGCGCCTTGTTCTGTTTATAAGGGAAACTGCGTCCCGGCATTTCAGCCCAAAACGGGACGCAGTTTCCCTCAGGGCCTTCTTTCGGAAACTATGTCCCATTCTGGGCGCGGATTCTGGGACACACTTTCCGCAACGGGCCTCTCGCGGAAACTTGTATCCCACTCTGGGCGACCATTCCGGGACACAGTTTCCCAACGGCCCCCGTTTCGGAAACCACATCCCGTTCCGAGCCTTCAAAGCGGGACGCGGCTTCCCCGAGAAAGTATCGACTACTTACCGTCGTCGTCTTCGGCTTCTTCGCGCGCATAGAGCTCCAGCATGCGGCGGCGGTATTCGCGCACAGCGAGCTTGGCGCGCTCCAGGCGGCGGCGCTCACGCGGAGTCAGCTCGGACGGGTCGACCTCGTCTCCATAGGTCTTATCGGCAAGCAGGTGCGCCGCGTCCACGATGCGGGCATCGATGTGGCCGCTCGCTGCCTCGGCGGAAAGACGCTCGGCAATCGTATCGAGCGTAGGCAGGCCCTCGAATACGCGACCATGGCCATGCGAGGTCAGCAGCTCGTGCTCGCGCGCGAGCAAGCTCGCTAGGTCGTGGTGGGCGCGCAAGATGTCGAGCGCATCGGATGGATGCTCGGCAACCTCTGCCACGGCGGCGACCGGTGCGGCATCCACCACGCGGTAGAAGAGCTGCGCGAGCAATGGCATCAAGAACACCGTGATGGCACCGGCGGCAACCATGACCGACGCAATATCTTGCGACAGCGCGCCCGCGTTGACGGCAACGCTCGTAACGGCAACGATGATCGGCAGCGCCGTGGTGCAGTACAGGGCCACGGTAATGCGACCATACGCCGACACATCGCGCGTCGCAGGACAAATGCTCATGGAAATAAGAATGGGCACGGCACGAATAATCAACAACGCCACGATAAAGCCCACGAGCAGACCCGGGCGCGACGCCACGGCCGTCAGATCGATCTTTGCGCCCGATACGGTAAAGAACACCGGAATCAAAAAACCGTAGGCCAGACCGTCGAGCTTGGTCTCGAGCGTATGGTTGCCCTCGGGGATGATATAGCGCAGGACAAAGCCGGCGGCAAAAGAACCCAACACGATGTCGAGATCAAAGACAGCCGAGAATGCCACGAGCGTGACCAGGATGAGCACCGTCAGGCGCACGAAGGTCTGCGACGTGGTATCGGCGCGCTCCTCAACAAATGCAAAGAAGCGGCTGCCGACGCGCTTGGAGCGGCTCGGGACCACGGCCAGCAACACGCAAACCACCGCAAACAAGCCAAGGATAACGAGCGTTTGGATGCCAGTGCGGGCAGACAACAGCACCGACATGGCGAGCACGGGACCGAGCTCGCCCCAAGTGCCATACGCGAGAATCGAGTCGCCCACGCGCGTGCCGGTGAGCGAGCGCTCACGCATGATGGGCACAAGCGTACCGAGCGCCGTCGAAGTGAGGGCAAGCGTCACGGCGATACCGTCGAAATGACTGACTGAGAACCACGGGGTAAAGCGCACGGCAAGCCAGGCGATACCAAACGTGACGACCCACGTCGCCAAGCCGTAGCGCCCCTCGACGCCTGTGATGCTCTTGGGGTCGATCTCAAAGCCGGCAAGCAGGAACAAAAAGGCCAGGCCCAGCTCGGACACAAGCGAGACCTCAGCATCTACATGGATGACGCCGAGCATATGGGGTCCCAGTACCGCGCCGAGCACGAGCAAAAAGACCGTCTCGGGAACGGGTTTTCCGGGAATCGCCGAGGCGATAAAAGGACTCGCAAAGGCCACGAGTGCGATGATGGCGAGCGAAACGAATGCCATGTGATGCCTTTCTCTTGTTTGCGCTTCACTGTAGCACCCTCGCCGTCCTCAACGCGCCGCGAGCTGTCGTATCATAGTGAGGTTTACAAACATGTGGCTCAAGGCGACCGCAGGGCAGACCCCGCAAACCGACCGCTGCCGCATACCGTACCGTACGCCCAACCGATCAGGAAGGCAGGAACCAATGGTCTCTCGTATCTACGTGGAGAAGAAACCCGGGTTCGACGTCGAGGCTCAGCAGCTCAAGGGCGAGCTGACCGAAATTCTCGGCATCAAGGGCATCGAGGCCCTGAGGATCATCAACCGCTACGACGTCGAGGGCATCGACAAGGAGCTTTTCCGGTCCTGCGTGCCGACCGTCTTTAGCGAGCCCCAGGTCGATGTGACCTACGACGAGCTCCCCGCAAGCGATGGCGCCGTCTTTGCCGTCGAATTCCTGCCTGGCCAGTTTGACCAGCGCGCCGACTCCGCCAGCGAGTGCGTGCAGCTCATCAGCCAGGGCGAGCGCCCCGCCGTGCGCTCCGCCAAGGTCTATATGATCTCGGGCGCTCTGGACGAGGCCGCCATTGATGCCATCAAGCACTACGTGGTGAACCCCGTCGAGGCGCGCATCGCCTCGCTCGACCTGCCCGAGACGCTGTACATGGAGACCCCCGAGCCCCAGCCCGTCGAGGTGCTCGACGGTTTCCGCGAGCTCGACGAAGCCGGCCTTGCCGCCTTTATTTCCGAGCGCGGCCTTGCCATGGACGAGGCGGACATCGCCTTCTGCCAGCAGTACTTCCGCGATGAGGATCGCGACCCCACCATCACCGAGATCCGCGTGATCGACACCTACTGGTCCGATCACTGCCGCCACACCACCTTCGGCACCGTCCTGGACGACGTGACGATCGACGACGCCGTGGTGCAGCAGGCCTTCGACCGCTACATGGAGATGCGCCACGAACTCGGTCGCGACACCAAGCCCGTCTGCCTCATGGACATGGGCACCATCGGCGCCAAGTACCTCAAGAAGACCGGCGTCATGACCGATGTCGACGAGTCCGAGGAGATCAACGCCTGCACCGTCAAGGTGAAGGTCGATGTCGACGGCGAGGACCAGGACTGGCTGTTCCTCTTTAAGAACGAGACCCACAACCACCCGACCGAGATCGAGCCCTTCGGCGGTGCCGCCACCTGCGTGGGCGGTGCCATCCGCGACCCGCTGTCGGGCCGCAGCTACGTGTACCAGGCCATGCGTGTCACCGGCGCCGGCGACCCCACCGTCCCCGTGTCCGAGACGCTCGAGGGCAAGCTGCCGCAGCGTAAGCTCGTGACCACTGCTGCCGCCGGCTACTCCAGCTACGGCAACCAGATCGGCCTTGCCACCGGTCAGGTCAACGAACTCTATCACCCCGGCTACGTCGCCAAGCGCATGGAGGTCGGCGCCGTCGTGGGCGCTACCCCGGCAAACCACGTGCGTCGCGAGTGCCCCGCCCCCACCGACAAGATCATCCTGTTGGGCGGCCGCACCGGCCGTGACGGCATCGGCGGTGCCACCGGCTCCTCCAAGACCCAGAACACCGAGTCCATCGAGACATCGGGCGCCGAGGTCCAGAAGGGCAACGCCCCGGTCGAGCGCAAGCTGCAGCGCCTGTTCCGCCGCGGCGATGCCTGCCGTCTGATCAAGCGCTGCAACGACTTTGGCGCCGGCGGTGTCTCGGTCGCTGTAGGCGAGCTTGCCGACGGCCTGTATGTCGACCTTGATACCGTGACCAAGAAGTACGACGGTCTTGACGGCACCGAGCTCGCCATCTCTGAATCCCAGGAGCGCATGGCCTGCGCCGTCGCCGACGGTGACGTCGAGGAGTTCATGGGCTACGCCGCCGAGGAGAACCTGGAGGCGACCGTTATCGCCGAGGTTACCGCCGAGCCGCGCATGCGCATGGCCTGGAACGGCGTCGCCATCGTCGATCTGTCCCGCGAGTTCCTCAACTCCAACGGTGCGCCCAAGCACCAGGTCGCCCACGTCTGCGCCCGCAGTGTGTGGCAGCCCAGCTGGGCCGGTGCCACGCTCGCCGAGCGCATGACCTCGCTCGTCACCGACCTCAACGTCGCTTCCAACAAGGGCCTTTCCGAGCGCTTCGACTCCACCATCGGCGCCGCGACCGTGCTTATGCCTTTTGGCGGCAAGACGCAGCTCACCCCGAGCTCAGCCATGGTCGCCAAGTTCCCCGTGGACGGCGAGACCACCACAGCGAGTGCCATGGCATGGGGCTTCAACCCCTATTTGATGGAGGCCGACCAGTTTGCGGGCGCCTACCTGTCCGTGGTCGAGTCCATCGCCAAGCTCGTTGCCGCCGGCTTTGAGCACAAGCGCGCCTACCTCTCCTTCCAGGAGTACTTCGAGCGCCTGCGCACCGAAGCAGAGCGCTGGGGCAAGCCCATGGCTGCCGTCCTGGGTGCCCTTATGGCCCAGGTCGACCTGGGTGCCGGTGCCATCGGCGGCAAGGACTCCATGAGCGGTTCGTTTGAGGACGAGACCGGCGAGCTCAACGTTCCGCCGACCCTGATCAGCTTCGCCGTCGCCGTGGGCAAGGCCGCCCGCGCCGTCTCGCCCGAGTTCAAGGGCCTCACGCACCGCGTCGTCCGCATCGCCCCCGCCACCTACGGCGAGGATTACCGCCCCGACGCCCAGCAGCTGCTCGCCGCGTTTGACGCCGTCGAGGCGCTCACCGCCAACGGCAACGCCCTGGCCATCTCCACGCCCGGCTACGGCTGCGGCGCCGAGAGCCTCTTTAAAATGTGCGTCGGCAACCAGATCGGTATCGAGCTTGCCGAGGATGTGGACGTGGAGAGCCTCTTCACCCCGCTCTACGGTAGCTTTATCGTCGAGCTCGCCGAGGATGCCGAGCTGCCCGAGGTCGCCGACGGCGTTGTCGTCGAGCCCCTGGGCACCACCGTCGAGGGCTATGTCATCGACACCGGCTCCGAGGTCATCGAGCTCGCCGAGCTCCAGGAGGCCTGGGAGAGCGGCATCGAGGGCGTCTTCGCCTACCGCAGCGCCGGCAAGACCCCCGAGGTCGAGACCATCGACTTCCGCGCCAAGGATATCCGCGTGTACGGCGGCGCCAAGATCGCCCGCCCGCGCGTGATCATCCCCGTGTTCCCCGGCAACAACTGCGAGTACGACAGCGCCCGCGCCTTCCGTGCCGCCGGTGCCGAGGCCGACACCTTCGTGATCAACAACCTCACGCCCGAGGCCGTCGCCGAGAGCACCCGCGAGCTTGCCCGCCGCATCCGTGCAAGCCAGATCGTTATGATCCCCGGCGGCTTCTCGGGCGGCGACGAGCCCGACGGCTCTGCCAAGTTCATCACGGCGTTCTTCCGCGCTCCCGAGGTCACCGAGGCAGTCCGCGACCTGCTCAAGGCCCGCGATGGCCTGATGCTGGGCATCTGCAACGGCTTCCAGGCCCTGATCAAGCTCGGCCTGGTGCCCTACGGCGACATCGTCGACGCCACGCCCGATGCGCCCACGTTGACGTTCAACACCATCGGTCGCCACCAGAGCCGTCTGGTGCGCACCCGCATCTCGTCCAACTTGTCCCCGTGGCTGTCGCAGTGCAGCCTGGACGACCCCTACACCGTCGCCATCAGCCACGGCGAGGGCCGCTTTGTCGCCAATGACGAAGTGCTCGCCCAGCTGATCGCCAACGGCCAGGTCGCCACGCAGTACGTGGGCGAGAACGGCAAGCCCAGCATGGATCTCTCCGTCAACCCCAACGGCTCCGCACTCGCCATCGAGGGCATCACGAGCCCCGACGGCCGCGTCCTGGGCAAGATGGGCCATGCCGAGCGTCGCGGCGACAACCTGTACCGCAACGTGCCCGAGCATGTCCCCGGCGATAAGTTCATGCCGATCTTTGAGAGCGGCGTGGCCTACTTCGCTTAAACCTTTCCCATCGGGTACAATCCCCTCGGGTAACAACACCCGCCACCGACGCATCCGGTGGCGGGTTCTTTTTTGCTTCGCGCATGCAGGAAGGACATCATGGAAAGCCGCAAGCCGTATCTCGCCACCCTGCCCGGACTCATCCTGGGTTGTCTTGTTTGCTGTGCACTCTGGGGATCGGCGTTTCCCTGCATCAAGATCGGCTACGCGCTCTTTGGTATCCCGGCGCACGATAGCGCCTCGCAGCTGCTCTTTGCGGGCTTGCGCTTCACGCTTGCCGGCGCCCTGGTTATCGTTGGGATGAGTGCGGCCCAACGCCGCCCCCTCATTCCGCAGGCTCGCGACATCAAGCCCATCTTTGTCTTGTCGCTCTTCCAGACTATCGGGCAGTACTTCTTTTTCTATCTGGGCCTCTCGTGCGCCAGCGCCATGTCGAGCTCCATCATCGAGGCCAGCGCCAACTTCCTCGCAATCCTCTTTGCCGCCCTAGCATTTCACACCGAGAAGCTCAATACGGCCAAGGTGCTTGGCTGTGCGCTGGGCTTTGCCGGCGTCGCGCTCGTCAACCTCTCGGGCGCAGATGGCACCTTTGGCTTCAGGCTCGATGGCGAGGGCTTTATCCTAGCCTCCACTGTCGCGGGTGCTCTTTCGACCTGCCTGATCGGCATCTTCTCGCGCAAGCACGACGGCGTCTTGCTTGCCGGGTGGCAGTTCTTGGTCGGCGGACTGGTCCTCACCGCCATCGGCTTTTTGATGGGCGGCGCGCTCTCCCCCACGGCGATTGTCCCCGCCATCGTGCTCATCATCTACATGGCGCTTATCTCCGCGGTCGCCTACTCGCTGTGGTCGCGCCTGCTTGCCGTCAACCCCGTCAGCCGCGTCTCGGTCTTTGGGTTTATGAACCCGGTCTTTGGCGTACTGCTGAGCGCACTGCTGCTTGGCGAGGGCGCCGGCACGAGCCCCGTTACCGTCATCGTTGCCCTGCTCTTGGTCTGCAGCGGCATCATCATCGTCAACAAACCCAAAAAAGCCTAGCGAACTGCCCTTATTTAGCAGAGAGATTCACATACTTTAGTTTAATGGAGTACATCGGTGAGCTGAAGGCCACCACGCACGCAAGCGTGCGCCCCTTTTTCTAGCGTATCTGGACGCCGGCTTTCTTTTTCTCGGCCTTGACGCGGTAGAGCTCCGCATCGGCAGCGCGAAGCAAGTCTTGCCAGGTATCGACACCGTCACCGACCCGTGCGTAGCCGATGGACATCCGCAACAGATACGGCACGTCGGCACGTGCGAGCTCATCGTTGATTGCCGCACACAGGCTTATGATGTCCTGCTCCGCCGTCGCCTTTTGGAGCACCACGAACTCATCGCCGCCATAACGTGCGATAAAGCCGCCAGACGCCGAGCAGACTTCTTTGAGCGCAGCGGATATGACCTGAAGAGCGTGGTCGCCCTCCACATGCCCATAGCGATCGTTAATCTGCTTAAAGCCGTCGGCGTCCATCATAAGCAGATATACATCTTCGGCCTGATCCACATTTGAGAAGAGCGACAGCATATAGGTCTCAAAACGGTTGCGATTGTTAAGTCCAGTCAACGGGTCGGTCGAGATGAGCTGCTCCTGGTAGATGATGTAAAGCAGCAACATGCTAATCATTATGCCGACACAAAGGCCGGGCACCGAGTATACGACCTGAAAGGTACCGCCCACCAGGGCCGGAATGGCGAAAAATGCCAAGGTTCGATAGATGGCCTTCGTCTGCAGGCTCTCGACCCTGCGAGATTGCACAAACGCATGCAGGGACGTATGTATAACGTAACAGTAGCTGACGATGGGCTGGATCATATAGGCAAAGCCGCGACGATACACGCCCTGCGAATCGATATAGAACAGGGCGTGCGTCCAGTAACTGGTAAACGCCAGCACGACCACCAGAGCCGTAGGCAACGCTACAAGCACCACCCTATAGCGCGAGGTCAAAAGGCGAGAACCCTGCACCGTCTCGGAATAGATAAACCAAATGAGACACGCGATAGCAAAGAGCGAAAACGAAACCGCGTTGGAAATCCAGTTGGCAGCAATGCCCAACGTGCCGTCCACACCGTCCGAAAGCGTCCAGATCATATCGAATAATATGTACGCGGCAGAGGTGTAGCCAAGCATGCTAAACAATAGCTGCTGGGTGCTCGAGAACAAGGAGCGACGACTTCGCACGGCAAGCCCGATAAGAACAATCATGCATAGCACGAATATCTCAATCTTGAGTGCCTTAACCACTAGCGCCATCCCTTCAATACCCAAGTGGTCAGAATCGCCCAATTCGAATCAGGGCAATAAACACCCCTTTACTCCGCAGGGGTAAAGGGGATAATAGCAGAGCGCCCGAACATCACTGCAAAACAGTTTCTGTTCGGGCGCCCATACGGCGCGAATTGCACACGCCGGCATCATTGATGGGTATCGATTGCTACTCGCCATCGATGTCAGTCGCGACGGCCTCCTCGATGGCCTCGACACCGACAGGCGACAGATCCTCCTTGCCTTGGCAGAACTTCTTGTCGACCCAGCCAGTCAGAATCGGAGCCATGATCGCCGTGATGATAACGGCGGTGGCGATCTGAGCGTACGCGGTGGGCGCAAGCTCGGCGTAGCGCGGTGCGACCTCGGCGAGGGCAACCGGTGTGGTCATAGCCGTGCCGGCAATGGTGGAGCAAGCCACAGCGGCCTTGCCATTGCCGCCGCACAGACGCTCGAACGCAAAGGTGATGGGACCGACGACAAACAGCGTGACAAGGCCCAGCAAGATGCCGGAAATACCGCCGGTGATAAAGCTCGACAGGCTCATGGACGCACCGAGCTGAAATCCGATGACGGCAATCGCGGGATTGGCACCGGGAACCAGCAGGTTCTTGATAAACGGGAACATGTTGCCCAGAACCATGCCAATAACGAGTGGCAAGATGGAGCCGATAATGGTGCCAATGGGAATGTTGGCGAGGCCGGAAACACCGAGGATGATCATCGTGACGGCGGGGCCAGCCGTAAAGAACAGGATACCGACGGCGCCCTGCTCGGACTCATCGCCGAACTCGCCCATGATGCCCGTATAGAGCGCCATGTTGCAAAACGTGATGCCGCCGATGATAGACACGGAGCTCAGACCCAGGAAGTTGTCGTTAAAGAAATATGCCACGCCCAGGCCGAGAGCCGCTGCGACGACCAGCTTGGGGATCAGCACGACGATACCGGTCTTGATGGCACCCGGCGTGGACTTAAAGCTGATGCCGGCGCCCACAAACAGCAGGATCGCGGCGACGATGGTATTGGAGCCACCGCGGCAGGCAGCCGTAAAGAAGCCGCCGATCTCAAAAACCTGCGGGCAGAAGGTGTTGAGCAAAAGACCGACGATCATCGGATAGATCATGATGTCGCCCGGGATGCGCGGGACCTTGAATTTCTTTTGCTCGTTGGCGATCGCTTCCTGTGCCATGAAACCCCCATTTCCGCTGACGGGATACAAAAGCCCACGTCACGCTTTGCTACAGTAAAGTTTGACCATGGTACCAGAAGAAATAGACCAGCTCGGTGAAAAATTGGATTCGTTGGCCGGGATGCTAAACGTGTCCCGCTCTTATACGAGGCTCAAAACGATATAGAGCACGATGCCCGAAACACAGCACCACAACATCGACTTTGTCCTGATTGCCACCACCACGACGCCGGCAGCCGCAATCCAGGGAACCAAGGCAGGCCAGAGTCCCGCGTCGAACGCCCCGGGGCTCACCAAGTCGTTGGCGACCAGCGCGGCAAAGGCAGCGGGCGGGATATAACCCAGGGCCTCGGTAATGCGGGGCGACAGCGTTCTCCCGCGCAAGGCGAACGCCGGCGCGATGCGAAAGAACGCGATAGCAGCCCACGACGACAGCCACAGAACCAAGAACTCGTTAACGGGCATCGCGGGCACCTCTTCCGTCTAATACAGCATCGCACGCCAGCGCAATGGCAATGCCGACCACGACGCTTGCCAGCACGGCAATATTCGTGAGGCCCAAGAACTTGCATACGGTGACGGACACCGCGCCCGAAACCGCCGCGACAACGTTGCCGCGCGACAGCCGCTGCGAAAAGAGTAGACAGATAAAGAGCGACGTGCAGACAAAACTCGCAATAGCGGTGGGAACATCGACAACGGCACCGACGATGGCACCCATCGTGCACGAAGCGCCCCATGTCGCGATGAGGATCACGTTGAGCACGAAGGATTCGCGCGGGCCCCAATCCTCCCCCTCAACCAGCTTGGCAAGCGAGATGCCGTATGCCTCCTCGGTGAGCGTCGCGGCAACAGCCAGCGTCTGACGCTTCGAGGCGCCCGTCAGATGCGACGTGATCGATGCCGAGTAAAGCGCAAAGCGCGAGGAGATGGCAGCAACGCTCGCGACGATCGATGCTGCAGGCACGCCCGCCAGCCACAGGTTGCAGATCATAAACTGGCCGCTGCCCGTCACAAACGTGCTGCTCAGGGCAAAGACCATCCAGGGTTCCATTCCCGTCTGCCCCATGATCATTCCGCACGGCGCGCCTATTGCAACATAGGTAAGCATCACTGGCCAGACGATTTTAAAGATCCTAAGGACCATGCCACTCCCATTCTGGTAAGTCGTCTGCAGCGCGCCTTGCAACGCAGCAGAAATATCAACCGGTGGCAATAAAGTTCGCCTACAATTGCCACCGGATCGAAAGACACAACTTTTTAGGAAGTCATTATGACAGCTATCGATCGAGACCGGGCGCGCGCGGCCTTCAAAAGCTACACCGATGCCTACGACGCAACTAACCCACGCATCGCGCTTAAAATCGAGCATACGTACCACGTGGCCGAGGCATGCGATGCCGTAGCGCGCGAGCAGGGCTGGTCGTCAGAAGATATTGACCTGGCATGGCTTTGCGGCCTGCTACACGATATGGGCCGCTTTGAGCAGCTGAGGCGCTGGGACACCTTTAAGGACGCCGAGAGCATGAGCCATGCAGCGCTGGGCATCGAGGTCCTCTTTGGCGAGAATCCCGCCGATGCACCCGCCGTAACGAGCATCCGCGACTTTATCGATGACCCGGCAGAGGACGAACTGATCCGCGCGAGCATCGCCCACCACAGTGATTTTCGCCTGCCCACGGAACTCGACACCCGTACACGGAGCTTCTGCGAGATCGTGCGCGATGGCGACAAGATCGACATTATGCGCACCATCGCCGACAGCACCGTCGACACCATCCTCAAGGTGGATGAGGACACGTTTCTCGCCAGCCACTTCTCGACACCGGCGCTTACCGCCTTTGACGAGCATCGCTGCGTCGCGCGTGACGAGCGCAACGAGCCGGCGGACTACCTGGTGGGGCTCATCTGCTTTATGTTTGAGCTCGTCCATCCGGCAAGCCGTGCACTGGCGCGCGAGCAAGGCGATATCTATCGCCTGCTCGACGCGCCCTTTGGCATTACGCGACCCTTTACCGACCCCGCCGCGCAGGCAACCTGGAGCCGCCTTAAGGACGAGCTGCGCCGCTGGCTGGCAAGCGCTTAGCACTCGAGCTGAGCCAGCAGTTCCTCAACGATCTCAACGGCATCGCCGACGACCTTGTACTGGGCGGCACCGAAGATGGGGGCATCCGGGTCCTCATTGATGGCGACAATGCACTCCGCCCCACCGATGCCGGCGAGATGCTGGATAGCGCCCGAGACACCGATGCTCACGAGGAGCTTGGGCGAGACCGATACACCCGTCTGGCCAATTTGGTGGCGATACTCCAGCCAGCCGGCCTCCACCACGGGGCGCGTGCAGCCAAGCTCGGCACCCAGAGCCTCGGCAAGCTTTCGCATCAGCGGTAGGTTTTTCTTGGAGCCGATGCCGCGGCCCACCACGACTAGACGCTCGGCATCGGCAATTGAGGCCTGCTGTCCCCACTCCTCGGCGGGAATCGAGATCTCGACACGGGCCTTAACGTCATCCGCTAGCACTACCTGGGCAATCGTGCCGGAGCGGCTATAGTCAAACTCGAGCGCCTTAAAGATGCCGGGGCGCACCGTTGCCATCTGAGGACGGTGGTTGGGGCAGATAATGGTGGCCATCAGGTTGCCGCCAAACGCCGGGCGCGTCTGCTGCAGCAGACCCGTCTCCGTATCCATCGAAAGCACCGTGCAATCGGCCGTAAGGCCCGTCTGCAAGCGCACGGCCACACCGGGCGCCAGCTCGCGACCAAAGGCGGTCGCGCCGTACAGAATGGCCTCGGGCTTGCGCTCGGCTACCAAATCGCAGATCAAGCGGGCGTAGACCTCCGCGTCGTTCTGACGCAGGCGCTCGTCACGACAGACCAGAACTTCGTCCGCACCGGCGCAAATCAGATGCTCCAGGTCCCCGAGTGAGCCCTCGGGGCTCATGCCGACCAGTGCCACCAGACGGCAGCCGCGGGCATCGGCAAGCTCGCGCCCCTTGCCCATGAGCTCGAAGGCCACGGATGCAACGGCATCGTGCTCGTCAGTCTGCACGAAGATCCAGATGTCTCGATATGCGTCAAGGTCTGCCGCGCCGGCGGCCTCGTCGCGCTCAATCGAGATGGCGTTGACGGGGCAGGCGTCGACGCACCCACCGCACAGGATACAGCCGTCGGTTACGCGGGCACAGCGATTGGGGCGCTCACCCTCCACCACAATGCCGCCCGAGGCGCAGGCGCGAACGCAGCGACCGCAGCCGATACAGGCTTCGCTATCGATAATCAGCCCGCTCATCTATGCCATCCCCTCGATAATCTTGGCAAGTTTTACCGCCTGCTCGGACGCCGTTCCCTCGACGGCCTCGCACGTTTGGTCACGGTCGGGCACAAACGAGCGCACGACCTGCGTCGGTGATCCGGCAAGGCCGCAACGCGAGGGGTCGGCGTTTACGTCGGCAGCGCTGGCCACGCGCACGTCTGCATCCTCGGCCGCGCGAATACCGGCAATACTCGGCATGCGCAGCTGGCCAATCTCCTTGGCGGTCGTCATCGCACACGGCATCTCCAGGTACACCGTCTCCTCGCCGGCATCGCAGCCGTGGACGAGTGCCAGCGAGCCACACGTCGTAAATCCCGCGCTCTGCACACAGCTCACGTCGGTCACGCAGGGGACCCCAAAGGCGCCGGCCAGCTCGGGGCCGATCTGGGCCGTATCGCCGTCCACTGCCATCTTGCCGCAGATGAGCAGGTCAAAGTCCTCATCGAGTGCCTCGATGCCGCATTTGAGGGCATAGGTGGTGGCTAGGGTATCGGCGCCCGCAAAGGCGCGATCGGTCAGCAGCAGCGCGTCGTCGGCACCGCGGGCGATGCAGTCGCGCAGCAGCGATTCGGTCGCGGGGATGCCCATCGACACCACCGTCACACGCACGTCCATGCCAAAGCCGATAAAGTCGTCCTTCAGCGCCAGCGCGCATTCCAAAGCGCTCGCATCAAAGGGATTAATGACCGCCTGCTTGCCATCGCGCACGATGGTATTGGTCTTGGGGTCCATCTTGACCTCGGTGCTGCCCGGCACGGCCTTGACGCACACCACCATATGGAAATCGCTCATCTTCACGCGCCCCCTTTCTGGACGAGCTCATCCAAGAGCTTCTCCGAAAACAGGTTGCCGCGACCCAGCTGCCCGTCGGGATCGAGCTGGAGCTTGAGCCGCGCCGACTCGACCATGGCCTCGTGACCGTACATCGTCTCTAAGAAGCCCGCCTTGATCTTGCCGACGCCGTGCTCGGCAGAAACGGCACCGCCCATAGCCGTTACCTCCGCAGCCCACTGGGCAAACAGCTCGCCACCGCGACGGTAGTCCTGCGCATCGCGCGGCAGGATGTTCACATGCAGATGGTTGTTACCGATGTGCCCCCAGGCAGCAGATTCAAGCCCGCTTTCGGCCAGCGTGCGGCGATAGAGGGCCACGACATCGGCAAGGCGTGCATTGGGCACCGACATGTCCGAACCCAGTTTGGTGATGGTGGGATCCGTGCGGCGACGCTCGTCGATCAGCATATTGACGCTCTCGGGGACCGCATGGCGGAAGAACCGCTGGCACTCGCGATCAACCTCGGTGCGCGCGACCCATGTCGCATCGTCGCGGCCACCCGCGAACTCGAGCACCCATCCCAGGTGGTACAGTTCCTCGGTCGCCTGGGCTTCGTCGTCGCAGTCGAGCTCCACGTAGACACAGACCTTGGCGTCTTTGTCGAGCGCCGGCAGCGAGGCGAACGCCGTCGACTGCTCGCGCTGGCGACGTAGGATATCCAGGGCGCCCGCATCGAAATATTCGATGGCAGCCGCGTGGGACAGGACGGGACGCACAGAATCGGTAAAGGACACGGCCTTGTCTTCGCTGTCAAAGAAACAGCTCACGCCCCAAACGACCGCAGGCGCCGCCTGCAGGGCAATCTCGAGCTCGGTGATGACGCCGATTGTGCCACACGCACCGATAAACAGATCGATGGCATCCATATCGTCAGCAACGAAATAGCCCGAAGTATTTTTGGTCTTGGGCATGGTGTAGTCGGGAAGGTCGAGCTCGAGTGCACGGCCCGCTGCCGTCACGAGCGACAGGTGGCGGCCCTGGGCAAAAGCCTCGCCGCGCTGAAGCTCAAGCAAATCGCCATCAGCCAGCGCGACGTGGAGTCCCGTGATATGTGGGCGCATGGGACCGTAGGCGTAGCTGCGGGCACCGGAGGCGTTACATGCCGCCATGCCGCCCAGACAGGCAGACGCCTCGGTGGGATCGGTGGGAAAAAACTGCTCCGGGGCCTCTTGGAACTCCTCGTAGGCCTCAAGCGATACCTGGTCCCAACCAGCGATCGGCAGCACCTTCTTGCTCAGCTGCTTGCGCAGCTCCGAGAGCACAACGCCCGGCTCCACACGCAGTAGAAAGCGGCCTTGTTCATCGCGGCGAAGGCCCAAGTAGCGATTCATACGGGAAGTATTGAGGATATGCCCGCCGTGGGGCACGGCGCCGGCGGCAAGGCCAGTTCGGGCGCCCTGAACCGTTACCGGGACACACTCGGCATGGAGCTTTTCCAAAATGACGCGGACCTCGTCTTCCGTTGTCGGAAACGAGATGCTCGAGGCCTCGCCCGATGCGCGAGACTCATCGCGACCATACTCTTCGAACTCGTCGGTGAAGGGTTTGATGGTTGCAGACACGCGAACTCCCCCTTTAGCTAACTACAGTGTTTGCAGGGAGATGTTACCGCATCGTTTCGTCGACGTGTTCGAGACCGTCTCCATAATTGGCGATTTTTACGTTCGTGCAATTCGGCGAGCGGCTTGATTTCCTCGGCAGACGATGCTTTTGACACATATGGCCCCGCCGTCGCCGACCGCGCGATTGACGCTCGAAAAAAGTTGGAGTATTTTTTGCCGCCTTTTACCTGCGGAGACGCCAATCCGTCAAGCATTTGGTCAGAAATTGGTCAAGTAGCGGCTGATACGGTCGGCGTCGACAGCCAAAACCGATAGAAGTTTTGGCCCCAGAAGCAGGGAGGTTCCCATGGCATATTACTGGCCCCAGTACGGCGTCGCCATCGAGGTCGACGACGATCCCTATCTCCTGCCTTTCGACGAAGAGGCGTTCCCCGATACGGCGGTCTACCACGTCACCACCGATGTTATCTGCGACCCCGAGTCGTTCTCGGCGCTCGCCCACCACATCGCGCGTATCCACGACATCGAGCTCCCTCACGACTTTGACGAGCTCATCTACTCGCGCCGCCTGATGCTTCACATGCTCTTTGGAGCGGACCCGTCCACGTTCGCACGTGTCTACACCACCAAGGACGCCGCATGAGTGCGAAGAAGCCGCCCCGCCTCGCAGGACTGGGGCGTCGCAAGAAACTCGTCGTTGTCTGTCTGGCTATCGTCTGCGCCCTCATCGCCGTAGGGCTATACGCCTGGCAGTCGCAGCCCGTGCCCGAAGCGGGCGCCTCAGTCACGACGGCAGAGGGTAAATCGCGACAAGAAATCCAAGATGAGCTCGATGCCATCGTCCGCGACAACATGATGACGATTTCGGTCGCGCCGGTCGCTCAGCTACAGGAGGACGGCAAGCTGCGCGTCAACGTGCAAAACGTCCAAGACAATAAATTTCCCCAGCGATTCCGCGTCATCCAAAACGACGAGACCATGTACGAATCCGGTGTGGTCGAGACCGGCAAGACAATCGAGACATGCCCCGCCGGCGACATCAAAGAAGGCGAGGCATACATCGAGATCCAGGCACTCGATGCCAAGACCCTCGACAGCCACGGCAATCCGACACGTGTCAAGGTACGGGTTGAGCAAGCCGAGAACTAGCTTTTTCGGCCGACGCGGCACCGCACGCAATTCACCAGCATTCGTCCAATCATCGCGGGGACGGCCCGCGGCGAATAGAAAGGAACGACCATGGACATCACCAGGAACATGAACGGAGCCAGAGCGCTCGTCGTGGGCGCAGGGCTCGCGCTCGCGCTCGCAATGGGCGCCGCCCCGACGCCAGCTCTGGCAGCCGGGCGCGTTGGAACCACGAAAGTAATGGTCAGGACCGAGATCGACAACGTAGAGTTCAAAGTTCCGACGGTTATTCCCTTCGTCGCCAAGGCCGACGGCACGCTTCAGGGCCCCTCAGAAGACGCGACCACCATCGACAGTCATTCGGCCTACGGCATCCATGTCACCAACATGAAGATCGACGCCATGAACACCTGGACCATTGCCGCCGACGCCAAGGCCGGAACCGCGCAGAATTCCATCGACTTTAAGGTCGGCCCCGACGGCGCACTCCAGAACGCCAGCGCCGCAATGCAGGAGACGGGCCTCGATCTTTCCAAGAATGCAGCCTTCGACATGGGCTACCAGGGCATTGCCGGCGGCACGGACAAAATTAAGCTCAAGACAAGCGGAAACGTCGCCCGCGTCACGCGCGACATCTTCCGCGTAACCGGCGAAGGCGATCAGGTTGCAACGATCACCTGGACGGTCGAGCCCGGTGCGCACACGGCATAAGGCCGTCGCCCTGGCCGCCGCCGTCAGTATCCTAGCGTTTGGGCCAGCCATGGCCTTTGCCCAGCAAGAACAGGCGCAGGCCGCCACGCAAGTGACGGTCGACCTCTCGGAGCTCGACCGTGGCAACTGCAAGGAACCGTTGGCACAGACAGACGACAGACGATGGCCCTTGGCAGCAGGCGCCACGGCAGCAGGCGCGGGAACCGCCGGCCTCGGTCTGCACATCAAACGCAGCCAGAAACGAAACACGGACAGGCCGCACTAAATTAGCTAAGGAGACCCCATGGCATCGAAGAACCTTTTGCCCGTCGTCGCACTCTGCGGCGCGCTCGCAACCGGAACGCCTGTCGCCGCTTGGGCGACTCCCGTCATGGCAGACTCCTTACCAGCAGCCCTAAGCTCCGCACCAAATCCGTCGAGCGCCATTGCGTGCAAGCGTTTTTCGTTCGCACAGGCCGCAATCTCAACCTCGGGATGCCTTCGTCGTAATACGGACGGCTCGATAGTCGTGGATATCAATCGTTCGAACAAGGCAAACGGCTCCCAGGCGGGGTGCGCCGTCTGCACGTGGCGCTCGATTGTGCTCGATGCAGATGGCGATCCGTGCGATTTGGGGTTGCGCATCGATATCGCTTCGGTCGATGACTCGGCGAACGGAGCGAAGGTCGCCTTCGACGGTGCGTTTTTCGAGAAAGGAGGCGGTATATGTCTGGGCTGCGCCGCCGCGAATGCAGACGATGTGCAGCCCACCCTCTCATTCACGGCATCGCTGCGGCTGACCAAGGCGGGCACCGATGCCATCGCGGCGGGAGAAGCATCCCTGCTGTTCTACGCCGCCAGCACCGAAGACACAGACATTCATTTCGAGAAGCCGGCCGGATCGCTCAGCCTTACGCGCGGGACGGAGGCAGGCCCTATTGCGATCGATACCCACACGCTAGGCAGGCAACGCATTCTTGCCGACCCGGCGCTTCTCGAGATGGAGTGGAACGGATCCGGAGCCGTCGGGATTGTCCCCTCCGCGCTTGACGCCAAGACGCTCCCCTCAAACGACGAACCCATCAACGCAACCATACAAGAAGAGAGCACGGACAAAGAAGCAGGTGCGGGCGACACGCCGTCGCCGACAAACAGCGTCCCAGCTTCTTTCGAAGCACCGAATGAGCCCGCTACCGGTCCAAACGATCCCGAGCTCGCGGACAGTCTGGGGCTTGCTGATCCTCAGGAGATCGATGAAGGTAACTGCTGCGTGCTTGCCGCCCT
The DNA here is from genome assembly GCA_958354105.1 of uncultured Collinsella sp. Taxonomy (GTDB): domain Bacteria; phylum Actinomycetota; class Coriobacteriia; order Coriobacteriales; family Coriobacteriaceae; genus Collinsella. Next base: position 40,309 of record CATWVA010000002.1, read on the forward strand.
CGACCACACAGAGGTCATCGATGCTGCAAACATCGAAGTTGCCGCCGCCAATCAGCCCGTCCGCAAGTCGGCCATCATCGCATTTCCCGAATCCATCGAAGTCGTCTTTTTGCCATCGGGCGAGGTCGTGGCCCCAACACTGCTCACCTTGTTGGGCGCCAAGAATACTCGAAACGAAATTAAAAAGGTCACGGTTGTCGACCCTGCAACCACCGCTAAACTGCGTCTATACGCCGTTGCCCCAGACGGAGGCAAGACCTTGGAATTCGATGGCGACACACTTCTAGCCTGGCGACGTCTGGACATTATGCAAGACGTCTCGTATCAGATCGAACTCGAAGGGTTTGATCGTGCCCGCGATGCCAATATCATCGCCGCGGCTATTGAATCCCCGCAGCGGCTTATGACACTGCGCTTTGACTACTACCCCTATGTCCCGACAACCACCTGAGGCTTAAATGCTGCGCATCATTCCTAATACCACTTATATAACGTATTAGATGAGTCGCGATGTACCTCGCATTTCGTTCTGCTACGATTGCCACGTTGGCATCAATACAGGAGGGCTCATGCCGGGCTTGGGAACAATCATCAACGTTGCGCTTTTAGTTGCGGGCGGTCTTTTGGGATTAGCGGGCGGCCGCTTCATTACACCGCGCATCCAAGACACGCTCATGAAAGCATCGGGACTGTGCGTCCTGTTTATCGGCCTGGGCGGCACCATGCAAAAGATGCTCATCATCGATGGGAAGGCGCTGGCGACCACTGGTGCTACCATGCTCATCGTCTCATTTGCGCTCGGTTCGCTCATCGGCGAGGCCGTCAACTTGGAAGCCGCCATCGAGAACCTTGGCGAATGGCTCAAGCGCAAGACTGGCAGTGAGGGCGATAACGAGTTCACCAACGCTTTTGTCTCGACTTCGCTCACCGTGTGCATCGGCGCCATGGCCATTGTGGGATCGATCCAGGACGGCCTGCTCGGCGACTGGTCAACGCTTGCCCTCAAGGGCGCACTGGACTGCATCATCGTCTGCACCATGACGGCGTCGCTCGGCCGCGGCTGCATCTTCTCCGCCCTACCCGTCGCCGTGTTCCAGGGGACGATCACGTTGTTTGCCGGCGCGCTCTCCCCCATCATGACCACAGCAGCACTCAACAGCCTTTCGCTCGTAGGCTCCATGCTCATCTTCTGCGTCGGCGTCAACCTCATCCGTCCTCAGACCTTCCGCACGGCCAATATGCTTCCCTCCGTCGTCATAGCCGTCATCTACGCCCTCCTGTTCTAAATCTATCTACATAGCGGTATTTCGAACACCTGTTTGATGCTGTGCTATGATATGAGGTCACCGTAGCTGCGTTCGAGAGGAGGAGCGGTGGCCGACCAGGACATCAAGATGCTCATCGAGCGCATTATGGCCGAGGCCCGGACCCATCAGTCCGCCCGCTTCTCAAACGAAATCTACGCAGACGAGCCGATTCTCAAGACCGGCCGCCAGATGCAGAACTTCCTTCCCGACCAGTACCGCAAAATGCGTGAGATATCGCGTTGGCAAGAAGACCCCAAGGGCGGCGCGGGGCGTTGGCTTTCGGAAGCCGAGCTTTTCTACCGCCAAGGTCTGCTGATGGCCGACTTTGAGGACGACTGTCCCTATAACGGCACCTTTAAGTCGTACTTCCCCACCTACAACGCTATGAGCGACCGACAGCTGCGCGGCTACTTTACCTGGCGCGCCCAAGTGCGCCGCGGAACCGTCGAGGAAACGTCTACGTCCTTTGCCTTTCTGTATCTCTATGAGTTGATTTGCGGCATTGGCGTAGATAATCCGCTCGATGGTTTTAACAAGATCAAGGCTTTTTGGGATGTCTATCGCGCCTTCGAGCCCGGCATCGACCGGTTTGCGCGCGTGTGGCTGCAAGATTATGCCGTGTTCCACGGGCTCGACCCCAAGCTGCTTCGCGACTCTAAAACCGTCATGTTCGATAACGCCCTTATCGAGCTGCGGCACGCGGCACGCGACCTTGTACCAGCACCGGCACCGTCCGGCCAGACCCCTAAGCGTCGCAAAACCTCCGAGCCCACGCTCCCCCTTCCGCCTGATGAAGCGCGCGAGGAGCGGCTCATGGCCGCCATCAACGCCCTCTCCACGTACAACCTAAGTAACTCGCGGCTCGACCGCTGCCACCACCGCGATCTGCGCCACGTGGCATCCGCCGTGTATGTCCGCATGGCGCGCTACTATGACACACACCGAAAGACTGGCATCGTGGCGAGTTTATTTGGGGAGGAGACGGCCATGCCCTACACCATGTTTGCCTCGGCCGTATTCTTTGCGCCCGAGCGCCACGAGGACTGCAAATACCGCCTGGATCCTATCCATATCTACCGTTGCCAAAACGGCTTTTGGGAATGCACGCGTATCCACGGTAGCAGGCAAAAGAGCAGCAAGCTCGGTGAAATGATGCGCGCCTGCGACCAACGCCTGCGCCTGGCGCTGGACCCCGCCCATCCCCTTAAGGAAGAAAAAGTCCCCAAATATCTGGCCAAGATTATCGATGACGAGATTGTGGCATGGCTTTCGTGGGACGCCGCACACCAGCCCGTGAAGATCGATATCGATCTGAGTCAGCTGGGGCACATTCGGAGCGCCGCTGCGCAAACGCGCGAAGCGCTTTTGATCGACGAGGAGCGCGAGGACGGCACGTTTGCGGATGCCGAGGCGGCAATTGCCGAACGACGGGAAGCCGAGCCCATGGCCGACACGATCGCCGAACCAGTCGCGACGACCATGCAGCAGGACGAGGCTAGCGAGCCGACCATCTCCACCGAGCAGTTTGGCGTCGTGGCCCCGCTCCTCGCACCAGCACCCACGTCCGCTGACACCGCGTCCGCACTCGATCCCGCCACAGACGCCTATCTTCGAGCACTACTCGAGCAAAACGCAGCGCAGACGGCATCGGCGGTGGCGCAGTCGGGCAAGAGTGAGGACATGCTTGTCGATACCATCAACGAGGCGCTCTTTGACCTGGTGGGAGACACCGTTATCGAATTCGGCGCGGCAGGGCCGCAGATTATCGAGGACTACGAAGCAGACGTGAGAGGATACCTAGACCATGAGTGATACCACATCCGCAGCACCCCGCGTGCCCAAGCGCGTCGCCGCCGTCATTCTCAACTCGCTCAAGGGCGGCGTGGTCCCGCGCATCGGACTTCCTTACATCACCGTAGGACGCGAGGTCGAGATCCGCGCCCTGCTCACCGATCTGAACCTCATCGCCGACGGTGGCGCGAGCTTCCGCTTTCTGGTCGGTCGCTACGGCGCCGGCAAGAGCTTTTTGCTCCAGACTATCCGCACGCACGCCATGGGCGAGGGATTCGTCGTCGCTGATGCCGACCTGTCGCCCGAACGCCGTCTCCAGGGCGGTCAGGGACAGGGCCTTGCCACCTACCGCGAGCTCATCCGCAATATATCGACTAAAACGCGCCCCGAGGGCGGTGCGCTCAACCTTATCCTGGATCGTTGGGTCGCCTCGTGTGCCGACGTCGACGAGTCGGTCGTCAATGCCCAACTAGCCCCGCTCGAGGAGATGGTCCACGGCTTCGACTTTGCCCGCATGCTTCGCCGCTACCGCGCGGCCGTATCCGAGGGCGACGAAGAGGCCATGAGCCGCGTGACCAAATGGATCCGCGGCGAATACCGCACCAAGAGCGAGGCTCGCGCCGAGCTGGGCTCCTCAACCATCATCAGCGATGACGACTGGTACGACTACGTCAAACTCATCGCGCGTTTTTTGGTTTGCAGCGGCTACAAAGGCATGCTGGTGCTCATCGACGAGCTCGTGAATCTGTATAAAATTCCCAACGCCATCACGCGCCAGTACAACTACGAGAAAATCCTGACCATGTACAACGACACACTTCAGGGCAAGGCGCAGTACCTGGGCATGATCATGGGCGGCACGCCAACCTCCATCGAAGACCGCCGCCGCGGCGTGTTCTCCTACGAGGCCCTGCGCAGTCGACTCGCTCAGGGCCGCTTTGCACGCGAGGATCTTAAGGACATGCTCGCGCCCATCATCCGCCTGCAGCCACTCACCTACGAGGAGTTGCTGGTGCTGATCGAAAAACTCATGCAGATCCATGCTGGCTACTTTGGCTGGACGCCCACGCTTACCGAGAACGACTTGGTAGACTTCCTCAAGATTGAGTTTGGCCGCGTGGGAGCCGATACGCACTTGACGCCGCGTGAGGTCATCCGTGACTTTATCGAGCTGCTCGATATCCTGTGTCAGAATCCCGATGCAAACGTGGCTGAGTTACTGCAAAGCGTCGGCGGCGTCACGCTGGCGCCGCCAGCCGCAACAGGCGACACCGGCACCGCAGACGGCAACCGCAACTTCGCCGAATTCACCATCTAACCTGCCAAAAAGGAACAGGTCTATTTTGGCAGGCTCTATCTGGGCAAACGTTGAAGCAGTAATGCAGCAAGCCACTGCTCGCCGCGTTGAGAGATTCGCTTTTGAAAGGAGGCCTCGTGAACGCCTTTGACCGCTACGCCCCGTTTATCCAAGACTTCATCTACTCCCACGATTGGGAGAGCCTGCGCTCCATTCAGGTTGCGGCGGCAGATGCCATCTTTAACACACAAGACAATGTACTCCTGACGGCATCCACAGCTTCCGGCAAAACCGAAGCGGCCTTCTTTCCCATCCTGACCGAGTTTTGGGAGAACCCGCCCGCAAGCGTGGGCGCCCTCTACATTGGCCCCCTCAAGGCGCTCATCAACGACCAATTCGTCCGTCTCAATGACCTGTGCGAAGAAGCCGACATCCCCGTCTGGCACTGGCATGGCGATGTCTCGCAGTCGCACAAGACCAAGCTCATCAAAAAGCCGAGCGGCATCTTGCAGATTACGCCCGAGTCGCTCGAGGCACTCCTGATCCATAAGCACATGGCGATCCCGCGCATGTTCTGCGACCTGCGCTATGCGGTCATCGACGAGGTCCATTCGCTCATGCGCGGCGACCGTGGCGGGCAAACGCTCTGCCTTATCGAGCGACTCTCGCGCATGGCCGGCGTGCAACCTCGCCGCATTGGCCTTTCGGCCACTATCGGCGACCCCGAGCGCACGGGCGCTTTTCTCTCACAGGGAACGGGACGCGACTGCATTATCCCCCGTTTTGAGGAACCGCGTCGCGTGTGGCGCATCTCCATGGAGCACTTCTACAACTCGGGTCCCCAGGCACAGCAGCGAGGATTCGAGAGCGTGGGTCCTCAAGAGGCCGAAGTGCTTGCGTGCGAGCGCATTGAGGCAGTGGCACCCGCGGCGCTGCCCGCCGGCGCCCAAGACATGCGTCACGGCGGACAGCCCACACAAGAGGAGCGCCGTCAACGTCGTGAGCGGGCACGGGGCAAGGCCGCTCCCAAGGACCGCCGAACTTCCTCGGCCCCCGAGGGCGAAGTCGATATCCCACGAGCGACCGAGCAGGCGCTTCTCAACCCCACCGACACGGCGCCCGACAACGCCGATCCCGGCATGGGCTATATCTTCGAACACACCCGCGGGCGCAAGTGCCTGGTCTTTGCCAATTCACGCGAGGAGGCAGAGGCCGTGTGCTCCATGCTGCGCAGCTACTGCGAGAGCCGACACGAGCCCGACCGCTTTCTCATCCACCACGGCAATCTTTCGGCATCGCTGCGCGAGACGGCCGAGGAACTCATGCGCGATGAGGAGCAGGCGCAGACAACCGTCACCACCTCTACGCTTGAGCTTGGCATCGATATAGGCCGTCTGGAGCGTGCCTTCCAGATCGACGCGCCGTTTACCGTCAGCTCCTTTTTGCAGCGTATGGGCCGCACGGGACGCCGCGACCTTCCGCCCGAGATGTGGTTTGTCATGCGCGAGGAAGAGCCCGAGCCGCGCACGATGATGCCCGAGACCATTCCGTGGAAGCTCCTGCAGGGCATCGCGCTCGTACAACTCTATCGCGAGGAAAAGTGGGTCGAGCCGCCCGAGCTCGATCGACTCCCCTACAGCCTGCTCTACCACCAGACTATGTCGACGCTCGCCAGCACCGGCGAACTCACGCCGGCCGAACTTGCCCAGCACGTGCTCACGCTCAGCTATTTCCACCGCGTCTCGGCCGATGACTATCGCGTGTTGCTGCGCCACCTCATCAAGATCGACCATATCCAGGTCACCGAGGGCGGTGGGCTCATCGTGGGTCTCGCGGGCGAGCGCATCATTAACAACTTTAAGTTCTACGCCGTGTTCCAGGAAAACGAGGAGTTCACCGTTCGCAGCGAATCGGCCGAGTTGGGTACGATCGTCAATCCGCCACCGCCCGGTGAGCGCATCGCCATCGCCGGACACTGCTGGATTGTCGAGGAAGTGGACTGGAAGCGCCACACTGTCTTTGCCACGCAGGTCAAGGGCCGGGTGCCGGCCTACTTTGGCGACTGCCCCGGCGACATCAATACACACGTACTCGAGCGCATGCGCAAGGCGCTCAACGAGCACGCGACATATCCGTACCTCATGGGTAACGCACGGGCTCGCTTGGCGCAAGCTCGTCATACCGCCGAGATTTCGGGCGCGGGAACTAAGCCGCTCATCAACCTGGGTGGCGACACCTGGGTGCTCTTCCCCTGGTTGGGCAGCTACGCCTTCCTAGCACTCGAGCGCATGCTTAAAATCAAATGCGCCGCTGAGTTGGGCCTTCGCGGACTCGACCCGTCACGCCCGTACTTTATGCAGTTTAAGATGAAGGCCGACGAGGAGACGTTCTTTGAAGTGCTCGCCGCCGAGGCCGAGAAAGACTTCGATCCCATCGAGCTCGTCTATCCCGGCGAGGTGCCTTACTTTGATCGTTACGATGAGTTTGTTCCCGAAGAGCTCGTGCGCAAGGGCTTTGCCGAAGGCGTGCTCGACATAGAGGGCATGAAGCAGCGCGTTCTCGGCTGGCGCGACCACGCCTAAGACTAGTCTTTTTGGGACGAGGAGACTTATTTGTCGTGAAGGACGGTGCCGAGGAAGTCAGCGTCGAAGGGCACGGCTTCGACAAAGGCGTAGTCGCCGTCGCTGGCGATGAGCAGGTAGTTCTCCTCGCCGCCGAACTCCGCATCGCCACATGGGACCACCCAGGCGTGGTCGAACACCTCGAGTGCCGTGGCAGCGCAATCGCGCAGGAACGACACATCGCTCCCCTCGTTCGCGCTCACAATATTAGCCACGTAGATGCCGCCCGGGTTCAAGCTACCCCGCGCCAGACGCAGCGCCTCAACGGTCGCCAGCTCGCGTACTGGCTCGGCACCGCCAAAGCAATCGCTCACGACCACGTCGTAGCGACGATGGCCCACGCTCGTCACACCCAGATACGAGCGAGCCTCAGCGGTAATCACCCGCAAGCGGTCGCCCACCGCGCGCTCTAGCTCGTCCAGGTAGAACCAGCGGCGCGCCAGGCGCGTAATCTCTCCGTCATACTCGATAACGTCCATGCGCAAGCCCTCGTGCGACATCAGCGCGAACTTGGGATAGGCAAACCCGCCGCCGCCCAGCATAAGCGTACGGTCGATACCGTGACCATAAGCGTCACGCATTACGTCCTCGGCCTCAAACACATCGTCAAATGCACGATAGTACGCAAAGACGGGCTCTGCCCAACGATCGCCAACATAGCTTGCACTTTGGTAGACGCCGCCCTGCACGAGCACGCGAATCTCATCGCCGCCCTCATCGTGCACGCGTTTCACGCGCGCCAACCCATTGCGGGTTCGCGCAACCTGCAGACAGGCAGCACGAACAGCGACAGCGGCCGCACCAAGCGCCGCGGCTCCCAGAGCAACGCCGGCAACGACGCCGGCAGAAACACTCGGTTTGTTCATCTAGAGCTCCTTTTGCAGATAAAGGCCATGGTCATAAAATCCAAGATGGCGATAGTACTCGCGTGTGCCAATCGCGCTAATCACGTTGATACGCGCATAACCCGCATCCCGGGCAATCTCGCACGCACGCTCTACCAGCGACCGCCCCAGCCCATGATGCTGAGCCGCCTGACCTTGATCACCCACGCGCGCCGCCATGCCATACACGTGCACCTCGCGAATCATTGCCTCGTCCGGCGTCGTCGGCAACTCGTCCGTATGCGCGGCAACAAACGAATGGTCGGGCAGCGACAACCGCAAAAAGCCCGCGATCTTGCCCCGCGGCGTCACCCACTGCAAAAAGCGCTCGTGCGTCACCGGCGTCTCGTACGCCACTTCCTCATCAAGAGATAGCTCATCCAAGTCAGCACCCGCCGTGCTGATCTCGCGATAGCGAATCTCACGCACCGTTGCGCCTTCTCCACGAGCCGCCAAGCGGTTTTCGACGAGCTGACGCAGGTTGGGCTTCTTGTTGCCCACCATGATGTCATCGGAACTAAAATCGCGGATCATGCGACTGATACGGCAAAACGCCGGCGTCACCACGATGTCGTCGGCCAATACATCGAGCAGCTCTTCCTCGGTATAGGGGCGCCACTCGCCGCGCTCATAGCAGCCCACCAGACGCGAACCCTCAATGAGCGCACACGGGTAGACCTTGACCTCGTCGGGCATAAAGGCCCCCTCGGTCATAAAGTGTTCGTAGTCGCACTTGTCCCCCTCGGGTGTGGCGCCCAGCAAGTTAAGCATAAAATGTGCGTGGATCTTAAAGCCAAACAGGCGCGCAAGCGAAAACGCCCGCTCGATCTGCGCCACCGAAATGCGACGCTCGTTGATATCAAGCAGGTGCTGGTCGAGGCTCTGGATGCCCATCTGAATCTTGGTGCAGCCCAAGCGGCGGATGAGCGTGAGGGCCTGCGACGTCACGGCATCGGGGCGCGTCTCGATAACGAGCCCCACCACGCGATGCTTCGCCGTCTCGTTGATGCGCTGCTGACGCTCAAGCTCCTCCATCGTTGCCGTCTGCCACTCAGTGACCTCGCCCCACGGCGTACCGGGACCGTACAGACGACGCACCGCACGGTTATAGCCGCCCACGGCAGCATCCACACGCCCTTGCTCGTCGGCAACGCCGGCAACAAGCTCGACCTCGTCTGTCGCAATGCCGGCGGCCCGATAGCGCTCGCGGCGCTCTGCTACCACAGGCGGCAGGGCATCGGCGGGAGCGTCATCGAACAGACGCCCCGCCTCGGCACGACTGATGCCCGGACGCGCCAACATGGGGTTAGCCGCCACACCAGCCACGGCATCGTCATTGAGCGCGCGGAAGAGCTCCGACATAAACCACGTCTGATACCCTTGCGGATAGTCGCTCCAGGTACCGCCGAGCACAATGAGCTCAATCTTATCGGTCGCATGCCCCATTTGCGAAAGCGCCGTCAAACGGGCACTCACCTGCAGATACGGGTCAAAGCAATTTTGCTCCGCACGGGCGCACGCCGGCTCGGCATGCAGATAGCTTTTGGGCATGCGCAGATCGTTGGGGCAAAACAGGCAATCGCCCGAGCATGGCCAGGGCTTGGTGATGACGGTAATGGTCGCCACGCCCGAGGCCGTTCGGCGCGGCTTCATACGCAGCACCTGCAGCAGTTGACGTTCCAGATCGGAATCGACATTCCACGCAGCCCACCGAGCCGGCTCCTCACGTTTAACCCGCTGGTAGAACGGCAGCAGACGGCGCTTGGCCAAATCGCGTTTGTCGGCACCCTCGCGGCGCGCCTCGGCATGTATCAATTTGACGAGCGCTTTGTCGTCCACAGTCTCGCCGCGACGCAGAGCCTCGAGTATGTTCAAGATAATCTGTTCCATGCCCCCATTGTAAAGGCAAAGGCGCCGAAGCCGACCACGGCCCCGGCGCCTCCATCAAAGAGCATGCCTATATGTACCGATCTCCGAAAACCGCATGTCACTCCGGATCAAACGACATGTCGCCCGAACCGACCTCAAAACGATACGTAGCAGACTTATCGCCGTTGTCGAATTCAAGATTCAATATGGTCTCGCCATCGTAGCCAAGCGGAAGGAAATCGCTCTCGAAGTCACCGCTGCCCACGGTGAGACTCGCCTTAAAGCCCGTAGAGTTCGGAACCGTTATCTCCACATCGCCCGAGTCCACGCTTACGTCCATCGACTTCGCGGGGGCCTGGTAGAGCTCGAACGTCGCATCGCCCGAACCGACCTTGGCATTCAGGGTGTCGGTTACAGTGCCCGCAAACTCAACGTCTCCCGAGTCCAACGTCAGGTTGAGGTCATGACACGCAATGTCCGTGACCGTCAGATCGCCCGCTCCTACATTCGCTGTAATGCCCACCATGTTATCGGCAACTTCGCGCGGCAGTTCGACGGTAACCGTGCGGTCAATGGCGCGCTCGTCATCGCAATCGAACTGGCGAATCTTGAGCGTAGAACCCTTAACCTCGGCCAGGTTCTGGGTTGCCGCATCGAAGGCAACGGTCCCCGTTGCCACGCGACCGCTTTCAATCACGCGCACCGGCCCGCCAGAGACGTGTTTGACCTCGACCGTGCCCGACGTCACGTCCAAGTCAAGCGATGTGAACGCGTCGGCATCAAACGTTTCGCTCGAAAGCTGTTGAGGCCGAGCGGAATAGTTACCGCTATTCAAGCAATCGTCCTCGTCAAACGCATCGCCCATACCAGACAAGCCGGATACAACATCGTCGAAATCCCACGGTCCATCAAAATGAATCAAAGTCCGCGAAATGCCAAAGACAAGCCCGATGATGAGCACAAACGCTCCGATGCCAATGCCCAAGCGCCTCTTAGACTCATGCGAGAGCTTCATCATTCATCACCTTCTTTGGCACTCGACTCAGCGGTGGTCGCGGCAGCCATGTCAGCGTCAACCGCTGTGGAAACGTCCTCCCCCTTAGTCCTAGCGACCGCCGGCGCCGTACCAACCTGGATATCCCCGCGCGCCCAATCGCCATCGAGCGCACGTGCCACCCAATGATAGATGGGGATTGTGAAGAAAATCAGCGCGGCAAAGGGGCCGGCGCCAAACAGGAACATCAGCAAAAAGAACAGCAGCCAGCACACGGCCCAGTACGGGAACGACTGGAACGGACCCTTCACCGGAGCCGGGCCGGCCGCACCGGCACCCGTCACCTGCGCCGTAGCGGCATTGGCGGCCTGTGCACTCCAGCTTGCAGCTTGCGCCGCCTTGGCCGCGGCATCACTTGCCTGTGTAGCTGCCTCCGTGGCGCGTGCCGCCGCCTCGTGGGTGCGGGCGCGCTCTGCCGCCTCGGCCTCGCGCTGACGGGCGCGGTCCTCGTTCTCAAACTCGATATCGTCCTCAATCTCGTCGCTCGGATTGAGCAGCTCGTCCAGGCTCACGCCATAGAGTTTGGCGAGCGAGATCAGGTTCTCGGTATCGGGCGAGCTCTCCGCGCGCTCCCATTTACTGACCGCCTGGCGCGACAGTCCCAGCTTTCGTGCCAGCCCTTCTTGGCTAAAACCTTTGCTGCGACGAAGGTCGGCGAGCCGCTGCGCAGTTTCTACATTCATGGTTCCTCCTATGTGATGCCAGCCGTGCCGCCGGACCGTTTTTGTTCTTAAGGCGCCTTGCACAGTTAAAAATCTATCCGCCACCGCCAAAAGCATGCCACCTATTCTAGTGAGATTTTTGACAACCGGCGGTTGCGGGCACATATGAGCTGCGGAAATGTGTCCAAACAAAGCAATAACCCACGGCTCGGTTGTCCCCGTTGCGGCGCTAACGGTAGTATGGTCGTATTGTTTATTCCGCACCGCCAACGGAGGGAGTCCCGCGCCGTGAACCGCGATTTCGCCTCATCGCTCATCCAGCTCAACAATACGTTCTATCGCGAGCACTCCGCCTCCTTTTCCGATACGCGCCAGGCCCCGTGGCCCGGCTGGGTACGCACCATGGATATCGCGCTCGAGCAGCTCGACGTCGCCGCAATCAAGCATCCCGTCCGCGTCTTCGACCTTGCCTGCGGCAATATGCGATTCGAGAACTTTGCCGCCGGCGGCGCACTTGCCGCCAAGGGCGTCGACGGTGCAAATCCCTCGGCAGATGCCAGCTGCCCGTTTGAGTTCTATGGCGTCGACTCGTGCCAAGACCTGGCCATCGATGCACATGGTCACGCCCTGCGCATTCCCAACCTGCACTTCCAGGAACTCGACGTGCTCGATGCCCTTATGAAGCTCAACCCCGCCGAGACACCCGACGTGCTTTTCGACGCCCCGCTCGCCGACATCTCGGTCTGCTTTGGATTTATGCACCACGTGCCGTCGTGCGAGTACCGCGTACGCGTGCTCGACGCTCTGGTGCGCCAGACGCGCCCAGGCGGCATCATCGCCATCAGCTTTTGGGAGTTTATGAACGACGAGCGCATGGCGCGCAAAGCCGTTCGCGCCGAGGCCCGCGCCGAGCTCACCCCGCCGTTTGAGGGTTACGATTCCGCGCAGTTTGAAGCCGGTGACCACCTCATTGGCTGGCAAAACGACCGCCACGCCTACCGCTATTGTCATCACTTTGACGATCAGCAGATCACCGACCTGGTGCGCGGCGTGCGTACGTTCTACAAGAGCGGCGAGGTCCCCGTGCGCGAGCTTGAACGCTTCCATGCCGACGGTCGCAGCGGCGAGCTCAACCGCTATGTGATTCTCAAGCGCCTGTAGGTATCGGCGACTCGCCGCCGGGACGCACCGCATCTTTCGGGCAAACTATGTCCACCCTATTTCAACCAATTGACGGAACGCGCAGCTATGCGTTCCATATTTATGACCAAGGAGCCTCATGGGAGCCGTCCACGTTCGCACGCCTAAGAACTTTGTGCTCGAGGAGCGTCTGGAACGCTACGCCGATTCGATTGAGACGAGCCCCGAGGCCTATGCCGGAGATTGGCGCGAAGCTTGCGCGCCAATTGGCAGCGAGCCCTTCGAACACCTTCACCTGGATCTTGGCTGTGGCAAGGGAACGTACCTTGTAGAGCGCGCGGCCCACGAGCCAAACACCCTCTTTATCGGCATGGACCAGGAGCCCATCTGCATCGCCTATGCCGCGCAGAAAATCTGCGAGCAGGAACTGACCAACGCACTCGTCCTGCCCCGAGGCGCCGCATCGCTGCCGCAGCTGTTTGCCGCAGGCGAGCTCGACGCCATCACCATCAACTTTCCCACGCCGCAGCCCAAGGCCAAGTACGCCAAAAAACGACTCGTCCATGTCGACCATCTGATGCTCTACCGCCCGCTCTTTTCGGCCGGTGCCACCGTCACGTTGCGAACCGACAGCAAGCCATTGCGCGATTACGCCCTGGGACAGTTTGCCGCGGCAGGCTACGACACGCTTTGGGTAAGTGACGACGTCCGCCGCGACCATCCCGAGCATCCCGAGACCGAATATGAATGCCGCACGCGCGAGATGGGTGCCGTCGTCTATGGCATTTGCGCCACACCCGGCACGCAGCCCAGCGATGAACAGCTCGCGGCGGGCCGAGCGCAGGAGCAAAGCCTTGCGTGCTACCTGCCCGAAAACCTCGATGAGCTCGCCTATGTACCCCTGGGCATGGAAGAGGCCGTTGAGAACTTTAAAAACCGCGCCCGCAAGGGCAAAAAGCGCCTGCCTCAGGAGTCATAGGGGCTTTTGGCGGTCGCTACGCCGGCAACCAAGCGGCAAATAGGCGCCGACGGACGGTCCTCAAATCTGAGTGAGTAGACTTTTTAGCAATAGCCGAGCACAGTCTGCATAGGAAGAAATAAAACCGCAGGTAAAGCCCTTGCGCAAAAGTCATGTGCTCGCGATATTGCAAAAAGTCTACTCACTTAACTGACAACTGCACCAAACGGCCGGGCAGAACGCCCATTTCCTGCATTTTCTCGCGCGCTGGCACCCTGTGCCGCCACTACGCCATAATAGTTGGCGGACAAACGGCGAGAGAAAGCAACCACATGGCACAGACCACGACAGATACCGCCGCCAGCACCGTCTCCGGCGCCGGCGCCGCCAGCTCATTCTCGGGCGGCACGGGAACCGAAGCCGAGTTCGGCTCGCTCGGCGTGCTCTCCCCCACTTGGTGGGAGCCCGAGGACGGCAGCGAGCCCGAACCATGGCTCACGCCCGATCAGGCCTTTGAACGCTTCTTTGCATGGACGAGCGATCGCGGCATTGAGCTGTGGGATCACCAAGAAGAGGCTCTCATGGATCTAGCCGCCGGCGATCACGTCATCCTGGGCACGCCGACCGGCTCGGGTAAGTCGCTCGTCGCGCTGGGCATGCTCTTTATGGGCATGGCACAGGGCAAGCGCTGTTATTACACGGCCCCCATCAAGGCCCTGGTCAGCGAAAAGTTCTTCGATCTGGTACAGGTGCTCGGCCGCGATAACGTCGGTATGATCACCGGCGACACGCATATCAACACCAAGGCGCCCGTCATCTGCTGCACGGCAGAGATCCTTGCCAACGACGCACTGCGCGAGGGCGAAGATGCCGATGTTGGCTGCGTGGCCATGGACGAGTTCCATTACTTTGCCGACCCCGACCGTGGCTGGGCCTGGCAGGTGCCGCTGCTCACCCTGCCTCACACGCAATTCATGCTCATGAGCGCCACGCTCGGCGATGTCACCGCCATCGCCGCCTCACTCGAGGAACACACCGGCGCTACCTGCGACCTGGTCGTCGATGCCCCACGCCCTGTGCCGCTGAGCTACGACTACGTGACGACCTCGCTCGAGGGCACCGTCGAGCTCGCCATGCGCCGCGGCGAGGCCCCGCTCTATATCGTGCACTTTAGCCAGGATGCCGCCCTTGCGACGGCACAGTCGCTCGCCAATTTTGGCATCGCTAGCAAGGAGCAGCGCGAGGCCATCAAGGAGGCGGCCAAGGGAACGAGTTTCTCGACGGCCTTTGGCAAGATTCTCAAACGCCTGCTTGGATGCGGCGTCGGCGTGCACCATGCTGGCATGTTGCCGCGCTATCGCCTGCTGGTCGAGCGCTTGGCGCAGCAGGGCCTGCTACCTGTCATCTGCGGCACCGATACGCTCGGCGTCGGCATCAACGTACCCATCCACACCGTGGTGCTCACCGCGCTCACCAAGTTCGATGGCTACAAGATGCGTCGTCTGCGCGCCCGCGAGTTCCACCAGATTGCCGGTCGCGCCGGCCGCTCGGGCTTTGATACCGAGGGCATGGTCATTGCCGAGGCACCGGAGCACGAGATCGAGAATGCCAAGCTTATGGCCAAGGCGGGCGACGACCCCAAAAAGCTCCGTAAGATTAAAAAGAAAAAGGCCCCCGAGGGCTTTGTCACCTGGAACAAGCAGACCTTTGAGCGCCTGATCGAGACGCAGCCCGAAACGCTCAAGCCGCGCCTGCGCATCACGCACTCCATGGTGATTAGCGTGGTCGAGCAGGGCGGCGATGCCCGAGCCCGCGTGCATGACCTCATCGAGACAAGCCTGCAGACTCCCGAGGAAAAGGCCAAGCTCGAGGTTCGCGCCGACGAGATCTTCGCCACGCTCATCGATTCCGGCGTCGTCGTGCGCACCGAGGTGCCGCCCGCGCCCGACGCCCCGACTGACGCCGCACCAGACATCGACTATGCGCTGACGGTCGATCTGCCCGAGGACTTCGCGCTCGATCAGCCGCTCTCGCCGTTCTTGCTTGCCGCGCTGGAGTTGCTCGATCCCGAGAGCGAGACCTATACCATGGACCTCATCTCGATGGTCGAGGCAACGCTCGAGGATCCCAAGCAGGTGCTACGCGCACAGGAGCGCGCCGCACGCGATCGCGCTATGGCCGAGATGAAGGCCGACGGCATCGAATATGAGGAGCGCTTGGAGCGCATTCAAGACGTCACGTACGAAAAGCCGCTCGAGGATTTGCTCGACGCCGCCTTTGACAAGTACTGCCAGGAAGTACCCTGGGCAAACGACTACCAGCTCTCTCCCAAGAGCGTTCTGCGCGATATGCTAGAAAGCGCGAGCGATTTTAAGGGCTACATTCAAAAGCTCGGCATCGCCCGCTCCGAGGGCATTTTGCTGCGCTACCTGGCAGAAGCCTATCGTTCACTCGACCGCACCGTGCCCATCGAGAAGCGCGACGAGCGCCTGCGCGACATTATCTCGTGGCTGGGCTTTGTGGTGCGTTCGGTGGACTCGAGCCTGGTGGACGAGTGGGAGAACGCCGGCAACCCGGCAGCCCTCGATGCTGCGCCGCCGCAGGGCATCGACGAGGTCGTGGCGGACCGCCGCGGCTGCACGCTGCTGGTGCGCAACGCGCTCTTCCGCCGCGTGACCCTTGCCGCCCGCGAGCACGTTCGCGACCTGGGCGAGCTCGACGACGACTGGGGCATGAGCGAGATCCGCTGGCAAAAAGCGCTCGACGCTTACCACGAGCAGCATGAGGAGATCCTAACCGACGGAGATGCCCGCAGCGCCGCGATGTTTTCCATTGACGAGTCCGACGAGAAGACCGCGCACGTATGGCACGTGCACCAGATCTTTGCCGACGAGGATGGCGACCACGATTTTGGCATCATGGGCGATGTCGATCTGGACGCCACGCAAGACGGCGGCGAGGTCATCTTCAAAAACTACCGCGTCGGCTTTATCGAGGACCTGCTCGAGGACTAGCCGAACATACTGGAACGAAACAAACGGGGCCGTTGGCAATATCGCCAGCGGTCCCGTTTTTGCACTATATGCTATGCCTTATTCGGCATCCTCAACCTCATACGAATCCGCCTCGGCTGGCTCATCGCCTGTCTCGGACGTTGCCTCGCGCGCTTCGTCAAACGCTGCTTTCATGGTCTTGTTGCCCCACGTGAGCTTGCGAATGGTAAGCTCATCGGCCTTGTTGTGGGCCAGGCGCAGATTCTCGGTGCTGCGGCGCAAATCGTCCTTGGTCTTCTCGAGCTGCTTGATGGCGGCATCGATTTCCTTGATTGCCGACTCGAATTGCTTACTCGCCAGGTTGTAGTTGCGCGAGAAGCCGTCCTTGAACTTCTCCATCTTGGCCTCGAAGTTCGTGACGTCGATATTCTGCTGTTTGTACTCCGCCAGCTCCTGCTTATAGTGCAGCGAACCCATGGCGGCGTTGCGCAGCAGCGTAATCATGGGAATGAAAAACTGTGGGCGAATCACGTACATCTTCTCGTAGCGGTAGCTCACGTCCACGATTCCCGCGTTGTAAAGCTCGCTCTCGGGCTCGAGCAGTGTGCAGAGTACCGCGTACTCACAGCCCTTTTGGCGGCGATCGTGATCGAGTTTCTTAAAGAAGTCCTCGTTTTTGTGTTTGGTCGCAGTCTCGTCGTTCTCATTTTTCATCTCGAACATGATCGAGATGATCTCGTTGCCGCTCGCGTCGCACTCGCGGAAGATAAAGTCGCCCTTGGTGCCCTCGGACGCATCGTTGTCTTTCTCGAAGTACGCATTAGGAAACGCGGTCATACGCAAACGATTGAACTCAGTCTCGCAGTGCTGCTCGAGCGACTCGCCCACCATCTTGGTGGACAGGCGAACCTTCATGTCCTTAAGGCGCTCAATCTCTTCATCCTTGTAGCGAATTAGGTCATCGCTCGCGCGCTTGGCCTGCGCAAGCTCAAGCTCATGTGCCGCCTTGGCCTGTTCCTCGCGAGAATCGCGCACTGCCAGCTCACTCGTCAGCTTGGCACGTGCCTCATCGCGCTCTCGCTCCGCCGCGGCGACCGCCTCTGATAGGTTCATTTTGGCCGTCAGCTCCTGTTCGCGCAGCCGTGCGCGCAGGCCCTCGGCCTCCTGCTCAGACTGAGCCCTTGCGGCGGAAAACTTCTCTTGTACTTTCGCCTGATAGTCGGCAAGTGTGCGCTCAGCCTCACTGCGAGCGGCATCGAGCTCACGCTGCGACTCGGCCGCAGCGGCGGCAAGCGCCATCTCCTGGGCCTTGTCCGCCGCGGCAAGTCTGGCCTGCAGCTCGGCAATCTGGGCATCACGTGCAGCTAAATCGTTTTGAGCAGCATTGCGCGCCGAAGCCTCGGCAAGCTTGGCTTCATCATCCTTGCGCCCCAACTGCGCACGCAAATTGTCGATCTCGCGCTGGAGCTCAGCGCTCTCCTTTTGAGCGTCGGCACGGGCCTCAACCGCCGCACGCTGGCTTGCGCTCTCGCGCTCTGCGGCAGCGCCCTCGAGCTTGGCGCGCAGCTCGGCAAGCTCCGCATCGCGCTTGGCGAGCTCTTGCGCCAGCTGCTGAGCTGCAGCGTTCTTCTGCTCGACAAGCTGAGCGTCGCGCTGAGACTCTGCCTTTTGCAAAGCAGCCGTCGAGCGTGAGCGTTCAAGCTCCAACGCCTGCTCGCCCTCGCGCTGGACTGCCTTCACACGCTCGTCCAGGTCGCGCGAGAACTCGGCATCGCGCACCTGCTTGACGATATCCGCATAACCGGACGCATCGACCTTAAAAACTTCGCCGCAATGCGGGCACTTGATCTCGTTCATAGCAGCTCCTCGATGGACGCAAATTTCAACCTTCTACACTCTACCGCGCCACGCGGACAAAAAAGGCGCCGCAGCCATAATGGCAACGGCGCCAGATCCACCGCGAGGGTGCCTATCCCCTTTGTGGTGGCTTGGGTCCTTACAGGTCGCGGTAGTCGATCAGGCGAAGATCGGATTGAGACTCAAGCCAAGCGCGAAGCTCGGGGTCGATCAGCGCATCGACTTCCTTGGTGCGATCGGTCGTAAGCGAGCTGTTCTCCAAGATAAAACGATCGAGATAGCCCGGATGGCACACAAAGACGACCGTCTCGCCGTCCGCCATCTCGCGAACCGTCCGCATAATCGAGTCCTTGGGTTCGTAGCCCGGCTCCATCGAGTGCATCACCATGCGCAGGTCGGTGGCGCCGCATCGCACAACCGCCGTGGGGTCGAAGCTCGCCTTCTGTTCCTTAAGGCCCAGTTCCTTAGCAACCGCCGAGATCGCTCGGTTAAGGTTTTTGCTCATGACGGCATGGGCCTCAAAGTAATCGGGTTCGCGGCCCACAATCTCTACAAAGCGGTCATGCTGCGCGCGGATCTCGATGCAGGCCTCATCAAAGTCGATCAGTTCTTCGCCGCGCTTAAAATGCTCGCGGAAGGTACGGCTGCTATGGAACTCGCCGCTCTCGTTGAGCATACTCGGAATGAGCTCCGGGTCGGCACACGGCTTGCCCAGACACACGTTGGTATGCTGGCCCACCGCAATGCCGGCATCCGCCACGAGCGACCAGCCGTGCTCAGCCTCGGGCATATTGGGCATCAAGCCCGCCGAGCGCACCAGACCCTCATTGATGCTGCGGGCAATCCCCAGGTTAACGGCATACGAATAACCGATATCGTCGGCACGAATGAGCAATTGCTTCATAGCGACTCCAATCTATGCAAGGACCACCACAAAGGTGCCTGTCCCCTTTGTGGTGGTTTGAGGGCTACAGTCCAAAGAAGCCGAGAATCTGGTCGCGGCTTAAGGGCTTGTAGTTGTTGGCATCGAGGCCAACGTCGTAGCGAAAGATAGGGCGCTCGCGATCGCGATTGCGCGCGTTGGTGCGGTCTCCCCTGCTGTGGATATGCCCGTGCAGCATGATGGCGCCACGCGCCTTGCCATTCCAGCTGAGCATGGGGTAGTGGCTCATAACTAGACGATGGCCCTTGGCATAGCCGGGAGCAATCTCCAGGTAATCGCGCACGTCATCCCAGATTTGAGGCGCAGCTGGATCTTCCCAATCGCCGTCATGGTTACCACGGATAAGCGTCACATTCTTGCATTCGATACGCTCGCGCAGGCGCACCGCCTCCGCCAGGGGCAAGCGATAGGTAAAGTCACCCAGAATATAGAGGCGGTCATCCGCAGCCACGCACTCATTGATGGCATCGATGACCTTGCGATTCATCTCCTCGACCGAGCCAAACGGCCGGTCCATGTCGTGCAGGATATTCGTGTCACCCAGGTGCAGGTCGGCGGTAAACCACATCATCGTCTGTGTCCTCATTTCGCAACGC
This sequence comes from uncultured Collinsella sp., assembly GCA_958354105.1. Classification (GTDB taxonomy): domain Bacteria; phylum Actinomycetota; class Coriobacteriia; order Coriobacteriales; family Coriobacteriaceae; genus Collinsella. Next base: position 60,281 of record CATWVA010000002.1, read on the forward strand.
GTCTAACACGTGCCTAGTATACAGACACAGCGATGCGGCGGTTAGCCAAAGAGCCCGCCGAACAGGCCGCGGCGGCGCTTGTCCTTTTTATTCGAACCTTTGCCCTGGGCGTTCTTATCCTTTTGCTTTTTGCGGTCCTGCTCCAACTCATCGTCATCGAGTAGCATATCCCACTCAAACGGATCGTCTGTCAGATCCAACAGGTCGTCGCCATCAAACACGTGCGCCTCCATTACCGATTAGAGAGCATCCACAACATAGTTGAGAAGTCTACGAGCCCGTGCGGACACAAATTCATCCTGTCTGCGTCTTTCAATCGTTTGCCGCAACGCTTGCGCGACGGAACGCTTGCAGATAAGATAGGAACACGGATGGCACCCGTGGCAGCGGGTCTTGCCAACTCCGATACACGTTTTCATCGTGAGAAGTGGCCGTCTTCGCTTACGCGGGGGCGGCCACTTTGTTTATCCCTATGTCATCTGATTCTAATGCACAAACATGCGCACGAACTTGTGCTTCCAGTTTGCGTAAGGGGCATAGCGGAACGGCACGTCCAGCCACGTTGCCTTGTTCACGATGCTCTTCTTGTGACTAAACGTATCGAAGCTCTCGCGGCCATGGTACTGCCCCATGCCGCTCGCGCCCATGCCGCCAAAGCCCATATGACTCGTAGCCAAATGCATAATGGTGTCATTAACACAGCCGCCGCCAAAGGGCACGTAGCGCACAAAGCGCTGCTGAGCCGCACGGTCCTGGCTAAAGACATACAGGGCCAGCGGCGTCGGACGATCCGTAATAAACGTCTCGGCCTCATCCAGGTCATCAAACGCCAGCACCGGTAAGATCGGGCCGAAAATCTCCTCCTGCATTACGGCGTCATCGGGGGTCACGCCGTCCAAAATCGTCGGCTCGATCTTGAGCGACGACTCGCGCGCCGTGCCTCCCAGCACAACCTTGTCGGGGTCGATCAGCCCACGCACGCGCGCAAAATGCTTGGCGTTGACGATATGTCCGTAATCCTCGTTATCGAGCGGATGCTCGCCAAACATACGGCGGACCTCCTCCTTGATAAGGTCCAGCAGCTCGTCATGCACGCGCGCATCGACCAGCAGGTAGTCGGGCGCCACGCAGGTCTGCCCCACGTTGAGCCATTTACCAAAGGCGATACGCCGCGCCGCGACCTTCAAGTTTGCCGTCGCATCCACGATGCAGGGACTCTTTCCGCCCAGCTCAAGCGTCACGGGCGTAAGGTTTTTACTTGCGCGCTCCATGACGAGCTTGCCGACCGGAACGCTACCGGTAAAGAAGATCTTGTCCCAGCACTCATCGAGCAGCGCTTCATTTTCGGCGCGCCCGCCCTCGACAACCGTCACCAGGCGCGGATCAAATGCCTCTTCACAGATTTGCCTGAGCACCGCGCTCGATGCCGGAGCATAGGCGCTCGGCTTGATGACCACGGTGTTGCCCGCGGCAAGGGCGCCGGCGAGCGGCTCGAGCGTCAGCAAAAACGGATAATTCCAGGGTGCCATGATGAGCGTGACGCCATAGGGCACGGCCTGCGTTTTGCACACACTCACGGCGTTGGCGAGGTCACACGGACGCAGGCGCAGACGACTCCATCGAGCCACATGCGCAATCTGATGACGAATCTCGGAAAGCGACGTGCCGATCTCGCACATATACGCCTCGTCATGCGACTTTCCCAAATCGCTCTTGAGCGCATGGGCAATATCGGCCTCGTGGGCCCGCACCGCATCGCGTAAACTCACGAGCGCACGACGTCGAGCATCGACATCAAACGTGGCGTGTGTCTTAAAGTAGGCGCGCTGATCGCCGACGATGCGCGCAATTTCCTCGGTGTTCATGGACCCTCCTAGTTCTCGTCTTCAAACATACCACCCGCGACGACCTCGTACATACGCTCGAGCTCCAAGCGGTCCATTAGAAGCGGAACGGGGTACAGGGGATTGGCCTCGGCATCGGCATGCGCCGCCATTTGCGGAATATCGGAGCGGCGAATACCCGAGACATATTTGGGGATTCCTAGGGCCCCGTTCATACGGTCGACCCAATCGATAAAGGCCTCGGCCGCCAGGCTATCCTGCGCGTTAGCCGGCGCGATACCGGCCATGCGGGCGAGATCGGCGAGTTTAGGAGCAGCGGCTTCGCCATAGGCACGAAGCATGTGCGGCAAGATGATGGCGTTGGCCAAGCCGTGGGGAATCCCGTAACGCCCGCCCAGGCTGTGCGCGATGGCATGGACGTATCCAACATAGGAGCGCGTAAAGGCAACACCCGCTTTATACGCCGCCGAAAGCATATTGCGGCGCGCACGCATGTCGTCGCCATGCTCATAGGCCTCGAGCAAATTGTCGCGGATGAGCTGGACCGCCTGACGCGCCATCTTGCGCGTGTAGGGCGTGGTGCTACGGCCGATAAAGGCCTCAACAGCATGCGTCAGGGCATCCATGCCCGTCTGCCCCGTAATGGAGGCGGGCAGGCCGCGTGTAAACTCGGGGTCGTGCACCGCAAAGCGCGGAATAAGCACAAAGTCGTTAATGGGGTATTTGTAGTGCGTCTCGTCATCGGTGATAACCGCCGCGAGTGTGACTTCGCTTCCCGTACCGGCGGTAGTGGGAACCGCGATAAGCAGCGGCAGGAGACGGTGGACTCGCAACAGGCCGCGCATCTTGTTGATGGGCTTATTTGGCTGTGCGATGCGTGCGCCCACGCCCTTGGCGCAGTCCATGGCCGAACCGCCGCCAAAGCCGATAATGGCCTGGCAGGCGCTCTCGCGATACAGGGACGCCGCTTCCTCCACGTTTGAGACCGTGGGGTTCGCACGCGTTTCGGCATAGACCGTAACGCCAATCCCCTGAGCCGTAAGCGCACGCTCGAGTGATGCTGTGAGCCCCAAACGTGCAATACCAGGGTCTGTCACGATAAGAACCTTCTGGATCGAGCGCTTTTGAAGCACCGCGGGCACATCCTCGGCGTGCTCCAGAATGCGTGGCTCGGTATAGGGCAGCACCGGCAATGCGATGCGAAAAACCGTTTGATACGTTCGGCACCAGGCACGACGGGCTAGATGCATAAAGGAAGCTCCCTCATTTGTTGATGGGTCAACATTTGCTCGACCGATTGTACTCATCGGCGTCCGCATATGGCTTGCCAATCGTTAATCAATCAACATCTTCACATGCTTAAATTGTTTTATTAAAAATCATTCCTAATAGGCTTCACTTTTGGTTGCATTTATGGATAATAGAACCCGTCAAGACGCACGTCCGGAGAGGGCCCTTACGGGACCGGACAAGCGCCCCATCGCCATCGATCGAAAGGATCGAATCATGAAGTTTGTTTGCCCCGTTTGCGGTTATGTGGAAGAGTTCGACGGCGACCAGCTGCCCGAGGACTTCAAGTGCCCCCAGTGCGGCGTTCCCGGTTCTCGTTTCCTGAAGCAGGAGGAAGGTCAGCTCGAGTGGGCTGCCGAGCACGTCGTGGGCGTCGCCAAGATGGAGGGCGTCTCCGAGGACATCGTTGCCGACCTGCGCGCCAACTTTGAGGGCGAGTGCTCCGAGGTCGGTATGTACCTGGCCATGGCTCGCGTCGCCCATCGCGAGGGCTATCCTGAGATCGGCCTGTACTGGGAGAAGGCTGCCCACGAGGAGGCCGAGCACGCCGCCAAGTTCGCTGAGCTCCTGGGCGAGGTCGTGACCGACTCCACCAAGAAGAACCTCGAAATGCGCGTTGAGGCCGAGAATGGCGCCACCGCCGGCAAGACCGATCTTGCCAAGCGCGCCAAGGCCGCCGGCCTCGATGCCATCCACGACACCGTGCACGAGATGGCTCGCGACGAGGCTCGCCACGGCAAGGCTTTCGCCGGTCTGCTCAAGCGCTACTTTGGCTAAGCCAACCGCCTGAGACATAACCTCTAGCTCGATGAGGCCCGAACCGTATTGGTTCGGGCCTTTTTCGTGGGCTTATTGCAGCTGTTCCTGAAGGACGATGAGCGAATGAGGGCTCAGGTCGTCGTATTGTATGAGGACGCGAGATGGAGCGTTCTTAGTCGATGCCCGATCACCCGTCCACAGGCAATCGGCGATGTTGACATAGGAAATACGAGCGTCAGCGAGAGCCTTCGCGAAACTCTCCCCCGCCTTGTCCTCGGCCAGGGCAACAGTGCAGTAAAGGCCGGCGTCCGCGTACTCGATCGAGACTTCCCCTGCCGGAAATACCTTCCGCACAAGCGCCATCAGGCCATCGCGTGTCTCGCGAGCGCGAACGCGGACCCGGTTTACATGGCGCTCGTAATCGCCTGATTCCAGTAAACGAGCCAAAGCGACCTGGTCAACAGAACTCACCGACGAGGCGTAAAAACCAAGGTTGCGCCTAAACCGTTCCATCAGCTCATCGGGCAACACCATGTACGCCAAACGCAACGCCGATGAAAGGCTCTTCGAAAACGTGTTGGTATAGATGACCGATTGAGCGGCATCGATCGACGCGAGCGCGGGAATCGGCTTGCCGGCAAGGCGAAACTCACAATCAAAGTCGTCTTCGATGAGATACCGACCTGGCCGCTCGGCGGCCCAGCTCAGCAACGCATAGCGACGTGCAATGCTCGTCACAAGACCGGTCGGATACTGATGAGACGGCATCAGGTGAAGGACATCGGTCCCGGTTTTCTGCAGCGCGCTCAAGTCCACGCCCTCAGCATCCAACGGGACATGCCGCACTTCGCAACCCATGGCCTGATAGATGCGCGTCAAGCGCAAATAGCCTGGATCCTCGACGGCATACACCTTGTCCGCGCCAAGCAACTGAACCAACATGGTATCGAGCAGCTGGGCGCCCGCACCGATAACGATATTGTCGGGATTGACATTCATGCCCCTTGTCCCGCGCAGATGGTGCGCAATCGCGCGTCGTAGCCGAGCGGTGCCCTGCGCCGGTGCGGGCGAAAAGATTTCACGCTCGTCTTCGGACGTCAGCGTCGCCCGTAGCGCACTTTGCCAAAGCCGCGCCGCCTCCAAAGCGGAAGGAGAAAGTGCGTCGAATCGCTCTGTCTGCCCCATGGCATCATGCGCGCTGGGACCAACAGGAACAGCATCTCGGTCGATATCCCCCGCAGCCAAAGCCAAAACCGGCGCATCCGGAAGCTCGCACGCGTAGTAGCCGCGACGCGGCATTGAGCAAATATAACCCTCGGCAAGCAACTGGCTATATGCATTCTCGATGGTAATGACACTGATACCCAGATGACTCGCAAAGGCGCGCTTAGACGGCAGATGCTCCCCTGCCGCAATGCGCCCGGCAACAATATCATCGCGAATTTGCTGGTAAACATACTCATAAAGCGATGCTTCGCCGCGATTTTCCAAATTGTAGTCAAGCATGGGTCTATCACCTGACCTTATCGAATCATTCAATCTGGCATTAGTCTGACCTTGTTATTATCTCGAAAACTGAGTATTTCGCCATACCCAGCTCCCCGATAGGATGTTCCGTCAAGCAATGCACATGCCAACCAAGGGAGCAACCATGGCAGAACAGACCAACAAGGCCGATCGCGTCAAACTCAATCGCGAGCTCGCGCAGATGCTCAAGGGCGGCGTCATCATGGACGTCACCACGCCCGAGCAGGCACGCATCGCCGAGGAGGCGGGCGCCTGCGCCGTCATGGCGCTCGAGCGCATCCCGGCCGACATCCGCGCCGCAGGCGGCGTCTCGCGCATGAGTGATCCCAAGATGATCAAGGGCATCCAAAAAGCTGTCTCCATCCCCGTTATGGCCAAGTGCCGCATCGGCCACATTGTCGAGGCGCAGATCCTGCAGGCCATCGAAATCGACTACATCGACGAATCCGAGGTCCTCTCCCCCGCCGATGATGTCTATCACATCGACAAGACCCAGTTTGACGTGCCGTTTGTCTGCGGCGCCCGCGATCTGGGCGAGGCGTTGCGCCGTGTTGCCGAGGGCGCCACGATGATTCGTACCAAGGGCGAGCCGGGCACGGGCGACGTCGTTCAGGCCGTGCGCCATATGCGCAAGATCCAAAAGCAGATCCGCGACGTTGTTGCTCTGCGCGACGACGAGCTCTTTGAGGCAGCCAAGCAGCTGCAGGTTCCGGTCGAGCTGGTGCGCGAGGTCCATGCCACGGGTAAGCTCCCCGTCGTAAACTTTGCCGCCGGCGGAGTCGCGACCCCCGCCGACGCCGCGCTGATGATGCAGCTGGGCGCCGAGGGCGTCTTTGTTGGCTCGGGCATCTTTAAGAGCGGCGACCCCGCCAAGCGCGCCGCCGCCATCGTCAAGGCCGTGGCAAACTTCACCGACGCCAAGCTCATCGCCGAGCTTTCGGAGGACCTGGGCGAGGCCATGGTGGGCATCAACGCCGACGAAATCGAGATCATCATGGAGGAGCGCGGGCGCTAGTCCAGCAGAAAGGATCGCACATGAGCGATTATGCAGACCAAACGGTCGCCGTGCTGGCGGTCCAGGGCGCTTTTGCCGAGCACGAGGCAAGACTGTCCGAGCTGGGCGCACGTTGTATCGAGCTGAGGCAGGCGGCCGATTTGCGGCAGAACTTTGACCGCCTGGTCCTCCCCGGCGGCGAGTCCACCGTTCAGGGCAAGTTACTTGCCGAGCTTGGTATGCTCGATGAGCTTCGCACCCGCATTGTTGAGGGCATGCCCGTCCTGGGCACCTGCGCCGGCTTGATTCTATTGGCGCGCGATCTTGCCGCCCACGACGATAAGGGGACGCCGCGCTTGGCAACCATGGATGCGCTCGTTGAGCGCAATGCTTACGGCAGACAGCTCGGCAGCTTTCGCACCAAGGGGCAGGTAGTCGGTATCGACGGTGAGGTGCCGCTGACGTTTATCCGCGCGCCCCGCATCGTCGAAGTGCACGGCGACACTGAGGCCCTAGCCGAAGTCGACGGTCGCATCGTCGCCGCCCGCCAAGGCAACCAGCTCGGCGTCACCTTCCACCCCGAGCTCGACGAAGACACCCGCCTCCACGAACTGTTCCTGCAAATGTAGGCAGAATTTAAACGAGCGTGGATTTTCGGACATACAACAAATGAGAGTGGATAATCTCCCACTTTGAGCTTGAATGCAGGCTCAAACCGGGAGATTATCCACTCTCATGCTATGTAGTCGTTTAAGAACGTCCCCAATGACTACCTTGGATCATGGCAATGCCGATGTTTTGGCACCGACAGCGAGCGCCCACCAGAGCGAACAAATTGGCATGAAAAGAGGACGGCATAGACCTTCTGGTCATGCCGTCCTCTTTGAATGACAAGTTGTCGCTCTGGTGGGCGCGCAGCGTCAATTAGTTACGCGGTTCGTAGAACCGCGTAACCCAACTAAAAGCGGTTGCCGCGGAAGCCGCCACCGTTGCGGCCGCCACGGTCGCCACCGCGACCGCCGCGGTCGTTACCACGGTTGCCGCCGAAGCCACCACGGTTGCCACCGCGATCGCCATAGCCACCACGGTTGCCACCAAAGCCGCCGCGACCGCCACGGTCGCCGCCACGGTCGCCAAAGCCGCCACGGCCACCACGATCGCCACCGCGGCCGCCGCGGTCACCGCCACGGCCACCACGATCGCCAAAGCCGCCGCGACCGCCACGGTCGCCGCCACGGCCACCGCGCTCGTCACGGCCGCCGCGAGGACCGCGGTCCTCGTCCAGGCCCATGGCGACAAGCGGAGCGATAACCTTATCGAGAGCGGCCATCAGCTCGGTGGCCTCCTCGTAAGAAAGCTCGGGCAGGAGCTTCTCCTTCTTATTGGCAAGCTTGACCAGGCCCTCAGCGGCATCCTCGGCAGCGAAGACAACGATCTTGCGCATATCGCCCTCGGCGTCGTCGATGCGGCCGACCAGGTCGGCAGCCTCGGCCTCGGCCATCAGACCATCGAGCTCACGAAGGCGCATGCCCAGCAGGTCGGACATTTCCTTCTGCTCCATCTTGGGCTTGAGGTCAAGAAGCTTGATGGCGCGCTCGATGTTCGCCATGCGCTCGGCCTTGGCCTCCTCCTCCTTGGAAATAGCAAAGCGACGGCTGCGCAGCAGGCGGGCGGCCTTCTGCATCTTGTCCATCAGCTCTTCGTCATCGTAATCAACGGCGGCCTCGACAACCTCGGCCTCCTCCTCGGCAGAAACCTCGTCAGCAGCCTCAACCTCGGCAGCTTCGGTCTCCACGGTCTCGACTGCCTCAACCTCGGCAGCCATGGTCTCGTTCTCGGTCTCGTTCATGATCTCTTCGTTCTCAGACATGAGACTCCTTCTTGGCCCTCTCGGGCATCATCGCCCCATTCGCGGGGCCCGTCGCGCACTCTTTGCGCTTTATACATTCATGCCTCTCGGCAAAACGTCCATTAGTTTATGGTGTCGCCATCCAATCTAGCTGCAGAATCTATGTGCACACATTAATGCGACATGTCGCGGTATCATGGCCTGAACCAAACGTGTCCACCTTAAGGAGCCCGCCATGATTAAGCCCATCATGAAATCCGAGTTCTTTTTGCGCCTGCCTTCCGAAGACGCGGGCCCCGATGACGCCGTGACCGGACAGGATCTTCTGGATACGCTCCACGAGCATGAGCACGAGTGCGTGGGCCTCGCCGCCAACATGATCGGTGTGCGCAAACGCATCATCTGCGTAAAGGACGGCAGCAAGTCGCTGCTTATGTACAACCCGCAAATTCTTGAGCAGGTCAATGCCTACCAGACGAGCGAAGGATGTCTTTCTCTCGTCGGCGAGCGTCCCTGCACTCGTTATCGTCGCATTAAGGTGGAATATCTGGACGAGAACTTCGTCCACCGCATCAAGAACTTCTCGGGCTACACCGCCGAGATCATCCAACACGAAATCGACCACTGCAACGGGATAGTTATTTAGACAGCCAGGGTAACGATGCGGATTGAGCATACGGCAGCGAGCGAGCCGCATTTGCACCAAGGTGACGTGAAACGAAAGGGCGCTGACCTTCTGGTCGCGCCCTTGAAGTTGAACGTCAGATTGGTGTGAATGCGGCTCGCGCAGCGTCAAGTGGTCCGCCGTTCGGCAGAACGGCGGAACTAATTAGCTCTGGCGGTAGTGATCGAAGAAGTCGGCGAGGTCTTCGAGGGACTCTTTGAGTACTTCCATGCGCGGCAGGTACACGATACGGAAGTGGTCGGGCTCAGCCCAGTTGAAGCCGCCGCCGCGCGTGATCAGGATCTTCTTCTCGTGCAGCAGGTCGAGGGCAAACTGCTCGTCATCGGTGATGTTGAACTTCTTCACATCCATCTTGGGGAAGATGTAGAACGCCGCGCGCGGCTTAACCACCGAGATGCCGTCAATCTTGTTGAGTGCCTCATACACAAAGTTGCGCTGCTCGTAGACACGACCGCCGGGGCGGATGTAGTCGTTGACAGACTGGTGTCCGCCGAGCGCCGTCTGAACGATCGACTGAGCCGGCACGTTGGAGCACAGGCGCATGTTGGAGAGCATGTTGATGCCCATGATGAAGTCGCTCATGCAGCGCTGGTTGCCCGAAAGCACCATCCAGCCAATACGATAGCCCGCAATCATGTGCGACTTGGAAAGGCCGCTAAAGGTGACGCAGGGCAGGTCGGGGGCGAGCGAGGCAATCGAGACGTGCTCGTAGCCGTCCATGCACAGGCGGTCGTAGATCTCATCGGCAAAGATCATCAGCTGATGCCTGCGTGCAACCTCGACGATGCCCTCGAGCACCTCGCGCGGATAGACGGAACCCGTGGGGTTGTTGGGGTTGATGATGACGAGGGCTTTGGTCGCGCTCGTGATCTTGGACTCCATATCCTCCAGGTCGGGATACCAATCCGCCTGCTCATCGCACAGATAGTGCACGGGATGACCGCCGGCAAGGGTTGCGCACGCCGTCCAGAGCGGATAGTCCGGGCTGGGGATCAGAATCTCGTCGCCATTGTCGAGCAGCGCGTTCATCGAAAGCTGAATGAGCTCGGATACGCCGTTGCCTGTGTAGATATGCTCCATCTGAACGTTGGGCAAGCCCTTGATCTGCGAATACTGCATGATCGCCTTGCGCGCGGAGAACAGGCCACGCGAGTTGGAATAGCCTTCGCAGTCGGGCAGCTGCTGGCGCATGTCCTTGATGACCTCGTCGGGCGTGCGGAAACCGAAGGGCGCCGGGTTGCCGATATTGAGCTTGAGGATGCGCTCGCCCTCGTCCTCCATACGGGCGGCCTCGTCGACGACGGGACCGCGCACGTCATACAGGACGTTATCGAGCTTGGTGGATTTAGAAAAAGTACGCATGGTGGCGCTCCTTGCAATTTGAGCTGAGGGATGGGGTTCGGGCTTGGAATCGTTGCGGGGAGATGATTCCTCGCCTTGGTCGGCGTCACCGGCGAGCAGCCAGGTAACATCGACCTCCAAAATACGGGCGAGCAGCTCTGCCACATCGCGCCGCGGAATCGTCTTGCCGCTCACATATTGGCTCATCTGACTCTTGCCGAGTTTTTTGCCGAGCATCTCCGATGCGCGGATTACGTCCGACTGGCGAACGTCGCGATCGGACATAGTCTGTCGCAGGCGATCGCTAAACGTCTCTGGGGCCACAGGAACCTCCTTGCTGGCAAAGTTCAATTTATAGAACACGAATTGAACCTGAGTTCAATTTAGGCAGCAGTATAACGCCGTGCTATTTCGAAAAGTTCAATTTCAAAAATAAAATGAGCCAAACCTCGAGATTTATCCCAAAGCGACAACGGCGTGCGCTCTTTTAGAGGTATTCAAGGAATCGAGCGGCAGCAAGCGAAACATCGGCCGTTCGATATATGGCGTTGATCTGCCGATGGGGATGTCCTTCGAGCGAACGAATGGCGACATTGAACTGGCAGCGGCGCAAGATGAGCGCCGGAAGGACGCTCACGCCCAGGCCGTCCTCGACCATGGCCATAATCGCATAGTCATCCCAGGTCGACAGCTTTGAGCGCACGGTCAGCCCCGCCCGACGGAACAGCGGCGTAATCTCGTCATCGGTGCCGCGTTCCAGCAGAATAAATTGCTCATTGGCCAAATCGGCAAGAGAGACGACCTCTTCAGTGGCAAGCAAAGAGTCTGCCGGCACTACCGCCATCAACTCGTCGCGCACCAAAGACCGCGACGTCATGCCATTTTCTCGGGGCTCATGCGGGATAAAGCCCAGATCGCAGCGGCCCTCTGCCACCCATTGTTCAATCTCTGAATAGTCGCCCATCAGCAACTCGTAATCAATGTCTGGATAATCGGCACGAAAACGAGCAATCACCGGCGGCAGCACGTGGGTCGCCACGCTCGAAAACGTACCGATGCAGATTTTGCCGCGCATGAGCCCACGCATCTCATCCACGCGTCGCTGCAAGCGAACGAATTCCTCGCAGAGCGCCTCGACAGCCGGCATGACCTGCCGCCCGTCAGCAGAAAGAACCACACCCTCGCGACTGCGGTCGAGCACCTTAAAGCCCCAATCGGCCTCAAGATCGGCCACCATACGGCTCACGCCCGATTGCGAATAGCTCAGGCGCTCGGCGGCGCGCGTAAAGCTTCCGGCGCGCACTGTCTCGAGCAGCACCTGCATCTTTTGAATATTCGTTTCCACGGCAGTCCTCCATCCTTGCATGAGCTTTTGTCATGTCAGCCATGCATTATATTCGCTTTTCTTCTATTGCCAGTTCACCCATAGTGAACATGTTCGGATATAGAGGGGACGGAAGCGCATGGACAACGGACTGTTTACGTACTTAGCAGCATTGCTATTGTTTGGCTCCAACGGCATCATCGCCGCTGCCATCGCGCTGCCGAGCTCCGATATCGTGCTACTACGCACGTTTTTGGGCGCGCTCTCGCTTGTCACCATCCTCGCCATCACCCAAAGCCATAAGTTGCAGGCGCCATCTCGCCCCCGCGAAGCCGCAGCCCTCCTCCTCTCGGGAGCCGCGCTGGGCGCCAGCTGGATTTTTCTGTTCCGCGCCTACCAGACGATCGGCGTCGGCGTATCCTCGCTGCTGTACTACTGCGGCCCCATCATTGTCATGGCGCTCTCCCCACTCATCTTTGGCGAAAAACTGATCGGCGGCAAAATCGCCGGCTTCATCGCCGTTGCTTGCGGTGCTTTTCTCATTGCGGCGCAAGGTCTAGGCGGCAATATGCCCATTGCTGGTATCGCTTGCGGAATCGCCTCGGCATTTTGCTATGCGCTGATGGTCATCGCTAGCAAGGGTGCGCCACACATCGAAGGCCTCGAGAACTCCGCGCTCCAGGTGAGCGCCGCCTTTGTGACCGCGCTGGTCCTCACGCTCATCACGCAGGGCGCTCCCTCGTTCCTGTCCGCCGGCGTCGCCGCCAGTATTGATTGGTGCACCGTCGCTATGCTCGGCGTCGTCAACACCGGCATTGGTTGCCTGCTCTACTTTAGCGCCGTCGCCAAGCTGCCCGTCCAGACCGTCGCCGTCGTCGGCTACCTCGAGCCGCTTTCGGCGGTCGTGTTCTCGGCCGTCCTTTTGGGCGAAGCCATAACACCGGTCCGCCTGATGGGCGCCGCGCTTATCATCGGCGGCGCGATTTTTTGCGAACTCGCCGGCAAACGCGCAAACGCCAAGGCTGGCATCGCCCAGACAGTACGTGCTTAAAAGCCCCTGCTTTGAAATGCTACCTGCGTAGATAAATAATCCCCAGCTGAGGATTATTGTCTAAAATAACCCGATGTGCCAAACTGCTCTTATATGTATAAAGATGGCATAAAGGTCTACTGCTCTTGGCAGAGGCCGGATGTCCAAGGGAGTCCACGTGGCACACAACAAACTGGAGGTAAGCCCCCAAGACCAGCGTGGTCAAGGCGGGCATGGAGCCATTCCCCTCTCCGCTGGCATGCTGCTCGTTACGCTCGGCGTCGTATACGGCGACATCGGCACGAGCCCCATGTACACCATGAAATCAATTGTCGCCAACAACGGCGGCATCGGCACCGTCAGCGAGGACATGATCCTGGGCGCGCTTTCGCTCGTCATCTGGACCATGACGCTCGTGACCACGGTCAAGTACGTAGTAATCGCCATGAAGGCCGACAACCACAACGAAGGCGGCATCTTCGCCCTGTTTAGCCTGGTGCGAAAAGTGGCACCATGGCTGATCCTACCTGCCATGATCGGCGGCGCAGCGCTGCTCGCCGACGGCATCCTCACCCCCGCCGTCACGGTTACCACGGCCATCGAGGGTCTGCGCACCATCGAATGGGGCCATGCGCTGCTGGGCGACGGCCAGACCAACGTCATCATCATTACCATCATCATTATCTGCGGGCTGTTTGCCATGCAGCGCGCCGGCACCTCGTCAATCGGCAAGCTCTTCGGCCCGCTCATGACACTATGGTTCCTGTTCTTGGCAAGCGCCGGCCTATTCAACATGCTCGGCAACCTGTCCATCCTACGCGCGCTCAACCCCATCCGCGGCATCATGTTCCTGTTCTCGCCCATCAACCACTCGGGCATCATGGTGCTCGGCTTCGTCTTCCTGTCGACGACCGGCGCCGAGGCGCTCTATTCAGACATGGGCCACGTGGGCAAGGCCAACATCTACGCGTCCTGGCCGTTTGTTAAGGCGGCCCTCATCCTTAACTATCTGGGCCAGGGAGCTTGGCTGCTCGCCAACAATTCCAATCCCCAGATGCTCGCGATGGATATCGTCAACCCGTTCTATATGATGCTCCCCGAGCCCCTACGCCCCTTTGCCATCGTGCTTTCGGCCGTGGCGGCCATCATTGCCTCGCAGGCGCTCATCACCGGCTCGTTCTCGCTGGTATCCGAGGCCACGCGTCTCAACCTTATGCCGCATCTGCGCATCCACTACCCCAGCGACACCAAGGGGCAGCTCTATATTCCGCTCGTCAACAACATCATGTGGGTCGGCTGCATCTTCATCGTGCTGCTGTTCCAAAACTCCGAGCGCATGGAGAGCGCCTACGGCCTCGCCATTACCGTGACCATGCTTATGACCACGACGCTTTTGACGAGCTATATCGCCGGCATTCTCAAGCACAAGCTGGGCGCCTGCGTCTTCGCCCTGCTCTTCGGCGCCATTGAGCTGTGCTTTTTCGCCTCGTGCCTCACCATGTTCTTTGACGGCGGCTATGTAATGATCTTCTTGGCCGCACTGCTGTTTGGCCTTATGTATGTGTGGCGTCGCGGCACCGCCATCGAGCGCACGCAGACGATTCTGCTGCCCGTCTCCAAGTACATCGACCAGCTCAATCGCCTGCGCAATGACGAGACCTATCCCGTGCTCGCCGACAATCTGGTATTTCTCACCAACAGCCCCGACCCGCTCACACTCGACCGCGACGTGCTCTATTCCATCCTGGACAAGCACCCCAAGCGCGCCAAGGCATATTGGTTCATCAACGTGCACGTTACCGACGAACCCTATACGCACGAGTATTCCGTCGAGACCTTTGGCACGGACTTTTTGTTCCGCGTGCGCCTGGACCTGGGCTTTAAGGTCAACCAGCGCGTCAACGCCTATCTGCGCCAGATTGTTGGCGACCTGATGGCATCGGGCGAGCTGCCGCCGCAACATCACACCTACTCCATCTACGAGACGCGCGGCAACGTAGGTGACTTCCGCTTTTGCATGCTGCGCAAGATGCTTGCCCCCGAAACGGACATCAACCGCAATGACCACCGCGTGATGGCCATCAAGTACGCCGTCCGCCGCGCCTGCGGAAGCCCGGCACGCTGGTACGGTCTCGAGAACTCGGCCATCATCATTGAGTACGTACCGCTCTTTGCTCGCATGCGCCCGGCCGTCAAACTTGTGCGCACCCAGGTGCCGCTCGAGGTTCAGATCGAAGAGGCCGAGGAAATGGAGGTCGACATCTTCTCGGACGACTTGGTCAACGGCAACGAGGCCGGCAAGAGCATGAACGCCGATCCCACCGAGCTGCTCGAGAGCGTCGCCGATACGCCCGAACAGCAACTCGACGGACTCGAGAGCAACCAGTTCAACGACGCCAACTTCTAACACGCCACCAGCCATTGGCGACAACGGCCTCGCATCTCATAAGAGGTGCGAGGCCGTTTTATGTCGCAACGAACCAGTGAGCTACGAACGGCGCGGCTCGGGAACCACGAGCCTATCGGGGCTCGCGCCCTCGGCATCCATCAGGCTCACGTAGCGAATCGACGGATCCCCATACATCGCGTAGTAATAATTGCCCGTGCGCGCGCTAAAGCATCCGGTATAGATAGTCTTCTCGAACTTGCCATCGCCCATCCTGGACGCCCCCTCAATCATCACCACGCCCTCGAGTGAACGGAACATGCGGACGACGTTTTCGGTCTCGCTCTCCTTTTGCGGGTAATTGGCATTGAGGTACGCCGCCTTTACAAAACGGCTCGGCGAATAGCAGTCACCCGGAATACCGCGCATGCCGGCACCCGCGCCATAGGGCTTGAGCTCGGCACCACGCCATGTCGCCGTCTGCGGAAAATCGCTTGTGGCGGTGATATAGGTGCGCAGGTTTTCCATGTGCCACGGGAAGGTGGGCTGATTGGCAAGGGTGTCGACCGGATCGTCGTATACATGCAGGCCGTCAGCCATCATCTCGACCACGATGCTGCGCTGGCTGTCGCCGATAATCCAATGGAGCAGCGACACGCCCAGCCCCTCTCCGGCAGATTTAGCGACAATCACCGTGTCGCGCAGCGCGGCCTCGACCTCATCGACCGTCGAGAACGTCGCTGCCACCCACAGGGGAAACTCATAGGCCGCGATATTGTTCTTGCCGTCGACAGGGCCCTCGGCATACTCGGCATAGCCGGGAAAGTTGAGCCCCGCCACAGCCAGACCCGCATCGTTACCGCAATCGAAAAACATGGGATAGTTCTTGTAATCGATGCACATACCGATCACCGCGTGTGCCGCTGTCGCGTCGTCGATAAACGAATACGGAATGTGGAACCCGCGCGGCATCACGCGAACCTGTTGGCCGTAGTCAAAGCTCCAGTCGAGGTTGCGGCCTAGATACATGTGGCCGGAATTATCGGTAAATCGAATGCTCGTGCACATAGCGCCTCCTAGCTTTACGTTCCTGCTAAGGTTATTGTCACCAAACAAAAAGGCGCTAAACACAAAAGCCCGGACATGACAACAATGTCATACCCGGACTTTACAAGCAAGATAGACCCAACCAAGTCAACCCCGCAAGTCGTCTAAGGGGTCAAAGTGCCGCAGATTGCCACGAAAGAGGAGCGAAGCGTACTTAAGGTACGCGAGCGACGATTGAGCGGCAAGGTGCGGTGCTTTGGTCCCCTTAGACCAACTTTCCAAGACAGTGATCGATCATATGCTGGATCATCTGTGCCTCAAAGCCCGCGTAGTCGCGGCGGCACTCCTTCATCTTGCCGTCGACGATCTGATCAAAGGCGACCTTGCACTTGATATAGCGCGTGGACTTGGTGACCTCCTCGTGCGTCAGGCAGCTCTCCTCCATCTTGCTGGCTCCCAGGCCAAACACCAGACGGGGGTTATAGAGCACGTGGGGCTCGCCGGCCTCGTCCAGATAGACGCAGACCTTCTTGGTAACGCCAATCTGGTTGGCGGCCAAGCAGCCGGCATCATCGAGCGACTTGATGGTATCAATCAGATCCTGAGCGACCGACTCGTCCTCGACAGTCGCAACCTCGCAACGCTGAGACAGGATAGCCTCGTCGCGGCAGAGCTCTTTAATCATACGTTCCTCCATAGGGGTCGTTGTAACCGCTTAAGTATACGGTACCTACACAATTTCATGCGAAGGATACCGCCCGTCCGTTACAAACCGCCGAACATCAACATGCGAGGAACACCAACTTCACAAAGGCGATATAGTGGGTGGGTTCGTGTCAATCGGCCTAAACTCGGGGCCGAACAAGGAAAGGGTATGCATGGACGAACTATTTCACGTCAGCGAGCGCAAGTCCACAATCGGGACCGAACTTCGCGCTGGACTGACAACATTCCTGGCGATGGCCTACATCATCGCCGTCAACCCCGCGGTGCTCTCGGGCGCCGGCATCGATGCGGGAGCGCTCGCCTGCGCCACCTGTCTGGGCGCTGGCATCATGACCATCTGCATGGGCATCTTCGCTAACCGCCCGCTCGCCTGCGCGTCGGGCTTAGGCGTCAACGCGATGATTGCTGGAATCACCACCACCGTCTGCGGCGGTGACTGGCACGTGGCCATGAGCGTCATCTTCCTTGAGGGCGTCGTCATCTTGCTGCTCGTGCTCTGTGGCCTGCGCGAGGCCATCATGGACGCCATCCCGGTTGTCCTGCGTCACGCCATCTCGGTGGGCCTGGGCCTGTTCATCGCCATGATTGGCCTGTGCGATGCCGGCATTATCACCGCTGGCGCCGGTACACTCGTCGGTCTGGGCGACATCACCTCGCCCACCTTCATCGTCGGCATCATCTCCATCCTGGTGACAGTCGCCCTCGCCTGCCGCAACGTCCCCGGCTCGCTTCTCATCGGCATCGTCGTCGCCGTCATCGCCGGTATCCCCCTAGGTGTGACCCATGCTCCGACTGGTATCATCGCCCCGCTCGACTTCTCGAGCATCGGCGGCCCCATCGCCGACGCCGGCGGCGTGCCCGCCATCGTCAAGGTCCTTACCGACCCCGCGCTCCTCGTCATCTCGTTCTCGCTGCTCATGAGTGACTTCTTCGACACCATGGGCACCGCGATGGCCGTGGCCAAGCAGGGCGAGTTCCTCACCGACGACGGCAACGTCGAGAACATCAAGGAGATCTTGATCGTCGACTCCGCCGCCGCCGCCGTGGGCGGTTTCATGGGCGTCTCCTCCATCACCACCTTCGTCGAGTCCACCTCTGGCGCTGCCGACGGTGGCCGCACGGGCCTCACCTCCGTCACCACCGGCGTGCTGTTCATTCTCGCCGCGTTCTTCTCCCCCATCGTCACCATCGTTTCCAGCGCCGCCACCTGCGGTGCTCTGGTCTACGTCGGTTACCTCATGATGAGCGAGGCCTCCGAGATCGACTGGTCCGACGTGTCGCAGGGTTTCCCGGCGTTCATGATTGTCGCCGGCGTGCCCTTCACCTACTCCATCTCTGCCGGCATTGGCCTGGGCTTTATCGCCTACGTGATCGTCGCGCTCTTTAAGGGCGAGGCCTCCAAGATCAAACCGCTCATGTGGATCGCAGCCCTTGCCTTCCTCGTCTACTTCTTCGTGGCGTAACGGCACAGCCTGCCAAAGCAAAACAACAAGGCGCGGAGTCGTATCGAGCGGCTCCGCGCCTTTCTTTTAGCGTCTGCCCCCGTGCCAGCGTGCGACAATTGAGGCTGTCAATATCACAACACCGAGAGAAGCCTGCCTTGGAAGCGCATCATAAGCAGATAACCGTTTATTCAGAGTGTACGGAAGGCGCGCCCGTCATTTACCTCCCCGTGGTTATGGGCGACGGTAGTGGAGTCTACGAGCGCTGCCGAGAGCTCGACTGCCCACCCTTCACCCTTGTCGCCATTGGAGGGCTCGATTGGAATCGCGAGCTGAGCCCCTGGGAATGCGACGGAACCATACGAGATGCCGAGCCCTTTGGCGGACAGGCCGCTGGTTTTCTTGACGAGTTGTTGGGGCAGATAATCCCAGAGGCCGAATCATCGCTCCCGCAACCGCCCGCCTGGCGCGGCGTTGCCGGCTACTCGTTGGCGGGTCTTTTTGCACTGTGGGCACTTTGGCAAACAGATGTCTTTGAGCGCGTCGCAAGCGCATCGGGATCCCTGTGGTTCCCCGGCTTTATCGACTACGCGCGCGAGCGCACGATGACAGCTACGCCCGACGCCGCCTATCTGTCGCTCGGTAAAAAGGAAACCAAGACGCCCAACCGCATGATGCGGCACGTGCTCGACGATACGCGCGCGATGGAAGAGCTGTTTATCGAGCGTGACGTTCCAACAACGCTGGAGCTCAACCCCGGCAATCACTTTGCCCAAACTGACCTGCGCATGGCACGCGGCATCCACTGGATACTGACGCATTAAAAATGGCGTCCACGCGTACATACGCATGGACGCCATTTTTAATTTGGCTGAACGCAGCTACTATTCGGTAGACTCCTCAAGCTCGGAAGTATCGAACTCAAAGTCGTTACCGGGCAGGATGGCGTTGAGCACAATGCCCACCAGCGAGCCCACGGCAAGGCCCGAAAGCGAAATCGTCACGCCGCCCAGCTCCAGCACGATGGCACCGGCGGTACTGTAGGCAATGCCGAGCGAAAGCACGAGCACCAGAGCCGCCACCAGCACGTTGCGGTTGTTCTGGAAATCAACCTGATTCTCGATGAGGTTACGCACGCCAACGGCGCTGATCATGCCGTAGAGCACGAGCGACACGCCGCCGATAACGCACGCCGGCATAGCAGCGATCACGGCAGCAAACTTGGGGCAGAACGAAAGCACGATGGCGCAGCAGGCGGCAATGCGAATCACGCGCGGGTCGAACACGCGCGTCAGGGCAAGCACGCCGGTGTTCTCGCCATACGTGGTGTTAGCCGGAGCGCCAAAGAGCGACGCCAGAATCGTGGCGAGGCCATCGCCGAGCAGTGTACGGTGCAGACCGGGATCGGCGATATAGTTGCGTTCACAGGTGGAGCCGATAGCGGAGATATCGCCGATATGCTCGATCATAGTTGCAAAGGCCAGCGGCATGATGGTGATGATGGCCGTCGTGGCAAGACCGCTATCGAACTGCGGTCCAAAGAGCGCAAACACGGTGTTGTCCCACACAACGGGCAGACCAACCCAGGGGGCGGCTGCGACGCCCGAAAAATCAACCTCGCCCAGCACCGCCGCGACAGCATAGCTCACCACAACGCCCAGCAAAATCGGCACGATCTTGACCATGCCACGGCCCCAGATGTTGCAGATGACGATCACGGCCACAGCGATAACGGCGACAAGCCAGTTGGTCTGGCAGTTGGCAATGGCAGAGCTCGCCAGAATCAGGCCGATGGAAATGACGATGGGACCGGTCACCACCGGCGGAAAGAAGCGCATGACACGCTTGGCGCCAAATGCGCGGAACAGCGCCGCCAGCACCGGATAGAGCAGGCCGGCGCAGGCAACGCCCAGGCAGGCGTAGGGCAAAAGCTCGGCCTCGCCGTTGGGTGCAATGGCGGCATAACCCGCGATAAAGGCAAACGACGAGCCCAGAAACGCGGGCACCTTACCGCGCGATAGAAAATGAAACAGCAGCGTGCCGATGCCGGCGAACAGAAGCGTCGCCGAAACGGAAAGGCCGGTGAGCACGGGCACGAGCACCGTGGCTCCGAACATCGCAAACATGTGTTGCAAACCCAACACGAACATGCGCGGGCGGCCGAGCGATGATGCATCGTAGATGGCATCGGTGACGGCGGGCGTCGAGGATTGGGACATGGAAGTCCTTTCATGATGGAAGGGCGATCAGGCATATCGGATAATCTGCCCGAACGATACGATCCGAACCATTGTACGTGATACGTCATGTCTCGCGCGCGCCGTCACCTGCAAACGGTAACGTTACTTCCAAACGCGCTCAGCAATGCGCTTGACCAGCGCGATCTTTGCCCACTGTTCGTCCTCGGTCAGCTTGTTGCCAATCTCGCAGCTGGCAAAGCCGCACTGGGGCGACAGGTACAGGTTCTCGAGCGGCACATACTTTGCGGCCTCGTGGATACGTTCGACGATGGCATCCTCGTCCTCGAGCTCAGCGGCCTTGGTGGTCACCAGGCCCAGCACGACCTTCTTGCCGGGGGCAACATACTTGAGCGGCTCAAAGCCACCGGCGCGCGGCGTATCGAACTCAAGGTAGAACGCGTCGACATCCTCGTGCGCAAACAGATATGGAGCGATGGGATCGTAGCCGCCTTCAAAAGCGTAGGTGGAGTGGTAGTTGCCGCGGCATACATGCGTGTTGATGACCAGATCGTCGGGCTTGCCCTCGATGGCGGCATTGTTGAGCGCCACACCCAGCTCGGACACCTTTTGCAGGTCGACCGGGCTCATGCCGGTCTTTGCCACGAAATCGGTGTCGCAGTAGATACCCCAAGTACAGTCATCAAACTGGATATTGCGGCAGCCTGCTGCGTACAGGTCGGCAATCACGGTGCGGTATGCTGCGGCGATGGCATCGGCGAGCTCTTCGTCGGTCTTGTAGACGGCGCGCAGGCTCTCCTGCTGGCCATCGCAGCGGTCGAGCGTGACTTCGGAGAACGTCTGGATCGGCGCCGGAATGGTCTGTCGCGCGACCTGGCCCTCCCCCTCGAGCGCCTTGACAAATTTGAAGTGCTCGACGAACGGATGATTCTCGCCGCCAATGGGACCGGTTACCACGGCGGTGTCGGCCGTCGTCTCCTCGTCATGGAACATATAACCCGTGCGTGAGGTGCGGCGCTCAATGCCGTTAAGGCCCCACATAAAATCGAGGTGCCAGTAGCTGCGGCGGAACTCGCCATCGGTGATAACCTGCAGGCCGGCGGCCTTCTGCTTGGCCACCAAATCGCGAATGGCATCGTCCTCGACGGCCTTAAGCCCCTCGGCATCAAGCGTGCCTGCCGCATAGGCAGCACGAGCGTCCTTTACGGCCTGCGGACGAAGAAAGCTGCCGACGATATCGGCGCGAAACGGCGCGTTCGGTTGAATCGAAGTGCTCATAGATATCTCCCCTTGCATTGGTTGCTTTACTGAGACAGAGTATGAGCGCTTATATGGCCATCGTAAAATATACGTTTATAACAGTTTGATATAGATACTTCCTATATCAGTTGGAACTGCCATAAAGAGATTTGACCCGTGCAGGACGCAGAAGTCTAGATATGCTGGCGGATCGCGTCGATATAGGCTTGGCCGTAGCGCGTAAGCGTCGTGTTCTTGCGCGTGATGATGCCAATCTCCATGTACTCGTCTACATCGAGCGGAATCGAGATAATGCCGGGGCCGTTGAGCTCGTGGCTGATCACGCCCGAGCATACCGTGTAGCCGTTGAGGCCCATGGCCAAATTGAACAATGTCGCACGGTCGCGCACGCGGATATTTTTGCGACGCTCGAACGTCGAGGTCAGCTCCTCGGAATAGTAAAACGAGTTGTAGCTGCCCTGCTCGTAGGACAGGAACGGGTAGTCTTCCAGATCCTCGAGCGTCACGCTGGAGCGGCCCGCCAGCGGATGGTCGGCGCAGACGAAGACATGCGGCGTGGCGCAGAAGAGCCCTTCGAACACGAGCTCGTTGGCGGCAAGCATGCGCTCGATGACCTCGCGATTGTGCTCCGACAGATACAGGATGCCCAGCTCGCTTTTCATGTGCGCGACATCCTCGATAATCTCGTGGGTCTGCTCCTCGCGTAGGGTAAAGTCGTAGCGCGCGGCATCGAACTCGCGGATTACATCGACAAACGCATTAACGGCAAAGGAATAATGCTGGCAGCTCACACTAAAGTGCGGCACCTGCTCGGACGTGCCTTTGTACTTGCTCTCGAGCAGGTCGGCCTGGTCGAGTACCTGGCGCGCGTAGCCCAAGAAGGTCTCGCCTTCCTCGGACACAATGACGCCCTTGTTGGTGCGCTCAAAGATGTGCACACCCATCTCGTTTTCGAGATCGCGGATCGACGCGGTAATCGAAGGCTGCGACACAAAGAGCCGGCGCGAGGCCTCGGTGATGCTGCCGCATTCGGCAACCTTAACAACATATCTGAGCTGCTGGAACTTCATAGCCTTCTCCCTAGACGTTCGTGACGCCAAAACCCGCCGTGTCCATTTGGCTCATAAACGACGGCATCTCCCCCGTCGCGGCGCAGGCGGCAATCTGATGCAGAGCCCCGGCGACCGCATCATCTGCCGCAGCGCCAATATGCCAGCGCGCCGCCGTCGTAACGGCCTCGTTGGCATTGGCGACTGCAACGGAGTTGGGAACGGCATCGATCATGGGCAGATCGTTATCGGAATCGCCAAATACGGCCACCTCGTCGGGCGTCAGGCCCAAAGCGCGCGCCAGCTCCAGCGCAGCGCAGCCCTTGTCCCAACCGTCCGGAAGGATGTCGAACAGGCGCACTCGGTTGTTGGGAAACACAAGCGAGAGTTCCGGCACCTCAACGGCAACGCTCTCGCGTAGCTCCGCGAGCTCCTCACGCGAACGGGCACTCCAGATATTCGCCTTAAACACCGGCGCGCCATCGACGATGAGACGACACGGGGCCTCTTCGCCTTTGAGCCACGCATTGCCGCCCGACTCCATAGCACGACGCACACGCTCGGGGTTGCTCGTCACGCAATAGGCATCGTTGCCCCAAAAGTCATCGCCCAGGCTGTAGACTTTTAGAAATGTATCGTCGGTCTCTTGCTCCAGATAGTCGGCCAAACGCATCAGAGCATCGTTGTCGATTGCGCGCGAAGCGACTACTTCGCCGTCGACAAACATCACCTGGCCGTTACAGAACGCACCGGTCGAATAGCACTCGGAACGATTTTTAAACATCCAGCCCATCGCAGACGGTTGACGACCCGAAACCGGCCCAAAGTGCAAACCCGCCGCCTGCATGGCATGAATACCCTCAATGGCGTAGTCGCTGGCGCCGTCATGCCCGGCTGGAATCAGTGTATCGTCCATATCGGTCAGCACAAGTTTGATCATAAGGTCCCCTCGGTCATTCTTAATCCCATCTATTGTACCGACCTGCCAATAAGGGACAGGTTTATTTTGGCAGGTTTTATCTGGGAAAATGCAACGCCCCTGTTGCCACCTGCCAAAATAAACCTGTCCCTTTTTGGCAGGTGCGCTAGTATAGGGTCAACAGATTCGATGCGGGAGTGCCGGCGGTGCAAACCACAAGGCTGAGAGGGCATGGGGCCCAATCCTTTGAACCTGTCAGTTAATGCTGGCGTAGGGAGCATGCCGCCTTTACAGGGGCGCTGTCTATGCACAGCGCCCCTTTTCTATGCCAAGGAGGCATGTGCAGTGATTGATTCGGAACAGCTTAAGCAACATATGGTCAAGGCCGTGGAAGAGATTCGCGCCGCCAATCCGATGGCCGGCTCCATCACCAACACGGTAACGATCGACTTTGTCGCCAACGCACAGCTCGCCGTGGGCGGTTCGGCCGCCATGGTCTATCTACCCGACGAGGGCGAGGCACTCGTTGCCGGCGGCGGCGCCATCTATCTCAATATGGGCACGCTCTTCCCCATCTACGAGCAGACGATTCCCCGCGCGGCTAAAGCGGCACGCGACGCCGGCAAGCCCTGGGTGCTCGACCCAGTAGGCCTGGGCATCGGCAGCCTGCGCACCAAACTGGTAAGCGAACTCAAGCAGTACAAGCCCGCCATCGTGCGCGGCAACGCCTCCGAGATTATCGCGCTCGCCGGCCTGTGGGGTCTTGAGGGCGAGGCGGCTGATCTGAGCCGCGTGCGCGGTGTCGATACCACCGACACGGTCGACGCCGCCCGCGATGCCGCCGTGGCGCTCGCCCGCTACACCGGCGGCGCCGTAGTGGTCTCGGGCGAAGTCGACCTGATCACCGACGGCACGACCGTGGCCAAATCCCACGGCGGCAGCCCGCTCATGTCCAAGATCACCGGCTGCGGTTGCTCGCAGGGCGGCGTGCTGGCCGTGTACGCCTGTGCCACCGACCCGTTTACGGCAGCCATCTGCGGCACCGCGGTCTACAACGTTGCCGGCACACGTGCCGCCGCTGTCGCCGATGCCCCGGCAAGCTTTAAGGTCGCCTTTATCGATGAGCTCTACCGCGCGACCGCCCAAGATATCGCTGATAACCAACTCGAGCTCGAGGAGGCATAAGCCATGTCCGAGCCCGCAACTGCTGCCGGAATGAACACACTCGTCGCCGTGGCCATCGCCCCGTGCGGCACCGGCGATGAGCTGTCCGCCGAGGTCGCCGAGGTCGTGCGCGTCATTCGCGAGAGCGGCCTTCCCAACCGCACCACCTCGATGTTCACCGAGATCGAGGGCGACTGGGACGAGGTCATGAAGGTCGTGCGTGACGCAACCTTTGTGTTGGCGAGCAAGGGCATCCGCACCGAAGTCGTGCTCAAAGCCGATATTCGACCCGGATTTACCGACACCATGACCGGCAAACTCGAGCGCATGGAAGCGCAGATCAAAAAGCAGGAGGAAGCACGATGAGCATCCGCGACAACCTTGATATCTCGGCCTATCTGGTACTCGGCCCCGAAAACACCCTCGGGCGACCCGTGGGCGATGTGGTGGCCCAGGCACTTGACGCCGGCTTTACCTGCATCCAAGTGCGCTCCAAGGTGGCAAGCGCCCGCGAGATCATCGCACTGGCGGGCGATGCCGCGCAGGCCATCGCTCAGGCCGGCAAAACCGGGCAGGTCGCGCTGCTGATCGACGACCGCCTGGACTGCGTACTTGCCGCACGCGAGCAGGGCATCGCCGTCGACGGCGTGCACGTGGGCCAGAGCGATATCCCCGTGGAGGTCTGCCGCAAGCTTCTGGGGCCCGACGCCATCGTGGGTCTTTCGGCCCGCTGCGAGGAGATGCTCGAGTACGTCAAGACCGCCGACATGAGCCTGGTCGATTACCTGGGCGTAGGCCCGCTCCACGAGACCGAAACCAAGCGCGACTGCGGACGTGCGGCCGACGGCTCCATCATCACCAAGAGCTTTGAGGACCTGGCTGCCCTCCATGCGGCAAGCCCCGTGCCCATCGTGGTGGGCGGCGGCGTCAAAACGGCCGATCTGCCGCAGCTCAAGACCACCGGCGTCAATGGCTTCTTTGTGGTGAGCGCCGTCTGCAGTGCCGACGACCCCTACGCCGCAGCCAAGGAGCTCGTCGATACTTGGCAGCAGGCATAGGCATAAGCCGAGCAGTTGCTCCGCAGCCCCATAACTTCAGCAATGGAAAGCGCATCCCAGTTTGGACCTCCATTCCGGGACGCGCTTTCCACATGCGGCTCCGTTGGGAAACCGCATCCCATTCCAGACGCAAATTCTGGGACGCCGTTTCCAAAACCCTCCCGTCCGGGAAACTGCATCCCGTTCTGGGCGCCGATTCTAGGATACGCTTTCCGCCGAGTCCACGGCAGTTTGCCCTACTCTGCCAGATACGCTTCCAGTGCCGGCAAGGTCGCCTCCGCATCGCGGCGACCAATCTGGTAGATGCGCTCAAGTTCATCGGGCTCGCGACACAGCGACGGCACCTTCACCGATTCGCTCGGCCGCACCACAAAGATCTCGCCGGCAGCCTCGCGACGTGCCAGGTCATCGAGCGTGGCATTGTAGACCTCATGCCGATGCTCAAGCGCTGCGACAAACTCCGGATAGTGACGGAACACGCGCCGTAGCATGGGCATCACGCTGTTGGGCTGCTTCACAAAGCCCGCCGGCTGCGTGAGTACCACGATATTGCGGTCATACCCCTGCGCAAACAGCCAAGCGCTGGGAATGGAATCGGCCACGCCGCCATCCAGGTACTTGCGGCCCTCAATGGCGACAGGACGCGTCGCCACGGGAATTGCCGACGACGCCCGAATCCACTCGATATCGCGCTCATCGCCATAGGGCAGGTCGTGATAGACGGCCTTGCCCGTCTCGATATCGGTACACACGCACGTAAATCGCATGGGGCAGGCGCGATATGCTTCCAGGTCGATGGGATCGCGCTCGATAGGCACCTCGTGATAGGCAAAGTCGGCATTGAACATATCGCCGGTTCGCAGCCAGCTGGTCACGCTCGCATAGCGCTTGTCGGCGCAATAGGCCTTGTTATAGCGAATGGCGCGGCCGATCTGGCGCGATTTAAAGTTGTAGCCAAATGCCGCGCCCGCCGAGACGCCCACCATATGGTCGCAGGTCAAACCATGCTCCATCCAAACGTCGAGCACGCCCGCCGTATACATACCGCGGTAGCCGCCTCCCTCGAGCGCCAGCCCCACCGTGCGCGTCATATTTGACTGTGCCATGCGACCATCTCCGTTCCTGCGTTTTAAAACGGGACAAGTATACCCGTCAACATATATCGTCCCAGTCGCATTTTTATCGAACATCGCATCGTCGCGCTACCGCTTGTCGAATAATAGCCGCCCACAGCATGTGCACCCATATACAATTGTGCATTATTGTTTACACTACTCAGCTGTTATCAACAGCGAACATTAGCCGGCAAATTAACTCAACAACGCGGCAAGGCGGGGGCCTGGATACATGCAAAGCGCTGAGCAACGATGCATGTACACAACGAGCTCGCCCGACGCAATCCGCCCCGACCTCAGAAAGCCGCTTAGAACATGGATACTGTCAGCAATTACACCGAAACGCTCGAAAAGACCGTCCGTGACCTTCTCGAGCGGCAGGAGGATCTGATCAGGACTGCCTTTACCGACCAGCTTACCGGGCTTGGCAACCGTGGCGGCTTTGCCCGTTCCCTCGAGGAGCTCTGGGAGCAGGACGCCCCCGTTACCATGGCGTTCATCGATATCGACAATCTCAAGCACTGCAACGACGTCTTTGGGCATGACGAGGGCAACCGCTATATCTTGCAGGTAAGTCTCTATCTTAAGCTGTATATGAAGGTGGGCGAAGCGGCGTTTCGCATAGGCGGCGACGAGTTTGCCATCCTATCTACGATTGCAACCGAGGACGACCTCGCCGAACGTCTGAAACACTGCCGAACGGTTCTGCTCAAAAACAACGATTCCGAGATGCCCCACTCGTTTAGCTACGGAGTGTCACATGCCGACCCCGCCCTGGGCGAAGCTTCCAATCGCATGACGCTCGATGCCGACCATCGCATGTACGACTACAAGCTACGTCATGCCATGCACCTCGATCGACGCAATATCACGCAAGTCCACGCCGACGACTTCGAAATAAGCGATCGTATTTTTGACGCCTTTTCGATGCTCAACGAGGGCCGTTATTTCTTTATCGAGAACTTGGACAAACATCGCACCCTTTGGTCACAAGGTGCCTTGCGCGATCTTGGCCTTCCCTCGGAGCACATAGACAACTGTCGCGATTACTGGAAAACGCGCGTCCATCCCGACGACCTTGAGGCCTGCATCAACGACATCGACCAAGTCTACAACGGCACCAAGCACCGTCGCGTCATGCAGTATCGTGTGCGCAACGCCGTCGGCGACTACGCCCTTTGCCGTGCTCGCGGGTTTCGTATCGACGGCGACGGAAATGTCCCCTCGCTCTATGTCGGCGAGCTCGTCAACCACTCACTTGCCGAAACCGTCGACGCCGCCACAGGCCTCGGAACGCAGCGCATGCTGGCCAACGCCATCGACGCCTGCCGCCGCGATCGTTGCGAGACAGGGCTTATAGCGGTGCGCGTTCGTGGCACGACAAAGCTCAACGAGCTCTACGGGGCCGAGGCTGTCGACAACATGCTTGCCGAATACGCTGGCCGCATGCTGTCGATCACCCGCGGTAGGAGCCGGGTCTACCGTTCACGAAGCGTCCAGTTCGTCGTGCTCAGCAACGACCTAGACCACGAGGCATTCGAGCAACTGACCCGCCACCTTAAAGAGGCCGTTTTCGCTCCTGTTCGAATCGCAGGCGACACCATTACTCCCGTCTGCCTTGTCGTCCCGGCCTTTTACGAGCACTTAACCCATCAAGCGACCGCCGTTTTAGGCGAACTCGACCGTCGCCTTCGCACGGCCGGCGGGCTTGTTCCCAACGACAGCCTTCCCATACCCGAGGCGGAGCGCAAAAGCGCCATAGCCGAACGTATCGACTCGCTCACGGGCCTCTATCGACCCAGCGAATTTATGCGGCGCGCCAACGCATTTCTCGAGGCAAGGCGCGGCGGCACCTGGTGCATCGCCACGGTCGACATGGGCCACATGCGCCTGTTTAATGAATGGCACGGCCAGGCCGAGGGCGACCGCGTACTCGCCGATGTGGGCACGGTCCTCAAGGACATCGAGAATGCCGATATAGGCGTCGCAGGGTACTGGGGCCAAGATGACTTTTGCGTACTCATCCCCTTTGAGCACAACACCGTCCGTCAAATCTATAGCCGCGTTCGTGAGGCAGTAGTCAGGCATGATGACGGCGTAGGTTTCTGGCCGTCCATGGGCGTTTACCCCATCGACTCCAATGAGGAAATCACCATCGATGCGCAGGCAAAGGCCATGTTTACCAATCGACGCGCAAAAAACGACTTCAAGGAGCGCATTGCCATTTTCCGCCTCGCGGAGTACGAGCGCGAAGTCGCGTTCCACCGCACGCTGACCGAATTCCAGTACGCGCTGTCAAATGGTCGCATCACGTACTATCTTCAGCCCCAGGTCGATATGGAAACCGGCGAGATTATTGGCGCCGAAGCACTCACCCGCTGGATTGACAAGGACGGCTCTCTCATTTCGCCCGCAACGTTTATCCCCGCACTCGAGGAAAGCGGCTTTGTAGTGACGCTCGACAAGTACATTTGGCAGGGTGTCGCCATATGGCTTCGCGAGCGTCTCGATCGCCGTCTTCGCGTGGTTCCGGTCTCGCTTAATGTGTCGCGCGTGGATATCCTTGCCTGCGACGTTGCCGAACATATGGGGGCGCTCGCCGCCCAATACAACCTACCGCCCGAGCTCATGCGTATCGAGATCACCGAGACGGCTTATACGGGAGAATCCGAGGCCGTGGATAAGCTGACCGCAGATCTGCACACCCGCGGCTTCTCGACCTATATGGACGATTTTGGCACCGGTCAGTCCACGCTCGCGATGCTCAAGAACGTCAACGTCGACGTCATCAAGCTCGACCGCACCTTTGTGCCCACCGACCGCGATCAAGGCCGCAGCACGCAAATCATTTCATCGATGCTCGAAATGGCGCAGTCGCTCCATCTGCCCGTCGTGGTCGAAGGCGTCGAGACAAATGAGCAGGCGAACATGCTACGACAAATGGGCGCCCGCTACGCTCAGGGCTTCCTCTACTACCGTCCCATGCCGGCGAAGGATTTTGAGGCATTGCTCGATGGTGGCAATAACAACTGATACGCTCGCGCGCAAAACGCCACCGTCGAAGGGGACATTTGTCTCCATTAGCTAACTTATATCCCCAATTCAAACCGAATTGGGGATATGATACAAACCGTTGTTCCGCCCAAGGAGGTTATCCATCATGAACGAGTCATATCGCCTGGGCGAGCAATCGATTATTGCCTATCTTCAGCGACTTGCGAACGGGGTCTCGACCGCCGAGCTCGATGTTGCCGCGCTGCCCACGGAGCTGTGCGCCATCGGCGAGCAGCTACAGAAGACATTTGCCATCCTGCAGCAAGAACGCGAGCTGCTTGAGCGCGGCGCCTATATCGATTCGCTCACCAATCTTGGCAACCGTGCTGGACTCCACCGTTATGCCGAGCTGCTTTGGCACAAAGGCACCCCCTTCACCTGCGCCTATATCGATATCGATCGCCTTAAGCATTGCAACGATACGTTTGGCCACACCGAGGGCAATCGCTACATCCTGAGCATCTGCCGTGCACTCACCGAGACAATGGAACCCAATGACCTGCTGTTCCGTATCGGTGGAGACGAATTTGTACTCGTATCCCCCACGACAGATGAAGCCGAACTCGAGCAGCGCCTGGAGCGGACGCGCACCAACCTTATCGAGGCAACATCGGGCGGCAAAGCGCCCATGATCGCTAGCTTTAGCTTTGGCTGCTCGCGCGTCGACCCACTCGCTGGCGATACGCGTCGCCAGATGACCATGGACGCCGACCGCAAAATGTATCGCTACAAGCTCATGCACCGTGTGCAGCAGCCGAAGGAAAACGACGCATCCATGCGCCCAATCGCCGATCAGCCTCCCTGCAACGACCGGGTGTTCCAAGCGATCTCCATGAGCTCCGAGACGCGCTATCCGTTTATCCTTAACCTCGATACCGGCGAATCGCAATGGTCGATTAATGCCGTGCGCGATTTTGACCTGCCCTCCCAGCATCCCTATAACTCGCTCGATATGTGGCTCGCCCGCGTTCACCCCGAGGACCGCGACAACGTGCGCAGCGAGCTCGATATGGTGGTAAACGGCGCGTGGCACTTCCATTACATGCAGTATCGCGTCATGAATACCGCTGGTAAATATGCGCTGTGCGAGTGTACGGGCTACCGCTTGGATAGCACCGAAACCGAGCCCAACATGTATGTGGGCATTATCATCAACCGAAGCTTGGCGGATACGACCGATTCCGTGACCGGCCTGGGCGATATCCACGCCCTGGTCAACGCCATTGGCGAAATGCGTCGCGTGGCGCGCAAGGCAGGCCTGGTCGCCATCAAAATCGACGACATCGCCAAGGTCAATGCCCGCTTTGGCTTTGATGCGGGCGACCGCGTTTTGGCAGAAAGTGCCGCCTGCCTCATGGACTGTTCGCGCGGCAAGGGCCGTCTGTTCCGCTCGACCGGACCGATGTTCGTGGCGCTTTTCGATGACCTTGATCCCGAAGAGACCGACACGATCGCAGAAGAAATCGAGCGGTTCTTGGGGTCGCCCGTACTCTTTGGCTCATTTGAATATCAGCCGCCCATTCGTGTGGCCACACTTCATCTGGACGCCGTCGACCGACAGCCCGTTTCCATTTTGAACGAGCTCAAAGCGCTACTTGAAGAGGCACCACAAGTACCGGGCACCAAGCTGGACTAGCGTTATGGGGCGCATGATGGTTAATTTCCGATCTCAACCGAACACATTGGGCAAATAGGTCGTACCCGCAGTTAGCCGAACGTCCCCGCAGTCCCTCCCGGGGCCCGGGGGCACCGTTTCGATACTCTTGGTTTACTTTGCCTGATGCAAATAAGTGCTCAACAAGATAGAACCTATCCCTCGCCACGGATATGCCCTCGAGTAAATCTGTTAAGCCAAGCCTATCAAATTCTATTGACAATTGGCTGCATTGGTCCATTTTGTCGTCCAGCCACTTCCGCTGGCTACCGCCTCATAAACACAAACCTAACGAGCCGCACGAACGACAAAGAGGCCAAGCTGAACAGAAGTAGAACCAAAACTTCAAAAACGCTGGTATTCCAATCGCGTACCCAGTCCTCTACCGCCCACAAGAAAAACAGCAGCCCCATCCATAACGTCACAGAAGAAATCAGCTTTGCGTAAGGGCGTATATCAATCTCGCTCTCCCTTTTTGTGACATCATATCCAGCAATTGAGCAGAGCCATCTTCCTCTTCGGTATTGGATTGAAAGGACAATCAAGGCAATCGAAGTCATCAAGCAAACAGCATCCTCTGTTTCCATAGAGTTTCCTTTGCTTTCCATCCTAGTTACGCATTCACAATCGAATCAAACCAAGTATGAATTACTCGATAGCAACCGCCTTAGTATAAACCATAGCCGCCGCAGCAGCCCGCCTTCCAAGGCCTCAAAGCTCGCCATCGAGGGCGACCCGCCCAGACCCCTTACAATCTGCTCGCACGAGGCCCCGCACTCCAACATCCTCTGGACCGTATCCCGCTCGTACCTGGTGAGCGTGCCTGCCGTGGGCCCTCGGGGCCGGCATCGTGCCCCACGCCATCTGCCCGCTCGTGCGATAATCCTCTGCAGAAGTCACCGACAGCAGAGGGAGTTTGTGATGAAGGTTCTTTTGGTCAATGGCAGCCCCAAGGCAAACGGCAACACGGCCCGCGCACTCGCCGAGGTCGCCGAGCAGCTCAACGTCGAGGGCATCGATACCGAGATGTTTCAGCTGGGCGCCAAGCCTATTCGCGATTGCATCGGTTGCGGCCAGTGTGGCAAGCTTGGCGGTCGCTGCACCTTTGACGACGACGTGGTCAACGAGCTGATCGCTGCCGCCGAACAGGCCGACGGCTTTGTCTTTGGCTCGCCTGTCTACTACGCGCACCCCAGCGGCCGCATTCTCTCGGCACTCGATCGCGCATTCTATGCCGGTAGCAAAGCTTTTGCACACAAGCCGGGCGCTGCCGTCGCCGTCGCCCGTCGCGGCGGTACGTCGACGACCTTCGACGTGCTCAATAAGTACTTCACCATCAACCAGATGCCTGTGGTAGCGTCCACGTACTGGAACAACGTGTTTGGCTGCGTGCCCGGCGACGCCGACGGAGATGCCGAGGGTCTGGCCACCATGCGCAACATCGGCAAGAACATGGCCTGGCTCCTGCATTGTATCGAGGCAGGACAGGCCGCTGGCATCGAAGCTCCCGAGGCCGATCGCGCTAGGACCAACTTCATCAGGCAGAACGGCGGAACCAAACAATGAATATTCAAATCTTTGGCACCAAAAAGTCCTTCGACACCAAGAAGGCCCAGCGCTATTTTAAGGAGCGCCGCATTAAGGTGCAATTTATCGACCTGAAGGAAAAGGAGATGAGCAAAGGCGAGCTCACGAGCGTGATGCAGGCGGTCGGCGGCATCGACAAGCTGCTCAACCCCAAGGCCAAGGACGAGGAGACGCTCGCGCTCATCCAGCACCTCACCCCTAGCCAGCGCTTCGACAAGTTGCTCGAGAACCAGCAGGTTCTAGCCGAGCCCATCGTGCGCAACGGCAAAAAGGCCACCGTCGGTTATTGCCCCGATGTATGGGGAGCCTGGGAGTAGCCTGTGTTATTTGCCGGCGCGTGGGTATAAGAGCAGGCGTTTGGCATAAGATTCAACTGTAAGCCATGTCTAACAAAGGAGGGCACATGCCCAACAAACCCGTGAAGATCATCATGCTTACCGGATACCTCGGTGCCGGCAAGACCACACTGCTCAACCACATCCTCGCTAACGACGGCGGCATCCGCGCCGCCGTGATCGTCAACGATATCGGCGAGATCAACGTCGACGCCAGCCTCATCGCCGACGGCGGCCTTTCCGAGACCGACGACCTCATCCCGCTCACCAACGGCTGCATCTGCTGCACGCTTTCGGACGACCTTGCCAACCAGCTGCAGGGCATCGCCGATTCGGGCAAGTTCGACTACATCATCATCGAGGCCTCGGGTATCTGCGAGCCTATCCCCATCGCCTACACCATCTCAAGCTTCTGCGACGAGGCCAAGGTGGGCGGCCAGCCCAAGCTTGCACTCGACAACATCGTGGCCGTGGTCGATTGCGCCCGCATGTACGACGAGTTCAACGGCGGTCGCGACCTGCTGGCCGAGGATATCGACGAGGACGACATCGAGAGCCTGCTCATCCAGCAGATCGAGTTCTGCTCCACGCTGATCCTCAACAAGACCGATACCGTGAGCCCTGAGCAGATCGCCGAGCTCAAGGCTATCGTGCGCAGCCTGCAGAAGGACGCCGTGATTGTCGAGGCCCAAAACGGCGAGGTCCCCATGGAGGAGCTGCTCGACACCGACCGCTTCGACTTTATGCGCGCCTACAACTCCGCCGCCTGGATCGAGGCCATGGAGCATCCCGAGGAGCACGACGACCCCGAGGTGCTCGAGTACGACATCGAGACCTTTGTGTACTCGCGCCGCAAGCCGTTTGACCTGCAGAAGTTCACCGATTTTGTTGAGCAGGAGTGGCCCGACGAGGTCATCCGCGTCAAGGGTCCGCTGTGGCAGACCGGCGATCCGGACATGTGCTACATGTTCGAGCAGGCCGGCCACCAAATGCGCCTGATGGAGAACGGTCTGTTCGTTGACTCCGCGCCCGAGGGCGAGAAGCAGAAGATCATCGACGAGAACCCCGAGATCATGCAGATTTGGGACGACGAGACGGGCGACCGCATGACGAGCCTGTGCATCATCGGCCGTCACATGGACAAGGATGCGCTCATCGCCTCCCTCGATGCCTGCCTGACCGACTGGCACCGCGCCTAGATTTATCCAAGCGGGCATTTTTCCGCCTACGTAACCGCCAAACCACCACGAAGGTGCCCTTCGTGGTGGTTTTTCGTTCTGAGCCAAGGAGATTCATGTTCAACATTGTGCTGTATGCGCCCGAGATTCCGGCCAATACGGGCAATATCGGCCGCACCTGCGTGGTTACCGGCGCCCGCCTGCATCTGGTGGAGCCGCTGGGGTTTTCGCTCGACGACAAGACGGTGCGTCGCGCCGGCCTGGGCTACTGGCAAAATTTGGACGTGACGACCTATGCCGGCTGGGAGGATTTCCTTGCGCGCAACGGCCTCTCCCCCGCCGACGAACGCCTGCATCTGCTGACCAAAAAGGCGCGCCGCACCTATGCGCAAAGTACCTACCGCGACGGTGACTTTTTGGTCTTTGGCAGCGAGAGCTCGGGGATTCCCGAGCCACTGCTTGCCGCGGCGCCCGAGCGCTGCGAGCGCATCCCCATGTTGCGCGATTGCGACTCGCTCGAAAACGCCGACGCCTGGGAGGCCCACGAGGAGTCGCTCGGGCATACCGAGGACAGCCACGAAGCCATCCTTCGACAGGATATCTGCGGCAACTTCGTCAATCCGGACGACTACCGCATCAGCGCACTCAACCTCTCCAACAGCGCCGCCATCGTCCTCTACGAGGCTCTGCGCCAAACAGGCTTTCTGGGAATGTGACAAAGGGACGGTCCCTTTGTCACATTCGGTTATAGGTAGCGGCCGGTGATGCTTGCGGGGCATGCCACGATGTCGCCCGGCGTGCCGACGCAGACGATTTGCCCGCCTGCGTCGCCACCACCTGGGCCCATGTCGATTGCGTAATCGGCGTTACGGATAAGGTCGAGGTCGTGCTCGATTACGACGACTGTGGCGCCCTTGGCAACGAGGCCGTCGAACACACTCAGCAGCACCTGAACATCGAGCGGGTGCAGGCCAATTGTGGGTTCGTCGAACACGAATACGGCATCATCCTGCACGCGGCCCATCTCGCTCGCGAGCTTAAGGCGCTGCGCCTCGCCGCCCGAAAGCGCCGGCG
The DNA here is from genome assembly GCA_958354105.1 of uncultured Collinsella sp. Classification (GTDB taxonomy): domain Bacteria; phylum Actinomycetota; class Coriobacteriia; order Coriobacteriales; family Coriobacteriaceae; genus Collinsella. The sequence goes on from CATWVA010000002.1 coordinate 96,170, forward strand.
TGGGCTCGCCGAGCGTGAGATAACCCAAGCCCAGGTCGTGCAGGGTCTGTAAGCGCGCCTGAACTTTCTTGAGCCCCACCGTAGCGTCGAGGGCCTCGTCCACACTTATGTCCATGAGCTGCGGCAACGTAAGCAGGCTCCCGTCCTTGCCCTCGCGATGGATATGCGAGGCCGCGTCTGCATAGCGTGAGCCGCGACATGACGGGCAGACGATCTCGACATCGGGCAAAAATTGCACGTCGAGCGATATCGAACCCGTGCCATCGCACGTAGGGCAGCGCAAGGCGCCGGTGTTGTAGCTAAATGCGCCCGCCTTGTAGCCAGCTGCCTTGGCCTCGGGCGTACGGGCGAAGGCGCGACGCAGCTCGTCATGGATGTCGGCATAAGTCGCCACCGTCGAGCGCACGTTGGCGCCGATGGGCGTAGCGTCAATCAGGTTGGCGCGTGCGATGCCCTCGGCATCGATCCAGCGCACATGGCTTGGCAGGCGCTCGCCAGTTGCCTGAGCCTTGAGCGCCGGGATGAGCGTCTCGAGCACCAACGTCGTCTTACCCGAACCCGAAACGCCCGTCACCGCGACGAGACGACCGCGCGGTATATCGACTTCGAGCGGTTTGACGGTATGGATGGCATCGGTCGCCATGCGGATATGGCCCTGGTCGAACATTTCGTCGTCAGCCACCTGCGGCCGCAAGCGCTTGGGCTCCGAGCGCAAAAACGGGGCGATGCGGCTGTCCTGCGATTGCTCGACCTCATCCACCGTACCGGCGGCGATCACATTACCGCCGCCCGCTCCGGCAACGGGGCCCATCTCGACCAGATAATCGGCTTCCGCCAATACGCGCGTGTCGTGGTCGACAACGACCACGGTGTTGCCGTCATCCACCAGATCGCGCATTACGCCTACCAAGCCGTCAACATTGGCAGGATGCAAGCCGATCGAGGGCTCGTCGAGCACATACAGCACGCCCGTCGAGCGGTTGCGCACCACGCGGGCAAGCTGCACGCGCTGGCGCTCACCCGTGGAGAGCGTAGCACCGGCGCGGTCGAGCGAGAGGTAATCGAGCCCCAGGTCGACCAGGCGACGAGCCGCGCTCAAAAACGAATCGCAGATATCCGTCGCCATGGGCTGCATCTCGGCCGGCAAGGATGCGGGCACCCCGCGCGCCCACTCAATCGCCTCACCCAGCGTCATGGCCGCGGCCTGCGCCAGATTGATACCACGCACCTGGGGCTGGCGCGCAGCCTCGGAGAGACGCGTGCCGCCGCAGTCACGGCACGGGCCCTCGCGCAAAAAGCGAGCCACGCGCTTAAGTCCCTTATCGTCCTTAACCTTGGCGAGCGCATTCTCGACCGTATAGACGGCATTGTAATAGGTGAAGTCGAGCGGCGTGGCGCCCTCGCCTTTTTTGGGAACGTAGAGAATGTGCTTCTTAACCGCCGGACCGTGGAACACAATGTCGCGCTCGGCGGGCGTGAGCTGGTTAAACGGCACGTCGGTGCGCACGCCCATCTCGCCGGCTACCTGCTTCATCAGATCCCACATGAGCGTACCCCAGGGAAGCACCGCGCCTTCGTTGATGGTCTTTGACTCGTCGGGCACCAGGCTCGCTTCGTCCACCTCGCGCATGACACCGGTGCCGCCGCAGGTAGGGCACGCACCGCCGCTGTTAAAGGCAAGGTCCTCGGCACTCGGCGCGTAGAACTCGCGGCCGCATGTGGGGCACGTGAGCGACAGGCCCGCAGCCACGTTAAGGCTCGGCTCCACACGCGCCCCGCAATGTGGGCACACGTGATGGGCACAGCGGCTAAAGAGCAAACGCAGACTGTTGTTGAGCTCGGTCATGGTACCAAAGGTCGAGCGCACGCCTGGCACACTGGGACGCTGATGCAACGCGAGTGCCGCCGGTACGTGCAATACCTCGTCCACCTGGGCGTGCTCGGCCTGCGTCAGGCGACGTCGAGTATAGGTGCTGAGCGCCTCCAGGTAACGGCGCGAGCCCTCGGCATAAAGAACTCCCAGCGCCAGCGAGCTCTTGCCCGAGCCCGACACGCCGGCAATGCCCACGAGCCTCCCCAGCGGAATATCGATATCGATGTCCTTGAGATTGTGGACACGTGCACCGCGCACCTCGATAGCCTGCGGGCTCATCTTCTGTTCCGTCACCTTTATCACCCTACTCATGCCATAAAACGCGGTCGCGGATATACTCGCCCAGCATGGGCACGGTAAACCGCACAAGGCCGTATCCGGCGGCCTCGATGACGCGCTCGCGAATCAGGCTTGCGCGATATTTACTCGCCCAGCTCTGGGTACGGTCGCAGCGCTCAATGATATCCGCCGTGCGCGTCGGCTTGTCCTCGTCAACCGCCATAGCCTCGATAAAGAGGCGCTGAGGGCTGCGCAGACCGTAATACAGAGGTGCGTCAACCGCTTCGTAGAACTCGGAGACGGCATCCGCATGGCCATTCTCGACATCGCGCCTTTCGATGACCTGCGAGCCACGCCGGACAGCAGACCGCCACATGTAATAGCCCACCAGCTGAACCATATAGGGATGCCCCATGCTCTTGCGCGCCGCAAGGTCCGCCGTCTCCGCGTCAACGTAAAGACCAGCGTCTTTGACCGTCTGGATATACGAATCGCGCACTTTGGGCAAAGATATTGCCCCCAACGTACGCTGCTGGGCACGCCGCAAAAACGTCACGCTCGGCTCTTCGAGCAGATCGTCAACCATACTGGGCAAGCCGGCGAACGCCAGCGCAAGACCGCGCTGGTCGCTATCGGGCAAGCCCGTGGCATCCTGGTCTCCGAGCACCTGCTGATAGAGGACGGCAAGAGCCGCCAGTTCCTCGATAGACACCGATTGTGCCTCGTCAATCGCAAACAAGACGCCCTTGCCCGGACCGAGCTTCTTGAGACGCTCGTTGACCAGCCCTCGCAATGTCTCGCCTTTTGCCCGCGCCGCCTCGACCGACATCCGGCCAAACGACGGCCCAAACTCCATTGACGTCACAACGGGTTTATTCGAGCGAAGCGCGTCGGCCAAGCGGTCGCACAAACCAAGCGAAGCGGAATCGGAGACAACCGCCCATCCGCGCTCGCTGGCTAGACGTTGCAGCTCCCGCAGGAGAACCGTTTTGCCATAGCCGCGGTTTCCCGTAATGAGCATGAGCCTGCCCGGCGCTCCGGCGCCGTTGTCGAGCCCTTCCTCAAAATCTTCGATGACCGACTCGCGACCGATGAGTATCGGAGGCCGCTTACCAGCTGTGGGCTTAAAGGGATTTGGATTCATATCGGCCTCCTCGGATTGGCAAACCCTGGTAACAGTTATACCAACTTATACCGAGTTATACCAATAGCATGTGACAAAGGAACTGCCCCTTTGTCACATGTGGCCGAAAAACTCGGCGTCTGCTGCTCGCCAGGGGCGGAAGGTGGCGGGATCGACCTTTACGTGCGCCGCAGCGGGTGCGTCGTACCATTTGACCGTGTAGCCGGCGCCGTGGGCGCAAAAGACCGAGTCGGGCGTGTTGGGCAGATCGGCCTCGGGCTCGTAGGCGGCAGCCTCGATTACGCGCTCGCCATCATGGCAAGCCGCATAACCGGCGAACTCCAGGTACAGATGCCCGCGACCGCTCGTGTAGGCAGCCACCTCCAGCGCACAATCTTGCACCTCGGATGCCGGAACGCGACCCACAAGCTTCGCCCGGTCTCCCGCCATCGTCGGCGGCTCGTACTCGGCACTCATGCGCGTGGCATCCGAGAGCGCCCGGCCCACGCACTCCCCCGGCACCTCGAGCTCAAAGCGATACCACGGCTCCAACAACACCGCCGCGCCGGCCTCGCGCGCCTGCATCAAACCCTGGCGAATCGCGCGGTACGTGGCCTGGCGAAAATCGCCGCCCTCGGTGTGTTTGGCATGCGCGCGGCCGCCCGCGAGCGTAATGCGCACATCGGTGATGGGCGAGCCCGTCAGCACGCCCAGGTGGTCGCGCTCCATAGCGTTGGTGAGTGCCAAACGCTGCCAGTTAAGATCGAGCTCGTCGGCCGAGGTCACGGTGCCAAACTGCACAGCCGAACCCGCCGGCAACGGCTCCAGGCGCAGATGCACCTCGGCATAGTGGCGCAGCGGCTCAAAGTGGCCCACGCCCTCGACCGGCCGCGAAATAGTCTCCTTATAGAGAATGCCGCCGGGCTCAAACTCAATCGAAAGGTCAAAGCGATCGGCCAACACCCGCTGCACGACCTCGAGTTGCACGGCGCCCATCAACTGCAAGTGAATCTGCTCAAGATGCGTATTCCAGCTTACGCCGAGCATGGGGTCTTCGTCCGTCAGCTCAGCCAGCGCTTTAAACACCGCATGGACATCATGTTCGCCCGGGAGCACCGTATAGGTGAGGACCGGCGCAATGACGGGCGCATCGCACCCGGGCTCCGCACCCAAGGCATCCCCCGGGCGAACGTGCGCAAGACCCGTCACGGCACAAATACCGCCAGCGGCAACTTCCTGGGCAAGCTCGTACTTCTCTCCGTTATAGATGCGCACCTGATCGACCTTTTGCTCCCATGCCTCGGCGCCGGAACGCCCGTCAATCATCTGTTTGGCATGCAGTGTGCCGCCGGTCACTTTAACCCAAGCCAAGCGCTCGCCACGAACACCGCGGCTGACACGATAGACACGCGCGGCGAACTCCGGCGGCCACGCCTGCTCACGCATCAGCGTGCACATACCATCCAGCAGCTCGCCCACGCCCTGATCCTTGAGCGCCGAGCCGGCAAAGCAGGGAAAGAGCCTGCGCTCGGCAACCATGCGCGAAAGCGTTGCAACGGAAAGCTCACCCGTCTCAAGAAACTCCTCGAGGGCTGCCTCGTCCAACGCGGCAGCGTCCTCCCAAGCGGCGCCGCCCGCCAGCAGTTCGTTCGCATCGAGGCAGCCCTCGGAAAGACGCTGCCCAAGTTGTGCCAGCAAAACATCGCGGCCGGGATTCTCCAAATCGATTTTGTTGATATAGATGAACGTCGGAATGTCATAGCGCGCAAGCAGGCGCCACAGGGTTTCGGTGTGCCCCTGCACGCCGTCGTTGGCACCTACCACCAAAATCGCGTAGTCGAGCGCACGCAACGTGCGCTCTGCCTCGGCCGAAAAATCCACGTGTCCGGGAGCGTCCACGAGCATGACGCGGGTATCACCGTGGTCGAACACGGCCTGCGACGAGAAAATCGTGATGCCGCGCTCGCGCTCGATGGCGTTGGTATCCAGGTGCGAGTCGCCATCGTCCACGCGGCCGCGCTTGCGAATGCGACCCGCGCAGAACAGCATGGCCTCGGCCAGTGTGGTCTTGCCGGCATCGACATGCGCCAAGATTCCAACGACCGCTTGCTTCGACATGGCTCTCCTCTTATTGCAAGCCCGTCGCACTCGGCAACGGGCATCCTCGTTCCACACTGGATGATACAATTTACGGGCCGGCGGGCGAAGCGGGCCCTATCCCCCGACCAAGCTCATCGCCCTGCGTTGCCGCGCGGCGATTTTCGTAGGTTCGCGCCTTACGAAAGCCGGCACCTCCCCTTTTGTCTGCCCGGTCTCATCTGAGGCGGTAACAATGCGAGTCCCACAACGACGCGTTTTACCAAAAATGGCCCCACGCGGGGCCATTTTCATTTCGATGAAACGCTGGTATGTGACTCGGCCCTTATGCCTCGCGCAGCCAGTCGAACGCAACGCGCGGCGTGCCGTCGGACACATACACGACGCCGGCGCGCTCGAACCCTGCCTTGAGGCTCGCACCCTGCATGGGCAGGTTGTCCGCGTGCGTATCGATACGCAGATGGTCGGCACGCTCCTTGGCAAAGGCAAACATCGCGGCCGCGATACCGTGCACGGTGCCGTCGGACGCCACGCGGTGCAGCACGGCGTACGGAGTGTCGCTGCGCCACTGACCGTCCTCGATGACGTCATAGCACTCGTCCGGGCCCGGCAAAAAGGCAAACGTCGCCACCACGCGACCGTCGACTTCGCACACATAGCTGCCACCGGCGGCGATATCGGCAGCCAGCTGCTCGGCCGAAGGCGTGCCCTCGGGCCACTGCGTGGCGTTGCCATGCGCGCGCATAAAGGCGCGGGCGGCATCATAGATAGCCATGACGGCGGGAATGTCGGTCTCGAGGGTTTTTCTGATCATCACGCGGCGACCTCACGTTTATTGGTATCACTTTGATTGAGCAATGATACCAGCGTTTGGAAAGGGCAAGGAGCGGATGGGAAGCAAAAAGCGAGCCGCCTGGTCAAAGGCCAAAAGCGAGTTTTTGGGCGCTGCCACCGGCGGCGATATGAGCGACCTGTTTGCGCGCGAGGACGAGCGCCGCGATGCCCTGGACGCCGAGCGCGATGAGGCTTGGCGCTACAAATCGTGCGAGCGCAAAAACCGCTACGACACACGCGCCGAGGCCGAGGCCGTTATGGCCGACTGCGAAAACCGTGGACGGCGTGGTTTGGCCTGCTACAAATGCGAATACTGCGGCGGGTGGCATCTGACGTCGCATCCTTGGAAATAGGCTCCGCAACGGAGCGGCGCTCACGCAGCGGCACGGCACCGACACATCGCCGGCCATCACGCGCAGGCTACGGGCGCGGCGGCACCAAAACATCGTAGCGGACGGCCTTGCCCGCAAGCTGATAGCTCGGCTTAACGCCGGCAAGCAATGGGCCCTTCACCGGCCGTTTGATAACGACCTTGCGCGGCCGCACTGCAAGCGCAGTTTTAACCAGCGTCTCCTCATCGGCACACGGCTGTTCCAGATGGTGCAAGAGCTGGAACTTCTTTTTGACCGCCGCGCTCTTGGTGCGCTCAGGAAACATGGGGTCCAGATACACCACGTCGGGAGCCGCGAGCTCATCGCGCTCGACCAGCTCAGCCGTATGGCGAAGGCCGGCAATGCTGTCCTCGCCCGCATGTAAGTGCATGCGCGCCACGGCGGCCGCAAGCGCCGAATCATCTGCCGCGCGATCCAGGGCATCCTGGAGCAGCGCCGCGATCACGCAATCCTGCTCATACAGATCGACGGTAAAGCCCGCTGCCGCCAGCAGCAGCGAATCCTCGCCAAAGCCTGCCGTGGCGTCAATCGCCCATGGTTGTTCGATGCCTTTTGTGCGCGCAGCCTTTACCAACAGCTCTTGCTGCAGACGACCCTGCTTGAGCCGTGGAAGCATGCGGCCAAAATCGGCACGCAACTCCATCGTGCCGTCGGTGAGCGTAAGGCCCTCGGACGTCCGCACGAGCTCGAGCCCAGCAGCCCGAGCAACAGAAAAGGGATCGACGACGCCCATGGACACTCCTTAGCAAACAAAACGAATACATGGGCGCCATTCATGTCGGCACCCAACCGTCCGTTATTGTCCCACATGCGACATGGTCCACAGCATCCCAATGCAAAGCACCGCCATCAATACCGTGCACACGGCAGCGATCACAGAATCACTCATGCGCCTTCCCAGCGACCGCGGCTCATCCACTTGCTTGACTCCGTACATCATGGCTCCTCCTTCGGTCCAGCTCTTACCATGGCCTCATCATCGCAGCGCCGCGCATGCGCTGCCATCGATTTGACTTACGTCCAGCTTTCCTTTTTGAAAGGTTGAACCGTGCAGGCAAGAGACGCTTTCAGGCGCATGCATCGCCGCGTTGAACTACAATGTGCTTCACCATATGTGCAGCACATAGGGTGCGCCAGGTTGGCGTACTCGTATCGAAAGGACCAGCCATGAGCTTCACTCGCAAGACACTCAAAATCCTTGCCCTGATTTATTTTGTTCTGGGCATCGCCAGTCTCGTCATAGGAATCGCCGGCATCGCGACCGGCAAGTTCGAGTCCACCTACGGATCGAACGCCATGCTCGCCGCGGCCGTGATTATCGCCAAGGGCCTCATCGATCTTGCCGCGGGCGTTGCGGGCATCAAGGGTGCCAACAAGCCTTCGCAGGTTGACGGCGCGTTTAAGCTCGGTATCGTTGCTGCAGTCGCCACGCTTGCCCAGGCGGTGCTCACGCTTCCCGCGTTTGGCGGCGACGCCATCAACTTTGGCGCCTTTGTCATCGTGGTGTACGACCTGTTCTTTGTTCAGCAGGCGCACGCCGTCAAGGCCGAGAACAAGGACCGCCTGTAAGCGCTCGCTTCTCATAGCCTCTGCAGCCAAGCAACTAAAAAGGGCCGATCGCACATCTCCGCGGTCGGCCCTTTGCATTTGCCCAGATAAAACCTGCCAAAATAAACCTGTCCCTTTTTGGTAGATTAGTGGCGGTACTCGGCGATGATGAAGTCGATATCGGTTTGAAGGGTGTCCAGGTTTGCCAGGCGCTCTTTGTCGGCGGGGCGCGTACGGTAGTAGTACGGCGTCATCTGGAACACCGCCTCGATGTCAGCCTGGGTCTGGAGCGTAATGTTCGCAGACACCCGCTGCGTTCCCACCAACTCGAGCTCGGTCGTCTTCGGCAGCTTCTCGTCGTTAAGGTACGGCGTGTCGTAGAGCACCTCCTTGAGCCCAAACAGATGACGGGCACCCGGCACCACGGTGTAGAGCGAGCCCTCGGGCGCCAGCACGCGGGCAAACTCGCGCTCGTTAAAGGGAGCGAAGAGCTCGGTCACCATATCGAAGGCGCCATCGGCCACGGGGATGTCCTTCATATTGGCCACAAAGTAGGTCGCATCGCCGCGCTTGGCGGCCAGGCGCACCATCTCCTTGCCCAGGTCGAAACCGTAAGCATCCACGTCCGGCACCGCACCCATGGCGCTAGTGTAGTAGCCCTCGCCGCAGCAAATATCGAGCAAGGTCATGGGGACGCCTGCAGACGCCGCGCGCCCAGACACCTGCTTGCGCACCAGCTCGACCATCGCATCGCGCAACGGCGCATAGTAACCGCGGTTCAGAAAGTCGCGACGACTACGCGCCTGCGACTTGGGATCGCCCATGGAGTCGCCGCTCTTGGACGAGCGCAGTAGATACAGATAGCCCTCGCGCGCACGATCAAACCGGTGTCCGCCCGCGCACACAGCACCGCGCTCATCGTCCACCAACGGCTCATGGCAAACGGGACACAACAACATGGCAACTCCTTAGCGCGAACAACACAACGCCCACCATTGTCGCACGCCTTCCCCATCTAGTCATAGAAGAGACAAGGAGTGTCCCCCAGCTGCCGGCAGAAAAGGAATGTCCCTAAGTGCCGACTAGTCGATTAGGAGTATCATCGTCTGCGCAAATAAGCACGAAAGAGCATGTTAGAGATTGAGAGCGCATGGCTGACACCGCATCTAAGCACATTGACATGACCACCGGCTCGCTGTGGCGCAATATTCCCCTATTCGCCTTTCCCGTCGCCGCCACGAGCATCCTTGAGCAGCTATCGAACCTCATCGCCACGGTCATCATCGGCAACTTCTCGGGCGACCAGGGAACCCTCGCCATGGCGGCGGTCGGCTCCAATGTTCCGCTTACCAGTCTTATGCTCAACCTGTTTATTGGCATGTCGCTTGGCTCCAACGTGGTCATCGCCAACGCTATCGGCCGCAACGATCAGAACATGGTCAAACGCGCCGTCCATACCTCGATTTTAATGGCGCTTGTGGGCTTTGTCGTCATCGCGCTGGGCGAGATCTTTGCCGAGCCCATGCTCGCCGCGCTCAACGTTCCCGCCGAAACCATGCCGCTCGCCTCGCTCTACCTACGCGTCTTTTTGCTCAGCCTGCCCTCGATCTTGCTCTACAACTTTGAGGCCGCGATCTTCCGCTCCGTCGGCATCACCCGCATGCCGCTGCAGGCGCTTGCCGTGTCCACCGTCCTCAACATTGGCCTGGACCTCATCTTTGTCCCCGTACTCCACTGGGGCGTCGTGGGCGTCGCCATCGCCACCGCCATCGCCTACACCGTCAGCGCCGCTACGCTCTTTATCCGCCTGCTCAAGACCGACTCCGTCGTCCGCGTCACCCCACGCGACCTGGCTATCGACCCCGTCGCCCTCAAGCGCATCGTCAAGATCGGCCTGCCTGCCGGCATCCAAAGCGCCGTCTTTGCCGTCGCCAACATCATCATCCAGTCTGCCATCAACAGCCTGGGCACCGAGGTCATGGCGGCCTCGAGCGCCGCCATGAGCCTGGAGTATGTGTGCTACAACCTGCTCAACAGCTTTAGCCAGGCTTGCACCACCTTTGTGGGACAAAACCACGGCGCTCGTCAGATCGACCGCTGCACCAAAACGCTCAAGGTCTGCCTGGTCGAAGGCGGTATCGTTGCCCTCACCACGATTATCGTTATTGTCGGCCTCGGGCGCGAAATCCTATCGCTGTTCAACAGCGATCCCAACATCGTCTCGATCGGCTATATCCGCGTGTGCTCGATTTTCCCGGCGTACGCCTTTAGCATGTTCTACGAAAACATGTCCGGCTACCTGCGCGGCTTTGGTATCTCGCTCATGCCCGCCCTCATCACCATGATCTGTGTCTGCGGCATCCGCTTCTATTGGGTGTTCTGCGTGTTCCCGCACTTCCGCACCTTTGCGAACATCATGATGGTCTACCCCATCAGCCTGGGCACCACGGCGTTCTTTATGGTCGTGGCGGTATTACTCTGCCACCCGGCACGCACCTATCGCGCCGCCCAAGCCAAAGCGACAGCCCGCTAAACACCGCACTCAACGCCACGCCAGTCATTAATTGACAATATGCGAGCTCATATAGTCGATAAAGCGCCTCGTGGCGATAGGCATGGTGTCCCAACTGCGCCAGGCTGCCACTACGTCACGCGAGGGGGCGTGCACGATGGGACGTACGCGAATATCGGCCCGCATGCCCTCGACGGTACGGCGATACAGCATGCTCACGCCTAGGCCCTCCTCCACCATCGCCATGATGGTGTAATCGTCGGTGACCTCGCTCGTCACGTGCGGCGACAGCCCATGCGCCGCGAATGCATCGAGTACCAGGCTCTGTTCGCCTTCATCCAGCAGCACAAACGGCTCGGACGCTAGGTCAGCGAGTGTCACCTTTTCCTTTGCCGTCAGCGGATGCGCCGCCGGCAACAATGCCACCAACTCGTCGTGATAGACCACACGCTTCTCGAGCCCAGCGGTAAATCCGCGTGCCGTAAAACAAAAATCAACCACGCCATCGTGCACCCACTGGGCGTTGCGCGTGTAATCGCCCTGCTTGAGGGTAAAGTGTACGCCCGGGTGCAGGGCCCCAAAGTCGCGGATCACGCGCGGCAACACGGTTCGACTCACGTTGGTAAACGTCGCAATACGAATATCAGTCGAGGAAAGTCCCAGCAGCTCCTGGCGCTTGCCCTCGAGCTCGGCCTCGGCGGTCACGATCTGGCGCAGGTACGGCAGATACTGCTTGCCGTCGCGCGTAAGCGAAACGCCCTGCTTGCCGCGCTCGATAAGCGTGGTGCCTAACTCGCGCTCGAGCGCCTTGACGGCCTGGCTCACCGCACTTTGCGTATAGCCCAGCTCATCGGCCGCGCCCTTAAGACTGCCGCGATCGACCACCATACAAACAATCTGATACCGTGATGCCATTGTGCCTCCCCGTCAATGCAGACGTAAAACGTTTTGTCAGGGCTTTTTCTGCCAACATTAGCATTTCTTAATCATACTGAAGATACATTCGCTTTACTACATCCACATCTGGGAGCAGAATCCTTTTTACGAAACCGTTCTGTAACAAAAGGAGCCCCATGGATCGCAAAAAAGCAATCGCGCTCTCATTTTCCGTTCCCGTCGCATGGGGCTTTTCGTATCCCCTCATGAAGATCGGCATGGACAGCATGAACGCCACGAGCATCGTTGCGCTGCGCTGCATCATCGCCTTTGCGGCCTGCCTGCTGCTCTTCCACAAGCGCGCTTTCCGCATCAATCGCGACCTTATGGTCCGCGCCGCTATCATCGGCGCCATCATGGCAACCGAGCTCACCTGCATGTGCCTGGGCTCCAGCCTCACTTCTGCCTCCACTGCCGGCTTTTTGCAGAGCCTGACGGTCGTGATCGTGCCGTTTGCCAACGCCGCCCTGCTGCGTCGCGCCCCCGAGCGCAAGGTGCTCGTCGGCACGGCTATCGTCACCTGCGGCATGCTGCTGCTCTCGGGCGCCGACTTTACCAGCCTGAACCCGGGCGCGCTCATCATGCTGTTATCCGCCTTTGTCTACGCCGGACACATCATTGTGGCCAAGCGCTTTGTCGAAGAAGTCGATCCGCTGACTCTGGGCGTTTGGCAACTAGGCTTCGGCGGCCTGTTCTCGGGCATCGCGGCATTCACCTTTGGCGGTTTCACGCTTCCCGGCACGCCGGGCGAGGTCGTGGTCGTCGTCGCACTCGCACTCATCTGCTCTGCCTATGGCTTTATCACCCAAACGCTCGTGCAGCCCCACGTACCCGCCGAGACCACCGGCTTCGCTTTCTCGCTCGAGCCGGTATGCTCCGCCGTCTTTTCGTTCTTCCTGGTCGGCGAGGTCCTGAGCCCCATCGCCTTCCTGGGTGCAGCTCTCATCCTCACCGGCGTCATAGCGGCAACCGTCGAACTTCCGCGCCTTCGTGCACATGGACAGGCTCGCATGGCGGGAACGCCCGAACGCGTCTCGTAGATCCCACTCTTCATACAGCCGTGGCATAAAGGCAACCGGTGCGCCTTTACAATAGATACCGACAGAGCATCTGAGTAAAGGAGCCCCATGGACGCTGCGACCCGCGACCGCAACATAGCAACTTGGTTGGGCGATGCGCCGCAGCCGGTACGTGACACTACGAACCAGCTGCTCGAGCGCATCGCCCTTTTGCGTGCCGAGCAGACCATCTATCCGGCACAAGACGACATTCTCAATGCCCTCGCCTACACGCCAGCCGACCAGGTCAAGGTTGTCATCTTGGGTCAAGACCCCTATCACGGACCCAACCAGGCCATGGGGCTGTCGTTCTCGGTCCCCGCGACGCAAACCAAGTTGCCGCCGAGCCTGCGCAATATCTATAAGGAACTCAAAGCCGATCTGGGTTGCCCCATTCCCGTCACGGGAGACCTAACCCCATGGGCACAGCAGGGCGTCCTGCTCCTCAACACCACGCTCACCGTGCGCGAGCATGCCGCCAACTCGCACGCCAAACTGGGCTGGAGCACGCTCACCGATTACGTTATCGAACGCTGCTGCCAGCTGCCCCAGCCGGTAGTCTTTTTGGCATGGGGTCGCTTTGCCCAACAGATGGTCGAAGGCAAGCTCGTCGCGACTGGCGCGGACAAGGCAACCGGCAAGTTCTGCCTGGCGTCCACGCACCCCTCGCCGCTTTCGGCCAACCGTGCCACGGCAGAACTCCCCGCCTTTATGGGGTCGCGCCCCTTCTCGGCAGCCAATCGGCTACTCGAACAGCACGGCTCGACCCCCGTCAACTGGACTTGCCTCGGCTAAAAATCGATACATCAAAAACGCGCCCGACGGCAATTTTGCCATCGAGCGCGTTTCCTATTCGGGCCAAATAAATTGTGTGCGGCCGGCCTCGCCGCCATCGATCAGCAGACTCTGTCCGGTCATAAACCGGTTGGTCACGCCCACAAAGTAGATCCACTCGGCGATCTCTTGGGCGGTGGCCCAGCGCTTAAGCGGTGTGAGCTCCATAATCTGGTTCCACAGGTGTTCGTCTTCCATCACGCAACGGTTGAGCGGCGTGATAACGCCGCCCGGGTCCACACTGTTGGCGATGGCCTGCGGTGCCAGCCGGTTTGCAAGGTTCTTGGTGTAGGCGATAACGCCGCCCTTGCTGGCGGCATAGGCGGGAAACTCCGATCCCGTATGCCCGCTCGCCGACCCCACATTGACCACGGATTTGATAGCCGGTGCCGGCTTGGCGGCAAGCCCCTCCCCCACAAAGGCGTAGCGCTCGGTCACGTTGATGGTTCCACACAGGTTGGCGGCGATGTCGTCAGCCGAATCCTGCGTACCGGCAACGTTCACGATTACCCGGGGTTCAAGGTCGCCTGGAAACGAGTCGGGCTCGCGGACATCAACGATCAGATGGCGGTAGCGCTCGTGTTCGATCGCCGCCGGCAGCAGATCAAAGCCCACGACCTCGTGGCCCTCGTCCAAAAAGCGCTGCACGCACGCGGCTCCGATACCGCCCGAAGCGCCCGTGATCAAAACCCGCATACTTGCTCCTTAGACGGTTGCGTGGCGCTCGAGGTACTCGGCGCCCACATTCTCACGCTCCCAGCCACGCACGACCCTGTAGCCCACGGGGCTCAGGAAGACCTCGCACAGCAGCTCGGCAACAGCGCCGGTCAGCGAGCACATAAGGACCTGCACCCAGGTCCAACCAAAGAACGTGTGGCTCACCACAATGGCAAAGACCAGGTTGTCGATAAACTGGCCAACACCCGTGGACACATAGGAGCGGAAGGCAAAGCTCGCAAAATTATTCTTTTTGAGCATACGGCCGAGCGACTGGTTGAGCGTGGAGTTAACCACGGCAGAAACGAGCATTGCCAGCGAAGAGCCCAGTACCACGTACCAGGTGCCGCCGATGGTGGCGTTAAGGGCAGTGTTGACCTCGATCATGCCGGTGTCGTAGTAGGCACCCCACATACCGGGCGTGAGCGAGCATGCCCAAAAGCACAGGCTCACGGCCAGGTTAACCAGCAGCGCGAGGATAGAGATTTTGATGGATGCCTTGGCGCCAAAGCGCTTGCAGATCATGTCCTGGCACAAAAACGAAACCCAGCTCACCACAAAGCCACAGTCGAGCGCCAGATACGGCAGGCTGATAAGCTCTTTGTTGGCCAGCAGGTTCATCATGATGACGCTCACGAAAAACAGCGAAACCGTTGCCGCGGGAATGCTCCGCAACAGGACCTTGTAGTCCTCCATGACCTTCTTGATCATTATGTACTCCTTTGGTTTTAGGTTTAACGAGCAGGATATCGGACCCGAACTGCTCGGACGCCCCGGTCTTGAGACGACGGTGGGTATGATAGCCGCTCACACGGCATCAGGCAAGCAAACGGCACGGCAGCCCCGCAGGGCCACCGCGCCGATGCGTTAAAAGGCTACGTTGCCAAACTCCGACAGGATAAGGTCGGGGTTGTGGTCGGTTGCCCAATCCACGTTCCACGGGCTCGTGAACAGCAGCAGCTTGCCGCCGCGCATGTCCTCGACGCGCAGGGTGTCACGCGTGAGCGAAAGGCCCGGGATATCGATAGTGTCGGGGTCATTCTGGATCCAGCGGATGTCCGTATAGGGCAGCGGCTGGCGACGAACCTCAACACGGTACTCGGCCTTGAGGCGGCGCTCGAGTACCTCAAACTGCAGCACGCCGACCACGCCCACGATGACGCTCTCCATGCCGGCACCCAGCTCGCGGAAGATCTGGATGGCACCCTCTTGGGCAAGCTCCTCCATACCCTTGACGAACTGCTTGCGCTTGAGCGTGTCGACCTGCGTAATGCGAGCGAACATCTCGGGGGCAAACGTCGGGATCTGCGGATACTGCACGTGGCGCTTGCCGGAGCACACGGTGTCGCCGATGCTAAAGATACCCGGGTCGAACAGGCCCACGATATCGCCCGCGTACGCCTCGTCCACAATGGCGCGGTCGTCGGCCATCATCGAGGTGCCCGTGGCCAGCTTGAGCTTGCGGTTGCCCTGCATATGGAAGGCATCCATGCCGCGCTCGAACTTGCCCGAGCAAATGCGCACAAAGGCAATGCGGTCGCGGTGGTTCTTGTCCATGTTGGCCTGGATCTTAAAGACAAAGCCGCTAAAGTCGTTCTCGGCGGGCGCGACCGGCTCGCTGGTGAGCGTATCGGTATAGGCGCGCGGCGTCGGCGCCAAGCGCAGGAACTCCTTAAGGAAGGGCTCCACGCCAAAGTTGGTAAGTGCCGAGCCAAAGAACGCCGGACTCAGCTTGCCACAGGCCACGGCATCCAGGTCGAGCTCGTCACCGGCGCCATCGAGCAGCTCGATGTCGTCCATCAGGTTCTTATGGTTCTCCTCGCCAATAAGCTCATCCATGGCGGGATCGCCCAGCTCGGCCTCGACCTCGGCGACCTTCTTGGTGGCATTGGCGTGGCCGTCGCCCTCAAAGGCGATAACGCGACGGGTCTGACGGTCGAACACGCCGCGGAAGTTGCGGCCGCTGCCAATCGGCCAGTTCATGGGATACGTATTGATACCCAGGACGTTCTCGATCTCTTCCATGAGCTCAAACGGATCGCGAGCCTCGTGGTCGAGCTTGTTCACAAAGGTGAAGATGGGAATGTGGCGCAGCGTACAGACCTTAAAGAGCTTTTTGGTCTGGGCCTCGACGCCCTTGGCGCCGTCGATGACCATGACTGCGGCGTCGGCGGCCATAAGGGTACGGTAGGTATCCTCCGAGAAGTCCTGGTGGCCGGGGGTATCGAGGATGTTGACGCAGGCGCCGTTGTAGGTGAACTGCAGCACCGAGGAGGTAACGGAAATGCCGCGCTCCTTCTCGATGTCCATCCAGTCCGAGACGGCATGCTTGGCCGAGCTCTTGCCCTTGACCGAGCCGGCGGTCTGGATGCTGCCGGTATAGAGCAGCAGCTTCTCGGTAAGCGTGGTCTTACCGGCGTCCGGGTGGCTGATGATCGCGAATGTGCGGCGCGACGAGATTTCATCCGACAGGCTTGCCATGCGGATCCTTTCTTGCATTGAGTGCATTACGTCGTTGTAACCGCACTATTGTAGCCGCCAAATCCCGCCATAGGGCACCTATCAGGACAAATTCATCAGCTGAGCTCGCTCTGTAGCGGGCAGCCGCCTCAAGGATTGTCTCGATCTGTAACAGTAAGACGGGTTTTGAGCCCCTACCTGTTACAGATCGAGACAAACTGGCAGGCGGGCAGCCAATGTCTCAATCTGTAACATCTAGCCATCAAAATCAGGCCTAAGTGTTACAGATTGAGATAAACCAGCAGGAAGATCGAGGCTGTCTCGATCTGTAACATCTAGCCGCCAAAATTGACTTCAGATGTTACAGATCGAGATAAACGAACGGAGGGACAGACGAGCCCATATTTCCCTCTTGCGCAACTGTGCATAGTGTATATATACTGTGCTTACCGGTTATATACACGTGTAGCCCAACAGCTAAGGAGCCGCTGTGGACATCATCCTATCCAATTCGAGCGACAAGCCCATCTACGAGCAGATAACCTCGCAGGTCAAAGCCCAGATCCTTTCGGGCTCACTCGCTGCGGGAGCCAAGCTCCCCAGTATCCGCGCGCTGGCGAGCGACCTGGGCGTGAGCGTCATCACCACCAAGCGCGCCTATGCCGACCTGGAGCAACTCGGTTTTATCTGCACCGTGCAGGGCAAGGGCTGCTTTGTCGCCGAGGGAAACCAGGAACTCTTGCGCGAAAACCAGCTCTGCCATATCGAAGAGTTGCTTGCGCAGGCCGCTACGCAGGCCGAAACCCTGGGCGTCACGCGCGACAAATTGCACGAGATGCTCGACCTTGTAGCCCCCGAGACCATGCAGTAGCCATCTGCAAGAAAGGCTATACCATGCAAAACTTGCTAGAACTCAAAGGCGTTTCACGCCGCGTAAGCGACCGCTTTTCGCTACGCGATGTCACACTCACCGTGGAGCCCGGCCAGATTGTCGGCTTTGTGGGCGCAAACGGCGCCGGCAAGACAACGACCATTCGCGCCGCGCTCGGGCTTATAAAGCTCGATGCCGGCGAGGTGCATCTGTTTGGACAGCACTGCGACGCCAACGCGCCCGGCGAGGCACAGCGTCACCTGCGCTCCCGCGTCGGTCTTGTCCTGGACACGTGTCCTTTCCCCTCCACGCTCAAGGTGGGCCAGATCGAGACGCTCGTAGGCCCGGCGTACCCCACATGGAGTCGCGAAACATTCGCCAGATTTATCGACCGATTTGGCCTTGATCCCAAAGCCAAGGTAAAAGACCTCTCCCGCGGCATGGGCATGAAGCTGCAGCTCGCCTGCGCGCTCAGCCACAATGCCAAGCTGCTCGTTTTGGACGAAGCCACTGCGGGCCTCGATCCCATGGCGCGCGAGGAGCTGCTCGATGAGCTGCTCGCCTTTGTCGCCGACGGCCAGCACAGTGTGCTGCTCTCGAGCCACATTACGTCCGACCTCGATCGCGCCGCCGACCGCGTCATCTGCATCGATAACGGTTCGATTGTGTTTGACCTGCCGCGCGAGGACATTACCGACCGCGCCGGCATCGCCCACTGCACCCAAGCACAGGCCGCCGAGCTTATGGCTTGCGTCGAAGGCGCTCGCGCCGCCCACCACGCCTATAGCGTGGACGTGCTCGTGCCCAACCGTCGCGAGGCGCTCGAGGCCTTTCCCGAGATTCCCTGCGACCGGGCAACCATTGATGACTATCTGCGCCTCACGCTGAAAGGGGCTTCGAAATGAAACGCGCCTTTATGTCCGAGCTCGCCATCGTTCGCTCACTTGTCCCGAGCATTGCGGGTGTCGGCTTGTTCATATTCGTCGTGCTGACCCTTGCCAACGCATCGGACGGCGATTCCGGCATGAGCGCCGGCGCCTGCGCGGTCAGCGCCATGTCACCCATCATGGTCATGAGCTCGCTGGCCGGCTTCGACAATCAAAACGGATGGGAGCGTTATCGGGCAACGCTGCCCTTCTCGCGCAAAGACATTATTTGTGCCCGCTACCTGAGCGTTATTGTCTTCTCCGCCGCCATGGCATGTGCAGCTACGCTTTTGAGTATCGTCGCCATCCCGCTCTTCAACAGCGCGGGCATTCCTTCGACGGGACAGACGGTCTTTGAGATCGCAATAGCCTCGGCAGCATCGATGCTCATCTCCCTCATGATGGTGTTTTTGGCGCAGCCGCTGTTCTTTCGCCTTGGACACATGGAGGCGCTGCGCCTATCCGTTGGCCTGTTTGCCCTGCTCGGGTGCCTTGCCATGGCCACGCTGAGCTCCTCCAACCCCATTAGCAACTGGCTTATGTCGATTGCCGGAGCAAATCCCGATCCCGCCGTCCTCGGCTGCCTGTGCGCAGGAATTGCCGTACTGGCCCTCGTGCTCTTTGCACTGAGTTGCGCCATCAGTACCAAGGTCTATCGAGCACGCGACCTGTAGGCAGGCGCGGTATCATCGGACATGCGCCACAGATCGGCGTGGCCCATTATTGGGAAGGCGC
The DNA here is from genome assembly GCA_958354105.1 of uncultured Collinsella sp. Lineage (GTDB taxonomy): Bacteria > Actinomycetota > Coriobacteriia > Coriobacteriales > Coriobacteriaceae > Collinsella. The sequence continues at coordinate 115,365 of CATWVA010000002.1, forward strand.
TCAACCCGTGTCGTGGATTACAGCAGCATTTTGAAAATAACGACCCGTCAAAGGGCACAAGCTCAAGTTGAACACCCTCACACCGGGCTTGAGATGTTTGTATTGACCGTGCGCCGCCGTGCTACTTGCGCAGCGGCTTGGGCAGCGGAATGCCAGCGGCGATAACGGCGGCGATGATCATGCAGACGATACCCTTGAGCGGGAAACACATGAGCAGCAAGCCCACAACCATGACCGGCTGACGCATAACGGCGCCCATCGTCGAGGCCGTGCAGACGGCGACGCAAAAGACCGGATCGGCGCCGGTAAGGATAGCGAAGCCGTAGCCCAAGCTCACGCCCGAAAAGATAACCGGGAAGAAGTGACCGCCGCGCCAGCCCAGGTTGATGAGGGCGGGCGTCAGCATGGCCTTGACCAGACCGGTCGCGATAAGCACGCCGGCGGGAATGGTCAGATAGGTCTCCATGAGCACGTCGGCTTGGGTCTCGCCGGCAAACATGGTGTAGGGCAGGACCGTGCCACAGATGGCGAGCGCCAGACCGGCTAGCATGGCCTTGACGACAGGGCGCTCCCCTATGGCATGGGACAGTGCCTCGCTTGCATGCTCAGAGACAAAGTACAGCCAGCCGCATACGGTGCCGACCAACGCCAGCGGAATGAGCCAGACAAGTTCCAGGTTGCCCACCTGAGCGGACTCGAACCTGGGCATGCCCATGCCGCCGCCCATAAGCTGGCCGAGCAGCAGGTAGGTACCCAGACCGCCGGCAATCGCAATGCCGTAGACCACGGTCTTTTGCGCCTTGGGAAGCTTGATCGTGATCTCATCGGACGCGGACTCATCGTCATTAGCGCCCTGGCCGTCGGCGCTACCGGCGAGCGGCGCCACAAAGCCAAACACGGGCGCGGTGAAGAGCGCCGTCAGGGCAGCCTGAGTACCCAGCAGTGTGAGCTGCCTAAACTCGGCGCCAAAGCGACGCATGCGGTCGCCGATCCAGCTGCACAGACCTGCGATAACGCCGGTCAGGCCGGCCTCCGGTCCAATGCTTCCGCCAAACAGCAGCGGCAGCAATGCCGCAAGCGAAAGCTTGCCCAAGTTGTCGTACGGGTAGCGGCCGTCGCGCTTTACCTTGGCCATCACTTGGTTGAGGTCATCGGTCTTGGTGCCCGTAAGCTTTTCGTACAGACCGATCAGCAGGCCGCCCAGCAGGCAGACGGAAAACGGATACGGCAAAAAACCGAACGGACCGCTCGCGAGCTCGGGCGAAGCGACGCCCAGCATATGCGGAATCTCGGTCCATAGATAGTCGATACCGTGCTCCATCGCAAAGAAAAACAGCCAGACCGCGGCGCCTGCAAACGCACCGGTCACGGCTACGCTAACTAAAAACAGCGCACGGTTTTTGGGTTTTGCAAGGTTGTCCATCGGGGCCTCCCGTGGTCAAAATCGACAAGGATACGTTTTATTGTAAGACGGGCACAGCGCGGACGTGCCGACCATCCACGCCGCGAACGGCGCCATTGGGCGCCGCACGTGCGATAGGCCTACGGCTTAGCTGCCGATAATCGATGCGATCTCGTGCAGGTCCTCGGCAAAGTAAATGCCTTGCTGGCGCCTCGGGCTCGAAAGCCCCTTATCAATCATGTGCTCGAGCAGCGCCTTGAGGTCGTTGTAGTAACCGTTCAGGTTGTACAGGATGCACGGTGCGCTCAGATGTCCCAACGACACGGCCGACATGACCTCGGCAATCTCCTCGAGCGTGCCCGTACCGCCCGGAAAGGCGACGAACGCATCGCCGAGCTCGATCATCTTGGCCTTACGCTCGGCCATGTCGCTCGTCACGATCAGGTCATCGATACCATCGTGCTGAAACTCGGCCTCGATAAAAAAGCTCGGCTCAACACCGGTCACGCACCCGCCGGCATCGAGCACGCTATCGGCGAGCGCGCCCATCAGTCCCGACTTGGACCCGCCGTATACCAGCGCGTGGCCGTTGGAGCCAATCCATGTGCCGAGCTGCCGCACCGCAGGCAGAAACGCCGGGTCGTTACCGACGCTGGCGCCCAGGTATACCGTAATATTCATATTTTTGTCCCCCTCATCGTGACGCGCGGCGCCCGCCCTAGCGTCGGCGATATTCGCGCACGCGGCGCGACAGGTCGGCGAGCTCATCGCGATCGAGCTCTTCCAGGTGCTCAAGATCGTCCATAAAGCGCGCCATGGTGTCCTTTTGGCGCATCTTGATGAGCGTATTGCAGTAGTTCACCGCCACGCCCGTGAGCATGGCGATGTAGAAGATGCTGATGACGCTCAAAACGACGGTGATAGCGCGGGCAACCGGCGTTTCGGCCGGGATATCGCCAAAGCCGATCGTCGATACGGTCTCAAAGCTAAACCAGAGGCCATCGCCAAACGTAAGGGTCGAAGGGTCGGACAGCCAGACGACCGTCGAGCACAGCAGGTAGAAGATAAGGAACAGGCCGGTGATGCGCGCAAAGCCAGCCTGGCGCAACACGTCGGCAAGCGTCCTCAACTTGTTCATCGCGACCCCTTTTCCCAGACGCCCCATCACGTTGCTCGGTATTGTCGCACATCCGGCACTTGGGGACGTTCCTTTTGTGTCAAACAGATTGGGAACGTCCCTAAGTGCCAACTCCGGCAAAGAGTGTCCCCAGCGACTAGTCGTTTAAGAACGTCCCCAATGACTACCCATCTGCCGGGTGTTAGGGTGGCTGAGCTGGTATCCTTATGCGGTATTATCTCGACTCGATAGGATTGCCTGTGAAACCTTCCGCCGTCCTTCGCTTAGCTCTATATCGCACCCTAGCCGTCGCGCTTGCTGCGCTCACACTACTGAGCGCCGTCATGCCCACCCCGGCCTTTGCCGCCGACTCCGACCAGCAGGTCAAGACGGTCCGCGTTGGCTGGCTCGTCAACAACAAAGGCTTCCAGGAAGGCACGCCGGGCGAGCGCCTCTCGGGATGGGGCTACGAGTACCTCCAGACCCTCTCGTATTACACAAAGGGCTGGCAATACGAATACGTTAGCGGCACCTTCTCCGAGCTTATGGACATGCTCGAGGCGGGCGAAATCGACCTCATGCCCAACATCTCGTATTCGGCAGAGCGCGAGCAGAAGCTGCTCTTTTCCTCGAACCCCGAGGGCACTGAGCGCTACTACATCTACGCCAGGCCCGATCGCGACGACCTTGCCAAAGGCGACCCCCAGGCGCTCCAAGGCCTTACCATCGGCTGCAACGCCGGCGTTATGCAAGCTATCGTCGGCCAGCAGTGGCTCGCCGACGAAGGCGTTACCTGCACCTATAAAGAAATCGACACCGGCAGTGCCCTCTTTGAGGCGCTTGCAGACGGCGAGGTCGACGCCGTCATCATGAACGACACCATTTCGTCGCCCGATGCGTCACCCATGTTCTACGTAGGCTCGAGCGACTACTATTTTGCCGTTCCCAAAAGCCGCCCTGACCTGATGAACGACATCAACGCCGCCATGGCGACCATCGCCCGCGATAACCCGCGCTATAACGAGGAAGTCAAATCGAGTTACTCGACCCAAAACAGTGGCTCGTCATCGCTCACCGGCACCGAGACCACCTGGCTCAAAGAAAACGGCAATACCATCACGCTCGGCTATCTTAAAAACCAACTTCCCTACTGTACGCAAAATGACGACGGCGAAATGGAAGGGTCGCTCGCCTCGCTTGCAACGACGTTGCACGACAAGTTTGGCATTACGGTCAATACAATCGCACTCTCGAACAACAAGCAAATGATCAAAGCCCTTTTCAACGGAACCATCGATGTCGCCCTGCCGTTGTTTCGCGACTACTGGCTCGCCGAGCAGACAGGGGTCATCCAGTCAAACTCGATGGGAACGGTTTCGCTGACCGCCATTCACAGTGGCAAAAACCTGAACAGCGACCTTAAGAACATCGCTTGTACAAAGAGCACAATCGTTAACCGTTTTGAGCTCGAAAGTCTCTTTCCGAACGCAACGGTAACCGAGTATTCGAATGACGGCGAGGTGCTCAAAGCCCTCAATGAGGGGAAGGCACGTTGCATCATTGTCTCCAGCACGCGCCTGGAAACTCTCCGCGACATCTACGACATCGAGGATTTCGAAACACAGGAACTCACCAACACGGCGCAACTATCGTGTTTAATTTCGCGCGGCAAGCCCGAGCTGCTGGGAATCATCAATAAGGGCATCGTCAATGCAGGTGAATCGCTCTCTGCAAACAGCTATTTCCCCACATCGTACTCGGCGCAAGAATCGGATGCGTTCCGACTTCTCTACCGCAACCGCATCGTCATTGCGGCAGTCGTCATCTGCATTTTGCTCACCGGCATCATCATCCTTGTCTGGTCGCTTTACCGCGCACAGACAGAACGGCAGAAAGCTGATGCCGCCAACGCCGCCAAAGCCGCTTTCCTCACGCGCATGAGCCACGACATCCGCACGCCGCTCAACGGCATCCTGGGTCTTATCGAAATTGAGGAATTGAGAGAAGGCGACATGCAGGTCGCCCGCGAAAGCCGCGCCAAGGCGCGCGTTGCCGCCAATCACCTGCTGTCACTGATTAACGACATCCTCGAGATGGGCAGGATCGAGGAGCGCAAAGTGACACTCGAGCACGAATCATTCAACCTTAAAGAGCTGTGCGACAATGCGCTCGTACTGTGCAAGCTCCGCGCATCGGACCGCGGCATAACCATGCTCGACACCAGCGAGCCCTACGCTGTCGACCAATATATGATCGGCAGCCCCACCCATATTCGGCAGATCATTGTCAACCTGCTCGACAACAGCATCAAGTACAACAAGCACGGAGGCACCGTCACGTTCTCATCGACCATCAAACCGGTCGACGACGAGCACGCCGCGTTTTGCTTTAGCGTCTCGGATACCGGCATTGGTATGACATCCGAGTTTTTGGCACACATTTACGAGCCGTTTGCCCAGGAAGGCGACGATGCGCGCAGCAAGTTCCAAGGAACCGGCATTGGCATGTCTATCGTCAAATCACTCATCGATATGATGGGCGGCACGATTGAGATTTCGAGTGAGGTTGGCGTGGGGAGTACGTTTAACGTCCAGATTCCGCTCGAGATCGACAAGAACCCTCAGGCAAAAGAACGTACGGACGAGCAGGCATACAGTTGCTCGCTTGCAGACATGAACGTTCTTTTGGCAGAAGATAACGAGCTCAATGCCGAGATTGCCCAGGCTCTGCTCGAAAGCGAGGGCATCGTCGTAACTCGCGCCGCCGACGGCAACGAAGCGGTCGACCTATACGTTGGCCGTCCCGCGGGTAGCTTCGATGCGATTCTTATGGACATCATGATGCCGGGCATGGACGGCTACGAGGCAACCCGCGCGATCCGCCTGAGCGAAAAGGCCGATGCGGCCGACATCCCCATCATCGCGCTCACCGCCAACGCCTTTGCCGAAGACGCCAAGGCGGCACACGATGCCGGTATGAACGCCCATCTGCCCAAACCGCTCGACTTTAGCAAGCTCAAAAACATACTCGCCTGTATCAAGAAATACGGATCCGTTTCGCTATAGTTTGTGCTCAACCACCATGCACAGCCAGAAAGGAAGCCAACGATGTTTAGGCCCTTACGTCGAAAGAAACGCGCCATCACTGACGAGGAAGCGCGCGAGTTGCTCGCCACCTGTAAGCGCGGCGTCTTTGCCGTCAACGGCGATGATGGCTACCCCTATGCCATTCCCGTCAACTACTTCTTTGACGCCGAGCACGACAAGATTTATTTCCATGGCGCCAAGGCCGGCCACAAGGTCGATTCGCTCAGGCGTGACGATAAAGTCTGCTTTACCGTTTACGGCAACGAGTGGTACAAGGACGGCGACTGGGCTCCTTACGTCATGAGCACCGTGGTCTTTGGCCGTTGCCGCCTGGTAGATGAAGCGCCTGCGTTTATCGAGGACAAAGTCCGTCAGCTCGCGCTTAAGTACTACCCTTCTGCCGAAGAAGTCGAGGAAGAAATCGCCAAAGACATCAAGGGCGTCCAACTCTACGAGATTTCGATTGAGCATCTTTGCGGCAAGCAGATTCACGAAAAGTAGCGAATGCGAAAAACGCGCTCGCTACCCTCTGCGCCCCATGTGCCCACGCATTTTGACGGCGTGGGCACATGGGGCAGCACTCGAATCGAGCGCCCCCTATACCCCAAAAACGTAGCGGTCCAGGCGCTCACACGCCTCCTTTACCCGCGAAAGCGGCAGTGCCAGATTCACGCGGATGTGACAAGGCCCGTGGAACGGACGGCCATCCTGATACCCCACGCCCACGCGCGCCCCCTCGTCAAGCAGCCACTGAATATCGCGGCCATGCTCGCGACACCACTCGGTGCAGTCCAGAAACACCATGTACGTGCCCTGCGGACGCGAATAGGACACGCCCTCAAAATGCTCGTCAACGTAATTGCAAAAGTAGTCAACGTTGGCATCGATGACCTCATTGAGCTCATCGAGCCACTCGTAGCCTTGCGGCTGGTAGGCACCGATAAGCGCATGCATGGAGAGGACGTTCATCTCGTTGTAGTGAGTCTTGTTGGACACGGCGCACACGCGGTCGCGCAGCGTCTCGTTATAGATGATGTGGTAGCTGCCGACCAGGCCCGCCAGGTTAAACGTCTTGCTGGGCGCATAGAGGGCAACCGTGCGCATGCGGGCATCCTCGCTCACCGACTGCGTCGGGATATGCTTGTGACCCGGCAGGATGATATCGGACCAAATCTCATCCGAGATCACCACGCAATCGTGCTGGCGATAGATATCCATGGCGCGCTCGATCTCGTCGCGCTCCCATACGCGGCCGCAGGGATTGTGCGGCGAGCAGAACACGGCGGCATGGATGTGGTTTTGGGCGAGCTTGCGCTCCATGTCCTCAAAATCCATGCGCCACACGCCCTGATCGTCGAGCTTAAGCGGGCTGTGGACAATGCGATAGCCCGCGGCCTCGATGGACTTGGTAAAGCCGATGTAGGTGGGACTGTGGACCAGCACCGCATCGCCCGGCTGGACATATGCGCGCAACGTCGACACGACACCGCCCAGTACGCCGTTTTCGTAGCCGATATGCTCAGGGAGCAGGCCTTCGACGCCATTACGGCGGGTCTGCCATTCGATGATGCGGTCGAAGTACTCGTCGCGCGGATTGAAATAGCCAAACATGGGATGCTGGGCGCGCTGAATGATGTACTCCTGGACCGTGGGCACCGTGGCAAAGTTCATGTCCGCTACCCACATGGGGATGCGGTCGAAGCCCTCGTCGGGTGCGTTCGGAGCCATGCCGGGAATTTCTCCCCAGGAGTCAACGGCGATGGCGTCCATGCCGTGGCGGTCGATAAGCGAGGTAAAGTCGTATTTCATGCTGAGCTCCCGTGCAAAGCGGATTGTTTCGGTAGGCGTTATTGTCCACCAGCGTGGGCGGTTTTGACATGGGGTTTGGCGCTTAATTTGACGGGTGCGGACGAATGGCTGGTTAGTCTTGCGCGTCGTTGATGGCGGTTACCGTCAGCCTTGTTCCGTCGACCGTAAACGATATGTCGAGCCCGGCGTAGGCCAAGTGGTAAACGCGGTTGGGCTCGTGCTTGCTACCCGCACGGCGCGGATCTTGGCGAAGGACCTCGACCAAGCCGGGGAGCTTTGCAGGCGGGACCATATCTTTCAGCGCTTGTGGGAACTCAACATCGAGCTCTTGCCACGGCGCGTCCTCAATCCAGCCGCCCGTCGCATCCGGGTGACAGTCGGCAAATGGAATGTAGGGCTTGATGTCGTAGATGGGCGTGCCGTCGCGCAGGTCGGCCCCCAGTATATGGATGATCGGGCCATCATCGGTGAGCTCAACACGGCTGAGCTTGACGCAGGTGAGCCCGATGGGATTAGGGCGAAACGGACTGCGTGTGGCAAACACGCCCACACGCTCGGCTCCACCCAGACGCGGCGGGCGCACGGTTTTCGACCATTTTGCGTTGGTGCCGGACCTGTCCTGCGTTTTGGCATCGGCGGCTATGTCCTTAGCCGTGCCACCGGGCGTTCCGTTTTCGAAGCACCATAGCAGCCATAGGTGAGAGAAGGAGTCCAGACCCTCAACTGCAGCGTTGGAGGCAAATTCCGGCTCAAAGACGATGCGCCCCTGCAGATGGGGCGCCAAAAAGCTGTTGCGTGGGATGCCGAACTTCTGCGGCAGGTCGGTATGTATGTGTGCAATAGGTTCCATGCCGGTCATTGTACGGCATGAAGGTGTGAGGCGTCGTGCGCAATTCTTTGTCGCGGTCCCCCGTCGTGCAACCAACGGTTGCTTGGAAGGGCGTCTGCCGCCGCGTATGCTTAAAGCCATCAACCAGCAGAAAGGAGCCGCTATGGCCTTCGCAGAAAAGCTCATTGCTGTCCGTCGCGCCCATCACCTAACTCAGGAGCAGCTCGCCGCCAAGCTCTTCGTCACACGCCAAGCCGTCAGCCGTTGGGAGCGCGGCGAGGTCACACCGGGCATCGACATGATGAAGCTCATTGCCGCCGTGACCGGCGAGCCACTGTCTCATCTGCTCGAAATGCCCGAGTACTATTGTCAGAGCTGCGGCATGATACTCACGCCCGACGACTGCGGTACCGATGCTCACGGCGCAACGACCGACCATTACTGCAAGTGGTGCTACGACCACGGCAAGTACACCTACGAGACCACGATGGAGGCAATGATCGAGGACTGCGCCCCGCGTCTGGCGCAAAACACCGGCATGTCGCTCGACGAGGCAGTCTCGCTCATGGGTGCCGTGCTGCCGCAACTGGAGCGCTGGCGTACCGTGCAGGAAAACGAGGAGCGCTACGGCGCCGAGGCACGGGCGCGCTATGGCGATGAGGCTATCGATGCAGCAAACGAAACGTTACTGGACATGGATCCCCAGACATGGAACGACATGAAGGAACTCGAGCGTGCCATTCTGGGTCAGCTCTCGATTGCCATGGGCGACGGCGATCCAAAGAGCAGAAAGGCCCAAAAACTTGTTGCGATGCATCGTCGTTGGATTGGCCTCAACTGGGGAAGCGAACCCCAAGACGAGGCATACCTGGGGCTCGCCCACGGCTACCTCGCCGACCAGCGCTTTGTTGACTACTACGACAAGCCCTGCGGCACCGGAGCCACGGCGTTTCTGGTCCAGGCAATCGAGTCATCGCTGACTCGCGCATAGACCGCGGCGGCATTGGGTATCTCAATCGAAACCTCAACCGATTGGAGACCTATGGCTACTGATCACAAGCTCGAGCTGTACGTTATGACCGGCTGCCCGTATTGCATAAAGGTCAAGCGCTTTTTGGCCGATAACGGCGTGACCATCCCCGAGCGCAATATCTCGACCGACCCCGATGCCGAGCAGACGCTCATCGCCGTCGGCGGCAAGCGCCAGGTTCCCTGCCTGTTCATTGACGGCGCGCCGCTCTACGAGTCGGGCGACATCATCGCGTGGGTGCAGGAGAATTTGCTCTAGCGTTCTATTGCGGTCGGCCGGCCCCAACGCACAAACCCATACGAACCAAACATGTACGTCAGCATCCAAAGTCGACATTTTTCGACATCTTTGGATGCTGGCGTACAGCTTTTCAATCTAGTCATTGGGGACGTTCTTGAATGACTAGTCGTTAAAGAACGTCCCCAACGACTAGTAGCCACAAAAGCGGGCAACAGGCGCGAGCGGCTGCTCGCGAAAGACGCGCTCGACGGCGGCGCGGTATTCGTCGACCTTTTTGGTCTTGCGCACGAGCTTGTGCACGGTAGCGGGATCGGCGAAGGCACATTTGGCGTAGAACCACCATTCCTTCATGCGAAAGACCGCGTTGCCCCCAATCTCGTCCGCATAGGCCGCAAACAGCGTGTCGTGGAAGCGCTGCAACTCGGCAGCCGTGGCGGCAGGGCCGCCCTTAACCATGCGAGCCAGCGCGGGGTTCGCGAGCAAGCCGCGCCCCAACATTACGTGGCGTGTTCCGGGATAGGCCCCCACCAGCGCATCCATGTCCTCAAGATCAAAGATGTCGCCGTTATAGGCCACGGGAAACGGCGCCCGCTCCAACGTCTCGCCGTAAAACTCTTTACGCGGCGAGCCCGTATAACGGTCCTTTTGCACGCGCGGATGCACGATCAGCTCTGCCAGCGGCATGCGGCAATAGAGGTCGAGCACGCGTTCGTACTCGTCATCGCTTTCCAACCCCAGCCTGGTCTTGACCGACACCGGCAAGGGTGAGCGTTCGCACACGTCGCTCAAGAACACCTCGAGCTCATCCAGGTTGCGCAGAAAGCCCGAACCCTTGCCTTTGGCAACAACCGTACCCGAGGGGCAGCCAAGGTTGAGATTGACCTCGCGGTACCCCATCTCGGCGAGCACCTGCGCCGCCCACACAAACTCGTCCGCATTCTTGGACATCAGCTGAGGTACTACGTTAAGCCCCTGGTTATTGGCAGGATCGACCTCTTTAAACGCCTTGCCACCAAAGCGGTTGCCCACCCGCGGCGGCGGCAAAAACGGCGTGTAATAACAATCGAGCGCGCCAAAGCACTCCGCATGCACGCGACGGAACACATGCCCGGTAATCCCCTCCATAGGGGCCAGCGATAAATTCATCAACATCCACTCTCAAATCAATGTGACAAAGGGACAGTCCCTTTGTCACATCCCATTCAAGCGGTTCAGGAACTCTTCGCAGGCGCGAGAACGCAGGCGATATTTTTTCCACACCAGATACGATGCAATGGTGAAGGGGCAAAAGGGCAGTCCCTTTGCCCCAAGTGCCGGCTACCGGACGCAAGCTAGTTGCCGTTCGCGAACGCCGCCCATATTTCGAGGTCTAATACTTTTCCCGAGAAGTGAACGGCTCTATTTGGACCCCCGAAGCATTGACATTTTTAGGCGTCAAAACCGCAGGATTTGACTGGCAAAACCGCAGGAAATTGCACGCCAAAAGTGTCGATGCTTCGGGAGTCCGTTTTCACTCGTTCACTTCTCGGGAAAAGTATTAGACCTCGATTCCGCAGTCCCCGATGTGACAAAGGAACGGTCCATTTGTCACATTCAGAATTGACCCCCCCCCGCAATAGCTCATCGATGGCGGGATTCTCTATACTGGGTCACATATGACGGTATCGCGCCAAAGGAGAACGCCGTGACCACGTCGCAGATATCCCTGCTCGCGCTCATCTTGGTTGGGGGCATCGGCATCCTGCTTATCGGAGTGAGCGCGCTCATGAAAGCCGCCGCTCGCAAGAAAGCCAAGGCCTGTACCGCCGTGACCATGGGAACGGTCATCGACCATCGCTTTATGGGCGAAGGCAGGATGTATCCCGTTTTGGAATACGCCGTCGACGGCACGCAATACCGCGCGAAAAAACAATTCCGTGGCATAATGACCAAAAGCTTGTCGGGACTCCCCATCCGCACGCAAGCCACCGCCTACGAAGACGCCAAGGGCTGGCTGCACGTGCAGACAGGCCCCATCGCCCGCCTAGGCACCCTCGCGGAGCAGCTTTGGCCCCTCGGTAGCCAAATGACCGTGTACTACAACCCCAGCAACCCAGACAAAAGCTATGTCGAACGCCCCATCGTGGGCAACTTTGCCACACTGATGTTTAACATCGCAGGCTTCTTGCTCATCGCGATGAGCATCTTGCTCTATGTTCTTATCCAGCGCTAGCTCAAACTGATGCGCCCCGCGCCCCATGCGCCGCAACGACCGTTACGACACCAAGGACCAGCCATGGCAACAATTTCCGAACAAGAACGCAAGCGTATCCAGCGATACTGCATCTATCCCAAGATTGCCGGTGCAGCGCTTGCCATGGCGTTCGTGCTGCCTTTTTTGATCATTCCCTTCGAAATGATCGACGATATCGTCTTCCATCACGAAGGCTTCCAAGAGACGGGCATGATGACCGCCTTGGCGCTCACTGCCATCGAGCTCGTCATATTCTGCTACTGCGCGCTCGCGCCGCGCTTTGGCATGCGCGGCAAGCAGTGGAAGGAAATGCAGCACCGACTCGTCGTCGAGCAGACCGAGAAAGACCGCTCGGCACAAATCGCAGGCGTTATCGGTACGCAGGCTGCCGCGCGCCTGCTTAAGAACAGCGATAACGCGACCGTGCGCAACCTGGGCGGCGCGGCAGAAGTCGCCGCTGCCGTAGGCGCCGTCGCCACCGCAGCGGACGTACTTACCGAAAGCTATGCCAACGCAAAGGCCATGGCGGAGGCCTATAGCGTGCCTATCCCCCGTGCAAAAAAGTGGATCATCGCACTTGTGGCGCTGCCCCTCGCAATCGTGTGCGGTGCTTATATCCCGCAGCTGGCACAGGGAAACATCGAGATGCAGGAGAATGCCGCGGCCGCGGCCGAGCAGATCGCCATCGCCCGCAAGACGCTAGAGCCCGCATGCGAGTACGTGTCCGCCGATGACCCCTACGAGCGATATCAAGATTACGGCTATCATGTCCGCGGCTATCTGCACGAAGGCGACTCCGACGCCCAGAAGACCTATACGTATCTGGACTTTGACAACAAGGGAACGCTCAAGGAAGTGAGTTACATAGCAGAGATCGACCCCGACGCGAGCCTTGAGGACAACCTCGCCCGCATCGAGCTCGACTTGGACGAACTTTCCTCTGTCGTCCAAACCGTAGACGTCAAGACCATGAGTCCCGAGCTCCTAGCACCGCAAAAGCTCCCCGAAGAGTTTAGGCAGGCTTTTTTGAACGGTTCGCTCTACGAGAGAATCTCCATCAGGACGAGTGACAACCCCATCAAAACGTACTATTCGTTTGACACGGAGCCCGAGGACGAGTTTGACGAGTACACCCATCCAAGCATCCGTATCACGTTGGTGGGCAAAACGAGCTAGGCGCCCAATGTGACAAAGGGACTGTCCCTTTGTCACATTCCATGAAAAAGGGCACCGGCGTTAGCCGATGCCCTAAAGCTGCTGCAGATTAACTCCTACAGCGTATGACTAAGACGAATCGAACTATTCGTCCCAAGAGAGGCTCTTACCAGTCTTCTTTGCCAGCAGCAAGAACAGACCGATGATGACGTTGCATGCAATACAGAAGATGAAAACGCCCTGGAAGGAGCCGACAAGCTCGTATACCTTCATCATGACGGGCATGCCAAAGGCGCCGACGATATAGCCCACGGAGCAGATGAGCGCGAAGATGCGACCAAAGTCACGGGAGCCAAAGACGTCCATCACCAAAACGGTCAGAGCGGTGCCGGCGATGACGTACATGACGTCGTTAACACCGGCAGCAAGAATGCTGAGCGTCGAGTTGCCGCTGCTCATCATGAGCATGACAAAGGAGAGAATCGAGACGGCGAGCCAGCTCAGAATGGCCTTGGTGCTGCCAAACTTATCGCAAGTGGTACCGACGATCGGGTTGAGGAACAGGTCGAACAGCGATGCGGCGGAAACCATGAAGCCACCCACCATGGGGCTAAAGCCGACCTCGGCGGCATAGGTGGGGAACAGCTGGTTCATGCAGCAAGTAAGCTGAACGAGGCAGAGGAAGCCGATGCAGAAAAAGAATGCAGGCGACTTAATAGCGCGTGCGTAGCTAACGCCACGTGCACTATCCTCGGTCGTCTCCTCGGTCTCGGCGACCGTCTCGCCTTCGACATAGCCATAGGGCAGCATGCCCTTGTCCTGGGGCTTATAGCGGATAATCAGGATGGAAGCGGGAAGAATGAGCACGGCGGAGACGCCAGCGAGCACCAGATAACCAGTCCTCCAGCCAGCAGCCTCAATGACAGAGGTGATGACGGGACTCATGATGAGCATGTAAATCGAGTTCACTGCCCAAGCGAGACCAATTGCCAGGCCGCCAGATTTTTTGAACCACTGGTCAATAACATCGGACATGGCGACGCCGGTAGTGAAGGCGAAGCAAACGCCAATCAAAGCACCAGCTGCGATGAACATCCAGACTTCGGTGTAGAAGGCCATGCCTGCGCCAGCGGCGAGCAGAATAAGCTCGACGACGGGGAGCCAAAACTTGCCAACAACCTTGGGGATGAGTTTTCCGACAAACGGAAGAGCCGCTGCAAGACCAATGAGCGTTGCAGTGAAGTAATACGAGAAGATGGAGTAGTCAAATCCGAACTCCTCGCACACGGGCGCGACGAAGGAGCCAGCGATTACGCTATAGGATCCGGTCGTACCGGCAGACATGAGGCCGAGCGCGATCACGAGAACCCATGCGTAAACCTTGCTGCTCTTTAACTTTGCATTTTCCATTGATACAGCTCCTAGAGACCCAGAAGGGCGCACATAACGGCCTTAATGGTGTGCTGACGGTTCTCTGCCTCACGGAAGATGACCGACGCGTTGGCCTCAAAGCACTCGTCCGCAATCTCAAAGCCCTCGGTGATGATTTCACGATGCAGGTCGTTCTTGCACTGGTCGAGCAACATCTTGCCAACGCGGTGATTTGCGTTGTGAACAGAGGGGAGCTCGTGCATGCAGAAGATGTCGGGGTTGTTGGTGCGCTTGCACAGCTCACTGGTGACGCGATAGGGGTACAGGGACTCGGCGTCGCCAAGCCAAGAGTTGTAGTCGTCGGGGTCCAGAACCTCGTCGCCGCACTCGGGGTTGATGTAGCGCCACTCCTCGGTAACGATTACGTCGACACCGTCCAGAGCATCAAGGTCAGAGGTGATGGTGAAGGTCCTGTTAGGCGCGTACTTGGCGTAGCAGGCCTCAACCTCCTCGATCATTTCCTTGCACATCTGGTGACGGAGGTCGTCGGGGCCGATGGCGAGGAAGTCCATGTCGAGCATCGCGCACAGACGGCCATACCACACGGGGGCGCCGGCGCAGTTGCCAACGAAGGCCATCTTCTTGCCACGGCTCGTGCGCAGACCACCCCACTGCTCCTCCATCGTGAGAGCGTCAGCGAGCATCTGGGTCGGGTGATCGCCGAGGGTGAGGGCATTGATGACTGGAATATCGACCAAGTCGGCGACATCATAGAGGAACTGCTCGTCCTTTTGTGCACGATAGACAATGAGATCATACATGCCGTTGAAGACGCGCATGGCATCCTCGATGGTCTCGCAATCGCCCATGTGGGAGTTGGTCAGATAGGTGAAGCCCATGCCCAGGTCGTTGCAAGAGGTCTCAAAGGCGCAACGAGTGCGGGTCGAGCCCCACTCAAAGTTGGCGAGAACGTTCTTGCCGGGGAAGTAGCGCTGGTCGACACCGGACTTTTTCTGGGCCTTGAGGTTCCAGGCAAGATCGATGAGGTAACGGAAATCCTCAGAGGAAAGATCGTGGATGTTGAGGTAGTCGCGACCGCGAAGGCTGTTGTTCATGCCTATTTCCTTTCAATTGTTTGATGGGTAAGTGTCGAATGCGCCCCCGAGGGAAACACGGATATCCCTCGGGGACTGTAAATGTGGCGCTTGGATCAGGCAGCGCAAGTTTAAGAACTTGCTAGCAGCTGGCGGCCACGTCCTTGGTCCAGCAGTGCACGCCGCCGCCGGACAGGTTAAGCGCGAGAGAGTCGATCATGATGACCTTGCGATCGGGGAAGCAGCTCTCAAGAACCGCCTTGGCCTGCTCGTCCTTCTCCTTCACGACTTCGCTCATGCCTTCGTGGTAATAACGCTGGCCAAGAACGACGCCGTTGCAGATGAGGAAGTTGCAGTAGCTTGCTGCGGCATAAAAGTGAACGGGGCCTTCGGGCCAAGGGGTGCCATCCATGAACTTGCCGCCCATTTCGTCGATGAAGCCCTTATACAGCTCGTAGTCCTCGTCGCCGGGGGCGATGACAACCTCGATCGGCTCGGCAGTGGGCATGCGGACGATTTCGAAGGGCTTGCCCTCCCAGTCCGTCTCGGCGCGTAGAATCTCGTAGGCGGCGTCGATGCGACGACGCGATTCCGCGCCCGCCTTGCTCGAGGCGGCCTCCTCATCGGATACCTCGGCAAGAAGAATCTTGTTCGGGGTGATAAAGCGGCACATCTCATCGATGTGGGCGGCGAAGCTCATGCCGAAGACAGGAGTTCCATCTTCCTTCTCGTCGAGGATGCCCAGTCGATAGTCGTCGTCCTCAAGCATAGGCTGCGGCAGCCAGATAACCTTGTTGAGGTTGTAGATGCGCTTGTACTCGGCCTCCACTTCCTCTTTTGAGAACTCGGGATTGCGCTTGCGGCATTCCGTGTCCTCGATGGCGATCAGGGTGCCGTGACCGTCAAACTCGCGGTCGCCGCCCTCCGAAACCATTTCGGAATTGACGATATCGAAGCACCCGAGCGCAACCGCCATGTGAACAGCTGCCCTGCGTGCGGACTGGCACTCTGGGGAGTTCTTGTCCCACACGCCATAATAGGTCCAAGCGGGGTTGACCATATAGGAATGGCCTTCGTCGTCGACCATGATGCTGGGGCCGTTGTCGCGAACGTAGAAGTTGGAGTCTTCGAACTGCGTAATCTGGATACGGTCGAGATCCACCCCTTCTTCTTTAAGGCGCGAGCAGGCTTCCTCGTAGGAGCCGGGGGTGCCACAGTTGAGGTTGACCGTAACATCGCCATACTCAAGCAAAGCTTTAATTACGTCAACGCAGGGCTGGCGATTATCGAAGCCCTCTGCGCGAATGTAATCGGGAAGCCATGTCACATAGACGTTGGAGCGCTTCTCAAACTCGCCCGGCATACGATAGTTCTCGTACATGGTTGGTCCTTCCGTCGGGTTTCCCGCAATGCTGTCCGGCCGCGACAATAGCGGGGTTACACCAGCTATAGTACTACTATACCTACCGTTCGGTAGGTGTTTTTGTATAATTGCCATTCGCCTGTCGATACCTACCGTTCACCGTTTATAGTGGTCGTGTTTGGACACGAATTGATGTTCCGTTGCCATTCTTAATAATGTTGGCAATGCGGAAGTGATTTGCAATGGAGAAGTGAAGCGTGAGCACAAAGGGAAAAATATTGGACGCAATGTATGATCTTGTGGCAGAAGTCGGTTACGACAAGGCGTCCATTGGAAAAATCTGCGACCGTGTCGGTATATCCAAGCCATCGGTGTACTACTACTTTCCCTCTAAAGAGGATATTTTCACCACGCTCTTAGATAGTATGTTTCCGACTATCGACTATCAGCGCGACTACTCGCTAATAGTCGATAGGGACGGATTCAAGGCGGCGCTTATCGAGCTCGGCAATTCGGTTATAGGTGGCTATCGTAGTGATGAAAAGCGCCGTCGCGTGCTGGCCGAGGTCAGTATTCAGGCAAATCGAATCCCTGCAGTTCAGGAACGTCAGGCAACGGCGATCAACCGAACTATGGACGCGCTTAAAGACATCCTTCTCCATGGCCTAGAAATTGGCGCGTTTTCCGATGAAACAGACGTCATGCTGTACGTGCAGATTCTTTACACCGTACTTGAGGGAGCGAGCAATACCGTTGCCCAAGATGAAGACATCGATGAAAAGGCTGTTTGGGCAGGGATCGTCGAACTCATGTTTAAATAGGCGCGTAATAACAGAGGCACCTTGGCAAGCGCGATGCGACGACTTGCGGGGTCGCGGAATGGTTCGAAACCCGTGTTCGCGATGATTGCAAAAGTTGTTGAATAGAAATTGGGGCCGATTCCAGCTATGTTGGAATCGGCCCCAATTTCGTTTTAACTTGCGGAGACAAATGACAGGGCTGAAGGGCAGTTCGTTGGTCAGGTTATTTCGCGGTAGTCTTATTGAGGAGACCGGAAACTAAAGCAAATGTCGCAATCAGAAGGTTGCAGATGATACAGAAGACGAATACTCCTTGGAAAGACCCTGCCATACCGTAAACCTTCATCATGACTGGCATTCCGAAAGCTCCGACAACATAGCCCGCTGAGCAAATAATCGAATAGATCCTTCCAAAATCGCGTGATCCGAAGAGCGAGAGGAGAATCATCGGCATTGCAGTTCCAACGATGGCGAACATGACGTCGTTTACGCCGGCCGCGATGATGGAAACGGTCTCGTTGCTTCCGCCAAAGAAGAGAAGTAGGAATGAAAGAATGCTGACTCCCGTCCATGCGACCGTTGCTTTAATAGCACCGAGCTTGTCGCATGTTTTGCCTACGAAGGGATTTAGGAAAATATCGGAGAGCGAGGCCGCCGAAACCATTAGGCTTCCCACGATGGGATTGAAGCCGACCTCGCTTGCATAGGTCGGGAACAGCTGGTTCATGCAGCAGGTGAGTTGCGCCACGCAGAGCAGAAGGGCACAGAGAATAAAAGATGGCGTTTTCGCGGCATCGCGGAGCGCCATGCCCGAAGAGACATCTTCCTTTTCATCGGCGCTGTAGCTCTCATGGGTTTCGGAGGTAGTCTCTCCGTACGGAAGCATATTGCGATCAGAAGGCTTAAGGCGAATGATAAATGCGCTTGTGGGCAATATCATGGCTGCAGAAACGGCCGCAAGTACGATGTAACCCGTACGCCAGCCTTGCTGCTCGATGACCAGTGTAATGACAGGACTCAATAGCAGCGTGCAGAGAGAATTAACGCCCCACGCAAGGCCGATGGCAAGACCAGACGATTTACTGAACCATTGGTCAATGACATCGGACATGCAGACACCCGTTGTGAACGAAAAGCAGATGCCGATCACTGCGGCGGAGACGATGAACATCCAGACCTCGGTGTAGAACGCCATTGCGGCGCCGGCGGCAATAAGGACGAGTTCAACGCAAATATGCCATGGTTTGCCGATTACTTTTGGAATGAAACGACTCAAAAGCGGAAGCCC
Source organism: uncultured Collinsella sp. (assembly GCA_958354105.1). GTDB lineage: Bacteria > Actinomycetota > Coriobacteriia > Coriobacteriales > Coriobacteriaceae > Collinsella. Next base: position 134,182 of record CATWVA010000002.1, read on the forward strand.
AAGCGCAAGGCCAAGAAGAATCGCGGTGAAATAGAAAGAGAAAGAAGTGTAGTCAAAGCCCAGGTCTTCACATACAGGAGCGATGAATGAGCCGGCAATGATGCTGTAGGTGCCGGTTGTTCCCGCAGACATTAAACCGAGCGCAATAACGACAATCCAAGCAAATGCGCCGCTCTCACGGGGGCGGTCCTTTTCGGCTGGTGCGATGAGAGTCATGGTTACTCCGTTTCTATCGGCAATGCAACCTATATGCCTACCGATAGGTATATAAAGATGGAGATTCTTCGTCAAGTGTTAAGCGGGGAGCGGGGACCCTTAACGTGCCGAACGGTAATTGGGCCCCCAATGTGACAAAGGGACTGCCCCTTTGTCACATTATTCGGAACGCAGGGCTTCCACAGGGTCTTTCTTGGATGCGCTGCGAGCCGGCAGCAGGCCGGCAACAACCGTCAGCAACACAGAAATTGCAATGAGCATCAGCGCATCCTGCACGGGCAGGCTCATCAGATTGGGTACCTGTTTGGCCGCAAGCGCCCAGGCATTAACCGGAAAGCTCACGGCCACCACGACGACAATAGCAAAGACGCCGGCAATGAGACCTTCGATAAAGGTCTCGGCATTGAATACGTTGGCCACGTTACGCTTCGACGCGCCGATCGCGCGTAGGATGCCAATCTCCTTTTTGCGCTCCAGTACGCTGATGTAGGTGATGATGCCGATCATGATGGAGCTCACGACCAGGCTGATGCTCACGAATGCGATGAGCACCAAGCTGATGGTGTTCACGATGTCGGTCACCGAACCCATGATGATGCCCATGTAGTCGGTGTACGAGATTGCCTGCTCGTCGTGGCCAGCAGCTTTGACCTGCTTGTTGTACGCATCGATGTGATCGAGCACGCGCTCCTTGGCCTCAAAGTCGCGCGGGAAAATCTTGACCGAAATGGGGTCCGCCTCGTCCGCATAGCCCAACGTGGTCAGATTGTTGTCGTAGGTGAGCTTCGACGCCTTGGCATAGCTCATCATGAGCGAGCTCAGGTCCTCGGCGTCCATGTTGAAGTGGATGGCACGAGCAAAGGCGCCCGCATCCACGCGCATGGCGCTCGCCAGGTTGGCAAAACTCGAAGACATCTGCGTCGCCATTTGGTCCATGAGCCCTGCCGCACCCGCCTTGAGCTGGGTTGATACCGTCGTCGCAATCTGCTCGCTGACCGCCTTCATCACCTGATCCATAGACTGCTGCAAATACGGAGCCAGCTGCTTTTGCACATAGTCGCCCATCACCTGCTGCAGACGCTCGGCCAGGGCATCGCCGCCGAGCGCTTTGAGCTGTGCCAAAATTTGCTGGGCTGCGGCATCATTCTCAAGATATGCCGAGAATGCGGCAGCGAGCTTTGACGCGTCTTTAAGGTCTTCGGGTGACAGCGCCTTAAACTGATCAGAGCGCATAAAGCCCTCAAACAGCTGGTTGGCAAGTGCTCCCACCTGCTGCATTTGCTCGGGTGTGAGTTCCAGACCGTCAAAGATGCCCGAGAAATCTGGGGCCGGCGCTTTGGCCATGATGTCACTAAAGTCGATGTCCCTCCCAACACCCGAAAGGTCAATGTCCAGCCCGGACAAGTCGAGACCAGAAAGGTCCATACCGCCGGCTGCGCCCGAGAGCGCAGATGCATCGAGAGAGAACGCGCTCTTCAGTGCCGCCTCGTCTACGCTGAACATACTGCCCAAATCCACGCCCTGCTTGGCTTCGCCCTGCAGCTCGTCGAAGGTTTTGCCCGTAAAGACATCCGTCTCGGGGTGGGCAAGCTGCTCCTGCACAATCTGCGAATCGGCAGCACGCTCCATAAGCTGGCGAGTCAGCGCATGCGTATAGACAATGCCCGGGGACAATGCGCTCGCGTTTGCCGTCTCGTTGGGTCGCACCACGCCCACAATGCGCACGTCAATACCGTCGGCAACCTTGGTTTTCATAAAGTCGGCGTCGCCAGACATGTCAGTCCACATGCCGGTCTCTTCGTTTTTGCGATAGGCATCGGCCGGCGACAACACCTTAAACGTCGTGGACAGTGCATCGTCGTAGGTAAAGTCGCTGCCGGTCTTGGGCGTCTTGACCTTGCCGTCGGCCGTCATGGCACTGTTAACCAGGTCGTTAAGCTCATCGATATCCAGCGCGCCGATACTGTAGAGCGTGTAGTCGCCCACCGTTCCGCGGCTCGAAAGCACCATCACGGCCTCGTTGGCGGACGTAGGCCAATGGCCGGCAACGACATCGTACTGGCTGTCGAGCAGGCTCTGATCGTCAATCATCTCGTTAAAGACCGAGGTTCCCATGGAATCCATGCTCACCGTTGCCGCCGAGCTCGCGCCTCCGCTCATGGCCTCGGTCATGGCGTTGGGCACCAGCCGGACAGGCTTCTCATCGCCCTTGCCGGCACGATAGACAACCGGCGTCACGCCGTAGCCGTACTGAATGGCGTTGACCTCTTTATCGATGCCGTCGCCACCGGCATCGAGCCATGCCTTAAAGCTCGTCATGTCGTTGGACTTAACGCTTGCGAACATATCCTTTACGGCCGTGACCACAGGGATCTTATCGGTCCCCTGAGCCTTGCCGTCGGTGCCGTCGTCGGACGAACCCTCGTTCTTGGACGTATCGTCATCCGTGGCCCCATGCCCGCCCATCATGGACGACAGGTCGTAATCTTGTTTGGAAATCGTAAGCGGGTAGCTCGAGAGTGTGTCCTCCTCGACCTTTTTGATGTAGCCGTTTACGCCATTGGAGAGCGCCAGAATCGCCGCGATGCCAATAATGCCGATCGAACCAGCAAAGGCCGTCATAGCCGTACGGCCCTTCTTGGTCAAAAGGTTTCGCGCCGAAAGCCCCAGCGCTGTCACAAAGCTCATCGAGGTTTTGCGCGTGGGCTTGGCCTCGCGACGCGCGGGCTCGGCAGCATCAAAGGGATCTGAATCGTCGGTGACCTTGCCGTCCGCCAGGTTGACAATGCGCGTGGCGTACTTGTACGCCAGCTCGGGATTGTGCGTGACCATGATGACCAGACGGTCGCGCGCAACGTCCTTGAGCAAATCCATGACCTGGACGGACGTCGTTGAATCCAAGGCGCCGGTCGGCTCGTCAGCCAGCACAATCTCGGGGTCATTGATCAGGGCGCGGGCAATGGCCACGCGCTGCATCTGCCCGCCCGAAAGCTGGCTCGGGCGCTTGTCAACGTGCTCGCCCAGACCGACTGCCTCGAGCGCCTTGCGTGCACGTTGGCGGCGCTCGGCATGCCCCACGCCCGTGAGCGTAAGCGCCAACTCCACGTTTTCCAAAATGCTCTGATGCGGAATGAGGTTATAGCTCTGGAACACAAAGCCGATGCGATTATTGCGATAGGCATCCCAATCGCGGTCGTTGAAGTCCTTGGTCGAGATGCCGTCGATCAGCAGATCGCCCGAATCAAAATGATCGAGTCCACCGATGACGTTGAGCATCGTAGTCTTACCCGAACCCGAGGGACCCAGAATGGCTACGAACTCGTTATCGCGAAAAGACAGGCTTACGCTGTCGAGCGCTACCTGCGTAAACGACTGCGTAACGTACCTTTTGCAAATAACCCTGAGATCCAGCATGGACGGCAACCTCTCTCGCGCGGGCGCGCTCGCCCGCTCCCCCGCCGTTCACGTTCGGCGCGTTTGTCCTACTCTATCCTCATTTTTGGCCGATACCAGTGAGGAATGTAACGAACCGCGCCAAAAAACGAACGGGACAGCACGCCGCATGGCGCACCATCCCGCATATAACATCCCCGATGCGACAAAGAGGCTGTCACTTTGTCACATTCCAATGCGCGCTACTTTTCGAGCCCGCACGGCATAACGTTAGCGCTGCCGCGGCGAGCCTCAGTCACGGCTGCAAAGAAGCGATAGCCGCCCGAGAAGTTAAAGCACTCAAAGCCATGCTGCGCCAAAATGCGGCAAGCAATGTAGCTGCGAATGCCGCTCTGGCAAATCACGTAAACCGGCTTGGCCCGGTCGAGCTCGCCCAGGCGATTGCGCAGATCATCGACGGGAATGTTTACGAAACCATCGATATGCCCGCGCTCATACTCCCCTTCCGTACGAACATCGAGCAGCTGCACGCTGCCATCGCGTGGCAAGTTGGGCTCATCCTCCCAATGCCACTGCGCCAGTATGCCGCGATTGAGGTTCTCGATCATAAAGCCCGCCATATTGACGGGATCCTTCGCCGATGAATACGGCGGCGCGTATGCTAGGTCCAAATCCTTAAGCCTATCGCCGCGCATGCCTGCCTGGATGGCAGTCGCCAGAACGTCGATACGCTTGTCCACACCATCGATGCCCACGATTTGCGCACCCAGCAGGCGCAATCCCTGCTTCTCGAAGACAACCTTCATGGTCATGGGCGTTGCACCCGGATAATAACCCGCATGCGAACCGGGCGACAGGACCACGCTGTCGCAGTCAATTCCCGCCGCGTGTGCTGCCTTTTCGGATAGTCCCGTGCTTGCCGCCGTCAAGTCGAATACCTTGATAACCGATGAGCCCAACGATCCGAGGTAGCAGCTGTCCATGCCGGCTATGACATCGGCGACGACACGCCCCTGCTTGTTGGCGGGGCCGGCGAGCGAAATGACCGCGTCCTCGCCGGTCACCTGATGCGTGACCTGCACGGCATCGCCCACGGCATACACGTCGGCAGCAGAGGTCTCCATGCGGTCGTTGACCACAATAGCCCCCTTGATGCCCAGTTCGAGCCCCGCCTCTTGCGCCAGATGGCTCTCAGGTGCCACGCCAATGGCAAGCAGTACCATATCGGCTCCGATAGGGCCATCGCCCGCAACATGGGTGACAACGCGGCCATCAACTTCCTCAAAACCTGTCACATCGGCCTTGAGGCGCAGATCGATACCGTGCTCACGCACCTCGGTATGCAAAAGGGTCGCCATGTCGTAATCCAGGTTGTTCATAAGCTGGACGGGACGCTGCAGAAGGGTCACCTGGAGCCCCAGCTCGCACAGATTCTCCGCCGTCTCGACGCCAATGAAGCCGCCGCCGATCACGACGGCACTGCTCGGTCGCCGCTCTCGAACATAGCTGTGAATACGCAGCGTGTCCTCAACGGTGCGTAGGCTAAAGATTTTATCCGAGTCGATGCCCGGCAACGCAGGGCGAATCGGCTTTGCACCCGGCGACAGGATGAGCTTGTCATACGTCTCGACAAATTCCTCGCCCGTCAGCATATTGCGAACCTCGACCGTATGCGAATCGGGATGGATGGCAAACACCTCGTGACTCGTCTTGACCGCAATGCGAAAGCGATCCCAAAAGCCCTTGGGAGACTGCAGCGTCAATGCGCTCTCTTCTTCTATCACGCCGCCAATGTAGTACGGAAGCCCACAATTGGCATACGATACAAAACCCGTGCGCTCAAAGATGACAATTTGGGCCTGCTCGTCGAGTCTGCGCAAACGTGCCGCCGCCGATGCGCCGCCCGCGACGCCTCCAACGATAACCACCTTCATAGCTAACGCACCACCTTTCCCGTGTAGCCGCTTATGCCGCCGATATTCTTGACACTGCCATACCCAGAACGCTTAAGAAAACTCACAGCTTGGTTGCTTCGCGCACCGCTCAGGCAATGCACGAAAAGCTGCGTGCCCTTTCGACGTATACCCATGATGCTACCCCGAAGCAGAAAAAGAGTCGCTGTTTCCAGCGACTCCCCTTCAGTTGTCTGTCCCACAGACTTACTGTTCGCTCTTCGCGAGTGCCTGATCGATCAGTTTGTTGAGCGCCTCGCGCTGCTCAGCGGAGTTGATGCCGCCCATGATCGGCTCTCCCACAATGTTACCGTTCTGGTCGATCACGTAGGTGGTCGGGAACGAGTACAGGTTGGAGGTGAACTTTCCGGCCTCGCTGTCCGACTTAAACCAGATGTTCTTATACGTCACGCCCTTCTTGGAAAGCACGTCCTTGGCATCAGCCACCTCGTCTTTATTGCCATCGAGCGTAAAGGAATTAACGCCCACGACCTGGCCGCCCTTCTCGGCAAGCTCCTTGTTGAGCTTCTCCAGATCACCCAGCTCTCCCACGCACGGCTTGCAGGTGGTAAACCAGAAGTTCATGACGGTGACCTTGTTCTTGGAGAACAGCTCGTCGCTGTTTACATCGTTGCCGTCCAAGTCCTTGCCCTTAAAGCTGGGGAACTTCGTCTCCCCGCTCTCGCCGTTGGTCATGCCTGCGGTCGAGGCATCGACGCTCTCCCCCTCGCCGGGCGTGCTGCCGCATCCGGGGAACTCCTTCTCCAGCGCCATGAGCTTGTCCTCGATCTCCTTGACCTGCTGCGCGCCGGCCTTAAGCGTCTTAAGCTCGTCAGCCGCAAACTGATCCTTGGCGCCCTCGATGGTATCGAGCAAGAAGTCACCGTAGTTCTTGCCGTCCTCAATCATGGGAGTGTCTTTGTTGGCCGCAAGGAACACCTTTTCCCATAGGGCGTTATCGCTCGCAAAGATCTCGTTTTCCTTTTGCAGCAGCTGCTGGTACAGCTTGGCCGCCTCCTCGGCGCTCGACGGCTTTTGTGCCACAAGCTCGGCAATCTGCGCATCGCCGCTCGTGGCATCCTTCGCGTCGCCCTTGGGGGCAGAGCACGCCGCGAGAGTCAGCGCCAGCACGGGCAGCATCAACAGAGCCGCAATTTTTGACAGTTTCATGGTTCCTCCGTTTATATCGAAACTTATATAGGTACCTATTTGTTTTCGCAGGCTTGCGTGGACTGCGCGGGTTTGTCGCCAGTCACACCCAGCCCGTAGCGAAAGCTAATAGCATCGACGGGGCACGCGCCCACGCATTTGCCGCAACGAATGCACTCGGCATGGTCGGGCGTACGCGTAACGTCCACGTCCATCTGGCACACCTTGGCGCACTTGCCGCACGAGACGCATTTACAATGATCGACCTGAATCCCCAGCAACGACACCTTGTTCATGAGTGCATAAAATGCGCCGAGGGGGCAAATCCATTTACAGAAGGGGCGGTAGAACAGCACGCTCAGCACCGCAACCGCAATGAGGATCGCGAGCTTCCAGGAAAAGAGCTTTCCCAGCGCGGAGCGGATTCCCGTATTCATGATGGACAGCGGAATCGCGCCCTCGAGCACACCCTGCGGGCAAATGTACTTGCAAAAGAACGGGTCGCCCATACCCACATCGTTAACCACCAAGACGGGCAGCAGCACCACGGCAAACAGTAGCACGGCATACTTGATGTACGTGAGCGGCTTGAGCTTTTTCGTGGAGAGCTTTTTGCTGGGAATCTTATGCAGAAGCTCTTGCAGCCATCCAAACGGACACAAAAAGCCGCATACAAAACGTCCCAGTAGCACGCCGATCAGAATGAGCGTTCCGGTGACGTAATACGAAAAGCTGAACTTAGACGATCCCACCACCGACTGAAACGACCCGATGGGGCACGCACCCGAGGCCGCTGGACACGAGTAGCAGTTAAGCCCCGGCACGCAGACGGCTTTGCCGGCTCCCTGGTAGATACCGCCCTTGGCAAAGTTAGGCAGGTGAATATTGGTCGCAAGCGTCGCCGCCGCCTGAATCAATCCGCGGAATCTCGCCAAAAGATGCGATGCAGTGTTTTTTCTTTTATCCAATTCCGATACACTCCAAGCACAGCCTGATTGCCTTGGCCAGCACGGCATCTGCCTCGCCGCGCATAATTCCAAAGCCAACCATGGCTACCCCAACGATCAGCAAAGCCACCTGCGCCACAGGCTTAATCGCTTTGAACAATCTGACCACTCCTTTCGTTTCGCGACCCATTGGACCATACCGACTATAAAATCCGTGTTAAGCGTGAATGACTATGCAAGGAGAACGTTATGCGCATCTTGGTCGTCGAGGACGAGCGGGCGCTGTGCGATGCGATCGCACGCAGCCTGCGCAACTTGGCCTATAGCGTCGACTGCTGCTACGACGGGCAGCAGGCCCTCGATCTACTCGATGTCGAGACCTTTGATCTTGTCGTGCTCGACCTCAATCTCCCCCATGTCGACGGCATGACCGTGCTCAGGCAACTCAGGACAACTGATTGTGAGACCAAGGTGCTTGTGCTCTCGGCACGTGGCGAGGTCTCCGACAAGGTAGCGGGGCTCGATGCGGGCGCCAACGACTACCTCACCAAGCCGTTCCATCTTGACGAGCTGGCGGCACGTATACGCAGCCTCACGCTCAGGCGCTTTACGCAAAGCGACGTTGTTCTAACCTGTGGATCGCTGAGCTTTGACACCAAAGCGCGCCTCGCCTCCGTGGGCGGCGAGACCCTATCCCTCACGCGCAAGGAGACCGGCATCTTGGAATACCTGATGCTTAACCAGGGGCGGCCGGTGAGCCAGGAAGAGCTTATCGAGCATGTATGGGACAGCAGCGTCAACAGCTTTAGCAACGCAACCCGCGTGCACATCTCGTCGCTGCGCAAAAAGCTGCGCGGCGCGTTGGGGCACGACCCCATCCGCAACCGAATCGGCGAAGGCTACGTTATGGAGGACGGCAAATGAAGCGGCTGTCGCTGCAGTGGCGCATCACGTTGATGACGGCACTGCTGATATGTTCAACCTGCGTACTTATGAATTGCCTGGTTGGCTACTCCGGCATGCGCTACATGGACTCGATCGGCAATGAACTATCGGCGCACAGCAAGGTGGAGGCGGCCTCGCCCAGCTCATTTGACCCGACAAACAAAGAGCTCGACGACGCGCTGACCATCGTCGTGAACGACGCCCAAGAATCGTTTGGCGCGACGAGCTGGTATATAACTGCGGCGGTGACGCTGCTCGGCGGCGTGCTGGCCTACTTTGTAAGCGGACATGCGCTGCGGCCGTTGCGCTTCTTTGCGACGCAAGTCGAGAGCGTGCGGCCCGACAACCTCGCCGACACAAAAATCAGCGAGGACGTGCCCTCTGAACTCAGGCGCTGCAGCGCGTCGTTTAACGACATGATTGCCCGCCTTGACGAGGGATTTTCCGCACAAAGACAGTTTACGGGCAATGCGGCGCACGAGCTGCGCACGCCACTTGCGCTCATGCAGGCCCAGGTCGAGCTGTTTTGCGCCGAGCACCCCGACGTCGACGCCGATACAGCGAGCCTGCTCGGGCTGCTGCAGGAGCAGACCGAGCGGATGACGCACATGACAAAGACCCTGCTCGAGATGAGCGAGCTGCGCAGTGTCCCTTGCAACGATGTGATTGACCTAGCGCCGATGATCGAAGAAGTGCTCACGGACCTGGCACCCCTTGCCGAGCAAAAAGACATCACGCTTACAAGTGAGGGCGACGCGCAAATGATCGGCAGCGACACGCTGATCTATCGGTTGCTGTTCAACTTGACCGAAAACGCCATACGCTATAGCGCGCCCAACTCGACCGTGCAAATCAACGCCTGCGCCGAAGGCGACCGCGTGCTGCTACGCGTGCGCGACCAGGGGCCGGGCATTCCCGAGCAATACCAGACGAGCATCTTTCAGCCCTTCTTTCGCGTCGACAAATCGCGCAGCAGGGCATACGGCGGCGTGGGGCTGGGGCTTGCGCTGGTCTGGGAGATCGCCGCGCTCCACGGCGGCTCCATCGAGGTCGAAGAGAGCTCGGAGCGCGGAACGACCATGCTCGTGACTCTTCCCACTCGCGCACTCGGCTCATTAAAATAACGAACGGGATGGCACGCCGCGTGGCGTACCATCCCGCACATAATATCGAGGATGTGACAAAGGGACTGTCCCTTTGTCACATCTGCTAGTTCTCGTCGCCTACCAGCTGAGTTAGCTTACTCCCACTCGACCGTGCCAACGGGCTTCGGCGTGAGGTCGTAGCAAACGCGGCAAATACCGGGGACCTCGGCGGTGACGCGGGCGGTAATGCGCTTGAGTAGCGCCCAGTCGAGCTCGGGAACCTCGGCAGTCATGACATCGACGGTGTTGATGCAGCGGATGATGCAGGGCCAATCGTAGGCGCGCTTGCCCTCGCGCACACCGGTTGCGCGGAAGTCGGGCACGACGGCAAAATACTGCCAGATGGTCAGACCGGCCTTGTCGATCTCCTCGCGCACGATGGCGTCGGCTTCGCGCAGCGCCTCAAGACGGTCGCGGGTGATGGCACCAAGGCAGCGGACGCCCAGGCCGGGACCGGGGAACGGCTGGCGCTCAACCATATTCTCGGGCAGGCCGAGCTCGCGACCCACGACGCGGACCTCGTCCTTGTACAGCAGTTTGACGGGCTCGCAGAGCTCAAACTGCAGATCCTCGGGCAGACCGCCCACGTTGTGGTGAGCCTTCACGCCGTCTTGGGACTCCAGGATGTCGGGATAGATGGTGCCCTGGGCGAGGAAGCTGACCTCATCGCCAACCTTGCGGGCCTCCTCCTCGAACACGCGAATGAACTCGGCGCCGATAATCTTACGCTTGGCCTCGGGATCCTCGACGTCCACGAGCTTGTCCAGGAAGCGATCTGTGGCGTCAACGTAAACCAGGTTGGCATCCATCTGATTCTTGAAGACGTCGACGACCTGCTCGCTCTCGCCCTTGCGCATCAGGCCGTGGTTAACATGCACGCAAATGAGCTGCTTGCCGATGGCCTTGATGAGCAGGGCCGCGACAACCGAACTGTCGACACCACCGGAAAGAGCCAGCAGGACCTTTTTGTCGCCGATCTGCTCGCGGATTGCAGCGACCTGCTCTTCGATGAACGCCTGGGCAAGTTCGGGAGTGGTGATACGTACCATGTCGTCGGGACGCTTGTTGGGATCCATGCAGAGCTCCTTCTCGGTTCGATGGAAATGCGCCGCGCGTATGCAGACGCACCGTCATATGACCTCATTATATGCAGAACGAGATACGTTTCCCATCGCTGCGACAGAGCTTTTTGCAGGGGCGGCAGTTTTTCTATATCCCAAGGTCAGCTAGACTTCGGTAGCCACCTTGGGAGCATCGCCAATAGACTCTTCCTTTATACGTTCGGCACAATCGTAGGCGATACCCACAAATTCCAGTCCCGAGCAACAAGAGTACAATTGCTGCTAGTGTTGCCAGCTGTTGGGAGATGGAAGATGGACTGCGATGGCTACCCATGCGTTCCCATGCCGTTGATGTGCACCGCCTTTGTGCCGGGGCAGATTGACGCTGCGGTTGCAGGCATTTCCGACCCCGATTCACGCGCCATCGCCACGGCAGAAGCGCTGTACTTTCGCGGACAGGCCGCACTCGCCGCCAAGACGGCGCACCCCTATCTTGACGTCACCGATCCCGCGCTGCGCTATTCCGCATGCTTTATCTGCGGATACGCCAGTCTGTCGCTCAACCGTATCGCCGACGCCCGCCGGTGCCTTGCTGGCATCCTCGATACGCCGGCCGACGAGGAATCGCCCGCCGTCCACGCCACGCATATCCTGTTCGCCTCGGCCGCGAGTGTCCTGCTGCACTTGCCTTCCCCGTATTCTGCCGAAGAGTTTTATCCACTTGTGGCGCATCTGCCCGAAGGCCTGCGCCTGTTCGCCAGCTACGTGATGGCGCACGCCTTGTACCTGCGCGGCGAATACGGCCGCAGCCTGGGCATGGCGGAAAACGCCCTGATCATGAAACAGGGAAGCTATCCCATCTCGGAGCTGTTCCTGCACCTGTCAGCTTCCATGGCCTGCATGAGTCTCAAAGACGTCGACGCCGCAAAAACGCACTTCGGAACCGCTTGGAACATTGCGCGTCCCGACGGCCTTATCGAGCTCATTGGCGAGCATCACGGCCTTTTACAGGGGCTCATCGAGGCGTGCCTAAAAACGCAATACCCTGACGACTTCGCGCGCATCATCGAGATCACGTACCGCTTCAGCTACGGCTGGCGGCGCATCCACAACCCCGATTCGGGCGAGGACGTGGCCGACGATCTAACGACCACGGAATTCACCATGGCCATGCTCGCCTGTCGTGGGTGGACCAACGCCGAAATCGCACGCCATATGGGAGTATCGCCGGGCACCGTCAAAAACCGCCTATCCGGCGTATACGCAAAGCTTGGCATCGGCACACGCGCCGAGCTGGTCGCGCATATGTTACGTTAGCGACCGGACTGCCAAGCGCATCGAACGCGTTCCGGAACCCGGCGCTTCGCTCGATCAATTTGGACATTTTGACCCTTGAACGGCACTACCGCCACGGGGCGCCTTCTCGCAAAATTGGATTATTTCCACCGATATTTGCGGGATGGGAGCCAAAGATGCTTGATCGCCGTTCGTTACTTGTTGCCGGAGTGTCCTCGCTGGCGAGCATTATGTTGCCGCGCGTGCCGGGAAGCGCAAACGCCTTCATATTGCCGTTCGCGCCCACCGAAGCCCATGCCGACGAAAAAGACCCCTTCAGGGTGCTCGTGCTCTCGCGCACCATGTTCGGTGTGGTCGTGGTCGACGTCGCCAACAAGAATACGCCCATCACGGGGGCCCAGGTCACGCTCACATCGCGCTATGCCGCAGGCAAGCAGCTCACCGCCACTACCGATGACGAAGGCACGGCCATCTTTGAGGTCGCGCCGCTTTCGGAAGGCTACGTGGACGAGGCGACGCTTCTCGACGCGTACGACTTTAACGGCGGCATCTCCATTAGCATGGCGGGCTACCGCGATGTCGAGATTCCCCTCTCGCGTGTCCAAGGCGGCACCGCCATTACCGCACCCACACGTCCGCTCTCCGATGGCGAACCGTACTTTCGACAGCTCACGTTCGACGAATGGGACATCCAGTACGCCGACGCCACGTTTATGGCAATGCCAGCGGACGAAGCAGCAAACGACCAGCCCAACACGCACGCTTTTACCGTGCAGGCCCATCTGCCGCAGGGCGGGCAGGCAACGCTGCGCATCAACAAAGTGATGCCCGCTGCGGGCAGCTCATCCGAAACCGTCACGCAGATTGGCCAAGTCAAGGCCAGCGCATCGGGCGCGGATAATCTGGCGACGTTCACACTCGAAGACAAGTTCCTCGATGCAGCGTCGAGCCTTCTGGAAGAAGGATGCAAGCTGCGCTTTGTCCTCGACTACCAGGACAAAACCTACACGCTCTCCTCCCCCATGGCCGTTGTTACCGCGCCGGCCGCAAAGGCAGAATCGGGCTCGACCACTATCGTCCCCACCACCATGGACCAAGAGATCACTCCGTTTGATTTCCCCGCATCGTTTCCCGGCATCGGTGGTAATAAGTTCACGTGCTGGATGCCCTCGTTCCCCATTTTGTTCGATTTCTCGTTTGCTGGATACGTGCTGTTTGGCGGAGGATACAAACCAGCCAGCTATATGAACGATTCGGGCAACCCTGATCCGGAATACTGGAAGAAGTCACCGCGCGAGTCGGGCGCCAAGCAGGCAAACCGCTACCTCGACGAGATGGAAGGGAAGTGGAATCAGTACAAGAGTATGAGCGCCGGTTCGGGAACCGATCCAAGAAACACTAAGCTCCTTCGCCACCATTGCACGCTGCTGTTCACGATGGATATCGCCACACAGCTGTACGGCTCGCTCGCCTACGATTGGGTGGGCAAAACCTGGGGCAACAACAACGACCCCGCATACGGCAATATTAAGGCACTCTTCCAAGTAAGAACCGACCTCAATTGGACCGAGCAGTTTACCCTAGGACCGGTGCCGTTTTTCTTAAACGTCAACCCCTGGGTGCTGGCGAAGCTGGCGCTCGCCGTGGGTGCCCACACGCACGGCAGCGGCGCGGCGTTTTTTAAAAACATTTCGCTCGACTATTCAAACACCTCGGGCTCGTTCACCATCCAGATCGGGCTTGCCGTCACCTTTGGCGCCGGCGTTGCAGGCGTCGCTTCGTCTGCCGTGCGCGGCGCCGCATCCCTCACGCTGTTCATTGGGTACGAGAAGGCAGATGGACACCAGCTTCCGCGACTGCGCGTAGGTGCAGACGTCGATGTCGATGTGATACTCCAGTTCGTAATGTTCAAGTGGACCACCAAGGCTTGGTCGGGGTCGTGGCCCACGCTCCTCGATTCGTGGAATATGTCGGTGAACAATGGCAACCAGTATGTGCTCCAGCGCTCTGAGCTCGCATTGGGTGGAGATACGCCTTATACGCTGAACGCCTGCTTCGGCTCGGGCGGCAACGCCGAGGCAGGTGGTGTGCCGCAGTTTATCGCGTCGGCCACCATCGTCACCAACGCCGAGCTGCTCGCACGCGCCGAGGTTAAGGCCACTGCCGTAAACGCCGCGCCTGTCGTGCGCGATTGGGATCAAGCGGTCACGCGCATTGAGCTCGAGGCGGATGCAGAAAGCGACGGCACGGGACAGATCGAGCATTTCGTCCACGCACTGATAGAGAACGACGAAAACGCCGCGCCAATGTATAAGTACACCTATATCGGGCAGGCGACGAACGCCGTTGCAGACCCCAACGCCAATTCTGCCGGCGTGTCGGAGGACGAGCGTGGCGGCATAAAACCCTCGAGCGACAACGTGCTGTTTTCCGGCGTGCTCAGCGAAGCCCACATGAAGCTAACGATGATTGCCGGCGTAGAGTGCCTATTCCGCATCGCCTCGGTGCGCTACGGCGACAATGGCCGCTCGCGCCTGGTGGTGCATACAAAGACGAACGGCACGTGGTCCGCCCCCACGCCCGTGGACTTCCCCCTTGGGTTTGGCGAGGGCGACGTGGAGCGCGACGGCATATACGATTACGACTTCGACGTGGTGGAATATACGGACGGGAGGGGAAACCAGGACGCCTACGTGCTGCTGGTCTCGGGCGAGCGCCCCGACGGCGACAACACCCTTTTCGATACGGCAAGCACAGCCGGCATACTGTCCGTCGTGCGCCTGCGCATAAGTAATGACGAGACCCGCGTGGTGTCGCATACGTCATGGCGCAGCATCTCGCGCGGCCGCCTGCAAGAGGATGGCTACCATTGCCTGCAGTGCCCGCGCATCACGGTGGGCAAGACGCTGGTCGACGGGCGCCTGTCGGGTGCCTACCTCCACCGCCGCGGAACCACCGCAGAAAAGGCACTCGGCAGCGAGGCTGAGGTTGCGCTGGAGTGCTTTACCCTGTGGTCGGACGTTTCGAGCGACAGCCTGACGTTCCGCCAAGTTCTCCGCTTCCCGCAGGCACCGTCGAGTATCGAGCTGGGCGAGCCCGAGAATATCAACGGCAAAATGGTGGTGCCCGTTGCGTACGAGACCGCAGACGGTTGCGGCTGCGCATCGTACGCCGTGATCGGCCAGTCTATTGCGGGCTGGGGCGTTATGTCACCAGACGCCGCGGTGCCCCGTGCGGTGCCGTGGCCACAACATTTGGGCTTTTTGGCCACCGTCAACGAGCAACTGCAGCATATTACTTGGACGCGAGGCGCATCGGCATTTGCATCGCAGCCCGTGGGTGCCGCAGGCTGTGGCCCGGCATCGTTTAGCGTAAGCAACAACGGCAGGTGCGTGCTCTATGTAGAGAACACCGACGGCAAGGTGGGACAAACCTACGACGAAGAAGGCAACCCGGCAGCAGTGATGGGCAAGCACTTCCGCATCTTCGCCAGTACTTTGGCAGGCGATCTGTTCACGGAGCCGTTCGTGATGTGCGAGCTGGACCATCCCGTCGATCAGATAACGACATTTTTGACGTCGGGAGGCATGCTCTCCGCGCTCGCCACGCACATTGTGAGTGCCGAGCAGAGCGAGGCAGAGCTGCACGGCATCGAAGTGCCCTTGGTGGCGTGTGCCACTCCGACGGGCGCGGTCGCTACCTCAGGAGCGGTGGTGCCCGGAGCAGCAGGCGAATCCTTCATGGTCACGGTTCGAAACGACGGCAACACCTTGCTGACCGCCGGCACGATCGATCTGTACCGAGAGGGCTCCAGCCAGCCGTTCTCCAGCGCATCCATCGGATTCGGAGTGAACGCACGCATGGCTTCAATCTACGATCCAGAGCTTGCCGAGGACGCTTCGGCCAACGACATGGCACACGTGAAGTACGCGCTCGAGGCGTTGGGCACACGTTTTGCGACGCACCCGCTGGTTGCCGACAATGGCAACGCCGTGCTGGCACCAGGCTGCACGGCACAGTTCCGCATGAGCTTCGCCATCCCCGAGAGTTGGAGCGACGAGGTGGGCAAACGCGTAACGCTGTATGCGAAGGCGCGTAATCTGGTGGCGCTCGATCCCGTAACGCTCGAGGAAATCCGACCCGGCGCAAACTCGACACTGGGTGCCGTACTGCACGAGCTTCACGTGTCCGATGCAGCATGCGAACGCTCGGAAGTGCAGGTCGGCGTATGCGACAGCGCGGATACGACAGGGCTTCACGATGCCCCGATGACAGCAGACGGCGATGGTGGCTCGAGTGGCGGCGGTACTGACGAGGGCGGCGGCTCCGGCGGAAGCAGCTCCGGCAGCGGCAAGGATCACGGCAATAACAAGCGCTCCGGAAAAGCGGGCGCACTTGCGGGCACGGGCGACGTCAACGCTCCCCTTACGGCAGCCGCTGCGGCACTCGCCGCGGCAGGCGCCGGCCTTATCGCCTACAGCGCCCGCCGCACGGCGCTCGAAACCGACACCGCAAATGAGGTCAATTCGGATAGGCCTCGCTAGCTCCTAGTTACTTTTGTGAGAGACGCCGACTCGGCTCATCGAACATCAAAATGGGTTGGTTCTGGATACCCAGAGCCAACCCATTGCGCATTAAATGTCGTCCGAGGAGTCGAGTTCTGCCTCGAGCTTGGCACGGCGTCTTTTCGCCGTGAAAAACGTTGCGCACAGGACAGCAAACGTGGCCGCGAAAATCGTCGCTCCGCAGAACACGCCCGTGGCCAGGTTCGCCAACCAAAAGACGCTTTCGAGCGGTACGATCTGCGCCTCAGCGATACAGCGCATTGCGGCAATAACAAGCGCGAACGCGGCGCCGCTAAGACCGCTGACAAGCAGGAAATATCCAACAGGAAGATGCTCGGTTTGCCCAAAACGATTGGTATCGACATAGCCCTTCCGCGTTTGCAGTCCTGCACAAATCAACATCACGAGAACGAGCCACAAATACATGGCTGCCTCGAACGGCGTTGCAAAGCCATG
The DNA here is from genome assembly GCA_958354105.1 of uncultured Collinsella sp. GTDB lineage: Bacteria > Actinomycetota > Coriobacteriia > Coriobacteriales > Coriobacteriaceae > Collinsella. The sequence continues at coordinate 151,307 of CATWVA010000002.1, forward strand.
CGGCATTTCACTGGCGTCGCTGTGAACCCACGCAACCTGTCGAGCTATAAACTGGTAGAAAAAGATCATCAACATGCCAAACGAAAGCAGCACGAAACCAATCTTGTAGATCTTCGCGCTCTCAGCCTCCAGGCGCTCATCCTTTGGGCCGGCATATTCACGCCACTTTTGCACGAGTTTTAAATCTTCAAATTTCATAGCGAACTCCTAAAGAGCGTCAGGGTCGACGTCGTTTTCGTCTTCCCAGAACAAGTCGTTCAACGTAACGCGTAGCGCTTTACAGATTGCCACGCACAAATTGAGCGTGGGGTTGTAGCCGCCCGCCTCGATCAGACCGATGGTCTGGCGCGTAACGCCCACGGCTTGGGCTAAGTCGGCTTGCGAAAGGCCGGCCACCGCACGTGCCGCCTTCATGCGGAGGTTCTTTTTGCCCGGCATGGAGTTCCTTTCGTGGTAATGGACAGATATCCGTTGCAACATGACAGAAATATATTGCATCTATCAGAAGATGTCAACTATATCTGTCATTATGGAAACCATGTTCGTCATTGCTATGCAGACATAGCAATTTCGATTCGCTTTTCAATCTTACTCGGGCAGAACCGAGTCGGAAGGAACCGAGTAAGTGGGACTTCGGCAGGGAGCGTGAACTCGCCCGCATTAAGAAGACGCTCAAGGCGCCCGCCTAGAAAGCGAAGTGCCGTCCTATCTCAGCGCCGAGACCTCAAAGATGACCAACGCCAGCGAAGTATTCGGGGCTCTCGCACATGGCTACTCATAATCGATGCCCGCGGCATGGCCAACGCGCACGCCAATAACCGGATTTGCCGGAACCATGCGTGCCCCATCGTTTAATAGCTCCGTTATTGTTCGATGATCTTCTTGACGAGCGCGGGAACGCCTGCCGCCATCACGTTGTCCGGAAGGTCTTCCGTCACAACACTTCCCGCGGCAATAACGCAACCGCTGCCGATGGTAACCCCCTGCAGCACGGACACGTTCGCGCCAAACCAGCAGTTATCGCCGACAACGATGGGCAGAGCCTTCTCGAGACCCAAGTTGCGGTCCTTTGCCTTTAGGGGGTGCGAAGCGGTGTAGAAGCCGCAAAACGGCCCGATAAACACGTTGCCACCAAAGGTGATAGAGCCGCCGTCCATAAAGTAGCAGCCATGGTTTACAAAGCAGCCCTCACCAAAGCTCGTCTTGCTCCCGTAGTCAAAGTAGGCAGGCGAAAGGACCGTCAGCCCTTGCGGAAGATCGGTATCGAGCAAGGATTTCAAAGCGTCAAGCTGCGCGTCGCTTCCGGGTTTTGCCATATTAAAGTCATAGCAGAGCGCCTCCGCCTTTGCGCGTTGCGCCAGGAGCTCCTCGTCAAAGTTGGCATCATGCCACTCCCCGCGCTCCATCTTCTCTTTCTCAGTCATTGCGCCCCCTCAAACAACATGCAGTCTTGATGCGGCAATTCTACCAGCCGATAAGCCACGGTTTTAACACGAGCACCACGCCGCGCAGGGAATGACCGCAGAAGCTAAAGGTCACCGACTCCGAACGCGCGTTCGATGGATTTCGTGTTAGGTGGAATCGCCCAAGGGCTGGGCTATGCTACCTTGACTATCTATATGACTTAAACGCAGCAAAGGAGCACCGAGAGAGCGAGTATGGCAAAAAACACCGCAAACTATGGTAACGACAGTATCCGCCAGCTCAAGGACGAGGAGCGCGTACGACTGCGCCCCGCCGTCATCTTTGGCTCGGACGGACTCGACGGTTGCGCGCATGCCGCCTTCGAGATCCTGTCCAACGCCGTTGACGAGGCGCGCCAGGGCTACGGCAAACTCATCACCCTCACCGCTTTTCGCGATGGCTCTATTCAGGTAGAGGACAACGGTCGCGGCTGCCCGCTCGACTGGAACCCCTCCGAGAAGCGCTTTAACTGGGAGCTCGTCTTTTGCGAGCTCTACGCCGGCGGCAAGTATAACAACAACCAGGGTGGCGACTACGACTTCTCGCTCGGCACCAACGGCCTGGGCTCCTGCGCGACCCAGTACGCCTCCGAATACATGGACGTCACGGTTTGGCGTGACGGCAACAAGTACTCCCTGCACTTTAAGAAGGGCAAGGTTGTCGGCGCCAAGAAGAAGGCACTCGAGATTGAGCCCAGCGACGAGGACCGTACCGGCACCACCATCAAGTGGCGCCCCGACCTTGAGGTCTTTACCTCCATCAGCATTCCCCACGATTGGTATCGCGAGACCATGCGCCGTCAGGCCGTGGTCAATGCCAACGTGACCTTCCGCCTGCGCATTGAGGGCGACGATGGCGAGTTTTCCGAAGAGGACTTTTGCTACCCCAAGGGCATCGAGGACTACGTGCTCGAGAAGGTCGGTACCGACTACCTCACCGAGCCCTTCTTTATCGAGGCCGACCGTCGCGGTCGCGACCGCGAGGACCTGCCCGACTACAACGTAAAAATCACCGCGTGCATGTGCTTCTCGCGCACCTTCATGATGCAGGAGTACTACCACAATTCATCGTGGCTCGAGAACGGCGGCTCGCCCGAGAAGGCGGCCCGCAGTGCTCTGACTAGCGCCATCGACGCCTACATCAAGCAACAGGGCAAGTACAACAAAAACGAGAGCGGCATCAAATGGCAGGACGTCCAGGACTGTCTGGTGCTGGTGACCAACTGCTTCTCCACCCAGACATCCTACGAGAACCAGACTAAGAAGGCCATCAATAACCGCTTTATCCAGCAGGCCATGACGGCATTCTTTAAGGAGCGTCTGTCGACCTATCTGATCGAGAACAAAGACGCCGCCAACAAGATCATGGAGCAGGTGCTCATCAACAAGCGTTCGCGCGAGAACGCCGAGAAGACGCGTCAGAGCATCAAGACCAACCTGCAGCAGAAGACCGACATGGCCAACCGCGTGCAAAAGTTCATCGACTGCCGCTCCAAGGACAAGAGCCGCCGCGAGATCTACATCGTAGAGGGCGACTCGGCAGCAGGCGCCATTCGCACCTCGCGCGATGCCGAGTTCCAAGGCGTTATGCCCGTCCGCGGTAAGATCCTCAACTGCCTGAAGGAGGATTATCCGCGCATCTTTAAGTCCGACATCATCATGGACCTTATGCGCGTGCTGGGCTGCGGCGTGGAAATCAAGGACAAGCGCATCAAGAACCTCGGTGCCTTTGACCTGGATAACCTCAACTGGAACAAGGTCATCATCTGTACGGACGCCGACGTCGACGGTTATCACATCCGCACACTCGTGCTCACCATGCTCTACCGCCTGGTGCCCACGCTTATCGACGAGGGCTACGTGTATATCGCCGAGTCACCGCTCTACGAGATCAACTGCAAAGAGAAGACCTACTTTGCCTACACCGAGCTCGAGAAGAACGGCATCCTCAAAGAAATCGGCGACCAAAAGTGCTCCATCAACCGCTCCAAGGGTCTTGGTGAGAACGATCCGGACATGATGTGGCTCACCACCATGAACCCCGAGACGCGCCGCCTGATCAAGGTGGAGCCCGAGGACGTCACCAAGATGGAAACCATGTTCAACCTGTTGCTGGGCAACGACGAGGCGGGCCGCAAGCGTCACATCTCCGAGCACGGCAAGGAATACCTGGACCAGCTAGATCTGCAGTAGCAGTAAATCAATAACGACGGCCCATAAGAAGTTCAAGAGGAAATCGTGGCAAAGAAGAAGACGAAGAACCAGCCAAAGAAAAAGCAGGTCAACGCCGAGAACGTCATCGGCCTGCACTCCGAGGTCACCGACCAGCCGATCACGCAGACGCTCGAGGTCAACTACATGCCCTACGCCATGAGCGTCAACGTCTCGCGTGCATTCCCCGAGATCGACGGCTTTAAACCCTCGCACCGCAAGCTGCTCTACACCATGTACAAGATGGGTCTGCTCAAGGGCGAGCGCCAGAAGAGCGCCAACATCGTGGGCCAGACCATGAAGCTCAACCCGCACGGCGACGCCGCGATCTACGAGACGATGGTGCGTCTGGCGACGGGCAACGAAGCGCTGCTTGCCCCCTTCGTGGAGTCGAAGGGCAACTTTGGCAAGTACTATTCGGGCGACCTGAGCTACGCCGCCTCGCGTTATACCGAGGCCAAGCTCTCCCCCATCAGTGCCGAGATCTTCAAGGACATCGACAAGGACCCGGTCGACTTCGTCGACAGCTACGACGGCGCCATGAAGGAACCGCGTCTGCTGCCCACCACGTTCCCCAACATCCTCGTCTCGGCCAACAAGGGCATCGGCGTCGCCATGGCTTCTGACATCTGCGGTTTCAACCTCAACGAGGTCTGCACCGCCACGATGCACTACCTCAAGGATCCCGACTGCGACCTGCTCGAGTACATGCCCATGCCCGACTTCTCGACCGGCGGCGAGATTATCTACCGCCGCGAGGAGATGGAGAAGATCATCGAGACCGGCCTTGGCAGCTTCCAGATTCGCTCCCGCTGGCGCTGGATTCCCGAAGAGCGCATCATCGAGGTGTACGAGATTCCCTACACCACTAAGACCGATGTCATCATCGAGCGCATCGTCAAGCTCTCCAAGGAGGGCAAGGTCAAGGAGATCGCCGACATCCGCGACGAGACCGACCTTTCGGGCCTGCGCATCGCCATCGACCTTAAGCGCGGCGTCGACCCCGACAAGCTCATGGCCAAGCTCTATCGCTCGACCACGCTGCAGGACTCGTTCTCGTGCAACTTCAACGTGCTGGTCGACGGCTACCCCCGCGTTATGGGCGTGCGTCAGATCCTGCACGAGTGGGTCAAGTGGCGTATTGAGTCCACGCGTCGCCGCATCAACTTTGACCTGGGCAAAAAGTCCGAGCGCCTGCACCTGCTGCACGGCCTCGAGGCAATTCTGCTCGATATCGACAAGGCCATCGCCATCATCCGCGGCACCAAACTCGAAGCCGAGGTCGTGCCCAACCTTATGAAGGGTTTCGCCATCGACGAGACCCAGGCCGAGTTTGTTGCCGAGCTCAAACTCCGCAACATCAACGAGGAGTACATCCTCAACCGCACCAAGGACATTGCCAAGCTTGAGGGCGAGATTGCCGAGCTTGAGGAGATCCTCTCCAGCGAGGAGAACATCAAGAAGGTCATCAGCGACGAGCTGGCCGCGGTCAACAAGAAGTACGTGATGCCGCGCCGCACGGGCAGGATCGAGCCCCATGAGGTTATCGAGGTAAGCTTGGAGCCCGAGGTCGAGGAGTACCCGGTTACCATCATGCTCTCGCGCGACGGCTACCTTAAGAAGATGACGGACCGCGTGCTCAAGAAGGCCGCCACGCTCAAGTACAAGGACGGCGATAAGCCCTTTATCGAGTTCCCGTCCGCCAATACGCACGAGCTGCTGGTCTTTACCAACAAGAGCCAGGTATACAAGTGCAAGGTCGCGGCGTTTGAGGATACCAAGTCGGCCCAGCTGGGCTCGTACCTGCCGACCGACCTTGAAATGGAACCCGACGAGAGCGTCATCTGGGTCATCGACCCCGAGGACTACAAGGCCGACGTACTGTTTGTCTTTGAGAACGGCCGCGTGGTGCGCGTCGCACTTGCCGGATACGTTACCAAGACCAACCGCAAGCGCCTCAAGAACGCCATCTATGGTGGCAGCAAGCTGCTGTATGCCCAGGTGCTCAAGGAAGATCGCGACATCGCGCTGGTCTCGAGCGACTATCGTTTGATGAACTTCAACACGTCGCTGCTCAAGACCAAGACGACCACCAACACGCAGGGCGTCCAGGCCTTTACCGCCAAGAAGGGCCGCTCGGTCACCACCGTCGGCACAACCGAGGAGATTCTTGGCGCCGGCGTCTCTGCCGAGAAGTTCACCGCGCAGAGCCTCCCCTCTGCCGGTGCCCTCATGAAGGAAAACGACATGCCGAGTCTGTTTGACTAAAACAACGGCGGCCAAACCGTCATGGTTTTACAAGGCAGCGGGGCCCGGAATGCAGTAACATCGCGCTCCGGGCCCCGCTCGCTGCAACGTAGTCGAATAACAGAACTCCCCGTTTTTCACTCCTGCAATCCCACGGCACAAGACATGTTAAGCCGTTAGCAAAACTTGCAAAAGTTAGCAAAAGTTGCAAAAATTAGCAAAACCTGCAAAGGGGCCACCATGGATTGCAGCAAATGTCTCCGCCATGCCAGGCATGCTCGAAGATATTATCGAGCGAACCAAAGAAGCCGCAAATAGCTACCTCTCACAGCCTCACGCGCGCATCAACGGCGTTCAAATTGGTCCAGTGGGTATCGATTGGGTATATGCTCAAGAGGCCCAGGGCAACTGGCGCACACGCATGAATGACATCTTTAAGCAACTCGAAAAACATGACATCGGACTTCTCATCACCATCGATGAAGTCACCGTCGATCTCGAAGAAATGCTTCAATTTGCCTCTGTTTACCAGCACTTTGTACGCGAAGGTAAAAAAGTTGCCCTACTCATGGCAGGACTGCCCTACAAAGTATCGGCTCTGCTGCGCAACGATTCCGTCTCGTTCCTCAGGCGTTCCCAATATCATCAGTTAGGACGAATCACTGACGTTGAAATTGCAAACGCATTCCGCAAAACCGTTGAGGCCAGAGGCCGCTCAATCACGCCAGAAGCGCTCGAGGATGCCGTGAAGGCCGTTGACGGATTTCCCTATATGATGCAGCTCGTCGGATATCGCACATGGGATGTTTCGGAAAACTCGCCCCAAATCAGTACATCCGATGTCCAGCAGGGTTCCCTGCTTGCACGTATGGAGCTGCGCGATCGTATTCTCGAAACGACCTATCGAGAGCTTTCTGACAAAGACATTGAGTTTTTGCTCGCGATGCTGGCCGATTCTGACCCCAGCAGGGTCTCAGAAATTGCAAAGCGTATGGGCGTCGCCAGCAACTATGCAAGCCAATACAAACGCCGCCTCCTCGAGGACGGCGTTATCGGGGAACGTGGACGTGGCCTCGTCGGCTTCGACATCCCCGCGTTCAGGGAGTTCCTGAGCGAGAAGGCCTCCTAGCACGCCAAGATTGCCCGCAAGGACAACGGCGCATGGCAATCAGCATTCCTCTTGGTAAGGGCAGCAAGCATTTCCGCTAGTGTTGATTGCCATGTGCTCTTCTTGCCCTTAGGCGAGCTTGCGAGCGAGCTCTCGCACCTCTTCCAGCTTGGGCGAGGAGGCCATGCTGTCGCGCTCGGTCATGCCGCTAATGGTGACAATGCCCTGGTCCTCCCACTTGCAGTACGCGCAGGCTGACTTGTACATAGCGATAGCCGCATCATAGACGCCCTCGCTGTGGCTATCGAGCAAAAGGGCCGTCTTGGTGAACGGGAAGCCCGTGGCACCGAAGGCGTACAGACGGTCGATGGCGGCCTTTTCCTGCGCGGTGATATCGAACCAGTAGATAGGCGAAGCGAAGACAACCATGTCGGCGTCTTTCAGCGACTCGATCACGCCGGCCATGTCGTCCTTCTGCACGCAGACGCCCTCATGGGCGAAGCAGTACTGGCATCCCAAGCAGCCAGCGATCTTCTTGCTGGCAACACGGACGACCTCGACCGTATTGCCGCCCTCACGCGCGGTCTCGGCAAACGCCTCGACCATGGTGTCGGTATTGGCGCCCTTACGCGGGCTGCCGCTCAATACAACGATATTCATAGGAATCTCCCTCCTTCATGCCGCAGGCGCGCGGCACACATTTCGTTGTAACCAAAACAGATGGAGCTATTCAGTCGTCCGCAGACCACATCTCTCGTTCGTGTTCTCTAGACATAATCTCATTGCCTGATAACTCCTCGACCGTCTTGACTCTCTCTCCGAGAATTGAACAGCAAATCGTTGCTCGCAAAGTATCGCCTGTGGGAAAATTAACTTGAGCTTTCTCCCTGCTCGCGTAAGCGTTCGCGTGAAAGAGCCTAGCCGCATCGGCCAGGCGCAATATAGATCCGCGGAAACCGGCCTACGAACAAGGAGCGCCTTATGTATGGACAGCATGCACCACAAACCCAGAACGATCGAACCAGCTCGTTTATCCGCAGCGTCAAGCGTCATGTGGGCGTTAGAGCAGTCGCCTTCGGAGCGATTATTCTTGTGTCAGGGCAGCTCTTGCTACCCAATTCGGCACTAGCGGCCGAAACGCCCGAACCCGATGCTGCAACGCCCATCACCCGCAGCGAAGCCAACACGGACGGCAACTTCACAGCTACCACCGTTGTCGACCATAACTATGACTTGGAGCTCCCTCCTGCCTTCATGTTGGTCCAGAATGAGGCGTTTGTATACGACTTCCCCGACAAACCCGAGGATTTCGGCTACGGGCTTAACGACACCATTCACCTCTTCAAGGTCGACACCGATACCAAAAGCCTTATAAAAACCGAGAACCCCAAAGAAGCCAGCGTCTCTATTACGCTGACCATGATCGACAATCACGTAAGAGCAACCGTAGTCTTTACAGGCGGCTACGCCGACGACCAAATCCCTTATAGACTAAACCTCGCCAGCTCAACCCTCCTTGGCACACACGTTGACCGTGACTACGATAGCGGCCAGGGGATTATGCGCGAAACGCGGCACGACTACTACATCCGCTGCGTCTTCGACAGCGACGTGCAATTGATTGCAACCGACGTGACCGATCCCGAGCCCAGCCCTGACGCTAAACCGAACCCAGAGGTAAAACCCGAACCGGAAACCAAGCCCGAGCCCACACCGCAGCCCGAGGCAGAAAAGCCCGCGGCAAAACCCGTTTCCACCAAGGCAGTAGCGGCGGTTAAACCAGCCGGGACCACCCTACCCGCGACGGGCGACAACGGTGCGATGGCAGTCGCCCTGAGTGTTGCCGGTGGTGTAGTTGTAGCAGTTGGCACTTCCGCAACAAGGCGTCGCAACCGCTAGCCAGCATTTCGTACCTCGCAGACAAAGATCCATCCCCGCTCCGACGAACTGCACGAGCGGGTCGCTGGAGGGGACGTTCGGACCCGAGTCCGAGCACTTTGTCTACAGTTGCCTATACACCACCAACGTTCTGCGAAGGCGACGGCACCTCACGGGAGAACTGCCATCGTACTCGTCGCCGCGCTCCGCCCCCCCTAAGCGATGTGCCTGCTACGAAACAATTGTCTTGTAATAAGCGCCGAAGTCTGCCAGCGAGTCCATGATGGGCATCATCTGGTGGCCGAGCTCGGTAAGGCCATACTCAACGCGGGGAGGATTCTCGCCATAGTCATGGCGAAAGACCAGCCCATCATCCTCCATCTGCCGCAGGCTGTCGGTAAGCACCTTCTGAGAGATCCCCTCCAGGTTGCGGCGCAACTCGTTGAAACGCCAAGGGCGTACGCGTAAGTTACGAATAATGAGCAGTTTCCACTTGCCGCCAATGAGCGCTACCGCCGTTGCGACCGGACACTCCGGAAGCTCCTCTTTCGCCATCATGGGAGACCCAACCTCCTTGACCATACCGGTTTCACAAAAAGGCACGCAGTTACAAATATGTGCGTACTCGTATTTGCATGCGCTTTCGCGTTGAATATATCTCACGCAGGAGATGCCTGCAAGGTAAATCAACCCCAAGAGAGGAACCATTATGGCTAATTATGCAAAGACCCACATCGGCAATGAGAGCCGCGTTGAGCTGCACGAGGTGCTCGGGCTTACCGGGGCAGAGGTGAGTATCAACAGTCTTCCCGCCGGCGCTGGCGTTCCGTTCGTCCATGCACACAAGGAAAACGAGGAGATCTATGGCGTGCTCGAGGGCGCAGGCTCGGTCACGATCGACGGTGAGGATATCGAGCTTGCGGCCGGCGACTGGCTGCGCATTTCCCCCGCTGCGCATCGTCAGTTCCGCGCCGCGTCCGACTCGGGAATCACATACGTCTGCATTCAGGTCAAGCAGGGATCCCTCGATGCCTTCACGGCCGATGACGCCATCATGTTCTAATTCGCGATTAATCTGCAAGGGGCCGATACCGCTCGCATGCCCCCTTCGGAATAGGCGCTGAGCAGCTCCTGAGCGTGGGCAAACTCGGGCCCTCGCCTCCAACCGAGCAGGCGGTTGACCGCGAGATTTCCCTGGACGTTGTGGACGAAGAGCAGATAGGCGTCCTCGCGCGAAAGCCCAGTCTCCTCCATGATCGAGGGAACCATCTGCTCGGCGCCGCGCTCGACGACGCGCTGTGCCACCCGGGCGTACGCGTCGTCATCCGAGTAGAGCAGATAATAGTCATCGTTTGCCGGCGGACGCTGGCAGAGGGCACCCGCCTCCGTTCCCTCGAGCGGCGGCACCGCCGCCAAGGCCTCGTCGATAAGCGCGTCGAGCAGGGCGAACTTGTCCTCGTAGTGCAGATAGAACGTGCCACGGTTGATATCGGCGCGGCGGCAGATATCCGCTACCGTCATCTTCGCGAAGCCGACCTCGGCCAGCAGCGCGAAGAACGCCTCCCGTATGACCGAGAGTGTATAGCGTCGGCGACGATCGATCTTCCCCGCTTCCATTACCCCTCCAATTGCAACGCTCGACAATGCCCGGCAAACGCTCGTTTATCGACAGCAGGCCGAAGCTGTTCATTGCTCTTAAGCAAATCGACATGGATACTTTTTTATAGACACCTGTTTATAATAGCTGAAAGAAGGTATCCATTGACCCTGTACGAGCAGCTCGTTATCGAGCTCACCAACCAATCGTTTTCCCTTCAGGCCGCCTACCGCAGCGGCGGCACGCCCTATGAGCTGAGTGACCGCGAGCCCGAGCCCTACGACCAGCAAATCAGGGACTTCGCCCGCATGATCGAGGAAGCCGATTGCGTGCTGGTGGGCGGGGCCTCTGGGCTCTCCGCGGCGGGCGGCGGCGACTTCTATTACGAGGACAACGCAACCTATCGCAGGCATTTCGGCAAATTCGCCGAGCGCTACGGTTTCAAGGGCGCTTTCGAGGGGTCGTTCTACCGCTGGCCCACCGCCGAGGCGCGCTGGGGATACCTCGCCACCTTCCTCGACACCACGCTCAACGCCCCGCTGCGCAAGCCCTACAGGGACCTCGACGCCATTCTCGCCGAGAAGGATTTCTTCGTGCTCACCACCAACCAGGACACGCAGTTTGTGAAGCTCTACCCCTGGGAGAAGGTGGCAGAGATCCAAGGCGACCACCGCTTCTTTCAGTGCTCCCACTGTTGCACCGACGCGGTGTGGGATGCGGTCGAGCCGGTCTCCAACATGGTAGAGGCCATGGGAGACGGCCTTGAGGTTCCGACAGAGCTCGTGCCGCGCTGCCCGCACTGCGGGGCAGAGGCGTTCCCCTGGGTTCGCGGCTACGGCAACTTCCTGCAGGGCGAGCTCTACGAGGAGCAGTACCACAAGGTGTCCGACTGGCTCGACGCGCACGCGCGGCAGAGGATCCTCTTCCTCGAGCTGGGCGTGGGCCGCATGACGCCCGCGTTTATCCAGGAGCCGTTCTGGGCCCTCACGGCGCAGTTGTCGCAGGCTAGCTACATCGCCGTGAACAACGGGACGCAGTTTCTCCCCCGCGCGATCGAGGATCGGGGGCTCGCCGTTCGCGCCGACATCGCCGACGTGCTTGCCGACGTGCGCAAGACGCTGGGGAGGTAGCGCATGGAGACGGCGAAAGCAGTTCGCATAGGCAGGGCGCTAGCCGAAGCGGATCTTGTCATCATCGGCGCCAGCAACGGGCTGGACATGGCAGAGGGGCTCAACCTCTTCTGCGCCGATGCTCATTTCCGAGAGGCGTACGGGGACCTCGCCCAGGCAGACGGCATCGGCTGCATACTGCAGGGGCTCGCCTCCCCGGATGCCAGCGTGCGACGCCGATGGGCCGAGCGGTTCCATCAAAAGGAGTATCTCGAATATGAGCCCGGCTCGCTCATGAACGGGCTGCGGCGTCTTACGGAGCACGCCGACACCTTCGTGGTCACATGCAACATCGACGGGCACTTCGCGCGCGCCGGGTTCGACGAGGAGCGCGTGCTCGAGACTGAGGGGAGCACGCGCACGTCGGTTGACGAGCGGCGCCTCGCCCATCCAGACGCCCTCGCCATGACCCAGCTCGACGAGCTCGCGCGTCTTGTGCAAGCCCATCGCAACGGCAGGGTCACCATCCTCGAACTTGGCGTGGGACTGCATAACGGCGTCATAAAGCGCATGCTCGCCCAGATCGCGAACGCCTGCGAGCACGCCACCTACATCGTGTTCAACTACGGCCAGGCCATGGCGCCCGACGCTTCGTGCGAGACGATTCTCGTTGACGGCGATATGGCCCCGGCTTTCGAGGAGATCGCCCGATGCCACCCCTAGAAAGAGAAGCGCGTAGGCTTCGAAGCCTTATCGACGATGCCGACGCCATCATCGTCGGCATCGGCTCGGGCATGTCGAGCGCCGCCGGGTTCAACCATTACAACCGCGCGGGCATGGCGCGCGCAGGAATGGCGGACTGGCAGCAAGCCTTTGGCTTCAAGAGCCTTTTCGACGGCTTCTACCACCTCTACCCCAGCCTCGAGCAGCAATGGGCCTACTACGCGCGATATATCGATTTCATGCTGCGCGAGCCGACCTCGCAGCCCTATCTCGACCTACGGTCCCTCATCGGCCATAAGGACTACTTCATCCTGAGCACCAATGTAGACACCCAGGTCGAGAAGACGTTTCCCACCGAGAGGATCTGCAACTATCAGGGAAGCTTCGCGCACCTTCAATGCAAGCAGCCATGCTGCGACGAGCTCTTCGACGCGAGCCCCTACGTCGAGCGCATGCTCGCGGGCATGGCGGGGTTCGAGGTCCTCAGCGAGGGCGTCCCCCGATGCCCGCACTGCGGCTGGCAGCTCGTGCCGTGGGTGCGCGACGACACGTTTCTGCAGGGTGCGGCCTGGCGCGAGAGCCTCGGACGATACGAGCGCTTCGTGCGCGAGCGCAGCGATCGCCGCGTGCTGTTGTTGGAGCTCGGCGTGGGCGAGATGACCCCCGGCATCATCACGCTCCCGTTCTGGAGCATGACCGCGAAGCTGCCGGATGCGCACCTTTTGAGCGTAAACATCTCGGGCGGCTCGGCTCCGCTGCAGCTTGGAAGCAAGGCAGAGGCGATTCAGGCCGATTTGGGCGCCCTGCTCTCGGCGGCGCGGACGGCGAAGGTATTTAAGCCTCCTTGTTAGTCTCTTTGAGATATTCCCCGTCTCCCACGGGCTCTAACCACTCGTTGGAGGCCTCCTCGCCCGGAACCTCCAGCGCGAGATGGGAGAACCAGCTCTCGGGCGCGGCTCCGTGCCAATGTTTCACACCCGGGGCGATGTTGACCACATCGCCAGGGCGCAGCTCCTGTGCCGGTTTACCCCATTCCTGGTAGAACCCTCGACCAGCCACGCAGATGAGAATCTGTCCGCCGCCGTTTTTGGCGTGGTGCACGTGCCAGTTGTTGCGGCAGCCGGGCTCGAACGTCACGTTGTAGACGCCAACCTGCTCGGTTGATAGAGGCGCGAGGTAGCTTTGCCCGATAAAGTACTTCGCGAATGCGTCGTTGGGGGCACCGATGGGAAAGGCCATCTCGTTTTGGTGCTCGGCTTTTGCATCAGCGGCATCGTCATCCGCCCAGACCTCCTTCGCCATGCGAAAGGTCGCCCATGCCTTGGGCCACCCCGCGTAAAACGCGGCGTGGGTAAGGATTTCCGCTATCTCCGCCCTGGTTACACCGTTATTCTTTGCGAACATCAGATGGTATTGGAACGAGGAATCCGTCAGTCCCTGCGCCATCAGCGCCACCACCGTCACCACGCTGCGGTCTCGAAGGGAAAGCTCGCCCTCTCGGCTCCACACCTCGCCAAACAGCACATCGTCATTGAGCTGTGCGAATTTGGGGGCAAAGTCCCCTAGGGCATCTCTGCCTGCCGTCTGTTTAATTGCCATGATCGATCTCCCCCTGTCGATGGTTTAGGTGCAAATCTGTTTCCGCATTACGGAACACCCTTTGCAATCCCTGTTCTAATGACGAGAATGAAGGTAATACCTAAACCTGACTTTAGGTCAAGGAATGAATTCGAGATTGATTCGGAGGAGCCATGTACACAATCGGACAGGTGTCGGAGATGTTCGGCTTGCCCGCCTCAACGCTGCGCTATTACGACAAGCAGGGATTGTTCCCGGCATTGGAGCGGACGTCCGGCATTCGGCAATTCGGCGATACGGAACTCGAGGCGCTTCGGGTCATCGAATGCCTCAAGAAAGCGGGGATGGAGATCAAGGACATTCGGCTGTTCATGGAATGGTGCGCGGAGGGTCCATCGACATACCCCAAACGCAAGGCCATGTTCGAGGAGCGGAAGGCCCACATGGAGCTAGAGATCGCGAACATGAACCGCGCGCTGGACATGCTGAAGTACAAATGCTGGTACTACGAGCAGCTGAATCAGAGCAACAACGAGGCTGAGCTGAAGGCACTGATTCCCGACGGCTTGCCAGAAGACATCAAAGAGGCCTACGAAAACGCTCACGCTCGATAGTGCCAAAAACGTCCCTTCTGAAACTCAACCATTGTTTAAGATGTCACAACTCAGGCAACAAGACTGGTTGCCCCGGTACGCAACGGGAGGGTCGACGCGGCTGGCATCGACCCTCCCATTTCCCAAACGGCATAAAGCTACTTGCTCACAACCGAGATGCGCTGGGCGACGTGGTTACCGGACTCGATCTCATCGACCATGGCAATCGCATAGTCAGCGTACGAGAGCGTTGACTCGCCGCGGCTGTTGAGCGTGAACTCCTCGCCCGCCAAGATATACTCACCGGTGCGCTCGCCGTCGGCCTGGAAGTCAGCAGCAGGGGAAATGAAGGTCCACTTGAGGCCGTCCGTTTCGCGAAGGTGAGCAAGGACTTTGCCGGCCGCGGCGGACAGCGGCTTCCAGTCATCGGGAAAGTCCGGGCCCATATCGACGGTGACCGTATGCTCGGGGTTGACGAACAGCGAGCCCGCGCCACCCACGATGAGCAGGCGCACATCGGTGCCGATCAGCACATCAGCCAAGTGGATGCCCGCGTCGGTGATACCGGGGATGGTCTCGGGCGTCCAGCCGCCCACGGCGTCCACCACGGCGTCGAATCCTTCGAGGTCTTCCGTCGTGAGCTCGAGTGCGTCCTTGATGACGGAGTTCTGAGCGGCGGTCCTATTCTCGCCGCGTACGATGGCGGTCACGTCGAATCCGCGACGCACGGCCTCCTCAACGATGAGGCTGCCGGCCCTGCCGTTCGCTGCTACAACTGCGATTTTCTTGGTCATCATGCTTTCCTTTCGACCTGCGGCACTCGCCGCCGCTTTCCTTACAGCTCATACGATACGCGTCAAAGGTATATAATGGAAAGTAGGCACATAAAAGTGCTGTAAGCACCAAAAGGAAACTAATGTAAATGACGTGCATGATTGCAGACGGAGGTTTCACGAATATGACAACACCGACTTTGGAGAACCTGCCTGCCTGCCCAGTGGAGACAACGCTTTTGCTCATCGGCAACAAGTGGCAGGTGCTCATCCTGCGCGAACTCTCGCTCAAAGGCACGATGCGCTTTAAGGAGCTGCAACGCTCGATCGGCAAGATTTCGCAGAAAGTTCTGACCAGCAACCTACGAACCATGGAGGAAACGGGGCTCGTTCATCGTGAAGCGTTCGCAGAGGTGCCTCCACGGGTGGAGTACTCGCTCACCGACCTGGGACAGACACTCAGACCCGTTCTTGACGCAATGAGAGCTTGGGGCGAGAACTACAAGGAGCAGCTCCGCGGTGGCGGGCTTCGATAAGTAGCTCCTACTGGATACACGCCTACAGAAACCCCTCCGTCCTATCGCCATCACGGGAAACCCTCCTCCTTGGTTCTCGCCGCAAACGGCTTCGAGGACGCGCTGGAGATCCCGGCACGGCTGGAGTCGGCCCGCGCGAGCAGCGGAAAGGGACACACGCCCTTTACCAAGGTAGATTGCTGCTTTCGCTTCCCGTTCCTTTCGCAGTATTCTCAATGCAGGTGCGCGGCCTGCGCGCATGGCGCCTAGGGGGCGTCGCCGTCACATCGTTTCATTCGCGCCTCTCTTTAGCGTTGGCAAGACGTCGGTTCGTGCCGTTCGGGTGCACGCAGGTTTTGATAATGCGCACCATCTCATCGATAGGCGTTTCGCAGCCGCTCCGGATCCAGTCCTGTACCACGGCAGAGAGCCCATGCACATAAAAACTGATGACGAAGGCCCGCTGCTCGCTGGGATAGCCAAAGCGCTCCAACACTGGGTCGATGATGTGCTTCGCTAGGGCCTCGAATCGCTCCTGAGCTTGCAGCGTATGCCCGTTTGCGAGCATCGCGCGATAGATGGAGCAGTTGTCTTGGACGAACTCGAGGTAGGGCCTCAGGTACTCGTCGGTTACGAAAACGAGCTCGTCGAGGGGAGTCGTACGGATAGCCCCGATCGTGTCTGCGGCGCTTTGTTCAAAGCGCTCGAAGAACTTGGTGTTCACATGCTCCGAACACTCCTTCACGAGGTCAGGGACACCCTGGTAGTGAAGGTAGAACGTAGAGCGACCCACCCCTGCCTTCTTGCAAATCTCCTTAACGGTTATGAACTCCGCGCCCTTGTTCTGCAGCAAGTCGAGCAAAGCCTCGTCCATAAGCTGCGCCGTCGTAAAGTATCTGCTCTGCTGCCTGTTCACCCAAGCCTGCCTCTCCCTGATGCCAAAAGCTATTCGCCGGCAATTTCCTTGGCAAGCTCCATTATCTCAAAGGCGTATTTCTTCTTAGAGGTTTCCAGAATCCGGCGATACAGGACAAGGTTCACGCTTGCGCCTGCGATACCCAAGATACCAAGGACGATTCCGAGCACAAACAACGTGCCCTCGCCAGGTCCCAGCATACCCATGGTCAGGCACATGCCCACACCCAACAACAGCGAGGAAGCGATGCCAAAGCTGTAGGCGAAGACGTTCGCGGGGCGCTTTGCTTTGGCATCGAGCTTCTTGAGCGCGGTGAGCTTGGAGGCGCTTTTGGGCGCGTATTGCTTGGCGATCGATTCCGCGCAGATCTTGTCGGTGTCCATGTTTTCTTCCTTTTCTCTATGGTTTGTTCGACAACCCAAGAATAGGAAGAACGTGCAGGCGATTGAAGAACACAAACGGGACGTTGTGTCCATGTTCGGCTCGGACCGGTAATGAACGGTCTCTCGCAGAGCGCGTCGGTTGTTCATTGCGAGTCGCCGATGGGACTTTCAGATGATGAATCGGCCCGATCTGAATTCTGGCTTGAAGTGGGGTGATTCGACGGATTCCCAAAGTGCGCCTTGGTATACCTCCGGGATTCTTTGGCCTCGATGACCTTTCCAACCGCACTTCCAAGTCATCGCGGCGTGCTCGTTAGATCCTTCGGCCGCTCCGCCTGCATTTGGCGTGGCGACTGGGGAGGAGGTTGCGTCGACGAATATGCTCAGGTCTCATCCCAATAAAATTCCGCTAGATAGAATCAGAACCACCCTTAAAAAGGGTGGTTTGCTCTTAGGGTATAACCCACGGGC
>CATWVA010000003.1 GCA_958354105.1 uncultured Collinsella sp.
AGGAAGTCGCGCTCGTCAATGCTGTTCAATGGTCTCAGACTGCCCGTAAGGACGTACTGATGGCCACGAACCCGAGCGCCCGCCATGCGCTCGATTTTGGTAAGACGGGGGAGCGTACCCTGCGCGCTTGCTTGGGCGATGCCGCCTCGCAGGTCCCTGCCTACCAGCTGTTGTCCGAGGGCATGCGCTTTGAGGCGCGCGTTGCCCACGATGCCTGCGACTTCGATATCGATTACGTCTTTGAGGTCGATGACTGCTTGGAGGACTTTGGTATCGAGGAACTTGCCTTCGATCTGGAGCCTGCCGCATATATCGAGGAGTTCCGTAGGCAGCAGTTCGCGCGCTCAAACCGCAGCATGCTGCCGCTGCCCGCGGCACTCGGCGCCATTCGCCTAACGAACGTTGAGGACGAGGTTCTTGAGCGCCATGCTCACGCCTACTTGGCTTCTCGCAAAGAACTTCTCTAAGATTTATTGACTTCCATCGTCTTTCGTATCATGTTGAGGGGCGGGTTTCCAATCGGTTGCGGATCGCATGCGATTCCGTCGTTCGGTTGAGACCCGTCCCGTCTATATAGAGACAACAAGAAAGGAATCTGCATGTCTGAGTTTGCTGCCGGTCCTGCCGGTCGTATCGAGCGTGTCCGTGCCCTTATGGCCGAGCGTGGCTACGACGCTATCGTGGTGCGCGACGAGGCCAACCTTCGTTGGCTTACGGGCGTGAAGGGCGTTTTCGACTACACCTTCGAGTTCCCGCACGCTGCGTTTATTACGGCCGACCAGTGCCTGTTCCACACCGACTCGCGCTACCTCAACAGCTTTGAGGAGAACACGCCCGCCAGCAGCCCCTGGGTCTACGACATGGACGAGGGTACCATTCCCGGCTGGGTCGCCGGCAAGATCGCGGCCAACAAGTGCCGCATCTGCGCTGTCGAGGACGACATGCAGATCAACTTCTACCAGGGCATTCAGCGTGGTCTGGAGGACCGTTCCGTCGCCTGCATGTTGCCGCTGATGCATGACGACATTCGCAAGATGCGCGCCATCAAGGACGCCGAGGAGATCGAGCTCATGCGCCATGCGCAGTCGATCACCGATGCCGCCTTCCAGCATATGCTCGGCTTTATTAAGCCCGGTATGACCGAGAAGCAGGTTCGCAACGAGCTCGAGAACTTTATGTTCGCCAACGGCGCCGACAGCCTGGCCTTTGGCTCTATCGTGGCGAGCGGTCCCAACACCGCCAACCCGCACGCCGTGCCAAGCGACCGCGTGATCGAGAAGGGCGACTTCGTCCTCATGGATTACGGCGCGGGCTACTGCGATTATCGTTCCGACATGACGCGTACCGTCGTGATGGGCGAGCCTACCCAGGAGCAGCTCGACCTCTATGCGCTCGTGCGCCGTACGCACGAGGAGTGCGTCGCCGCCATCCATCCGGGCGTCGAGGGCAACGACATTTTCAAGCTTTCCAAGAAGATCATCGGCGATGCCGGTTATGGCGATTACTACAACCATGGTCTGGGCCATGGTGTCGGTATAGACATCCATGAGCTGCCCAACTTCAACCGCAGCAAGAACATCATCGAGGTCGGCTCGGTTATCACCATGGAGCCTGGCGTGTACCTGCCCGGCGTGGGCGGCGTGCGTCTGGAGGACTACGGCGTGGTCACCGAGAACGGCTACGAGCCCTTCACCAAGACACCGCATGACCTTCACGTCATCGATTGCTAGTCTACTTCGGTAGATAGTTTGGGGCGGGGCGTCTGGATCGATTCGGACGCCCCGCGTTCTCTTTTTATGCGCTCGCCGCAGGCGCCGTCTGCAAGTGTATAATTTCGCTCGTATGTAATTTGGACGCTTGTGCGTTCTGCCCATAACAAGAAAGGTCGCTATGCCTACCATTTCTACCGCCGACTTCAAGAACGGCCTCGGTCTCCGCATTAAGGACAAGGTCTACACCATCGTCGAGTTCCAGCATGTCAAGCCCGGCAAGGGCGGCGCGTTTGTGCGCTACAAGACCCGCGACATCAAGAGCGGCCGCGTCGTCGAGAACACCTGCAACGCCGGCACCAAGTTCGAGAGCGTTATGCTCACCACCCGTGAGTTCCAGTACCTCTACAACGATGGCACCGACTACATCTTCATGGACAATGAGACCTATGAGCAGGTTCCTGTTCCCGAGGACATGGTGGGCGAGAACTCCAAGTGGCTGCGCGAGAACGACATTTGCCAGCTTCTCTTCGCCGACGATGAGCTCATGGGCGTGACTCCGCCGATGTTCATCGAGACCACCATCGTCCAGACTGACCCGGGCTTTAAGGGCGACACCGTCCAGGGTTCCACCAAGCCGGCCACGATCGACACCGGCGCCGTCATCCAGGTCCCCATGTACCTCAACGAGGGCGAGGTCATCAAGGTTGACACCCGCGACGGCAAGTTCGTCTCCCGCGTCTAGCAACCAACTCTTCTAGGAGGACTCATGCCCCAGGAAATCAAGATTGACGGCATCGGCATTTCGCCCGATGTTCTGACCGCCATCGTCTCGCGCGCCGTGTCGGATGTCGAGGGCATCGCCTCCGTTGGCGTCAAGGACCTTGCCACCAACCTTGTCTCCATGATGCTCTCGTCCAAGGCCCCGGCTTCCGAGCCGGCGGTCGAGGCCGAGGTCGTCGGCGACAAGCTCGCACTCACCGTGCGCGTTGTGGTGTTCTTTGGCTATCCGTTCAAGAAACTCGCCGAGGCCGTTCGCGCCGCTGTAGTCGCCGCCATCGATGCCCAGGTGGGTGTCGAGGTCGAGCGCGTTGACGTTTGCATCGACGGCCTCGTTTTCCCCAAGGAGTAACCTTTGAGCCTTAAGGTTTATCGCGGGCGCACGCTTGCCCGCAGTCAGGCGCTGCAGCTGCTGTTCCAGGCCGAGGCCACGGACAGCCCGCTCGAGCGCGTCCTCGAGGGCGATTTCCTGATCTCGAAGGGTCCCCTCGACCCCTATGCGCTGGAGCTGTGCCGCGGTGCTTACGAGCATATCGACCGCATCGACTGCGCTCTGCGTTCCGTTGCCAAAAACTGGGATCTTATGCGCATGCCCGGCGCCGACCGCAATCTGCTGCGTATCGCCGTTTACGAGATGCGTTTCCTCACCGACGAGGAGGTCTCGGATGCCATCGTGATCAACGAGGCCGTCGAGCTTGCCAAGGCCTATGGCACCGACCAGTCCGCGTCGTTCGTCAACGGCGTGCTGGGTAAGATCGCTCGCAGTGAAGAGCTGCCGGGCGAGGATCTGTACCAGGAGCTGCTGGCCGAAGATCGCGCTCGCGAGGAGGCACAGGCTGCCGAGGCAGCCGCAAAGGTTGCGGCTGCTCAGGCCGAGGCTGGCGTGCTGGCCGAGGACGCGGACGCTGCTGAGGCCGTCGAGGCCGACTCCGTCGAGGAGTAGTCATGCCAGAGGGTTCTGTCCGCAACTTTGACGAGATCTCGGACCGTTTGGATCAGATCATCGCTACCGTTCGCTCCAAGGACACCTCCTTGGAGCGTTCGCTCGATCTGTTTGACGAGGCGATTGAGCTGGGCTCCCGCGCGGTCGACATGGTCGATAAGTTTGAGCTGACGCCGCGTGAGGCCGACAAGCTCGAGCAGGAATACGATGAGGATGCGGCAAACGAATCCCAGGATAGCTAGGCCGCATCTCCGGATACGAATGGTTGATGGCATTCATGAAACGCGTGCGTCTTGATGACGAACTGATTTCACAGGGCATCTGCGCCGATCGCGCGGATGCCCTTCGCACTCTTATGGCCGGCTTGGTCTCGAGTGGCGGAGAGCGCTTGACTTCGCCGGGCCTTAAGGTGACCCCGGGCCTGCCGTTGCACGTGAAGGGGCGCATTCCCTATGTTGGCCGCGGCGGTCTTAAGCTCGAAGGCGCGCTTGATGCGTTTGGTATCAATCCGACGGGCCTTGCCTGTCTGGATGTGGGCTGCTCTACCGGCGGCTTTACCGATTGCCTGCTTAAGCGCGGAGCTGCGACAGTTGTCTCGGTGGACGTGGGTCGCGCCCAGTTTGATTGGTCGTTGCGTCAGGACGATCGCGTGACGCTGCATGAGCGCACAAACGTGACGCAGCTGCCTGAGTTTGGCTATGCCGGCGCTATCGACCTGGCTGTGTGTGATGTCTCGTTTACCAGCATCGCGAACATTATCGATGCGGTGCTGGCGTGCCTGGCGCCTACGGGTGCATTCTGCACGCTCGTAAAGCCGCAGTTTGAGGCTCCGGCGGCGCTGGTGGGCGAGGGCGGAATTGTGACCGACCCCGCCGTGCGCCGCGATACACTCGTTGCGGCAGTTGAACTCTTTGCTGCCAAGGGGCTGTTCCCGGTCGATGTGTGCGTGTCGCCCATTCATGGTGCCAAGGGAAACGTTGAGTTTTTCCTGTACGGCACGAGGTTTGCCCCCGGCGAGCGCTCCGATGACGAGTTGCAATCCCAGGTATCGGCTTTGAGCGAGAAAGCTGCAACGCTATGAAGGTCTTTCTGGTTCCCAATTACTACAAGCAAGAGGCCGTCGAGAGCGGTCTGATGCTCGAGCTTTGGCTGACGCGCCAGGGCTATGAGGTCGCATGGGCTGCCGACCAGCGATCCAAGATTCAGAGCACGCCTGATATTGACGGCTCCGATCTGGTCATTACGCTCGGCGGCGACGGCACGCTGCTGCGCGCTGCCCGCATCCTCAACCATCGCGAGATTCCTATCCTCGGTCTTTCCTATGGTCACCTGGGCTTTTTGACGGCCGCTAGCCCCGAGGAGCGTGACATTTTGCAGGTTGTGAGTGATGCCCTGTCCGGTGAGCTGCACGTGAGCCGTCGCGCCACCATCGCCGCGGATATCGTGTCCGTGCGCGACGATGGCACGAAGGATGTCGTGCGCACGTTCGCCCTCAACGACATGGCGCTCACGCGCGGCCCCCTGTCCGATATGGTTGAGTTCGACATCACGGTGTCGGGCCACCATATCGATCGACTGCGTGGCGACGGCGTGGTTGTATCGACCGCGACTGGCTCCACCGGCTACGCGCTATCCGCCGGCGGCCCCATCGTCAGCCCCGATTACACGGGCATGGTCTGTGTGCCGATTGCTCCGCATACCATTCAGGCTCGTGCCTTTTTGACCTCGCCGAGCGATGTTGTCGAAATCTTTATGTCTGATGACCGTCCGAGTGTTCCGGCGATCGCTATCGATGGACAGTTTATTACCTGCGATGGCACCGTTGAGAGCGTGGCGGTGCGTCGCGGTCCCGGAGATGTGCTGCTTCTCGATTACGGTCCCGAGAGCTTCTATAACTCCGTGAGCCGCGTGTTCTACGGAGTGCGTCATGATCGATGAGCTGCAGGTTTCTAACATTGCGCTCATTCGCGAGGCGACGTTGGTGCCGAGTGCCGGCCTGACTGTCCTGACCGGCGAGACCGGCGCCGGCAAGACCGCGCTGCTCTCGGCCCTCAAGCTTATTTTGGGCGAGCGTGCGGATTCGTCGACGGTGCGCGAGGGCGAGGCGCTGGCGAGTGTCGAGGCGCGCTTGTTCGACGGCCCGCACGACACGGAAGGCTTCACGGTCCAGCGCAGCCTTTCCGCTGAGGGCCGCAGCCGCGTGAAGATTGACGGCCGTATCGCCAGTGTGCGCGAGCTTTCGGAGCGCGTCGGCGTGATGATGGATCTGTGTGGCCAGCACGAGCACCAGCGCTTGCTCGATCCGGCGCATCATGTTGCCATGGTCGATGCCTGGGCAGGGCGCCCGGCACTCGAGACGCTGGATGCGTACCGCGCCTGCTTTAAGGCATCGCGCGCTGCCGCCAAAGAGCTTCGCCGTGTGGAGGAAGCCTCACGTGCGCAGGGGAGTCGCGTCGAGGAGGCGCGCTTTGCCCTCGAGCGTATCGCCGAGGTCGACCCCAGGCCAGGCGAGTACGAGGAACTCGAGGAACTGCTGCCGCGCTCCGAACATGCCGAGGTACTGGTTGCCACGGCTAACGATGCCCATGCATCGCTTGCCGCCGAAGGGGGAGCGCTCGATGCCGTAAACAGCGCCGTTGCAGAGCTTTCCCGCATGGCTGCCGTCGATCGCAAGCTGGGCGACATTGCCGATGCCCTTTCGGATGCCTGCATCTCCCTTGAGGATTGCGCGAACGAGCTTCGTGCCTATCGTGATGGCGTCGCCTTCGACCCGCGCGAGCTCGCTCGCATGCGTGAGCGGTATTCCGACCTCAAGGGCCTGTTGCGTCAGTGGGGTCCCACCATGGACGATGTTTTTGCCATGCGGGATCGCTCGCAAGAGCTGCTGTTCCTGGTCGATGATGGCGATGAGCAGATCAAAAAGGCGCGTGAGGCACTCGGGAGCGCCGAGCGCGAGTTGTTTGCCGCTGCCAAGGCACTTAAGCGCGCTCGTAATACGGCGGCCCCTCGCTTCTGCCACGAGGTTGGCCGCCAGATGGCTCGCCTGGAGATGGGCGGCGCCGAGCTCGTCTGGGAGTCGCGCGATCTTCCCCGTGCTGAGTGGACGCCCGTTGGTCCTTCGAGCTACGAGCTGCTATACCGCAGCGGTGCCGGCTTGACGCCGCGTCCCCTGCGTCGAATTGCGTCGGGCGGCGAGCTTAGCCGCGTCATGCTGGCAAGCAAGGTTGTCCTCGGTAACGCGGACGGTGTCGATACACTGGTGTTTGACGAGGTCGATGCTGGTGTCGGTGGCTCCACGGCGCGTGCGCTCGCGGGCGTGCTGGCAGATCTCGCCGCTACGCATCAGGTGATTGTCGTAACCCACTTGGCGCAGGTCGCCGTCATGGCTGACAAGCATTATGTCGTCAGCAAGGAACCGGGCGATGTTCCCCAGACGCATTTGGACGAGGTATCCGGCGAAGCGCGTACCGCCGAGATCGCCCGCATGTTGAGCGGCGATCAATCGGAGGCGAGCTTGGCGCATGCCAAGCAGATGCTGGAAGAAGCTCGAGGTTAGGTCGTATTAGCGGTGTTAGTGGGACAAAATAGACTGAAATTTTTGTCTCACTATGCGTTTTACTCCACAACCTTATCCGGCTGGATGAGCTCCTCGTAGTAGCTGATATGCTCGCGTGCGTCCTCGATTTCGGGCAACAGGAAGTTGTAGATAACCTCGATGATCATCGTGGCGCTGATCTTAGAGAACGCAAAGTCGCCCGTCGTCAGCAGCGCTTCGTGGTTGACGGTATTAAAAGTGTAGTCTGCCAGGCGCGCGAGCGGGGATTTGCTGTCGCTGCTGATGACGACTACGGTTGCGCCGCAGTCGCGAGCCGCTTTTGCCATGCGATTCAGTCGGCGCGATTTGCCAGAGTTTGAGATTAGCACGATGACGTCACCCGGGCGCAACGTGAGCGCAAAGCCGATTGATGTCTCGCTAATGGTGCTCGCCATGCAGCGCAGGCCCAGCTGCGAAAACTTAAACGTCGCATCGAGCGCGACCGCGTTCGTATTGCCCACAGCTGCAAACTCAATAACCCCTGCATGCTTAAGGGCATGCACAACAGCCGCCAGCGTATCGTGGTCGATCCCGTCGATGGTCGCATTAAGCTCGCTCACCTTGGCAGCCAGGATGTTCTTGAGGCTCTGCTCCATATTGTCGAGCGAGACCTCGTCAGTCAGGCCCTCGTTGCGCTGGCTTTCCAAATCCCTCGCCAACGAAAACTGAAAGCTGCGGAAGCTGCCAAAGCCAAGCTTGCGGCAGAAGCGCGAAACGGTCGCCTCGGACGTGGCGGCGGCGCGTGAGAGCTGAGCGGCCGTGAGGCGCGGCGCCTCGGACTGGTGCTCCAATATATAGTCGACAATGCGCTGCTCGGACTCGCTGTATCCCTGATGGGTACTAATGAGGGAAAGTGCGCTCTTGCTACTATCGGTCATGGATGGCTCCTGGTTGGCATGAAAATCTAATTTGATTTGCAATGCCATAGTATACGGGCATTTTCAATTACAAGATACACCTTGCCGTTTCAAGTGTTGATGGTAAACTTTCACCTACCGTTTACGGTTATGAAAGAACCTTTCACCGGAGAATTGCACCTTGTCTCTTCTCACGCGGACGGTAGGTTGGTATCTTTCAGTTGTGGAAAAACGCGCATCGAAGCGCGTGTAGGGGAGCGCCCGCGGGCGCTGTACTCAAGAAGGAGGGACACATGGCTAAGTTTGACATCATCGCCGCCACCGGTTGCCCGACCGGCATTGCGCACACCTTCATGGCGAAGGAAGCGCTGGAGAAGGCAGCTGCCGAGCGCGGTCTGACCATTAAGGTCGAGACTCATGGCCAGGTCGGTGTCGAGAACGAGCTCACCAAGAGTGAGATCGCTGGTGCCAAGGCCGTCGTCGTCGCAGCCGACAAGGATGTCCAGGCTGAGCGTTTCGCCGGCAAGCCCATGGTTTCCGTTGGTGTTTCCAAGGCCCTGTCCGTTGAGGCCGCCGGTAAGCTGATTGACCGCGCGCTCGCCGCCAAGGGTGACGACACGGTTGCAGCCGCTGCCGATGTCGAGGACGAAGTCGAGGAGAAGGAGTCCATCGGCCACGTCATCTATAAGCACCTCATGAACGGCGTCAGCCATATGCTGGTCTTCGTCGTTGCCGGTGGTGTCCTGACCGCCGTTTCGTTCCTGTGGGGCATTACGTCCTTCGATTCGACGGCTGCCGACTACAACAGCTTTGCTGCGATGCTCAAGATCATCGGCGGCATCGCCATGAACCTCATGGTTCCGGTGCTTTCCGCCTACATCGCCGAATCCATCGGCAAGCGCCCGGCGCTCGTCCCCGGCTTTGTTGCCGGTATGATCGCCATCCAGGGCCTGCCTGTTAACGCCGAGACCGGCATGATCGACGCCGGTGGCGCCGGCGTGGGATTCGGCTTCTTGGGCGGCATCGTGGGCGGCTTCCTCGCCGGTTATGTCATCCTGCTGCTCGAGAAGGTCTTTGCCGGCCTGCCCAAGAACCTGGACGGCCTCAAGGCTATTTTCCTGTACCCGCTGTTCTCGACGGCTATTGTCGGCCTGGTCATGCTCGGCATTTCCGGCCCCATGGCTGCCATCAACACCGCCATGATGGACTTCCTCAAGGGCCTGTCCGCCTCTGGCGCCGTTGTCCTGGGTCTTGCTATCGGCTGCATGTGCGCCTTTGACATGGGTGGCCCGGTCAACAAGGCTGCTTATGTCACCGGTACCGCTATGCTCACCGAGGCTCTGGCCGCCGGTGTTGGCACCGATACCTACAACTTCGGCACCAACTTCATGGCTGCCGTCTCCGCCGCCTGCATCGTTCCGCCGCTGATCACTACCTTTGCCGTCGTTGTCGGCAAGAAGTACTTCAGCCAGGAGGATCACGACGCCGGTGTCGTCAACCTCATCCTTGGTTGCACCCACATCACCGAGGGCGCCATTCCGTTCATGACCAAGAACATCTGGCCCGTCATGCCCATCATGATGCTCGGCTCCTCTATCGCTTCGATCCTGACCATTATGTTCAACGTTCACGATCCGGCGCCTCACGGTGGCTTCCTGGTCCTGCCCGTTGTCGAGAACGGTCCGCTGTGGGTCCTCGCGATCCTCATCGGCGCTGTGGTCGGTGGCATCCTGTTCGTGGCCTTCAAGAAGTACGACTTCGAGAAGAACCAGAAGGCCGCTCCTGCAGCCAAGCCCGTTGAGGCCCCCAAGGCCGCTGCCGTCGAGGCCCCCAAGGCCGAGGCTGCCGACTTCGTGAAGGTCGAGAATGTCTTTGTCGCCGAGGACTTCGCTTCTCGTGACGAGGCTCTGAGCTTCGTTTCCAACCAGGCCGTCAAGGCCGGTATCGCCAGCGACGCCGACGCCGTGATGAACGCCTTCCTGGCCCGCGAGGCCGAGGGCACCACGGGCATGATGGAGGGCTTCGCCATCCCGCATGCCAAGTCCGACGCCATTACCGAGGCTGCCGTCATCGTCGTCAAGGACGAGTCCGGCGTGACCGGTTGGGACACCATGGACGGCGCTCCCGTCAACGTGGCTATCGCCCTGCTCATCCCCGGTGCCCAGGCCGGCACTACGCACCTCAAGATCCTGTCCAAGGTCGCCGAGGCGCTCATGGACGAGGACTTCCGTGCCACCGTCAAGGGTTCCACCGATGCCGCCGAGATCGCCAAGACGATCAACGCCCGCCTGGTCTAATCCCACAGTACGCGAATAACATCGCCCCCTGTAACAAAGGCGAGGACTCCACCAGGAGCCCCCGCCTTTTTCTATGCCCTCCCATAAGTTGCGGTGAAATGGGGACTGTTTAAACGATTCAACCCCAAATTCAGTCCCTATTTCACCGCAACTTACAAAAGGGCATAGAGTGGGCTGCCTATCGAGTCTTTGTCGCGAACAAGTCATCAGCCAGAATTCCGTTCGCACGATATTACTTTGGACCGACCGAGTTTCCGCAGTTTGCTCGCCCCGGACCCCGCGCGCGGGGGCCATGAGGTTTATCGCGAGTTCCGCACGAGCCGAAGAGCACTTAATGTGCTCTTCGTGCGAGCAGGACTGTAGAGCAGGAAATCTCATGGCCCCCGCGCGCGGGGTCCGGGGCGAGCAAGCGGACAGAACAGACAACTGTCCAACAATTCGTGCGAAACACAATGAAAAACCGTTTGATGTGAGTTAATATAAACAACGTCGTGAATCTGACTCCTGCCGCATACACGACAGGGGTTAAACACAAAAAAGGAGTCAATTATGGTTTCTGAGAAGGCTACCCTCGTTAATCCTCAGGGTCTGCACATGCGTCCGGCTGGTCTGTTCGCCTCCACCATGGGCAAGTACGCCTGTGACGTGACGGTCGTCACCCCCGAGAAGGAGGTCAACGGCAAGTCCCCGATGGCCCTCATGGCTGCTGGTATCCCCTGCGGCACCGAGGTCGAGGTCAAGTGCGACGGCGCTGACGAGGCCGAGGCTCTGGCTGCCGCCATCGAGCTCATCAAGAGCGGTCTTGGCGAGTAGAACTCAAACGGGTCGCATGTTGAACAACTAAGTTCATATTTGGGGGCGCAGTGACCTGTTGTAAGGTAGCTGCGCTCTTTTGTCATGGATATGGCAAAACGCTTTATCACATGACACGGAGAGAGGAATGGGAATGTATCAGGGAGTCAACGCTTCCGAGGGCATCGGTATCGGCACCGTCATGGTCGCCGTCGATCCCGACTTGACGTTTGAGCCGCACGAGGTTGCTGATTCGGCAGCAGAGAAGGAGCGCTATCAGTCCGCTCTTTCGGTCTTCTGCGAGAAGACCCAGGCTCAGGCCGACCACATGAAGGAGACGGTGGGCGAGGCCGAGGCCGAGATCATGAGCGGACACATTGTCCTGGCTCAGGACCCGGGTATGACCGACGCCATCAACGCCGCCATTGACGGCGGTACCTGCGCTGAGCAGGCGCTCATGGACACCTCGACCATGTTCGAGAACATGTTCCTGTCCATGGACGACGAGATGTTCCGTCTGCGCGCGGCCGACATCGCCGACATCCGCACCGGTATTCTGGCCGAGCTGCTGGGCAAGGAGGTCGTCGACCTCTCCGTCCTGCCCGAGAATACTGTCGTTGTCGTGCACGACCTCACGCCGTCCATGACCGCCACGATCGATAAGGCCCACGTTGCCGGTATCGTCACCGAGACCGGTGGCCGCACGTCGCACTCCGCGATTATTGCGCGCGCCCTTGAGATCCCGGCTGTCCTTTCGGTTTCCAACAGCTGCACCGCGCTGCGCAACGGTATGACCGTTGTCGTCGACGGTGGCAAGGGTATCGTCGAGGCCGATCCCGACGAGGAGACGCTCGCTGCCTACACCGCCAAGGCCGAGGCCTTCGCTGCCGAGAAGGCAGCCCTCGAGGCCTTCCGTGGCAAGCCGTCCGTGACTGCCGATGGCATCAAGAAGATCATTGCCTGCAACATCGGTAACCCCGATGACGTGCCCAACGCGCTCGATCACGACGCCGAGGCTATCGGCCTGTTCCGCTCCGAGTTCCTGTTCATGGACTCTGCTGAGCTTCCTTCCGAGGAGGAGCAGTTCAACGCCTACCGTAAGGTCGCCAGCGCGCTCAAGGGTGCTCCGGTCATCATCCGCACGCTCGACGTGGGTGGCGACAAGGAGATTCCGTATCTGCATATGGTCAAGGAAGACAACCCCTTCATGGGCTTCCGCGCCGTGCGTTACTGCCTTGCCAATCCCGACCAGTACAAGGTCCAGCTCCGCGCTCTGCTGCGCGCTAGCGCCTTTGGTGACGTCAAGATCATGATCCCGCTCGTCACCTGCGTCGAGGAGGTCTTAGCTGTCAAGGAGCTCGTCGAGCAGTGCAAGGCCGAGCTGACCGAAGAGGGTCGCAAGTTCAACGAGAACATCGAGGTCGGCATTATGGTCGAGACGCCCGCCGCTTCGCTGCTCGCAGACCGTCTGGCCGAGGTCGCTGACTTCTTCTCCATCGGCACCAACGACCTGATCGGCTACACCATGTGCGCCGACCGTGGCAACGACACCATCTCCAACCTATACCAGGTGTACTATCCCGCCGTGCTCCGCTCGCTCAAGAACATCATCGAGAGCGGCGTGAAGGCTGGCATCATGGTCGGTATGTGCGGCGAGGCCGCTGCCGATCCGCTGCTTGAGCCGCTGCTGATCAGCTGGGGCCTGGAGGAGTTCTCGATGAGCGCTCCGTCGATCCTGCGCGCCCGCAAGACCATCAGCCAGTGGACCAAGGCCGAGTGCGACGAGCTCGCCGAGAAGGCGCTCGCCTGCAACACCGCCGCCGAGGTCAAGGCACTGCTCGAGTCCGCAGCTCGCTAATTTGGTATCAGAGGTAACCGCGTGGTTGGAATGGGCCGGCCACGCGGCCCTCACATATACAGGGGGTACTGTAAATGTTCTACACGCTAACCGCTAACCCGGCTGTCGACATGACGGTTTCGAGCTCTCCGCTCGAGCCCGACGAGAACGTCCGCACCGGTTCGGCCAGCTACACGGCTAACGGCAAGGGCCTCGACGTGTCCTTTGCCTTTAAGAAGATGGGCGTCGACACCGTCGCGCTTGGCTTCTTCGCTGGCTTTACGGGCAAGTTTATCGTCGAGGAGGTCATGAACCTGGGCTGCCTGTGCCGCCCGGTCTGGACCGACGGTATCACGCGCATCAACACCTACGTCAACGATGGCCAGCATGAGTACGGCATCCTGAACCCCGGCGCCCCGATCACGCCGCAGCACCAGGAGGAGCTCTACAACATCCTGGACACCGCGGGCGATCTTGAGTGCCTGATCGTCTCCGGCTCCGTGCCTCCTAAAGCTACGCCCGACTTCCTGGCTCAGGTTATGGAGCACGCTCAGGCTCGTGGCGCCGACGTCGTCCTGGACCTGTCCTCCGACAAGCTCAAGGAGCTCGCTCACAAGAAGCCGCTGCTCATCAAGCCGAACCATCACGAGATGAAGGCCATCTTCGGCGTGCCGGTCGACACCGACGACGAGGTTCGCGTTGCCATGAAGATGGCTCACGACGCTGGCGTTCAGAACGTGCTGCTCACCCGTGGTAGCCGCGGCGACGCTTACTTCTCCAACGGCGAGGACATCTGGTACGCCAAGCGTGAGTTCAACATCAAGCTGGTTTCTTCCGTCTGCGCCGGCGACTGCACTCTCGCTGCGTTCCTGCACAAGTGGTATAGGGATCGCGACAACGTCGAGGAGGCCATGAAGCTCGCTATGGCCACTGGCGCCAACGTTGCCGAGTCCGTCGGCATCGGCGACTTCGGTCACGTCGACGAGTACAGCAAGCGCGTTGCTGTCCGCAAGCTCGATCGTCAGTAATCGAAACGACATATTCGTGCGCATGCGGCGCCCCGGTTTCGGCCGGGGCGCCTTTTTTGTTCCGCCACGGGGGAGAGGTGTCCCGCCGTACTTCATCGCTTCCACACCGTTCACCGAGTTGTCCTAGCCTTTTACCGATGCGTGGAATATACTTTCATTAACACGTTGCTTCGTGAAAGGAACATTCATGATTTACACGCTCACTGCAAATCCCGCCATTGACTACAACATCGCCTGCGACGGTCTTGCTGCCAACACCGTCACTCGTACCCGCAACGCCGTCTACACGCCCAACGGCAAGGGCCTCAACGTCTCGTTTACGCTCGACCACTACGGCGTCGACACCACGATCCTGGGCTTTTTCGCCGGTTTCTCGGGCGAGTTTATCGTTAAGGGCGCCGAGGCCCTGGGCGTGCCCGTCAAGCCCGTGTGGACCGACGGCATTACGCGCGTCAACGTGTTCCTCAACGCCGGCCCCGACACCGAGTACAACATGGTCAACGCCGGTGCCGCCATCAACGAGGCCAACGAGCAGGAGATGTTTGAGCTCATCGATTCGCTCGATGACATGACCTGTCTGGTCATCAGCGGCTCGCTGCCTCCCAACACTTCCGAGGGCTTCCTGGCCGAGGTCCTGCGCCGCGTCAAGGCCAAGGGGGCCGAGTTCGTCCTCGATATCTCGAGCCATCAGCTGGCAGACCTCATTGCCATGGAGCCGCTGCTCATCAAGCCCAATGACGACGAGCTGCTCGACATCTTTGGCATCAAGGTGAGCGGTGGCGACGATGAGTCCGTCAAGGGCGCGATGGCCGAGCTGCACGCCAAGGGCGCCAAGAACGTACTGCTGACCCTCGGCGGCGCCGGTGCCTATTTCTCTAACGGCGAGCACATTTGGTTTGCGAACCGCACCTTTGAGGTCAAGCTGCTGTCGACCGTCTGCGCCGGCGATTCTTCGCTCGCTGCCTTCCTGTCCGTATGGCACGACGCTCCCGAGCGCGTCGAGGATGCCCTCCGTCTGTCGATGGCCACCGGCGCCAACGTGGTCGAGTGCCCGGGCCTGGGCGACTTTGCCAAGGTGGACGAATACAAGAAGAACATCGAAGTTCGTCAGGTCTGCTAGCCGCATCGAAAAATCGCTGCCGAACACCCGCTTTGGATCTCCGAGGCGGGTGTTTTTTGTGCACTGAACGAATATGGCGTCTGCTGTCTCGTTTTATGGAATTGACGACGCGATTGCGTGTGCGCGCTTTCTCGTTTCTTGTTAGACTTCTTGAGAACCATCGATTAACGCTCACAAGTGCAGGAGGCCATAGGCATGTGCAATGTTTCGCTCAACGGTACTCAACCGTCCGATGCGTCCCTGTACGTCCTGCGCGCGCTTGAGGCGGCTGGTCTTGAGGCTTGGTACGTGGGCGGTTGGGTGCGCGACGCCCTGATGGGGTGCCCCAGCCACGATGTTGATATGTGCTGTAGCGGCCTGTGGCAGGAGTCCAAAGCGGCGCTCGAGGCCGCCGGCATCGCGGTTGTGGAGTCGGGCATTAAATTTGGCGGAATCACGGCTATTTCCGATGGCGAGCGTATCGAGGTCACCACGTACCGTCTGGATGGCTTTTACACCGATGGTCGCCATCCCCAGAGTGTGGAGCGTGCCGCCTCGCTCGAGGACGATCAGGCGCGCCGCGACTTTACCGTCAACGCTATGGCCTGGCATCCCGAGCGCGGGCTTGTCGACCGCTACGACGGCCAGGGTGACTTGGAGCGCAAGCTGATTCGCGCTGTCGGCGATCCCAAGCGTCGCTTTAACGAGGACGCCCTGCGCATGTTGCGTGCGGTGCGCTTTGCCTGCCGCCTGGACTTTATGATTGAGCCCGAGACTAAGCGCGCGCTTGCCGAGTGCGCGCCGCTGCTCGACGCCGTGGCGCGCGAGCGTGTGGGTATTGAGCTTGAGGGCATTCTTTCGACCGGTCATGGGGGAGACGCGATGCTGCGCTACCCCGAGCTCATCTGTGCCTCTGTGCCTGAGCTGGCAGCGGGTCGCGGCTTTGATCAGCGAAGTGTCTATCATGCGTTTAACGTTTACGAGCATATCGCTCGTGTGCTGACGGTGGCAGGGGAGCTTGCGCTGTGCGACGGCGTCGCGCCCTCGTCGAGCCTTATGTGGGCGGCGTTTTTGCACGATGTGTCCAAGCCCGAGTGCCTTACGGTCGATCACGCCGGCAGCGGACACTTCTACGGTCATCCCGAGCTCGGCGCCAAGAAAGCGCGCGTCATTATGGATCGCCTGGCGCTCTCGCACGACCTGGTGCGCGACGTGTGCCTGCTCATCAAATATCACGACAAGCCGCTGCGCCCCGAGCGCTCCTGCCTGCTCAATATGATGCGCGCGCTTTCGGGCGAGGGCGTCGACACGCCGCGTCTGATGGACGAGCTCATGGATCTTAAGCGTGCTGACACACTTGGCAAGGCCCCGTCGTGCTTCTATTACGTCGAGACGATTGAGGAGATGCGCGCGATGGCGCACGAGCTGCTGAAGGCGGGGGAGCCCTATACGCTCAAGATGCTCGCCATTAACGGCGGCGACCTGATCCGCGCCGGTGTGAAGCCGGGGCCCGAGCTAGGCCAGCTACTCAACTCCGCCCTCGACGCCGTGATCGAAGACAACATCCCCAACGAGCGCGAAGCTCTTTTGGTCCATCTCAACTTGAATTAGCTACCCAGTTTACCTGCGTGTTCCATAACCTGCCGACAATTTTTCGGCAATTTGGAATTTCTTCTTGCGCTGACGTTTTTTGTCCCGTAATATATTTCTTCGCAGCACGGCAGTGCAGATGTCATGTGGCCCGTTCGTCTAGCGGTTTAGGACGCCGCCCTCTCAAGGCGGAGATCACCAGTTCGAATCTGGTACGGGCTACCACTTCTTTTCTGCTGAGGCTTATGGCCCGTTCGTCTAGCGGTTCAGGACGCCGCCCTCTCAAGGCGGAGATCACCAGTTCGAATCTGGTACGGGCTACCACGCATCTGATACCCGGACTTCCCATGGAAGGCCGGGTTTTTTATTTTCAAACAACCGTCTGCAATTCCCGTTTGAACCAGAGCTTTGCGTTCTGCTTATGGTCCTTGCGGGTACAATATCCAAGATATTTTGACTGTTAGAAGGAGTCTCATGACGGAGTCCTCTCAGCATACGTCTAAGCCCCAGGTCGAGGTTGAGGCCTCGGGCGGAGATGACAATAAGAGCGCACGCCGCGGCGCCATCTTTATCGGCGTCGTGCTGGTGGGTTATATCGTCTATCTGGTGGTAACCGGGCAGATGGGGCAGTTCTGGGCCGCAATGTCGAGCGTCCAGGCGCCTTGGCTCGCTGCTGCATGCTTTTGCATGTTCCTGTACCTGTTCTTTGGCATTGTGGCCTATGCGATCGCTGTCTGGCTCGACCCCAATTCACCCGTCGGCATTCGCGACCTGATCTCGGTCGAGGCGAGTGGCATCTTCTTTGGCAACCTTACGCCTATGATGATGGGCTCGACTCCCGCACAGATCTACCGCCTGACCAAGGCGGGCCAAAATGTCGGCGAGGCTGGCGCCACGCAGTTCACGCGCTTTATCGTGTACCAGTTTGGCCTCGTTGCCTGGGGCGCTATCCTACTGCTTGCTCGCATGCCGTTTTTTGCCGAGCGCTATGGCGACATGACGCTGCTGTGCGTCTTTAGCTTTGGTGGGCACTGCTGCATCTTGCTGGGCATCTTCGCCGTCGCGCTCATGCCTAAGACCGTCACGCGCGTTGCCCATTGCATCATCAATTGGCTTGAGCGCATTGGTGTCTCGGCTACTAAGATCGAGGGATGGCGCACGTTTGTCGATGGCGAGATCTACTCCTTCTCCGAGAAGTTCAAGCTTTCGGCCGGACATTTTTCTTCCATGCTGCTCACCGTGTTTATCACCATGCTGCAGCTCGCGTTTTTCTATCTGGTGCCGTATTTCCTGATGCTTGCCTTTGGCCATCACGAGGTCGACTTTTTCTCGGTCATGGCCGCGAGCGCCTTTGTCCAGCTGCTGAGCTCTGCGGTTCCCTTGCCCGGTGGAACTGGTGGCGCTGAGGGCGGCTTTGCATTGTTCTTGGGTCATTTCTTTGGGTCGGCTTCGACCGCCGGCTATCTGCTGTGGCGTCTCATTACGTTTATTGCGCCGACCATTTTGGCTGCGCCCCTGTTGGGACTTAAGAGCGCCCACAACGAGAGCATCCATGCGCGCTGGGATCGCGTGATGCGCAAGCTCGGCCGCACGCCTCAGACGCCCTCTGCGCCCACTAAGCCGCACCCCACTAATGCTGTTACCGTTGATCCCAAGAAGCACGCTCAGAAGGCTTCTGAGACCGCTAAGCCGGCTCATAAGGCCTATGTGCGCCAGACAGGCGATGGTATTCGCGTATCTCCGTCGGCACTCAATAAGAAGAAGCACCCTAAGTCGCAGTAGGGCAGTCGTGCGTTCTTCATGATGCGGGGCATATTTGTACTGTATGGGGGATAATCCTCTTACGTAGATTATCTCTCATCTGTTGATGAATGCTCGCATATCGAAGGGACATGCCCATGGCAACCAGCAAACCGCGTCTTGACCGCCGCATCGTTCGCAGCCGTAATGCCATCCTTTCCGCTTTCGAGCGTCTGCTCATGGAAAAGCCGCTGGCAGACATTACGGTGAGTGCCATCGCACGCGAGGCCAATGTCGACCGCAAGACCTTCTACGTACACTTTGGTACGGTTGATGGCTTGCTCGATGCCATTGCCGTCGATGTGGTGGAGATGATTGTCGACTCGGTCGAGAAAACGCTTGCCTCCATGGACGGCGACACCAACGAGCGCGCCCTGGGCGCGGCGGCGACCTTCTTTAAAACCGTTAACGAGGCACTGTGCAACAACCTGGTGCTCAATCGTCAGCTGATTGAGAACATTCCGCTCGATGATTTTATGGCTCGTCTTCGTGCGCCCCTCGAACACGAGATTGCCGAGCGCGATCTGCTGCCCCAAGGTCTCAAGGACGAGATGTTCGACTACTATCTGGCGTTTTTGCTGTCGGGTATTATCGGTATCTATCGCACGTGGGCGCTGTCTGACGGTTCGGTTCCTATCGAGCGCGTCTCTGAGGTCGCCAACGATCTGACTCTCAATGGCCTGTCGAGTCTGGAATCTCGCTTGGATTAGGCCTAGTTGGGCTCGTCGGCGTGGAAATTCCTGTTCACGAGGTTCTCCGGCGCCTTGGAGACCTCGCCGGCGTAGGAGCTGTAGCCTGAGGATCCTTAAATGAAAGTCCAGTTTATCCTTCCCACTCCAATTGGGAATCCTCCGATGCGCCTTCGCACGCTCGCATGACCTCGATATCATGCGAGCGTGCGAACTCGACGAGCTCTGCGTTGCGGGCGTTTATGGTGCCGAAGGCGGCGGGGCACACGATAAGGAGCGCGCAGTGGACGAGGAGCTCTTTGGCGCGGGCTATGGTTTTATCCCCGATCGGCTCGAAGGCGCGCTCGGCCACGCATTCCGTCGCCAGGTCGCGCGCGAGCTCGCAGTCGATGTCCCCTTCGTGCAGAACGCCCGCGTAGAACGCCTTGCCCTGCCGAATGAGCTGGCGAAACACAGCCGACCCCGTACCTGCGCCGGCGATGACGAACGTGTGCGCATCGCCGTGCGGGCGTCCAATTTCCACGCTGCCGAAGCGCTCGTTGAAGGTGCCATGTTGAAGGCCGTAGAGCTCGCCAATCGTCTCGCGAGTGAATATGTCCTCGGGTGCGCCGGCGCGGAAGACCCGGCCGTCCTTCACGCAAATCACCTTGTCGGCGCTTTTCTGCGCGAGCTCGAGTTCGTGGATGGACATGATGACAGCCACATTCCGCGATTTCGCAAGGTGGCGAAGTATTCGCAGCAGGTCGATCTGGTAGCGGATATCGAGATACGACGTGGGCTCGTCGAGAACGAGCACACGCGGATCCTGCGCGATGGCGCGTGCGAGCATGACGCGCTGGCGTTGCCCGTCGCTTATCTGCATGAAGTCGCGATCGGCGAGCTCTTCCACATGTGCGGTTTTCATGGCCTCGTCGACCCGACTATGGTCGTCGGGCGAGAGTGTGCCCATTCGCCCGGTGTAGGGATGCCTTCCCGCCTCTACGATATCGCGGCAGGTGAGGAGCTCGGTCCGGGGGCGATCTGTCAGCATAACGGCAAGGTTCCTTGCGAACTCCGCCGTCTTCCATCGGGAAATCTCCCGCCCGTCGAGCTCGACCGCGCCGGCAAGCGGTGCCAGATGGCGTGTGATGGTTTTCAAGATGGTCGACTTGCCCGAGCCGTTCGGCCCGATGAGCGCCACGACGTCGCCCGCGCGAACCTCCAGATCGACGCCTTCGACTACGACCTTCTTTTCGTAGCCCGCCGACAGGTCGCTTATGCGGAAAAGCGGCGCTCCGTCAGCCTGCGTTTCGACCGGGGTTTCGAGGTTCGACTCCGCTCGGAGGAGGCGTTCCGCGCGCAGTTCCGCACGAGCCGAAAGTGCCTTCTGGCGCTTTCGTGCGAGCTCAGGACTGTCTAAGTATGGAATGTTCCCTCCGAGCGTTTTGGGCCGCGGCACGAATTCCCCCATCTACCTCACCCGTTTCTTCAACATGAGCGCGATAACCACCGGCGCGCCGAAGATGGCGGTGACGGCGCTGATGGAAAGCTCGACGGGAGAGAACAGCGTGCGCGCGATCAAATCGCAGCCCGCGCAAAAGATGGCGCCTCCCAAGAAGCACGCAGGAATCACGCGGATGGGCTTCGACGTCTTCAGCGCCGACTTCACGAGATGCGGAACCGCGATGCCTACGAACGACACCGGACCAGCGAACGCGGTCACGCAGGCGGAGAGCATGCTCGCTAGAAGGACGAGCACCACGCGGAAGCGTGCGACGTTCACGCCGACGCTTTTCGCGTAGGCTTCTCCCAGCTGGAAGGCGGAAAGGGGCTTCGATATCGCGAATACGCATGCGCTCACGGTGATCACCACGACCGCGATGACCGCGACGTCGTCCCAGCTCGAACCCGAGAAGCTACCCAAAGACCAGTTGTGCAGGTTCACGATGGACTGGTCGTCGGCGAAGGCGATGAGGAAGTTCGTCGCCGCCGAGCAGATGTATCCCACCATGGCGCCCGCCACGATGAGCATGGCCATGGAACTTATGCGCCGTGCGATGAGGAGCACGAAGCCGATGGTGATAAGCGAGCCCAGAAACGCTGCGGCCACCATGGCCGGCGAGGACATGGCCTGGTTCGCGCCTAGAAGTACGATCATCGTAAGCGCGACGATGAACTTTGCGCCCGAGGAGACGCCCAAGATGAACGGGTCGGCGATGGGGTTGTTGAAAAACGTCTGCAGCAGGAACCCGGAGAGCGATAGTGCCCCGCCGAGAAGCACGGCTGAAAGCACGCGCGGCAGGCGAATCTCCCAGATGACCTGGCTTTCCATGGAATTCGCCGCGCCGCCCGAAAGGATGCCGGGGATGTGGTCTGCGGGCACGAGCACGCTCCCGATGCACAGGTTGGTCCCGACGAGCACGATGAGGGCAACAGCGAGCAGCGCCGTCACGACGCGACACCGCGCGCTGCGCCCCGATTCGTCGTATGCCATGGAAAGTCGGCTTCTCATGGTGCTAGCCGAGCTTCCTCAGATAATGGAAGTCGCTCGCGTCATCGCCGGTGAACGCCCCGTGCAGCTCGTCGATAATGTCGGCGGTAGAAGTCATCTGCTGGTACATGTCGGCGCTTGTGACCCAGACGTTGCCGTTCTTCACGGCTTTGAACTGCGACAATAGCGCGTTTTTGCCTACGAAGTCGTTCAAGGTGGCAACCGATTCGTCGATGGTGCCGTTGTAGACGATGATGTCGGCATCCTTCGCCGTCGCGTAGAAGCGCTCCATTTCGAGCGTTACTGACGAACCTGACGTCGACGCCGTCTGCGCGTCATCGAGCGCGTAGCTGCCGCCTGCAAGCTCGATCATCTGCGCCACGTAGTCGCCCGCCCGCCGCGTGACGGCGGCCCCGTTCGAGTTAATGTAGAAATACGCCACGGTTTTACCTGACGACGCGAGCCCCGACGTTTGCTCGACGCGGGCCTTCTGCTCGTTGAACAGGTGCGTGGCCTCGTCTTCCTTGTCGAACAGGACGCCGAAAAGCTTAATCCACTCGACGCGCCCGAGTGCTTCGGGCTCGCTCGACGACTGTTCGGTGAGCACGACGAGCCCGAGCTTCTGCAGCTTTTCCTTCACATCGGGCGTGTGGTTGATCATGGTGTTCTCGATGGCGAGCGTGCAGCCCGAGGCCGATATTCGCTCGTAGTCGGGCGCGCTGTACTTGCCGCCGTAGGCGATCGCCCCACTTTCGAGTGCGCTTTTGAAGCCCGCGACCGAGCAATCGTCGGCCTTCGTGCCCGACATGATGATATTGTCGTTCGCATCGAGCGCGTCGACCAGGCACATCGTCGCCGACGACACGAGGTACACCTTGTCGGCGGGGCGCCTTATGACCGCGATGTCGGAGCTCAACCCATCAGGTACCTTCGCATCTTGCGGCACCACGAGGAAACGTTCCCCATTCGAAACGCAGATAAGCCGCAGACCACCTTCGAACTCGTCGACAGTGAAGTGCTCGGCGTATTCAAGCTGAAGCGCCCCCGTCGGCTCCCAGCCACAGCCCAAATCGGCGTTGTGGAAGTCGGCTGCGGCGCTTGAAGCCGTTCCCGCAGGGGAGCCGCCGCTTGCTTCGTCGCCCGATTTCTCCTTCATGGTGGATGAGTCGAAGTGGATCGTGTAGTCGATGGTGTGCGGCGTCGACATGGCGACGGTCTCGGCCGACACGGCGATGTCCTCGTCGAGCGTGACGGGTATCTCGAACGTGGAGTTGCCGCCGTCGTTTACGGGCGCGTAGTCCACGCCGTCGACGGTCATCTTGTCGTAGTTCGAACTCGACCAGGTGATGGTCGCGGTGTAGGTGTCGCCATCCTTCACAATTGTGGTGGGCGAGGCGATGCTTGCGCGCCCTGACCCGCCGGAAAGCGAAACACTCACAGTGTATTCCTGAGAGCCCGCCGTGCCACCGGTCGCGTTCGGGCTCGCACTGCACCCCGCGAAGGGAAGCGCGAGCAGGGCGACGAGAACGCAGGCGATCGCGCGCGCCGCGATGCCGTGGCGCTTCCGGTTTTCCCCCTTGGGAAGAATCGACCGCATGGCGTTACTTCAGTGCATCGGCGCGCAGATCGACGCCGGCGGATTCGAACACAAGCGTGCGGTCGTACCACTGCTCTTTTCTAATACTCCACGCGGCACAGGCGGTGTCCTCGTCGAGCGCATCAACGGGCACGTCGTAGGTGTACTTGCCTTCCGCGTTTTCCACATAGGGGATG
Source organism: uncultured Collinsella sp. (assembly GCA_958354105.1). Classification (GTDB taxonomy): domain Bacteria; phylum Actinomycetota; class Coriobacteriia; order Coriobacteriales; family Coriobacteriaceae; genus Collinsella. The sequence continues at coordinate 23,260 of CATWVA010000003.1, forward strand.
AAGTCGGCCTCGCTCGCGGCGGCAGCCTCGTCGCCCGTGCCCATGAAGAGCTTGCCGTAGCCCGTGCCGGAAAGCGTCATCACGCAGTGCATGGAGCCGTTTTCCACGATGAGCTGGGCGTCCACAATCCTGAACATGTTCGAGCTGGAATCTACGGTGATCGGATAGGTGCCGTCAGCCACCTTGTCGGCGGTAATGGGGGAAGCGCTTGCGCCCTCGGTCGCATCGGCCGTCTGCTCGGTCTTTTCCTGGGAATCGGTATCGCTTGCCTTTGCGCTGTCGCTTGAATTTCCGGCGCAGCCGGCGAGCGAGAACGCGAGAAGCGCCGCCGACAGGGCGAAGACGAGGGTTTTCTTCAACATGGAGGGGTTCCTTTCAATCGCTTCGACCGCCCGCGCCGTGCGGTGGGCGGACGGGATGCGAATGCAACGGGCATGCGCCGTCGGTCGGGGAAGGCGCATGCCCGTTGCACGGGGACGCGACCGGCGCCCCCGTGCGCGGCGAGTTTACAGCTTGGCGATGGCGTCGTCCACGTGCGAGACGTAGATGTCGTCGACCGCGGCGTTCTGACCCAGACCCTGGAGCAGGCACGTCACTTCGAAGCCGGCGGCCACGAACTTCGCAGCCCAGCTGTCGGGGTCGGTCTCGTCTGCCATGTCGTTGTTCGCGTGGTCGCCCGCGACCACCATGAACGGCGCGAGCACGGCCTTCTTGTACCCCGCGGCGCTCGCGGCGGCGATAACATCCTCGCAGGTCGGTTCAGCCTCGACGGTGCCGACGAAGAACTGAGTCAAGCCCTCGTTCTTGAACACTTCCTGCATCTTTGCATAGTCGGCGTTGGAATCGGCTTCGGTGCCGTGACCCATGAGGCACAGCGCCGTCTTGCCGTCGTCGAAGGACGCCATGTTCTCCTTAATGGCTGCGGCCACCTTCTTGTAGTCGTCGTCGGAGGTGAGCAGCGGGTCGCCGAGCGAGATCTTGTCGAACTTGTCGGCGTACTTGTCGAGCTCGTCTTTCACGTCGGCGTATTCCAGGCCAGCCATGAGATGCGTCGGCTGCACGACGATTTCCTTCACGCCGTCTTCCACGCAGCGGTCGAGCGCCTCGGTCATGTTGTCGATCGTGATGCCGTCGCGCTTCTTCAGCTTGTCGATGATGATCTGCGCGGTGAAGGCGCGGCGGATGTCGTAGTCCTGCCAGTACTTCTCGCGGATAGCGTCTTCGATGGCGCCGATGGTGATGTGGCGCGAGTCGTTGTAGCTCGTGCCGAAGCTCGTGACGAGGATGACCGGCTTCACGGCCTTCTCCTTTTCACTCGATTTCTCGGAACTCGCAGAGGTGTTGGAGCAGCCCGCGAGCGCGACTCCGGCGAGCGCGACGGCTCCGGTTGCTGCGGCGCTCATGAAGCCGCGGCGTGACATCTGGTCGGACATGGTTTTCCTTTCCTCGGTTTGCCGGTCCCCCGGCGACAGTTGCTTGTCGGCACAAGCGAAAGAAAAGCGCACCCCTCGGGGTTCACAAGGAGCTAACGCCACGGCGATGCCGTGAGGAAAAGGCGAAGCAGTCTGGCTTGGGGCGCGAGGCGGTTCGCCCGCGCGTCCTATACAGTAATGTCCCTTGCCCAGGATTCCCACCTGGTTCCCTCCGCAAGCCAGCGCGGGCTGTGCGGGCGCCGCGCCGGTCATTTCCTTTTATCCGATTGTCATATGCTCGTTGCCGAAACTTTTACTATGATAGTGGGCACTTGTGAACGTGTCAAAGCCAGGGCGGGCTGCATTGCGCCTCCTGCCTGCGTATTTGCGCCGATTGTCGCCGCAGGCGCCGTGTTTTGCTCGCTGCGCGAAGGGCGGCGTAAACGGTTGCGATGAGAAACGGGAAGGGAAGGCTCGGATGATTCATATCGTTGGCGCAGGTTCGGGCGCCGCCGACCTTATCACGCTGCGCGGGGCGCGTCTTCTGCGCGCGGCCGACGTGGTCGTTTGGGCGGGGAGCCTTGTGAACCCCGATCTGCTCGCCGAGTGCAAGGAATCCTGCGTCGTCTACGACAGCGCGCACATGACCTTGGAGGAAGTGCTCGACGTGATGTGCGCGGCGGATGCGCGGGGCGAGGAAGTGGTGCGCCTGCACACGGGCGACCCGTGCCTGTACGGCGCCATCCAGGAGCAGATGGACGCGCTCGACGCGCGCGGCGTGGACTACGAGGTGGTGCCCGGCGTGTCGAGCTTTTGCGGTGCCGCGGCGGCGCTTCGCCAGGAATACACGTTGCCGGGAATCAGCCAGTCGGTCGTGATCACGCGGCTTTCCGGGCGCACCCCCATGCCCGCGGGCGAGGGCATGCGCACCATGGCGGAAAGCGGCTCGACTATGGTCATCTTCCTGAGCTCGGGTATGCTCGCCGAGCTTTCCGCCGAGCTTTTGGCCGCGGGCCGCAGCCCCGACGAGCCGGCGGCGCTCGTGTACAAGGCGACCTGGCCTGAGGAGCGCGTGGTGCGATGTACGGTGGGCACGCTCGCCGATGCGGGCGCGCGAGAGGGCATCGACCGCACGGCGCTCGTGGTGGTGGGCCGCGTGCTCGGAGCTCGTGGCGGGCTTGCGCACAACGGCGCGCAAGCGGAGTCGTACGAGCGCAGCAAGCTTTACGACCCTTCGTTTGCCACGGGGTATCGAAAGGCGACCAGCTAGCGTGGCCTTCGAGCACTACATATATACCGGGACGACCCGCCTGCGCTGCGGCTACACCACGGGGAGCTGCGCCGCGCTCGCGGCGAAGGCGGCCTGCGAGATGCTCTTGTCACGAAAGCCTGTCGGCCGCGTGTCGATCGTCACCCCCGGCGGGCTGTCCGTCGAGGCGAACGTGGTAGACGCATGTATCGGCGAGGGGTGCGCCCAGTGCGCCGTGCGAAAGGACGCAGGCGACGATGCAGATGTGACCGACGGCGTGCTCGTGTACGCGCGCGTGGAACATGCGGGGTCGGGCACGGGCGCTGCGGGCAGCAAGGGCGTGCCCGCGCGCGAATCGGAAGTTTCCGTCGATGGCGGCGTGGGCGTGGGGCGTGTGACGTTGCCCGGGCTCGATCAGCCGGTGGGGGCGGCCGCCATCAACGCGACGCCGCGCGCGATGATCACTTCGGCGGTGCGCGAGGTGTGCGCCGCGCACGGCTTTTCTGGAAATATTGCTGTGACGATTTCGGTACCCGAGGGCGTTTCCCTTGCCGAAAAGACCTTCAACCCACACCTGGGGATAGAAGGCGGCATCTCCATCCTGGGCACGACGGGCATCGTCGAGCCGCGCAGCCTCGCTGCCTTGCGCGACAGCATCGAGCTCGAGATCCGGCAGCATGCGGCTATGGGGCGGCGCGGAGTCGTGCTCACGCCCGGCAACTACGGCGCGCAGTTCATCTCGGGGCATTTCCACCTAAACGGTGCGCCGGTGGTCTTCATCTCCAACTTTGTGGGCGATGCGATTGATTGCTGCGTTCGCGAGGGATTCACCAATGTCCTTCTTGTGGGACACATCGGCAAGCTGGTGAAGGTCGCGGGCGGCATCATGGACACCCATTCGCGTACCGCCGACTGCCGCGCGGAGATTCTGGCCGCCCACGCGGCCTTGGCCGGCGCGGGCGCGAAGACCGTGCGCGAGATCATGTCGTCGGTCACGACCACGGCGGCGCTCGAGGCAATCGAGGCCGCCGGCGTGGGGGACGCTGCGCGCGCCTCGCTCGCTGCGGCAATCGAGGACAGGTTGCGCCGCCGCGCGGCGGGCGCATGCGACATCGCCGCGGTCGTGTTCGACGCCGAGCGCCGCGAGCTTTTCCGCACGTCGGGCGCCGATGCAGTTATCGGGGAATTGGGGGCGACGTATGAGTAAAGGCGTGCTGTACGGGGTGGGCACGGGGCCTGGCGACCCCGAGCTGCTCACGATCAAGGCCGTCCGCACAATCGAATCGTGTCCGGTCATCGCCGCACCGCAGACGGCGGACGGGGTCATGGTCGCGCTCGACATCGTGCGCGGCGCCGTCGACCTTACAGGCAAGACGGTGATCCCCGTGCGATTCTCGATGTCGCGCGACGCCGAGCGCCGCGCGGCCGAGCATGCCTCGCTTGTTCGCGAGCTTGTCGCGCACCTGGATGCGGCCCGCGACGTCGCGCTGCTGAACCTGGGGGACCCGAGCATCTACGCCACCTTCCAGCGCATAGCGCCCGACGTGCGCGCCCGCGGGTTCGAGGCGCGCGCCATTCCCGGCGTGCCGAGCTTCTGCGCGGTCGCCGCGGCGCTCGAGCGCGACCTCACGCCCGAGATGTCGTCGCCTCTGCACATCGTGCCCGGCGGCTACGACGACGTGCGCCGCGCAATCGGCTGGCCGGGGACGAAGGTGGTCATGAAGGCGCGCCGCTCGCTTGCGGACACGAAGCGCACCCTTCGCGAGGAGGGCGCCTTCGACGGTGCCGAGCTCGTAGAGGACTGTGGGCTTCCGGGCGAGCGCGTGTTCCGCTCGCTCGATGATGTGCCCGATCGGGGCAGCTACTTCTCGACGATGGTGGTGCGCTAGATGAGGGTTTCCTGCATAGCGTTCACTGAGAGGGGGTATGCGTTGGCGGAGCGCACCGCTCGCGCGCTTTCCGATTGCGCGCAGACAGGTGAAGATGACCCTGGCTGGGACGTTTCCGTTTCGCGCGGGTTCGGCGAGGGGAAGGCCGACCTGCGCGCATGGACGGCGCTCGCGTGGGAAGCGTCGGACGCGCTTCTGTTCGTGGGCGCGGCTGGCATCGCCGTGCGGGCGATCGCGCCGCATGTCGCCTCGAAGGCAACCGATTCCGCGGTTGTGGTGATCGACGAGGCGGGGCGCTTTGCCATCCCGCTTTTGTCGGGGCATTTGGGCGGTGCGAACGAGCTTGCGCAAACCGTGGCACGCGCGGCAGGGGCCATCCCCGTCATCACCACGGCGACCGACGTCCGCGGCGTGTGGGCGGTGGATACGTGGGCGCGCTGTGCGGGGCTCGCCGTTTCGAATCCCGAGGCTATCAAGCGAGTGTCGGCGCGGCTGCTTTCGGGCGGGCGCGTGACGCTCTATTCCGATATGCCGATTTCGGGACAGCCGCCTGAGGGGGTTGACATTGCGTCCGACCGCGCTCGGGCCGATATCGTCGTGTCGCCGTTCGCTGGCGCGAATGCAGGTGCGTCCGTTCGCGCGGCGGAGACAACGGGCGAGGTCGTACCCGCCGGTGTGACGGGGAAGCCGGCGGGCGTGCGGGCGCAGGCGCCTGCGCCCGAGCCGCTTCGCCTTGTCGTGCCCTGCATCGTTGCGGGCATAGGGTGCCGTCGCGGTGCGTGCGCCGAAGCGATCGGGGAGGCGTTTCTTCTCGCGTGCGGGCAGGCGGGCATCTCGCCTTCGGCCGTGCGCGAGGCGGCGACGATCGACGTGAAGGCGCGCGAGGAGGGTCTGCTCGCCTTCTGCCGCGCGCGCAATATCCCGCTCGCGATGTATTCCGCAGAGGAGTTGTCGCAGGCCGAAGGCAGCGTTTCGCCATCTGATTTCGTGCGCGCGACGGTGGGGGTCGACAACGTGTGCGAGCGCGCGGCGCTCGCGGACGGGGGCAAACTTATCTTCCCGAAGCTCGCTCACGGCGGCGTTACCGTCGCGTTTTCCAAGGTAACTATCGAACTTTCGTTTAAGGAGCGGTGATGGGAAAGCTCTTCGTGGTGGGGATCGGCCCGGGCGGCCCCGACGGCATGACGATTGCGGCTCGGCGCGCGCTCGAGACGGCCGACATCGTTGTGGGGTACACGAAATACGTGGAGCTCGCGCTCGCCGTCGTGCCCGACGCGGCGCATCTCGCGACGACGATGATGCACGAGGTCGAACGGTGCCGCCTGGCGCTTTCGCGCGCGCAGAGCGGAGAAGCCGTGGCGCTCGTGTGCAGCGGTGACGCGGGCGTGTACGGCATGGCGAGCCCCGTGCTGGAGCTTGCGGAGGACTACCCCGATGTAGACGTGGAAGTTATCGCCGGGGCCACCGCGGCTCAGAGCGGGTCGGCGGTGCTCGGCGCCCCGCTTGCCCACGACTTCGCGGTCGTGTCGCTCTCCGACCTGCTCACGCCGTGGAAGGTCATCGAGCGCAGGCTCGCCGCCGTGGCGAGCGCCGACTTCTGCATCTGTTTGTACAACCCGCGCAGCAGAAAGCGCGCCGACAGGCTCTCGCGCGCGGCGAAGATTATGCTCGAATGGAAGGCCCCCGACACGCTCTGCGGCTGGGTACGCAACATCGGGCGCGAGGGGCAGCAGTCGGGCATGTGCAGGCTCTCCGAGCTGGGGGAGCTCGACGCCGACATGTTCACCACCGTGTTCGTCGGCAACGCGGACACGAAGCGCGTAGGCGGCCGTATGGTCACGCCGCGCGGGTATCGGGAGATTCCATGCGAAAGGTAACGATCATCGGGGCGGGGCCCGGAAACCCCGACTTGCTCTCGCGCGCGGCGCTCGACGCGATCGACATCGCCGACGTGGTCATCGGCGCTCATCGCGCGCTTGTCGGCATCGACGTGCCGCCCGACGTGGTGAGATGCGAGCTCGTTAAGACGGCGGACATCGTCGCCGCGCTCACCGATGCGGCGTCGTGGCAGCGCGCCGTGGTCGTGATGACGGGCGATGTGGGGCTGTTCAGCGGCGCGCGCCGCCTGGTGGAGGCGCTCTCCGGCGACGCGCAGGTGGACGTGCGCGTCATTCCCGGCATAAGCTCAGCGTCGTATCTCGCCGCGCGCCTCGCTCGTCCATGGCAGGATTGGCGCTTCGCGAGCGCTCACGGCGTGGCGTGCGACATCGTGGCCGAGGCCGAGCGCGCAGGTGAGCTCTTCCTCGCCACGTCGGGCGGGGAAGACCCCTCGCGGCTTTCGGGCGAGCTTGTGCAGGCGGGCTTCGGGGACGCGCGCGTGACGGTGGCCGAGCGCCTGTCGTACCCCGACGAGCGCATCACCTGCGCGACCGCAAGTGAAATCGCAGGTCAGACGTTCGACGACTTGAACGTGATGCTTATCGAGTTCGCAGGCTGCGCCGGGTCGCCTGCGGGCTCTAGCGCAGCCTCCGAGGCGCCGGCCGCCGCGTCTGCGCCCGCGGCGGCTTCTTCCGCGGCGGACTCTGCGGGCGCATCCCGCGCCGCGAGCTCCCGCTGGCCGTACGCTTCCTCGGGCATTCCCGACGAGCTCTTCATCCGCGGCGACGTTCCCATGACCAAGCAGGAGGTGCGCGCCGTCGCGCTCGCGAAGCTGCGCCTTACCGCGACCGACACCGTGTGGGACGTCGGCGCCGGCACGGGGAGCGTGTCGATCGAGGCGGCGCTCGTCGCGCGAGCGGGGTCGGTATGGGCGGTCGAGCGCAACGCGGCCGGCGTGCGGCTCATCCGAGAGAACGCGGATGCATTCGGGTGCGGCAACGTACATGCGGTCCCCGGTGTCGCCCCCGAAGCGCTCGCGAAACTGCCCGTCCCCGACGCCGTGTTCGTCGGTGGGAGCGCGGGCGAGCTTCCCTCCATCGTGGAGACGGCGCTCGAGAAGAACTCACAGGTTCGCCTGTGCGTGCCGTGCGTCACCGTTGAGACGCTCACCGAGGCTTGCGCGCTCCTCTCGGGTTCGCGCTTTAAGGGGTTCGAGGCGTGCCAGGTGTCGGCCGCCCGTGCCGAGGCTGTAGGCTCGCACCATCTTATGAAGGCGCAAAACCCCGTGTTCCTCGTCAGCGCGCGTGGTGCAGGTGGGGAAGGCGGCGCCCGGTGAGCACGTCCATCCCGCGCTTCATGGTCGCTGCGCCCTCGAGCGGGAGCGGCAAGACGGTCGTCACGTGCGCGCTCCTGCGCGCGCTCGCGCGTCGCGGCCTTGCATGCGCGGCCTTCAAATGCGGCCCCGACTACATTGACCCGCTCTTTCATCGCCGCGTCGTGGGTGCGCGCTCGGGCAATTTAGACGGCTTCTTCACCGACGCCCCGACGCTGCGCGCCCTGCTCGCACGCGGCGCCGCGGGCGCGGATGTCGCGGTGCTCGAGGGGGTTATGGGCTTCTACGACGGCATGGCTCCCGGCGCGGCCGAAGCGAGCAGCTACCAGGTTGCGCGCGACACGGATACGCCGGTCGTTTTAGTGGTGAACGGGCGCGGGGCGTCTTTATCACTCGCCGCCGTAATCCGCGGCATCGCCGAGTTCCTGCCTTGTGCGAACGTGCGCGGCGTCGTGCTGAACAAGACGAGCGCCGCTGCCTGCGCCTACGCGGCGCCTGCGATCGAGAAGCACACGGGCGTCGCGGTTTTGGGGAATATCCCCGCCGACGACGCGTTCTCGCTCGAAAGCCGGCATCTGGGGCTTGTGACCGCCGACGAGGTCGAGCAGCTCTCCGCGCGCATCGACAAGATGGCCGAGCTGGTGGAAAAGTGCGTCGACGTCGACCGCTTGCTCGAAATAGCGGCGACGGCACCCGATATCCGCGAGGAACCTTACCGGTTGGAGCCGATCGCGGGAGCGCGGCCCATCGTCGCCGTCGCGCGTGACGAGGCGTTCTCGTTCTACTACGAGGAGAACCTGCGCGCGCTCGAGGACCTGGGTTGCGAGCTGGCCTTTTTCAGCCCCCTGCGTGATAGCGAGTTGCCCCGGGGGACAAGCGCCCTCTATCTGGGGGGCGGCTACCCGGAGCTCCATGCGCGGCAGCTCTCCGAAAACGCGCCGATGCGCGAGGCGGTGCGGCGCGCGGTGGAATCCGGCATGCCGACGGTCGCCGAATGCGGTGGGTTTCTGTACCTACAGCGCGAAATCGCCGATAGCGAGGGGCGGCGCTGGCCTGTTGCGGGCGCCCTTGAGGGCGCAAGCGAGAACGGGGGAAGGCTGTCCCTTTTCGGGTACGTGGTGCTCACTTCCCAACGCGACGGGCTCTACGGGCCGCGCGGCACACGCATCCGCGCGCACGAGTTCCACTACTGGCAGTCCACCTGCCCGGGCGGCGACTTCTGGGCGCAGAAGCCCCGACGCGACAAGGGCTGGCCGTGCATGTCGACCACCCCGTCCCTGGTTGCGGGCTTCCCGCATGTGTACTATCCTGCGAACCCCGACGTTGCGCGCGCGTTCGCGTCTGCCGCAGCGTCGTTCGCAGAGAGGAGACGGCATGGCTGAAGCAACCGAAACCGCGCTCGCATGCATCCGCGAGGAAGTCGAGCGCGCGTTCTCGTCGGCGCCGGGCGCCGTGCTCGAAGCCACGCTCTCCCGGATCGAGCCCGCAGACGAGTGCGCCCGCGCCGCCGCGTACGCCGCGTGGGACTCCATCGCGCACCCCTTGGGGGGATTGGGCGACTTTGAAGACGCCGTTGCGTGTATCGCCGCAGCTCAGGGGAGCGCCGAGGTGGCCGAATTCCCCCGTGCGCTCGCGGTGTTCTTCTCCGACAACGGGGTCGTTGCCGAAGGCGTGTCGCAAAGCGGGCAAGACGTGACGCGAGCCGTTGCGCGCAACATGTGCGAGGGGGCCACGAGCGCCTGCCGCATGGCGGCGTTCGCGGGTGCCGAGGTCGTGCCCGTCGACGTGGGTATGGCCCGGGGCATAGAAGACACGCGCATGGTGCGCGCGAACGTGCGGCGGGGGAGCGGCAACATCGCGCACGGCCCCGCTATGTCTCGCGATGGGGCCGTGCGCGCGATCGAGGTCGGAATCGCCGTCGCGTGCGGGCTTGCCCGCACCGGCGTGCGCCTTCTCGCCGCGGGCGAGATGGGCATCGGCAACACGACCACCTCGGCGGCGGTGGCCGCAGTGCTCATCCGGGCGGAAGCGCGGAGCCTCGTCGGGCGCGGCGCGGGGCTCTCGGACGCCTCACTCGCGCGCAAGCGCGACGTGGTCGAGCGCGCTATCGACGCGAACTCGCCCGATCCCGCCGACCCGATCGACGTGCTCTCGAAGGTGGGCGGCTTCGACATCGCGGCGATGTGCGGCTTCTACCTGGGGGCCGCGGCCTCGAAGGCGCCGGCGCTCCTCGACGGGGTCATATCCTGCACGGCGGCCCTGTGCGCGGCGCGCCTGTGCCCCAACGCCTTGGGCTACCTCGTGGGCACCCACGCATCAAGCGAACCCGCAAGCCAGGAGCTCCTTCGCGAGCTCGGCATAAAGGCACCACTCGACGCAGGCATGCACTTGGGCGAGGGCGCGGGCGCCATGGCGTATCTGCCCCTTCTGGATTCGGCGCTGCGCGTGTACCGGGATGGGAAGACGTTCACGGTGACTGGCATGGCTGCTTACGAGCATTTCGAGGCCGGGAAATGACGGTGACGCTCGTCATCGGCGCCGCCGCGAGCGGCAAGAGCGCCTACGCCGAGTCCCTGTGCCTCGGGCACGACGGCCCCCGCGTGTACCTGGCAACGATGGAGCCCTTCGGGGAAGAGGGCGCCCGCCGCATCGCGCGCCATCGGGCGCTGCGCGAGGGCAAGGGGTTCTCCACCCTCGAGTGCACGCGTGACGTGGGCGCCGCAGTGCCCGGACTTCCGCGCGGCTGCACGCTTCTTTTGGAGGACGTGGGCAACCTGGTTGCGAACGAGCTCTTCGCGGAAGGCGGCTTGTCCCCGCGTGACCCCGACGCTGCGGCGCGCGAGGTGCTCGGAGGCATCGAACGGCTCGCTCAGGCCGCTGCGTATACGGTGGTGGTCACCGTCGACGTGTTCGCCGATGGGATGCGCTACGATGAAGGGACCGAGGCATGGAGGCGCGCGCTCGCGCGCGTGAACGCGGGTGTGGCGGCGCTGGCCGACCGCGCAGTCGAAGTGGTATGCGGGATTCCCGTGTGGATGAAAGGCGAAGGACCTACAAGGTGAAGATAGTAGAGGCAATCGGCGCGGCGTTCGGAACGTTCTCGCGTATCCCCGTTCCGAAATCGGCCTGGACCGATTTCGGGTCAACCCATGCGCTTGCCGCGTTTCCCCTGGTGGGCCTTGCGGAAGGCTTCCTCATGACGGCATGGGGGTACGTGGCGAACCTGCTCGGTGTGCCCGCGACCATCGTCGCGGCCGTGCTCGTGGCGCTGCCTGTGGCGGTGACGGGAGGCATCCACCTAGACGGGCTCTGCGACACCTCCGATGCGCTTGCAAGTTGGGCCCCGCGCGAGCGAAAGCTCGAGATCATGCACGACCCGCGGGCGGGCGCCTTCGGGGTCATCGGTGTTGTTGTGTACCTTATTCTGCAGTTTTCCCTGTTCACCGCGCTGCCGCTTACGGCGGGGGCGTTCCTCGCGCTTCTGTGCTCGCTCGTGTTCTCCCGCTCGCTTTCGGGGCTCGCCGTTGAATGCTGGCCTGCCGCGCGGGCGGACGGCATGGCCGCGGGGCTCTCGCCTGCGAAGAAGCGCGCGGCGATCGTCGTGCCGCTTTGCGCTTTCGCTGCGGCTTCGGCTGCAGGGATGGTCGCGTGCGCTCAGGCCGTCGGCGCCCTTATGGCGGTGGCGGGGCTTTTGGCGCTCGCGTGGTACCGCCATGTTGCCCTGTCCCGCTTCGGCGGGGTGACGGGGGATTTGGCCGGATGGTTTCTGCAATGGGCCGAGCTCGCGATGCTTGCCATGCTGGTGGCGGGGGGCATGCTCCTATGATGCTCGTGGTAGGTGGCGCGCATTCGGGGAAGAGGACCTTCGTGCGCGAAAAGCTCGGGTTCGCGGCGGACGATTTCGTCGACGCGGCGCAGTTTGCGGAGGGCGGCGTGCCCGCGGCTTTTGCCGGCCGTGTCGCTTACCGTGCTGAGGAACTCGTACGCGCGCTCGACGCTGACCGGGCGCTCGAGCGGCTGATCGGCTTCGACGTAGTGATTCTGTCCTTGGTCGGCTCGGGGGTCGTCCCTATGCGTGCGGAAGACGCCCAATGGCGCGAGCGCGCGGGGCGCCTGGGATGCGCGCTCGCTGCGCGCGCCGACGTCGTCGTGCGCATGACGTGCGGGATACCCCAGGTCATCAAAGGAAACCTTGCCGATGCGCCTCGAGGGACGCAGGGCGCGGGCGCGCCTTTGGAAGTCGTCTTCGTGCGCCATGGTGCCACGGCGGGCACGGAAGACCATCGCTACAGCGGGGCGGGCACCGACGAGCCCCTGTCGAGCGCGGGTGAGCGCGCTTTGCGTGACATCGCGTGCTATCGTGACGTGTTCCGTGTTATCACGAGCGGCATGGCCCGCACCGACCAGACGGCGCGCATCCTCTTCCCGAACGCGGAGTTTATGGCGTGCCCTGGTCTGCGCGAGATGGATTTCGGCGACTTCGATGGGCGAAGCGCCGCCGAGCTTAAAGAGGATGCGCGCTACCGCGCCTGGGTAGACTCCTGGTGCGAGACGCGCTGTCCGCATGGCGAGGGCAAGAGCGATTTCACCCGCCGCGTCGTCGCGGCGTTTCGGGAGGCGTGCGAATCGGAGCGCGTCCAGGGGAGTGGGCGCGCCGTCTTCGTCGTTCACGCGGGTACCGTGAAAGCGCTGCTCTCCGAGCTAGCTGTCCCGAAAATTGGATACTTCGACGTGCATACCGAGCCGGGCGGCGCATGGGCCGCCACCTGGGATGGGCGCTGCCTTCGCGACGTTCGCCCCGCTTCGGGGGGCGATGCCCGGTGATGACGATTCTTGCCGTCGCCGCCGGGTTCGCGGCCGACCTTGCCTTCGGCGACCCGCGCTGGCTTCCCCATCCCGTCGTCGCCATGGGGCGCGCGATCACGTGGGCCGAAGGCCGCCTGCGGGGCGCATTCCCGCAAACGTCCGCGGGCACGCGCGCCGCAGGGCTTGTGCTCGCCGTGGCGCTTCCGCTTGCGTGTGGGCTTTTGACCTGGGGAATCCTGCATCTTTGCGGCATGGTTCACTCCGGCCTGCGCTTCGTGGCCGAGGCATGGGCGAGCTATCAGATTCTCGCGACATGCGAGCTGCGCCGCCAGAGCCTGGCCGTGGCCCGCGCGTTCTCGAAGGGCGGCCTTGTCGCGGCGCGCGAAGCCGTCGGGCTCATCGTGGGACGCGACACGTCTGTTCTCGACGAGCAGGGCGTTGCGCGCGCCGCCGTGGAAACGGTGGCGGAGAACGCGAGCGACGGCGTCATCGCGCCGCTTTTCTACCTTTTTATCGGGGGTGCGCCCTTGGGCATGGCGTATAAGGCGGTGAACACGCTCGACAGCATGGTGGGCTACAAAAACGAGCGCTACATCGACTTCGGCTGCGCCTCGGCGCGCCTCGACGATGCGGTGAATTGGATTCCCTCGCGCTTGTCGGCCCTGCTCATGATTGCCGTGTGCCCGATCGTCGGGCTCGACGCGCGCGGGGCGGCGCGCATCTGGCGCCGCGATAGGCGTCGCCATGCGAGCCCGAACGCGGCGCAGACCGAGTCAGCGTGCGCGGGCGCGCTCGGGCTGCGCCTGGCAGGACCCGCGGTGTATTTCGGTAAGCTCGTTGAGAAACCGACGATAGGCGACGCGTCCCGCGAAATCGAGTGGGGCGACATCGCCCGGGCGACAAGGCTCATGCTCGCCGCGTCCGTATGCGCGCTCGTCGTCTTCGGCGCCGCGCGCGCGGCGGTCGTGCTCGCCGTGGGGGCGATGGCATGAGGGAAGACCATGCCGCGCCCCGGGCTGCCGGGGGAATCCTGCGCGCCCGTGCGCATGGGGGTAGCACGCAATCGCTCGGCATCGCTTGCGAAGGGGGCGCCTCCGACCTCATTGACTTCTCGGTGAACGTGAATCCGGCAGGCCCCTCGCCGCGCGCCGTCGCCGCAGCTTGCAAGGCGCTTTCTCGAATCGACGCCTACCCCGATAGGGAAAGCCTCGCCCTCGTTCGCGCCCTAGCGCGCGCCCAGGGCATTCCCGAAGATACTATCGTCTGCGGCGCGGGCGCGTCCGACATCATCTGGCGGCTTGCCGCGGCGGTGCGCCCGAAACGCATCGTCGTGTGCGCGCCGACGTTCTCTGAATATGCGGAGGCGGCATCGTACTACGGCGCATGCGTGCAGGAGTTCCCGCTCTCCGAAGCGGACGACTTCGACGTGCCCGCCTCCTTCGCCCGCGCGATCGAGGGGCCGGGAGACGTGGCGTACCTCTGCAATCCGAACAACCCGACGGGGCGCCTCGTCGACCCCAGCGTGATCGATGCCGCGGCTTGCCGCTGCGAGCAGGTGGGCGCGCTGCTCGTCGTGGATGAGTGCTTCCTCGGATTTGCGCCCGACGCCCGCGAAAGGAGCGTGGCCGCACGCGCCGCGTGTTCGCGCCATGTGGCCGTGCTCTCCGCGTTCACCAAGCTCTACGGAATGGCGGGGTTGCGGTTGGGATATCTGATCAGCGGAAACGCCCAACTCATCGAGGGGATTCGCCGGGCGGGGCAGGCGTGGCCCGTCTCCTCGGTCGCCGAGGCCGCGGGCATCGCCGCCCTGGAAGACGTCGAATACGTCTCGCGCACGCGCGATGTATTGGCGGGCGAGCGAGCGTGGCTTTCCCACGAGCTCTCCTCGCTCGGGCTTTCCGTCGTGCCGTCGGATGCGAACTTCCTTTTAGTCCGCACGCCGGCGAAAGACATCCCCGAGCGCCTGTATAAACAGGGAGTTTTGGTCCGCACGTGCGACTCGTTTTCGGTACTGTCCCGTTTCTGGTGCCGCGTCGCGGTGCGCACGCGCAAGGAGAATGCCCGGCTTGCGATGGCGTTCAGTCGCGCGCTTCGGGCGGAAGGCGCATCGGGCGAAGGCGAACCCGACGAACGGGGCGGCGCTTCTTGCAGCGGCGCTATGGCGGGCGCGGATGGCCGAGGCTCGGCGAAGGAGGTCGATACCCGTGGGTAGGGCGAAGCCCATCATGATCCAGGGCACCATGTCGAACGCGGGGAAGAGCCTGCTTGCGGCTGGGCTGTGCCGTGTGCTTTCGCAGGACGGCCTGCGCGTGACTCCCTTCAAGAGCCAGAACATGGCGCTCAACAGCGGTGTCACGGCCGACGGGCTCGAGATGGGGCGCGCCCAGATCATGCAGGCCGAGGCGTGCGGCATCGCGCCCGACGTGCGCATGAACCCCATCCTGCTCAAGCCCGAAAGCGACCACCGAAGCCAGCTCATCGTGGCCGGCAAGGCGCAGGGAGCCTTCGCTGCGAGGGACTACTTCGCGCGAAAGAAGGCGCTCATGCCGCAGATTTTGGAGGCGTTCGATTCGCTCGCGGAGGAAAACGACGTCATCGTCATCGAGGGCGCCGGCAGCCCCGCCGAAATCAACCTTTCCGAAAACGACATCGTCAACATGGGGCTCGCGCGCGCCGTGTCCTCCCCCGTGCTGCTCGTGGGCGACATCGACCCAGGCGGGGTGTTTGCCCAGCTCTACGGCACGGTCGCGCTCCTTGCGCCCGAGGATCGCGCGCTTTTGCGGGGGCTTGTGGTGAACAAGTTCCGCGGCGATGTGGAAATCCTACGCCCGGGTTTGGCCCCGCTCGAGAAGATGTGCGGGGTTCCCGTCGTGGGGGTCGTGCCGTATCTTACGCTCGACCTGGACGACGAGGACTCGCTCGCGCCGCGCCTATCTGCCCGTGAGGCGCGCGGCGTCATCGACGTCGCCGTCGTGCGCCTTCCGCATCTGTCGAACTTCACCGACTTCGACCCGCTTTCGCGCGTGCCCGGCGTGGGCGTGCGCTACGTTTCCTCGACGACCGATCTGGGCCGACCTGACCTGGTAGTGCTTCCCGGCTCGAAGACCACGCTCGACGACGCGCGCTGGCTTGCGGCTAGCGGCATCGGAGCCTGTGTACGCGCGCTTTCGGGCGCGGGCACGCCGGTGCTCGGCATATGCGGAGGCTACCAGCTTTTGGGAGACGAGCTTTCCGACCCGCACGGCAGGGAAGGCGCTGGCACCGCGCGCGGGCTCGGGCTCATCCCTGCAAGTACGGTGTTCAAGGAGGAAAAGCGCCTCGCCCAGTCGGAGCTGCGCATCACGGGCGCCCAAGGCGCGTTCTCGGTGTGGAACGGCATGACGGCACGCGGGTACGAGATTCACGACGGCGAAACGAC
Organism: uncultured Collinsella sp.; assembly: GCA_958354105.1. Classification (GTDB taxonomy): domain Bacteria; phylum Actinomycetota; class Coriobacteriia; order Coriobacteriales; family Coriobacteriaceae; genus Collinsella. The sequence goes on from CATWVA010000003.1 coordinate 39,245, forward strand.
CGTCTCCTGCGCCCCTGCGGGCACGATTGGCGGCAAACCAGAAGGCGCGGCCTGCGGAAACGTGTTCGGAACCTATCTCCACGGCCTGTTCGACGAACCGGGGGTGGCGCTCGCCCTCGCGCGCTCGCTCGCGCGCATGCGCGGCCTGCCCGAGAGCGTCGTGGGTGCTGCGGGCGCGGCGTCCGCAGCCGATCATCGTGCGCGCGAGTTCGACCGCCTGGCCGACGTCGTGCGCGGGGCGCTCGACATGGAGTATGTCTACCGCATTATCGAGGAGGGCGTATGATCCACGTGTATCATGGCGACGGCAAAGGCAAGACCACGGCGGCGATGGGCCTCGCCCTTCGCGTGCTCGCCGCAGGCCGCCGCGTCGTCGTCGTGCAGTTCCTGAAAGACGGCGAAAGCGGGGAGGTGCGTCTGCTCGCCGAGCATTTCGGCGTGCCCGTGTTCGCGGGGAAGGCGTCGGACAAGTTTACCTGGTCGATGACGTCGGAAGAACTTGCCGCGACGTGCGAGCTGCACGATGGGAACCTCGCTTCCGCGCTCGTCGAGCTCGAGGGCGCGCAAGAGGGGCTGCTCGTGCTCGACGAGGCGCTCGACGCGCTTTCGAAGGGGCTTGTCGACGAGGCGCTCGTGGACCGCGCGCTCGATATGTCCGCGCGCGGCGTCGAAGTAGCGCTCACCGGGCGCGCGCCTTCCCGCAAGATCGTGGAGAAGGCCGACTACATAACCGAGATGCGGTGCGAGAAACACCCCTACGCTCAGGGGATATGTGCAAGGGAAGGAGTGGAGTACTAGATGGATTCCAAGGAGATGGCGCCCGGCGACATCGAGCGGCGCAGCTTCGAGATCATCACCGAAGAGCTCGGCGGCCGCACGTTCCCGCCGCTCGAAGAGCCCGTCGTGAAGCGCGTCATCCACACCACTGCCGACTTCTCGTACGCCGATTCCCTCGTGTTCACGCATGACGCCGCGCACTGTGCGCTCGACGCACTGCGCGCAGGGGCCACGGTGCTCACCGACACGAACATGGCGCTCGCAGGCATAAGCAAGCCCGCGCTCGCGAAGCTCGGCTGCAAGGCCGTGTGCTACATGGCCGACCCTGATGTCGCCGCGGCTGCGCGCGCCGCGGGCACGACTCGCGCCGTTGCGAGCATGGACAAAGCTTGCGGCATCGAGGGTCCGTTTATCGTGGCCGTCGGCAACGCTCCCACAGCGCTTCTGCGCCTTGCCGAGCTCATGGACGCGGGGAAGATCGCGCCCGCGCTCGTCGTTGGGGTGCCGGTCGGGTTTGTGAACGTGGTCGAGGCGAAAGAGGAGCTACTCGCGCGACGCGTGCCGACCATCGTCGCGAGGGGTCGCAAGGGCGGCTCGACCGTGGCGGCTGCCATTATGAACGCGCTGCTCTACCAGATCACGCGCCCAGGCGGCCCGAAGTGACGGCGCCCGCATCCGCGCCGGCGCTGCGCATCTTCGCCGGCACCACCGAGGGCCGCCTTCTGTGCGAATGGGCGAGCGGGGCGGGCATCCCCGCCCGTGCCTACGCGGCAACCGAGTACGGAGGCGAGCTTTTGGGCGAGCTTCCAGGCATTGAGGTGCATGCGGGCAGGCTCGACGAGGCTGACATGGAGCGCGAGCTTTCCGGCGCGTGCATCGTTGTCGACGCCACGCACCCCTTCGCTACGCTCGCAAGCGGCAACATCCGGGCCGCTTCGCTCGCCGTGGGTGCACGATGCCTGCGCCTTGCGCGCCCGGTCGAGGCGCTGCCCAAAGGCGTCGTGTCGGTCGCGTCGATCGCCTGCGCGGCGCGCTTTCTCTCCGAGAACCCGGGTCGCGCGCTTCTCACGACGGGGAGCAAGGAGCTTGCTCCCTACACGAGCGTCGCCGATTTCGCGGAGCGCTTCTTCGTGCGTGTGCTCCCGCTGCCCGGTGCTATAACGAAGTGCATCGACGCGGGGTTTTCGCCGTCGCACGTCATCGGCATGCAGGGGCCCTTCACCCGCGAGCTCAATGAGGCGATGCTTCGGCAGGTGGGCGCCCAGTGGCTTGTGACCAAGGACTCGGGAACCGTAGGCGGCACGGCCGAGAAGATCGCCTCCGCGCGCGACGTGGGAGCGCGCTGTATCGTGGTCGCCCGTCCCGCCGAGGGAGGCGGGGCCCTTTCGCTTCGGGAAGTGGAAGACGCGCTCTTACGGGAGTTCGCGCGCTAGGCGCTCGCCGCGCCTGCGCGCCCTCCCGCCCGCGAGGAGGAGCGCCCCGAGCAAGCTCGACCCGTACAAGCCCGTCATCCACCAATAGCTCGAGGACGACGCCCGGAACTGACGCAAACAGCCCTTCAATAAGTTGCGGTGAAATAGTGTCTGTTTTTGCTGCTAGATAGCATAGTCAGTCCTTAATTCACCGCAACTTGTTGGTGGTGGCTTACTGGTAGCGTAGACACTCGACGGGGTCGAGCTTTGCCGCGCGGCGGGCGGGGTAGAAGCCAAAGGTTACGCCGATGCCGACGGAGACGGCGAAGGCCAGCAGCACCGTGGCGATTGAAAAGCTCGGTGTGATTTGCCCGCTGGCACCGAGCTCGCTGAGAACCCCTGATCCTGCGGCAAACATCGCGAGGCCCCAGGCCAGCAGATAGCCAATCAGGACACCCAGCAGGCCACCGGTGACGCACAGCGCCGAGGACTCGGCCAAAAACTGCGCGGTGATATCGCGACGACTGGCGCCCAGGGCACGGCGAATACCGATCTCGCGGATGCGCTCAGTCACGTTGGTGAGCATCATATTCATAATACCGATCCCGCCGACAAGCAGCGAGATACTGGCGACAGCACCCATGATGAGCGAGAAGGCGCCCATAAAGGAGTTGAGTGCATCGATGGCGCTTTTCATGGAGGTCGCCGATACGCTGTCGTACTCATCATCCTCCGAGATGCCCTTCATCGCGCGCACCTTGGACTCGATGGTCTTGCAGAGCTCGTCCATGTCCGTGCCCTCGGCGGCAAGTGCCGTCACGCTGGGGAATGAAGGATTCTCGTCGCCAAACAGGCCGGAAATGGTTTCGCGTGGCATATACAGCGTAAGCGAGCCCATGGAGTCGCTGCCGCCATCAATCACGCCTACAATCTGCACCTCGCCGTTGGACACCTTGATGGTTTTTCCCAGTGCGTCCTGTTCGTTGCCGTAAAGCTGATCGGCGCCGCCACGGCTGATGAGCGCAACGCGCGAGCCTGATTGAGACTCGGCCTGTGAATAGACACGTCCCGCAACGAGCTTGCTGGCACCCACAGCGTCGAGCATGTCGCTATCGACACCCTGTGCCATGACGGTATAGCTTTTATCGCCGGTCTTGTACTCGGTATACGCGCTGTCGACAATGCCAATCTGCTCTATCTGCGGCACCAGTTTTTGAAGCTTCTGGACGTCAGAATCGGTGAGTTCTTGCGATGAATAGATTTGCACCATGCGTGCCGCATTGAGGCCTAGGCTATTGACCAAGCTGTTTTGGATGCCGCCGATGAGCGATGTCATGGCGATAACCGAGGCGATGCCGATGACAATGCCCAGGATGGTGAGCAGGCTGCGCCCCTTGTTGGCCTCGAGCGAGTGAAGTGCTTCTTGGATGAGGTCGCGCGTGCTCACACCATCACTCCTTTCTGCGGGATGGTCGGGTCGGAGATCGTGGGTAGGTTATCGACGGCGCTGCGCAGGGTCCGCGGTGTATGTGGAATATACGCGCCGTCGTGAATACGACCGTCGCGGATGGTCACGGCACGGTCGGCCTCGGCGGCGATGCCGGGGTCGTGCGTGATGAGTATGATGGTCTTGCCGCGCTCCTGGAGCTTATGGAAGGTTTCCATGACGAGCGCTCCAGTGGCGGAGTCCAGGTTTCCCGTCGGCTCATCGGCCAGGATGATGGGCGGATCGTTGACGAGCGCACGTGCGATGGCGACACGCTGCATCTGGCCGCCCGAGAGCTCGGATATGCGGTGGTCCCAGTGGTCGACGGGCAACGTGACGGCCTGCAGCGCGTGCACGGAGCGCATTTCGCGCTGGCTACGGGGCACGTTGGTGTAGGCCAGCGGCAGCATGACGTTTTCGATAACCGACAGGCGCGGCAGCAGGTTGAAGCTCTGAAAGACAAAGCCAATGCTCAGGGCGCGGACTTCGGTGAGCTCGTCATCATCGAGCTCGGCCACGTTGAGCCCTTGCAGGTAATAGTCGCCCGCCGTCGGTTTGTCCAGGCAGCCCAGGATGTTCATGAGCGTTGACTTGCCCGAGCCCGAGGGGCCAGTGATAGCGACGAATTCGCCGGGATTTACCGCCAGGCTCACGTTGTGCAAGATATGGGCGCAACCCGCCTCGCTCTCAAAGATGCGATGCACGTTGCGAATGTCGATAACGGGACGCATTACATGTCCTCATCGGCAGACATACTGCTCGAATCCGCGCTGTAGCCGCCGTCAGCCGTTGCGTCCGCTCCGGTGTCCATGACGAGGGTGTCGCCATCGCGCAGCTTGGTAACCGGCACGTTGGGGTTGATCTCGTTGCCCTGGTCGTCGCGCTTGACCTGTGTCTTGCCGACTACGGCTTCGTTGTCGTTTTGCGTCACGACGGCCACCTTCACGCGATGGGTTTGCTTGCCCTCGTCATCGGTTGCCACGTTGACGTAATAGTGTTCGTCGTCTTCGGTCATGAGCGCCATCGTCGGCACCATCACCACGTCGTCGAGCTGCTCGGTCACCACCGATACCTCGGCCGTCATGCCCGGCTTCAGGCGCGCGTCGGGCGCTTCGATGAGGATGTCGACGTTAAAGGTTACGTTGCCGCCGCCACCGTTGGCGGCGTCGGAGTTTGCCACCGACGCGATGGCCGTAACGGTTCCCTGGCTCACGATATCGGGAAACGCGGGATACGTGACGTTGGCGCTCTGCCCAACGGCGATCTTGGCGATGTCCTTTTCGCCCACCTGCACGGTCACCTTCATCTTGGACAAGTCGGCGATCTGCATGCACTGCTTGCCGCCGCTCGAATCGCTTTCGCCCATGATCATGCCGCCTGTTACCGTGGCGCCCACCTTGGCGTTGAGCTCCACGATGCTACCCGAGCTCGGGGCCGTGACCGTACGGCTGGCGGCCTTGACGTTTGCCTGATCGAGGTTTGCTTGGGCCGATGCGAGGCTGCGCTGCGCGGCCGATATGGCGTTCGTGTCCGCTGATGCGGCGGAGATGCCAGCCGCTGTGGAAGCTCCATCGACGTCCGTCGTTGGGGTGGCCTGCGCGGCGGCTGCGGCTTTCTGTGCGTTGGCGAGGTCTTCTTGAGCGGCTGCAACTGCACGCTGCGCCTCGGCAACGTTGCGATCGAGCTCGTCGTTTTTAATGGTCATTAGCACGTCGCCCTCGTTGACGGATTGGCCTGCCTGCACGTTGATCGAATCGACCGTACCGTCGACAGAAGGGGAGACCACTGAGGACGAAATGGGTTTGAGCTGGCCTTTCGCCTCGACCGTTGTGGTAAACGTGCCCTCGGTCACCATGTCGGTCGCAGGCCCGCTATCGCCCTGTGGCTGCGCATTGATAACCAGGGTTGCGACAATGGCAATGAGCGCGATGACACCCACGATGCCGGCGGCAATGACGCGTCGAATCAGCTTTTTGCGTCGACGTTCGGCACGTTTTGCCTTGAGCTTGGCATATGCCTCTTCATCGGAAATCTCGGCCGTATCGTTCGTTCGTCCGCTCTCCTCGTCGGCATGTACGTCTGTGATCAGAGGAAGCGTTTCGGTGACACCTTCGGGCGTGTGCTCGGTATTATCCGGGCCCGGGGTGATCGTGGGGACATTCGGCATAGCGTCTCCTTTATAGAAAGAACCTCGATAAGTATATGCGCCCACCGGTTGGGGCGGGCGCATAGGACGGTTTCTTTCGTAACTGTTAGATTGGTCGCAGCGGTTCCACGTTGTAGGAATGCACGCGTTGCACTACGAGTGGACAACCACGCACAGGCCGACTTTGATGCAGTCGTGAAGTGCCTTGGCATCGGCCAGGCGCAGGTTGATGCAACCGTGGCTGCCGCACCACTTGTAGGAGTTGGGGTCGTCGAAGCTCTTGTCGTTTTGCCACGTTGCATCGTGGAAGCCGACCATGTTTCCCTCAAACGGCATCCAATAGCTGACCGGGCTCTCGTATTTTGGCTTGCCGGTCTCAGGGTCCTTGGCACCGATGAGCTTGCTGGCGCCATCGTTGCTGTTAATCTGCCATACGCCCTCGGGGGTGGCGTCCTCTCCCGGCTTGCCGGAGATAAAGTTGGCCTCCCACACGATATTGCCGCTCTCGTCGTAGTAGCGCGCGTGCTGCTCGGATAGATCGACATCGACGTATGCCTTCCAGTCGGGCTCTCCCTTTGCGGTAAAGGTGTCGGCCTTCTGGGAGTACTTGATCTCGATTTCGCCGGTTTGCTTGTTGTTAATGGCGTCCTCGACCTGCTTGGCGAGCGAGCTGCTGTCGATGGACCAACCAAAGTCGCCGCCTTCGACGGCGCATTGCTTGCCATCGGCGCGCGTCCACCAGCGAGTGGAGCCCACGGTGTTAAAGCCGTTGGCGAGCTCGGCTGCCCAGCTGCTGATCTGCGACGTATCGAGTGTGGGGTTGGCCGGATCGGCAAAGCTGATCCACTGCAACACGGAGCTGCCATCAACCTTGCCGGCATCCTCACCGTTGAGCTTGAGGGTCACGTTGACGCCCAGGAAGTTGTTGGCGGCATCGCATGCGGCCTGAATCTGATCATCGGTCAGCGTTCCATTGAGCGGCTCATAGGCATCGTTGCCGAGCTTGGAAAGGTCTACGGTCTCGGACAGCGAGGCAAGTTCGAGCTCGGCATACTTAATGACATGCTCTCGGTCGAGCTTTTCGTTGGAGCGCGCCTTCTCGACGGTAAACTTGCCGGCCTGCTCGTCATAGGAGCTATTTGCCTCGAACGTGCCCGAACGGCCCTCGTTAAACTCGTCGATGGCGGCGCCCAGATCCTCCTCAAACTTCTTTTGGTTAAAGGTGTCGGAGAGCATGGACAGGTCGACGTCTTGATCAAGATCGACTTCGTTGGAGGTAGCGGTTGTTTTGGTCTTTCCGCTTAAGGATTCCACAAGGCGGACCGGCCATACAAAGGCTTCGTTGTGGTTGATGATCTCTTTTGCGGCAGCCTCTCCGTCGACGATGGGTTCATCGGACTCGGGCTGATAGGTCCAGCTAAAGTCATCGCCTGTCACGGTGAGCTTATAGTGCTTCCATGCCGAGTTGACCTTGGTGGCGGCAGACGAAGCGTTGGAGAACGAGACGTCGACGCCGGCGATGGTGGTATTGGGGTAGGCTAGCTGGGAAAACGCTACGACGCCTACGATATAGACAATGACGATAAGACCCAGGACGACAAAGAGCGTCGTCTTTTTGCCCGACTTATTGTTCTCGGCGGGTTTGCGCGCGGCGCCGCGATCGCCCCGAGCGTGCGTGGGGGGCTGCTTGGGCGCATTGCCGTTTGCCTGGCGCTGCTGACGTTGTTGACGCTGCTGTCGCTGTTGATTCGGGCGTTGGGAAGCGTTTGCCGCACCACGCTGCTGACCGTGGCTCGGCGCGATAGGACGCGGTGACTGAACGCCGCCGGTGTGTCTGCTCGGCTGCTGCGGATCGGGAATCAGTTGAGTTCGATCGTTTTGCGACATCGTATGCATATCCTTCGAATTTCGCCTTATGGCTCATCGTGTTTTTACTGGGCTTGCATTATAGCGATTGCCCTGCTGTTTGTGGTACGGAAACGGTGGCATTCAAAAGAGGTGGGACATTTGTCCCACCTTTGAGTCGTTCTTAGCCGTTATCCGCACACACCGCATTTTGCACAGGCCGAAAGTGCGGCCGGAGCCTGCGCGATGCCGCCCTTTGCCGTCTCGCGCAGCGTGGCCGGCAACGCGTGGCCCACTGAGAGCATGACATGTGCCATCTGGTCAAACGGAACCAGGCTCTTTATCCCGGCGAGGGCGAGCTGCGCCGAGCTAAAGGCCGCTGCCACGCCGATGGCGTTGCGGTTTTGGCAGGGCACCTCCACGAGGCCTCCTACGGGATCGCATACGAGTCCCAATAGGTTACTCAGCGCGATGGAACTGGCGTCGAGCGCCTGCTCGGGCGTGCCGCCGAGCATCTGCACCAGCGCGGCGGCAGCCATGGCGGCGGCGCTTCCAACCTCGGCCTGGCAGCCGCCCTCGGCGCCGGCGACGCAGGCGCTCGTGGTGAGGTTGAGGCCGATGGCGGCTGCGCAGTAGAGCGCGTCCATGACCTGCTCGTCGTCGAGCTGAAGGTGGTCAGCGAGCGCCAGCACGCAGCCGGGCACGACGCCTGCGGAGCCCGCCGTGGGGGCGGCGACGATCACGCCCATGGTGGCGGAGCGCTCAAGCACGGCCATCGCGCGGGCCACGGCGTCGGTTTGAACGGCGCCCATCAGGCTCGTGCTCAAATCGTTGCGGCCGGTGGCATCGACGAGTTTAGCCTCGCCGCCGATAAGCCCGCCGAGCGATCGCTGCGGATTAACGATGGGGGTCGTGGTCTCCTCGCGCATGACGTCGAGCACGCGGCGCATGGCGGCGACGGTGTGCTCCTCACCGGTCAGACGCGCCTCGCGCACGGCCATAACGGCGCCGATATTCAGACCGAGTTCGGCGCACGCATCGAGCAGCTGCTCGCCGTCGTCGAAGATTTCCTTGGCCGAGACGCCGGGGGAGAGCGACGAGGCAGAACCAGGGAGCTCGATAAAGGTCGCGTAATCGACATTGTCGAGCTTGCGTAGCATGGGGATAACGGTGTCGTCGGGCGCGCCGTCGGTCTCAAAGACGGAGTAGGCCTGGCCGCCCACTTCGGTGCGGTAGGTGCGGCAGAAGGCGATGTTCACATGGGCGTAGGCGAGCAGGTTGGTGAGCGCGGCGAGCACGCCGGGGACGTCCTGGTGCGCCACGAAGAGCGTGGAATACATGCCCGAGATGTCGACGCCGACGCCGTTGATGCGGCTGATGCGCATCTTGCCGCCGCCGAGGCTCTCGCCGCGGACCTGCGCCGTGGAGCCCGTGTCGTCGACCATGTCGATGTCGACGGTGTTGGGGTGGATGGAGGCGTCGTCGCCCTTAATTTCAAAGTGATAGTCGAGGCCCCGTTCGCGTGCGAGGTCGAAGGCCTGCTTGATGTTCTCGTCATCGGTGTCGAGGCCCAGGATGCCCGCGACGAGCGCACGGTCGGTGCCGTGGCCGCGGTAGGTGTGGGCGAAGGAGTTCCACAGGCCAAAGGTGACTTTGGTGATGCGGCCTTCCAGCAGGCTGGCGGCAACTTGTGCGCAGCGCAGGGCGCCGGCGGTGTGCGATGAGCTGGGGCCGACCATGACGGGGCCCAAGATCTCGAATGCCGAGGTCGTAGCTAGTGTTTGCGGCTTGCCTGCCATGGGTGCTCCTGTTCTATCCCGTCGTTCCGAGGGCTTTGGTATTTGGTCGCCTGCTCGGACAGTCCTGCTCGCGCGGAGGCCACATTAAGTGGCCTCCGGCTCGTGCGGAACTCGCGATCGACCAAATACCAAAGCCCTCGGAACTAAGGATACATGGTAGAGGCGCGTGTGTTGCAAAATTCATTAGCTAGGGACGCAGCGTAGACTCATATCGAAGCATCTTCACCACCGGATTAATAAAAAAGAAGCACCGCTTGGGGGCGGTACTTCTTTTGAAAGCGCGTGCGTGTTGTGACCTTGGTGGTTCCCAATTACAGTCCGCAGGCTGCTTTGAGTTCTTCGACTCGGTCGGTTTTCTCCCAGGTGAAGTCGGCGTCTTCTCGGCCGAAGTGACCGTAGGCTGCCGTCTTTTCGTAGATGGGGCGACGCAGGTCTAGGTCGCGGATGATTGCGCCCGGGCGCAGGTCGAAGGTCTTCTCTACGGCCTCGACGATCTTGTCCTCGGCAACATGCGCGGTACCGAAGGTGTCGACCATGATTGAAAGGGGCTTGGAAACGCCGATGGCGTAGGCAAGCTCGACCTCGCAGCGGTCGGCCAGACCGGCGGCGACCACGTTCTTGGCGACCCAGCGCGCGGCATACGCGGCGGAGCGGTCTACCTTGGTGCAGTCCTTTCCGCTAAAGGCACCACCGCCGTGACGACCGTAGCCGCCGTAAGTGTCGACGATGATCTTGCGGCCGGTGAGGCCCGTGTCGCCCATGGGGCCGCCCACGACAAAGCGACCGGTGGGGTTCACGTAGATGTCCGCGTTGTCCCACGGCATGTTCTCGGCAGCCATGACGGGCGTGATGACGTGCTCGATGAGGTCGTCCTTGATCTTGCCCATGTCCTCGATCTCGGCGGCGTGCTGCGTGGAGATGACGATGGTCGTGACCTCGACGGGCTTGCCGTCCTCATAGCGCACGGTGACCTGGGTCTTGCCGTCGGGACGCAGATAGGCGAGGGTGCCGTCGTGACGCACGGCGGCTAGGCGCTCGGCCAGGCGGCTTGCCAGGTAGTGCGGCATGGGCATGAGGGTCTTGGTCTCGTTGGAGGCATAACCGAACATCATGCCCTGGTCGCCGGCACCGATCAGGTCGATCGGGTCGGTGGTAGCGCCGGTCTGGGTCTCGAAGGACTCGTCGACGCCCTGGGCGATATCGGGCGACTGCTCATGGATGAGGCTCATAACGCCGCAGGTATCGCAGTCAAAACCAAACTTGGCGCGGTTGTAGCCGATGCGGCGGATAACGCCACGTGCGATCTCCTGCACGTCGACGTAGGCCTGGGTGCGGATCTCGCCGGCGACGATGACGGTGCCGGTGGTCACGAGGGTCTCGCAGGCGCAGCGGACGTTCTCCACGTTGGCGGGCACGCCGTTGGGCGCAATGTAGCCCTGCTCCTGCAGCTCTATTTCTTTGGCGAGGATTGCGTCGAGGACGGCATCGCTGATCTGGTCAGCGATCTTATCGGGATGACCTTCGGTCACCGACTCCGACGTAAAAACAAAGGACCCGTGTTGGGGCGGGATGGAACGAAGTTCTTCTGACATGATTGTCCTTTCAAAAACGTGTCCCGGCGACCGTTACCATTCCGCCGGGCTCTCTATGCAAGGGCACATCATAGCGCGTAAATCAAACATTCACACCCTTTCCGCACCTACTCATTGGGGACAGACTTAAATGATCAGCCTTACCTAAACGCCGACAGGTTGCCCAAAGACTGATCAATTTAAGTCTGTCCCCAATGAGTAGGTCGGTGCCCTTTGTGCGGAGGTTGCTTTGATGCTTTATACTAATGCGGTTAGACATCCATCCTGTAATCGAGGAGATTTCCATGGCATCAGACGTTCGCGTCCGCTTTGCACCCTCACCGACGGGCAAGCTGCACATCGGCGGCGCCCGCACCGCTATCTATAACTGGGCTTTCGCCCGCGCAAACGGCGGCACGTTCATCCTGCGCATCGATGACACCGACCCCACCCGCTCTACCGACGAGAACACGCAAATCATCCTGCGCGCCATGCGTTGGCTGGGCCTTGACTGGGACGAGGGCCCCGAGGTTGGCGGCGACTTTGGCCCCTACGCCCAGACCGAGCGTCTGGACCTGTACAAGCAGGCCGCCCAGAAGCTTTGGGACGAGGGTAAGGCCTATCCCTGCTTCTGCACCAAGGAGCAGCTCGACGCCGATCGTAAGGCCGCGCAGGAGCGCAAGGACCCCTTCCAGGGCTATCAGCGCCGTTGCCGCGATCTTGATCCCGAGGAGGCCCGCCGCCGCATCGAGGCCGGCGAGTCCTACGTCCTGCGTATTAAGGTGCCCGAGGACCGCGGAGACGTCGTCATCCACGACGCCGTCCACGGCGAGGTGACCTTCGACGCCAAAGAGCTCGACGACTTTGTCATCTTCCGCTCCGACGGCACGCCCACGTACAACTTCGCGACCGTCGTCGACGACGCTATGATGAAGATCACCCACGTTATCCGCGGCGACGACCACCTGTCCAACACCCCGCGTCAGGTCATGGTCTACGAGGCCCTCGGCGCGCCCGTGCCCACGTTCGCCCACATCTCCATGATCCTGGGCGCCGACGGCAAGAAGCTCTCCAAGCGCCACGGCGCCACCTCGGTGGAGGAGTACCGCGACGCCGGTTACCTGTCCGACGCCTTCGTCAACTACCTGGCGCTGCTCGGCTGGTCGCTCGACGGCGAGACCACGATCATCCCGCGCGACGTCCTGGCCAGCAAGTTCTCGCTCGACCGCATCTCCAAGAACCCGGCGACCTTCGACCCCAAGAAGCTTGACTGGGTCAATGCCGAGTACATCAACGGCATGTCCGATGCTCAGTTTGCCGATGAGATCATGGTCCCTGAGCTGCACGAGGCGGGTCTCATCGAGGGTAATGTCGAGTACGGCGAGGATTGGATCGATGCGCTTGCCGCCATCGTCAAGCCGCGCACCAAGATGCCGGCCGACGCTGTGACCGTCGCCGCTCCCATCTTCGCTACGGCCGAGACGCTCGAGTATGACGAGAAATCCGTCAACAAGGGCCTGGCCAAGGAAGGCATGGGTGCCATTCTGGACGCCTCCAAGGCCGCGCTCGAGGGTGTTACCGAGTGGACAGCCGCGAACATCGACGACGCGCTTGAGCCGCTGCCCGAGCAGATGGACCTCAAGAAGCGCGTGGTGTTCCAGGCCGTGCGCGTCGCCGTTTGCGGCAACATGGTGAGCCCTCCGCTGGGCGAGACCATGGCGCTCGTCGGCCGCGACGACTGCTTGGCGCGCATCGACCGCGCCCGCACGATGGCGCTGTAATCGCTGCGCAAACGTATGTATCCGAGCCCCGTTCACCCGAGCGGGGCTCTTGTTTCTGTAGACGTATAGGATAGGAGGTGCTGGGGCCATGGCCGAGCAACTTTCGCTGTTTGGTTCGCCGGAACCGGAGGAAGCTCCGAAGTCCGTGACTCCTGCCGCCGCCCCGGCGCAGCCCGAGCCCGTACCCGAACCCGTCGTCGCCTATGCGAGCGTAGTCCTCGACATCCCGACGCGTGCGCTGTCCGAGCCATTCGCCTACGGCATCCCAGGGTCCCTTGCTAACGAGGCGCAGGTCGGATCCACGGTCCTAGTCCACTTTGGCAACCGTGCGGCCGCGGGCTACATCGTCGACATCGCGCCCGAGCTGGCCGACCTGCAAGGTAATGAAGCTCTCGACCCCGCGCGTATTAAAGCCATCGAGGCTATCCTCAGCAAACCGCTCTTTACCGCCGAAGCCGCCCGTATCGCACGTTGGATGAGCCGCGAATATGTCGCGACGCTTTCAGAGTGCCTGCGCCTGTTTTTGCCCCCGGGCGGCAGCCCGCGTGTGGTCAAGGGTGACGACGGCGTGTGGACGGTTGAGCGCCCCGCCGTCAAGCCTATCCAAAACCGCTGGGTTATGCTCACGCCCGAGGGTTTCGACTATACGCCGCCCAAGACTGCTGTCCGCCAGCGTCAGCTCATCGAGGCGCTCCAGTGCGGGCCGGTCACGACGCGCGACCTCAACCTGCTCTATAACAGCATGTCGGCGACTATCAAGGCGCTCGAAAAGCGCGGCGTCGTGGTGGTGGAGGAGCGCCGTGCGTGGCGTGGCTGCAGCGAGCAGACCACGCTGTCCTCGGCAAGCGGCAAGGCGCCGGTCTCGCTTACCAACGGCCAGCAGCAGGCACTCGCGCAGATAGAGCGCGCCCGTCTTGACGCCCACGGAGACGTGGTTCTGGTCGACGGTGTCACCGGCTCCGGCAAAACCGAGGTCTACCTCTCTGCTATCGAGCGCGTGCTCGCGGCCGGCCGCTCGGCGTGCGTGCTTGTGCCCGAGATCTCGCTGACGGCCCAAACCGTCGGCCGCTTCCGCTCGCGCTTCGGTGAGACGGTCGCGGTCTTCCATTCGCGCCTTTCGGCCGGCGAGCGCCTGGACCAGTGGGACATGGTTGCCAGTGGTGCCGCCCGCGTTGTCGTCGGCGCGCGTTCGGCGCTCTTTTGCCCGCTCAGCGACCTGGGTCTCATCATCATCGACGAGGAGCACGAGACCAGCTACAAGCAGGGCTCCAGTCCGCGCTACCACGCGCGCGAGGTGGCGGCCGAGATGGCGCGGCGCTACCGCTGCCCGCTCGTGTTGGGCTCCGCCACGCCTTCTGCTGAGGCCCTCGACCGCTGCCGCCGTGGCACGTATAACGGTGCCGCCTGGACGCGCGTCGAGATGCCCGAGCGCCCGGGAAACGCCGTGCTGCCGACAGTCCGCATTGCCGACCTGCGCCGCGAGTTCTCGCACGGCAGCCGCTCCATGTTCTCAAAACCGCTGATGGAAGGCCTGGAGCGTGTGGTCGAGCGCCGTGAAAAAGCCGTGCTGTTGCACAACCGCCGTGGCTTTGCGCCATTCCTCATGTGCCGCGAGTGTGGCTGCGTCCCCACCTGCAACCACTGCTCCACCGCGCTTACGTATCACGAGCGCACGCACACGCTGCAGTGTCACACCTGCGGTTCGTCTTGGCGCGTGCAGCCGTATCCCGCACCCACGAGCCGTTGCCCCAAATGTGGCAGTCGCTACCTGGCAAAAATGGGTCTGGGCACGCAGCAGATCGAGGACGCACTGCACCAGATGCTTCCTGAGGACGTCGCCATCATTCGTATGGATGCCGATTCCACGCGTGGCAAGGATGCGCACAAAAAGCTGCTCGAGCAGTTCGATGCCGCCGATTGCGCGGTGCTGCTGGGCACCCAAATGATCGCAAAGGGCCTCGACTTTCCCGAGGTCACGCTCGTGGGCGTGGTCAATGCCGACTTCGCCCTCAAGCTGCCGGACTTCCGCGCAGGAGAGCGCGCCTACGACTTGCTTGAGCAGGTTGCGGGCCGCGCCGGTCGCGGCGATCGTCCCGGCGAGGTGATCATCCAGACCTACTTGCCCGAGGATCCGGTCATTCGCGCCGTCGCCGAGCACGACCGCTCGATCTTTACCGACTACGACCTGGACCAGCGCCGCGACGCCCTGTATCCGCCGTTTGTTCGCTTGGTCAACATTTTGGTGTGGTCGGCGAACCGAGACAACGCGCAGGACTACATCGGCCACATTGCAAAGCTGCTTAAGCGCCGTTGGCATGCCGCCGCGCCCGACTTTTTGCGGGCGGGCAGCGCGGTGCCGCAGGTGCTGGGCCCAGCTTCGTGTGTAATCGAGAGAGCCAAGGACCGTTACCGCTTCCATCTGCTTGTGAAGTCGCCCGTGGGGTACCATGTCTCAGATGATATCGACGCCTGCCTCAAAGAGGTAGGCTCCGTGCGCGGCGTGAGCGTGAGCGTTGACGTCGACGCCTATGATTTGATGTAACAACCCGAAAGGATGGCCATGGAAGCCAACGGAATCGTACTGTCGCCCGACCCTCGTCTGCGCCAGGAGTGCGCCGTCATCGAGGAGATCACCCCGGCGATCGAGGCGCTTGCCGAGAAGATGAAGAAGATGATGTTCGAGAACGGCGGTTGCGGCCTGGCTGCCCCGCAGATCGGTGAGCTCATTCAGCTCGTCACCATCGACTGCGACTACAGCGACAAGAGCGACTACGACCCGTACGTGCTCATTAACCCTGTGATCGTGGAGCAGAGCGACCATCTGGTGCCGTTTAGCGAGGGCTGCCTGTCCATCCCTGGCATTAGCTGCGAGATCGAGCGTCCCGACCATGTCGTCGTCGAGGCGTACGACCTGGACGCCAACCTGATTCGCTACGAGGCCTCGGGCGATCTGTTCTGCGTGTGCCTGCAGCACGAGATCGATCACCTGCACGGCAACACCATGTTTGAGCGACTGAAGCCCATGCAGAGGCTCAAGGCAGTCAAGGAGTACCAGGACGCCCTGGCCCGCGGCGCTCGACCGGGCGAGACGGAGTAGGTCCCACCGTCCCCGGTGCTGAGCGCCCACATATCATCCCGTGCTCAAACATTCTCGCTTTGCTGCAAAACTGCGCGCGGGACGATATGTGGGCGCTCAGCACCGGGGACTGCGTTGTTCTGGCTCGGTTCGCCCGGGTGCCGTCGGGCTAGGGATGGGCGTCTTTGCCGATAATTGCTTTGCTGAAAGAGCTGCTTTTATTGCGGCTCTTTCTTTGGTTTTGGGTATATTTGTTCTTGTTGAATTGTTATTGCGGATGGGCTGGGTACTTGGCTTTCCGCTGTTATTTGTAGCCGTCTCGGCTTTGGTTGAGAGGAGACGATCTTTATGCGTATTGTGTTTATGGGTACGCCCGATTTTGCGGTGCCTTCGCTGACTTCGCTTGTTGAGGCTGGGAACGAAATTGCGCTCGTAATTACTCGTCCCGATGCTGTTCGCGGGCGTGGTAAGAAGCTGGAGCCGTCTCCTGTTAAGGCTAAGGCGCTTGAGCTTGGGTTGCCGGTTATTGAGGCTAATCGTATGACGGCCGAGGTTGTTGAGGCGCTCCAAGCTGCGCAAGCCGATATTTTCTGTGTGGCTGCTTATGGCTGCATTTTGCCCGATGAGGTGCTGCATATGGCGCCGCTTGGTATTGTGAATGTTCATGCGTCCTTGCTGCCTCGTTGGCGTGGGGCTGCTCCTATTCAGCGTGCGATTCTCGCTGGTGATGAGATTGCTGGCGTTTCTATTATGCGTATTGGACATGGCGTGGATGCCGGCGCTTATTGTGCTCAGGCTTCCACGTCGGTTGCCGGTAAGCATGCTGAGGCGCTGACCATGGAGCTTGGTGAGCTTGGCGGCAAACTGCTTGCCGATACGCTTCCTTCTCTTGCCGATGGCACCGCCGTGTGGACTGAACAGGATGAGGAGCTCGTTACCCATGCTGCCAAGATTTCCAAGCTGGAGATGCGTCTGGATCCGCAGATGGCTGCGCTCGATTGCGTGCGTCATGTGCTGGCCTCTTCCGATACCGCGCCTGCTCGTTGCGTGATTGCCGGTAAGACCGTGCGTGTGCTCGATGCTGTGGCGGCTGACGTGTCGCTTGGCGAGGGTCAGGTTCTCGTTCAGGCTAAGCGTGTTTACCTTGGCCTTTCCGATGGCTCGGTTGAGTTGCTCGAGGTTAAGCCTGATGGCAAGCGTGCTATGGCCGCTTCTGCTTGGGCTGCTGGCCTGCAGGGTGCCGATCTTTCGTGGGGTGTTTTGTCATGAGCAAGCTGTCTCCCGCGCGCAAGCTTGCGCTCGATGTGCTGATGGAGGCCGATCGCCGCGGCATGTATGCGCGCGACGTGCTGTCCTCTCGCGCATCGGCCAAGGCTATTGACCAGCGCGATTCCGCTTTTGCCGCCCGCTTGGCGCTGGGCGTGGCCGCCACGCAGGGTATTTTGGACGAGCTGCTCGATCAGTTTCTCGATAAACCCAAAAAGGTTGCGCCGCGCGTTCGCATGGCGCTTCGTATCTCGGCCTTCGAGATGCTCTACCTGCATACGCCGGGCCGCGTTGCCGTAAGTCAGGGTGTTGAGCTGGTGCGCAGCGGTGCTAAGTCTGCCGCGGGCCTGGCTAACGCGGTGCTGCACAAGGTCGCGGACAACGTTGAGGACTTTGCCACGGCATCCGACGTGGATGAGTCCGAGCGCCGTTTGGTTCGCCTGTCTCGTTTGATGGGTCTCCCTCGCTGGCTGTGCGCCCGCATTATGGCGTCGTTCGATACGCCCGAGGGCGTGCTCAACTTTGCCGGCAATCTGGCGCCTGCGCCGCTTGCGCTGCACGAGAATGCGTTTGCGACCAAGGACGACCCGAATATCTCGCAGCTCGTTGCGCCTGTCTTTCCGGGCTGTCATGCTCCGGTCGATGCGCAGGTCACGGTTGCATCGGGCGTGTTTGAGCGTGCGGCCGCGGTTGCCTCGGACCTCAACGCCCAGCTCATCGCCACAGCTGCCACGCGCCCTGGAAGCTGCCTTGAGATTGGTGCCGGTCGCGGAACCAAGACCTATGTGATGATGTGCCAGGCCAAACGTGCCGGGTACGAGCGCCAGCATACCGCGCTCGATCTGCATGATCGTAAATGTGATCAGAATCTCGCGCGCCTGCATAAGGCGGGCATCTCGGGTGTTCGTACGGTGTCGGGCGATGCCTGCGAGCTCAATGAGGTGCTTACGTCGTTTGATGCCATGCTCGGCGAGCCCGCCCTGTTCGACACGGTGTTTATCGATGCGCCGTGCTCTGGCACCGGCACCATGCGCCGTCATCCCGAGATTCCGTGGCGCCTGACCGAGAACGACGTTACGACTGAGCTGCCTCACCTGCAGCTGACGATGCTCAAGGAAGCAGCCGCGCGCGTGGCTGCTGGCGGTGAGCTTATCTATGCCACCTGCTCGGTTTTTGATGAAGAGAACACGCAGGTCGTGGATGCCTTCCTGGCCTCTCCTGAGGGCGCCGGCTTTACCGTGGCGCCGCTCTCCGAAGCCCAGATTTTGCAGCTCCCCGAGTACGATCATGCCAAGAGCCTCGTCACCCTGCGCCAAAACGCTCGAGGCCTCTTCCAAAGTGTCCCCGTTAATGCGGACTCCTACGACGGCCACTTCTGCGCCCGCTTGGTCCACAAGTAACTACTAAGTTGCGGTGAAATAGGGATTGAATAGCGGCATCTACCCGCCAAACAGTCCTTATTTCACCGCAACTCATAAGGAAACCTGGGTAGCTAAAGAAGCGGCCCCGCAATCGGTTTCGGTCGCGGGGCTGCTTGGTTTCTAGTGGTTGTGCGGACAGTTGGCGCAGCAGCCGCTGGTGGCGTTGGTGCTGGAGCCGCCACTGCGCTGGTCGGTGTTGTAGAAGCCGCTGCCCTCAAACTTGATGCCGCTTGCCGAGAACGTCTTGGCCGCCAGGGCACCGCAGCTCGGGCACACGACCTCGGGGGTCTCGGACATGGGATGCTCAACCTCAAACACGTTGCCGCAGCTCGAGCACTTGTAATCGTAGCGCGCCATAATACTTCCTTTTCAGCACAAAGCGGGCAGATCGCTCTGCCCGCATAAATTCAAACAGCAGTAACTGTACCCTATATCGGGGGTTTTATCACGCTTCGCCCCAGAATCTATGGGTGTTGCGCAGGAGCTGTGCAGTTTTGCCCTCGGCGGCCGCAACGTCGGCCTCATCGGCCTGCCAGGTCCAGTTGCCCGTGGCCACGCCCGGCACGTTCATGCGCGTATCGTCGCCAAGCCCCAGGACATCCTGCAGCGGCATCATCACCAGGGGAGCGTCGCTTGCCAGCACGTCGCTCATCAGCTTGGCCGCCACCTCAACACCGCTCGGCTCGTCGCCGCCAGCAAAGGAGCGCGTGCACCAACCAGCGAGCGTCGACGTGTCGTGCGTCGAGGTGTACAGGATCTTGCCCGGTGTGGGATGAATTCCGCAGCGAACGTCGTAGTCGCTAAACTCCAGCACGTCCATGCCGGGGAAGCCGCAGGTCGAAGCCATGGCGCGAACGCCAGGCGTCAAATAGCCCAGGTCCTCGGCGATAAAGTTGAGCGGCCCCAGCTCGTCATAGGCGGTCTGGAACAGGTCCTTGCCCGGGCCTGCCAGCCAACGCCCGTCGGCGCAAGCCTTTCCTGCGGGAATGCTAAAGTAGCTGTGGAATCCCAGGAAGTGGTCCAGGCGCACGCGGTCGTAGAGCGAGAACGCGCGACGCAGACGGTCCATCCACCAGCTATAGCCGTTCTGCTTCATGTGGTCCCAGCGGAACGTCGGGTTGCCCCACACCTGACCCTCGGGCGCAAAGTTGTCAGGCGGCGCGCCGGAGATCTCGATTGCCTTGCCGGTATCGGACAGCCAGAAGTTCTCGGGCTCGCTCCATGCGTCGGCCGAATCGTCCGAAACGTACATGGGAATGTCGCCGATGACCTCGATGCCCTTCTTGTGCGCATAGTTCATGAGCTCGCACCAGGCCAGGTCAAAGCGGTACTGCATGTACGCCTGCAGCTCTGCCTCGTCGTGGAAACGTTTGTCGTCAATCAGATGCTCGTTGTAGCGCGCGACATCGGCCGGCCAATCGTGGCGCGACTCGCCCTCAAAGTACTTCTTGACGGCCATGTAGACGCAGTACTTCTCGAGCCAATCAGCGTTGCGATGCTTAAACGCCGTGTAGAGCGGGTCTGCATCCTCACCGCCACGGGCCTTCCAAGTCTCAAAGTCGGCCGCCAGCTCCTCTTGGCTTTCGGGCAGTAGATCGATATTGCCTGCAAAGGCCGAAGGCCCGGCGTAAGGGGAGCGGAAGAAGTCCGTCGGGTTAACGGGCAGGACCTGCCAGTAGCGCATGCCCATGGCGGCCAGATGGTCGATAAAGCGACGCGTGGGTGCGCCGATCGTGCCAGGCTTGCCGTCATCGGTCGGCACCGACGTGATGTGGCACACGACGCCCGCGCCGTGATCGAGCGGCTCCTGCAGGCGCTGCTCGGCATGGTGATAGATGATCGACGAGCCCAGCGGATACAGATCGAGCGTGACCGTACCGTTGTGGATCTCGCACTCGTGACCGCTGATCACGTCACTCGCGCATTCGCCGAGCGCCGGAATCGTCACGCGGTGCGAATTGCGCAGGCTGCGGTTGATGATAACCGTCGCGGACTCGCCATTCTTGCCCGTGCGGTTGTATGCCAGCACCTCGTCGTTGAGCGCGAAGGCCTTGATCTCGCCGTCGATCATAAATGGCAGTGCGCGGCGTACGGCGGAGGCGTTCTTGACAATAGCCAGCGTGTCGAAGTCGTGCAGTTGGTCCTTGTTCGGTAGGGTGCGGCGGTTGCCCGGATCGGTAAGGCCCTCCAGGCCGTATTCGTCGCCGTAGTAGATCGAAGGCACGCCGGGGAAGGTCATCTGCATGAGCGTGGCGAGCCAAAAACGGCTCTTGGCCAGGCCCATCGAGTTCTCGTCCAGGCGCCACTTGCTGCGCTCGCACTCGGGTAGCTGCGACTCGTCGGGGCCGCCGCCGAGCACCGAGATGATACGTGGACGGTCGTGGCTCGAAAGCAAATTGAGAGCGCAGGACAATGCCTCGCTCGGGTAGTTCTCGCGCAGGGTCTCGATATCCTCGGCAGCCTCGTAGGCGTTCTTGTATCCCATCAAAAAGCCGATGACCATGTCGCGGAAGGGGTAATCCATAGCAGAGTCCAGCTCGGAGCCTTGCAGGTAGCGGCGCAAATGACCATAGCTGATCTTGTTGGAGGCATCTTCCCAGACTTCGCCGAGCAACAGTGCGTCAGGCTTTTCGGCAAGTACTGCCTTCTTGATCTCGGTCAGGAAATCGTCCGAAAGCTCGTCAGCGACGTCCAGGCGCCAGCCATGAGCGCCGGCACGTAGCCATTTACGGATCACGCCGTCCTTGCCCAGGAGCCGCTCGCGTACCAGCTCGGAGCTCTCATTGATGACAGGCATGTTGCCCACGCCCCACCAGCAGTCATACGAACCGTCCTCATGGAAGTAAAACGCATCGCGCCACGGCGAATCCTTGCTCTGCCACGCGCCCACGCCGGGGTAGTTGCCATAGCGGTTGAAATAGATCGAATCGTCGCCCGTGTGGTTGAACACACCGTCGAGAATGATGGAAATGCCCAGCTTTTCGGCCGCCTGACACAGTTCGGTAAAGTCCTGCTCGGTGCCCAGAATCGGATCGATCTTGGTGTAATCGGCGGTGTCGTAGCGGTGGTTACTCGCGGCTTCAAAAATGGGGTTGAGGTAGATAGCTGTAAATCCCAACTCGGCGATGCGGGGCAGGTCTTCCTGGATGCCCTTGAGCGAGCCGCCGTAGAAGTCCCAGGTCTTGATGGAGCCGTCTTCGGCGCGCTCGTACACGGGCGGCTCGTTCCAGTCCTCGACCATACGGCGCCGGATTCCGTTGCGCGGTTTTTCGACCTCGGCCAGCGTGCGCTCGCGCCAGTTTTCGTCACGGGCGTAGCGATCGGGGAAGATCTGGTAGACCATGCCACGCTCGTACCACTCGGGACGCACTTCGCGGTGCTTATAGACGGTAATCTGGAAGGACGGAACCTCGGCGTAGCCGTAAGTTACGCCCTCGCCACCGGTGCGGCCTTGCGGCGCGCCCAGGCGAACCTCGGGCTGGCCCTCGATATTGCAGATAAAGCTGTACCAGATAAGACAGGGCTCGGTGCACTCAAGCTCTACGGTAAATATGCCGTCGCCCTCGTGCGTCATGGGATACAGAGACTCACCGATTTCATCGACCCAGGTGCGTAGCGTAAGTGTTGCCTGGTTGGGGTCGGCATCCTCCAAAATCACCGAGAGGGAAACGGAAGTTCCAGTGGTCACAGCGCCAAACGGAGTGCGAAACTGCGGCAGGCGGCTGTTGTGAATCAATCTCATAGTACGGTCCAGTTCTATACAGTCATGGCCAACGGGCCATGGGCTTAACGCACAGTACTTAAGTATATCGTTGCACTTTAGTTGTATAAACTACAGCCGCTCATTATCGGCGAACGGTTGTCCTAGAAAATCGTTTTACCATCCAAATTATCGCGGCATTCGAAAACGCACATACCGATACTATTTGTAGCCAACCAAAAGTACCCCGGTTTACTACGATAAATTGAATGATCTCAACCACAGTCAATTTGGTGATATTAAAACCGCAGGTAGAAGCGTTACCATTTTTGTAGATTACATGCCGTGGTCGGTCGGAGCCATTTTGTCGTAGTAAACCGGCCCTCTTTTTAATATGAAGTTCAACCAAGAAGAGGGCGCCTGCTTGGGGCGCCCTCTTTTGCGGTGAGGATTAAGTTTTAATCGTCCGGATTAGTGGCGCTTGCGGGCGGCCGTTGCCTTGCGGACGGAGGTCTTCTTGGTAGGAGCCTTTTCCTCGGCTGGAGCGGCGGGGGAGATCGGGGCCTCCTTGGCGAGCTCGGTCTTTGCCGTGGCCTTCGGATCGGTCTTGACCTCGGCGACCTTCGGTGCCGGCTCGGCCTTTACTGCGGGCTTTTCCTCGACCTTAGCCTCTGCCTTGGGAGCAGCGGTCTTGGCCGTGGCCTTTTTGGCCGTCGTCGTAGCGCGCTTGCGCGTGGTGGTCTTGGCGGCCGGCTTAGCCTCGACAGCTTCCTCAGCCTTAGACTCAGCGGGCGTCTCCTCGACTTTAGCGGCCGGCTTTGCGGCTGCCTTCGGGGTCGTCTTCGCGGCGGCCTTCGTCGTAGCGGCCTTCGTGGTCGTCGACTTCGTAGCCGTGGTCTTCTTGGCTGCCGTTGCCTTCTTGGTGGACGCGGTCGTCTTCTTGGCAGCGGTCTTGGCCGGAGCCTTTGCCGCGGGCTTAACCTCGGCTGCAGCGGTCTCGGCCTTTACCTCGGGAACGACCTCGGCCTCGGTGGCCTTCTTGACAGCTGCGGTGGTGCGCTTGCGCGTGGTCGTTGCCTTGGCTGTAGTCGTTTTTGCAGCGGTGGCCTTAGTGGCAGTGGTCTTGGCTGCAGAGGTCTTGCTCGCAGTTGTAGACTTGCTCGCCGTGGCCTTCTTAGCCGTCGTCTTGCGGGCCGTCGTCTTCTTAGCGGCAGGCTTCGCAGCGGGCTTAACCTCGGCATCAGCAGCGAGCTTCGCCTCGGCCTTGGGCTCCTCAGCGGCCACCGGCACAGCAACAGCCTCAGGCTCGTCGACAACGGCCGCCGGCCTCTCAATCTCCGGGTGCATAAAGAAGTACAGGTCCAGATACTTGTCGGCCGAACGCGTCCAGCTAAAGTCCTGGCTCATGGCCTGCGTGACCAGCTGGTTCCAGGCATCGCGGTTATCCCAGAACAGGCGTGCCGCACGGAACACGGCGTCACCCATCTCGTCGCCGTTAAAGTTACTAAACGAGAAGCCCGTGCCCTCGCCGGTAAACTCGTTATACGGAATCACCGTGTCCTTCAGACCGCCAGTCTCGCGAACAATCGGCAGCGTACCGTAGCGCATGGCGATGATCTGCGACAGGCCGCAGGGCTCAAACTTCGAAGGCATCAGGAACATATCGGCGGCGGCATACATGCGCTGCGACAGCGCAGGATCGAACTCGATGCGCGCGGCCATGGTGCCGGGGTACTTGTCCTGGAAGTAGCGCAGGCCGTCCTCGTAGTCACGGTCGCCGGTGCCCAGCACCGCCACCTGAACGCCGCCGGCCAAAATGCGGTCGAGCGCGTACATGACCAGGTCCATGCCCTTCTGGCGCGTCAGGCGCGTGACCATCACCATGAGCGGACGGTCGTCGCGAACCTCGAGCCCCAGCTCTTCCTGCAGCTTGGCCTTGCACGCGGCCTTGCCGGAACGGTCCTCCACGGTGTAGTTGGCGGCAATGCGCTTGTCGGTCGCCGGGTCAAAGCCCGCCACGTCAATGCCATTCAAAATGCCCTGCAGCGCATAGGAGCGCTCGCGCAGCACACCGTCCAGGCCCTCGCCAAACTCGGGCGTCTGGATCTCGTTGGCATAGGTGGGGCTCACCGTGGTGATGGCATCGGCATAGCGCAGCGCGCCCAGCATGTAGTTGATGCTGCAGGCGTCGCAACGCAGCTGCGAGGCGGCCGCCGGAATATGCGCCACGCCCAGGATGTCCTCCATCACAGTGTCGCTAAACTGGCCCTGGAACGCCACGTTGTGGATCGAGAACACGGTCTTGACGCGGTCGTACAGCGGCAGGCCCTGGTAGAACTCGCGCAAGAATACGGGCGCCAGCGCCGTCTGCCAGTCGTTGCAGTGCAGGATGTCACACTCAAAGCCGGCCGGTAGGTGCTGCAGGCTCTCGGTGATGGCCTTGGAGAAGAACGCAAAACGCTCGCCGTCATCAAAGAAGCCGTACGGATAGTCGCGTGCAAAGTAGCGCTCGTTGTCGATGAACATATAGGTGACGCCGTCGTGCTCGAGCTTCTCGAGCCCGCAATACTCGTTGCGCCAGCCCAGGCTTACGTAAAAATCGGAGAAGTGCTCCATCTGCGCCTTGTACTCGTCCTTGATGGTGGCGTACTTGGGCACCATCACGATGACTTCGGCGCCGGCGCGCACAAGCGCCGCGGGCAGCGAGCCCGCCACGTCGCCCAGGCCACCGGTCTTTACAAACGGTGCGCACTCGGCCGAGGCAAACACGATCTGCATTTTTTTGCTGGAATCTGCCATATTGTCTCCCATGTTGCAATTCGAGAATAGCCGCCTGGCGCTAACCGGGCGGCTATTCTACATGTTACGAGCGATGTTGCGGTGCCAACGTTAACGTACGATGGTGGTGTCGGAAGTTAACGGAGCCTTGCCCAGCACCAGGATGTTCTCGGGCGTGCCGCGAAGCTCGGTGTTGGTGGGAACCACGTTGTTCTTGTCCAGAATGGCATTCTCGACGCGAGCGCCGCTCTTGATGATGCAGCTCTGGTTGATGATCGAGTTGGTCACCGAAGCGCCTTCCTCGACCACGACGCCGCGCGACAGGATCGAGTTGCGCACGGTGCCCTTGATGATGCAGCCGGCCGAGATGATCGAGTTGCACGCGTGGCTGCCGGTCGCATATCGCGAAGGCGGCACGTCGTGAGCCTTGGTCAGGATCGGGCGCTCGGGGTCAAAGAGCTGGTCGGCCACGGTCTGGTCGAGCAGGTCCATGCTGCGGCGATACAGCGACTTCTCGCTAAACACGCCCACGACCTCGCCCTTGTACTCGTAGCTGCACACGTCGATGTTGCCAAAGTCGCCCTGGAGTGCCTCGAGCAGGTCCAGATAGTCGGCGGCCTGGTAGTGGTCGATGATCTCGAGCAGCGTCTCGCGGTTGACGATGCAGCAGTCCATGGAGGCGTTGTCGCCGTACGCGACGCCGGCGCTCACGCCCGTCAGGCGGCCGTTCTCGTTAATTTCGAGTTTGGTCTCGTCTTCGACATTGCGCGTGGCCTTGCAGTACACCACGGTCATTTGGGCGCCGGAGTTCTCGTGCGCCTCGATGATGGTGTTGAGGTCCATGTTAAAGATGATGTTGGTGCCCATCATCACGACATAGGGATTCTCCGAGCGCTGGAACAGCGTCTTGTTGGAGATGATGTCGCGCAGCAGGAAGCGCATGCCGCCCTTGGTGGTGCCATACGCGTTGCCGGGCACCATGAACAGGCCGCCCTTCTTGCGGTCCAGGCCCCAGTCCTTGCCCGAGCCCACGTGGTCGATCAGCGAGCGGTAGTTACCCGGCATGACGACACCGACGGTCTTAATGCCGGCATTCATCATGTTGGACAGCGGAAAGTCGATCAGGCGGTAGCGGCCCAAAAACGGAACGGACGCGATGGGGCGGTCCTTGAGCAGGACGCTGCCGTAGGTCGAAGAGTAGTTAGCGGTGATGTAACCGATGGCCTTGCGATTGATCATCGGATCATTCCCCCTTCCCGATAACGACGTCATTTCCAACGACGGCCGTATCCTTGGTGGTATCGACAGAGCCGAGCTTCACGCCCTCTTCGACCGTGGAGTTCTCGCCCAAAATAGCGCGGCAGATGTGCGCGCCGCTCTTAACGTGCGCACCCGGCAGCAGCACGGAGTCCTCGACCACGGCGCGCTCCTCGATGATGACATCGGTCGAAAGGATCGAGTGGCGAGCGGTGCCGTAGATCTTGCACCCGTTGGAGACCAGGCAGTCGTCCAGGCGGCCGTCCGGTCCAATGTAGTGCGGCGGACGCGTGGTGATGTTGGACATGATGGGGAAGTTCTTGTCAAACAGATCGAACTCGGGGTTGTTGCCCAGCAGGTCCATCGAGGTCTCGTGGAAGCTGGCGATGGTGCCGACGTCCTTCCAAAAGCCGTGGAACTCGTAGCTGTACAGGCGCTTGTTCTCGCCGAGCAGCTTGGGGATGATGTCCTTGCCAAAGTCGTGGCTCGAGCGCTGGTCCAGAGCGTCCTCCTCGAGCGCCTCGATCAGCACGTCGGCTGAGAAGATGTAGATGCCCATGGACGCAAGGTTCGAATCGGGCTTCTCGGGCTTCTCGGTGAACTTGGTGATGCGGCCGTCCTCGGGGTCGGTGGTCAGGATGCCAAAGCGGCTGGCCTCCTCCCACGGCACGGGCATAACGCTCACCGTGAGGTCGGCGTTGTTCTCAATGTGCGTCTTGAGCATCTTGCGGTAGTCCATGCGATACAGGTGATCGCCCGAAAGAATCAGGACGTACTTGGGGTCGTTGGCCTTGATGTAGTCGAGGTTCTGCGTAATGGCGTCGGCCGTGCCCGCATACCAGGCGCCGCCGGTCTGCGTCTCGTACGGCGGCAGGATCGACACGCCGCCGTCGCGGCTGTCCAGATCCCAAGCCTCGCCAGAGCCCACGTAGGCATGCAGCAGGTAGGGACGGTACTGCGTCAGAACGCCCACCGTGTCGATGCCCGAGTTGGAGCAGTTGGAGAGCGAAAAGTCGATAATGCGGAACTTGCCACCAAAGCTAACCGCCGGCTTGGCGATCTTTTGGGTGAGTGCCCCCAATCGGCTGCCCTGTCCTCCTGCGAGGAGCATCGCGATGCATTCTTTCTTACTCATCGATTTCTCCTTCTGTCATCGATGTTCCTAAACCCATTAGCGACGGGCGCGGCGCTCGGTCGCGCCCGTCGAGTAATGCCGTGCGGCAAAGGGAGCTCGCGCGCCTTTACGCGTGCCAGATCTCGTCGCGGTACTCGCGAATGGTGCGGTCGCTCGAGAACCAGCCGGAGGAGGCGGTGTTGAGCAGGGCCTTGCGGTTCCAGGTCTCCTGGTCGCCATAGCTGCCGGTGAGCTTTTCCCATGCATCCACATAGCTGCGGAAGTCTGCCATGACCAGGTCGGGGTCGTTGTTGTTCATGAGCTCGTTGTAGATGCTCTCGAAGTTGCCCGAAAGACCCGCAAAGGTGTTGTCCTTGAGCTCGTCCATCACGCGGCCCAGGCGCTCGCGGTCGCCGTTGAGCGTATCCCACGCAAAGTAGCTGTTGGATGCCCAGAGCTGCTCGACTTCGGGGGCGGTCAGGCCAAAGATGGCCTCGTTCTCGCGGCCGGCCAGGTCGGCGATCTCGATGTTGGCGCCGTCGAGGGTGCCCAGCGTAATGGCGCCGTTCATCATGAGCTTCATGTTGGACGTGCCCGAGGCCTCCTTGCCGGCCGTGGAGATCTGCTCCGAGATCTCGGCGGCGGGGTAGATGAGCTGGGCGTTGCTCACGCGGAAGTTGGGGATGAAGCAGACCTTCATGACCTCGTTGACGCGGGCGTCGTTGTTGATGACGTCGGCAACGGAGTTAATGAGGCGGATGGTCTCCTTGGCGAAGGTGTAGCTCGAGGCAGCCTTGCCGCTAAAGATGAAGGTCGTCGGCGTCACGTGGAAGTTGGGATCGGCGATGCGGCGGTTGTAGATGTCCATCACCTTCATGATGTTCATGAGCTGGCGCTTGTAGGCGTGGAAGCGCTTCACCTGAACATCGAAGACGGTGTTGGGGTCGATGACCAGACCGGTTTCGGCCTTAACGTAGGCGGCCAGGCGCTCCTTGTTGGCGCGCTTGGAGGCACCCACGGCCTTCAGGAACTCGGTGTCGTTCTGGAACTCTTTGAGCTTTTCCAGCTCAAAGGCGTCCTTGAGCCAGCCATCGCCAATGGCCTCGGTCACGAGCTTGGCGTAGGTGGGGTTGGCCTCGGCAAAGAAACGACGGTGCGAGATGCCGTTGGTCTTGTTGTTGAACTTTTCGGGCGTCAGGGCATAGAAGTCCTTGAGCACGATGTTCTTGATGATGTCGGAGTGGATCTTGGCCACGCCGTTGACGCTATGGCTGCAGATCACAGACAGGTTGGCCATGCGAATCTCGCCGTCCCACAGGATGGCAGTCTGGCGCAGACGCTCCTGCCAGCCCTCTTGCGTGGTGTCGAACGACTCGTGCCAACGACGGCTGATCTCGTCGATGATCTGGTACACGCGGGGGAGCAGCTTGGAGAACGTGCCGATGGGCCACTTCTCCAGAGCCTCGGGCAGGATGGTGTGGTTGGTGTAGCTCACGACCTGCGTCACGATGTTCCAGGCGTCGTCCCACTCGAGCTTCTTCTCGTCGATAAGGATGCGCATGAGCTCGGGGCCGCACATGGCGGGGTGCGTGTCGTTGGTGTGGATGGCCACAAACTGCGGCAGCAGCTCCCAGTTCTCGCCGTGCTCCTTCTCAAAGGTGTCGAGCAGGCTGTAGATGCCGGCCGAAACAAAGAGGTACTCCTGCTTAAGGCGCAGCAGACGGCCGTGCTCGCCGGCGTCGTTGGGGTAGAGAATGGCGCTGATGGCCTCGGCCTCGGCGCGCTCGGCATCGGCCAGGGCGTAGTCGCCGCGGTTGAAGGCCTCAAGGTCAAAGTGCTCCTCGACCGGCTCGGCGGCCCAGACGCGCAGCTTGTTGACGGTCTCGCCGGCATAGCCCACCACGGGGATGTCGTAAGGAACGGCCAGGATGTCCTGCGTGTCCACCGTGCGGTAGAACGTGCGGCCGTTCTCCTCAAAGCCCTCAACATGGCCACCAAACTTAATGGTCACGGCCTTGTCCTGACGACGGACCTCCCAGGGGTAGCCGTGGGTGAGCCACTCGTCGGTGGCCTCGACCTGGCTGCCGTTGACGATCTCCTGCTTAAACAGGCCATAGCGGTAGCGCATGCCGTTGCCGTAGCCGGCGATGCCCTCGGCTGCCATGGAATCCAGGAAGCACGCGGCCAGACGGCCCAGGCCACCGTTGCCCAGCGCCGGATCGGGCTCCTGGTTCTCGATGACTGACAGGTCAAAACCCATGTCGTTGAGCGCTTCGGCGACCATGTCGCGCACGCCAAAGTTGAGCAGGTAGTTGTCGAGCAGGCGGCCGATCAAAAACTCGATCGAGAAGTAGTAAACGCGCTTCTTGCCCTCGGCGGTGGCGCGGGCGTCACTCTTGGTGGCAACGGTGCGCGCCTTCTCGGCCACGAGCTTGGCCAGGGCGTTAAAGCGGTCGAGGTCGCTGGCAGCCTCGACGCTCTTGCCGCTAATGCTCATGACGGCATCGCGATAGAGCTCAGTAAACTCCTGCTTGTTGTCGAAGATCTTATTCATACGTTCCTTTCCCCCGGGGATGTTTCTTCCGGAACGGTTATGACATGTATCCTACGCCTCGTCGGGGCGGTTATTTACAGTGGTAACGCCTTTGTTACGCTTTCTTAGCAGGAGCCTTAACGGCAGCTGCCTTAGCCTAGGGAGCGGCCTTTTTGGCCGTGGTGGACTTGGCCGAAGCCTTGGCAGCGGGCTTGGTAGCCTTCGCCTTAGCTGGAGCCTTCTTAGCAGCCGCGGCCTTGGGCTTTACCGAGGACGAGCGCTTACGCGTCGTCTTCTTGGGTTCCTCGACCACGGGCGGCTTATAGCTGCTGGGACCGCGGCGCTTAAGCACCACGCCTGCCAGACCGGGCACCTTAATCTCAATGGAGTCCATCTGCCCGTTCCAGGGATAGGGCTCGCTCGAGCAGGTGTAGGGCTCTTCGCCGGCATAACCGCTGCCGCCAAACTCGGGACGGTCAGAGTCAAAGATGACCTCCCAGTCGCCCTCGCGCGGCACGCCCACGCGGAAACTCTCGTAGCTCGCCGGGTCAAAGTTGATCAGGATCACCAGATCGTCGTCGACGTCCTCGCCCTGACGCACAAAGCTCACGATGGACTGCTTGGAGTTGTCCGCATCGATCCAGGTAAAGCCGTCGTCGGTGTAGCCGCGCTCGTACAGGGCGGGCTCGGCGGTGTACAGGTGGTTGAGTGCCTTGATAAACGCCTGATGATGACGGTGGGTCTCGTACTCCTCGGTCAGGAACCACTGGATGGACTCGTAGTAGCGCCACTCAATAAACTGGCCAATCTCGTTGCCCATAAAGTTGAGCTTGGCACCGGGATGCGTCATCTGGTAGAAGGCCAGCGTGCGCAGGCCGGCAAATTGGCGCCACCAGTCGCCCGGCATGCGGCCGATCAGCGAGCACTTGCCGTGTACGACCTCGTCGTGGCTCAGCGGGCAGATGAAGTTCTCGGTAAAGGCGTACATGATGGAAAACGTGAGCAGCCCGTGGTTGCCGGGGCGCCACGGAAAATCGGTCTGCATGTAGTGCAGGGTGTCGTTCATCCAACCCATGTCCCACTTGTAGTGGAAGCCCAGGCCGCCGTCCTGCGGCGGATAGGTCACGAGCGGCCACGCGGTGGACTCCTCGGCCATCATCATCACGTCAGGGAAGTGGGCCTCCACGGCGCAGTTGACCTGGCGGATAAAAGCGCTGGCGTCCAGGTCCTCCTCGGTACCGTACTTATTGAACTTCTTTTGGCCGGGATCGTCGATGCCAAAGTTGAGGTACAGCATGCTGGACACGCCGTCCATGCGAATGCCGTCGACGTGGAAGTTCTCGAGCCAATACAGCACGTTGGAGACCAGGAAGGAGCGGACCTCGCCGCGGGCGAAATCGAACTTATGCGTGCCCCAATTGGGGTGAATCTCGTGCTCAAACAGCATGTGGCCGTTAAAGGTGGCAAGGCCGTGGGAGTCGGCGCAAAAACCGCCGGGAACCCAGTCCATGATCACGCCGATGCCAGCTTCGT
This sequence comes from uncultured Collinsella sp., assembly GCA_958354105.1. GTDB lineage: Bacteria > Actinomycetota > Coriobacteriia > Coriobacteriales > Coriobacteriaceae > Collinsella. Next base: position 70,740 of record CATWVA010000003.1, read on the forward strand.
GGCACGCATCGATAAAGTGCATGAGCTGCTGCGGGTCGCCATAGCGCGACGTGGCGGCATAGTAGCCGGTCGTCTGGTATCCCCAGGAGCCATCGAAGGGATGCTCCATGAGCGGCATGACCTCGATATGCGTGTAGCCCATATCGCGCACGTAGTCCACGAGCTCCACCGACAGGTCGTCGTAGGTGTAAAACTCGCCGCGCTGCGCGGGGAAGGGATCCATGGGGCCGGGGTAGTTGCCGTACTCGTCCGGCTCGCCCTGCGGCTCATCGCCGTGGCGCTTCCACGATCCGATATGCACCTCGTAGATGTTAAGGGGCTGTGACATGTGGTTGTGGCCGGCACGGCGCTTGAGCCATGCAGCGTCGTTCCACTTATAGCCGTCGAGTGTCCACAGCACGCTCGCAGTACCCGGAGGGCACTCGGCCTTAAAGGCATACGGATCGGCCTTGTAGAGCTTTTCGCCCTCGTTGGTCTCGATTAGATATTTATAGAGCTGACCTTGTTCTGCGCCAGGAATAAAGCCTTCCCAAATAGCGCTCGTATGCACTGGCACCAGCGGGTTGGCTTCTTCATTCCAGTCGTTAAATTCGCCAATGACATGCACGCTCTTTACATCGGGCGCCCAAACGCAAAAGCGCCAGCCGCGCGTACGGTTCTGCGTGTCGGGGTGCGCGCCCATCTTTTCCCAGCTGCGCTCCCACGTGCCGATGCCAAATAGATAGACATCGTCCTTGGTGAGCTCCGGTGCGTGCGGGGCGGCTTTACGGGTTGCGGACTTTTTAGCCGTTGGCTTTAGCTTTGTATCGCTCACGTTTGATCCCATCATGACGCGGCAGCGTGTTGCCTTGGTGACTAGATGCGAAAGGTCCAAGGCTGCACGAATCGAAGGGACGGCGATAGTTCTATGATTCGTTCCACCTCGCGTGCTCGGTGGAACTTTCGGCAGAAACTACGATAACACCTGTACGTTACTTTTATGAAGGAAAGTGGTTTTAGGGCGGCGTTTAATCGGTAAGCGCCATGTTTAGACCACTGGCAGAATTGCCGTGGTAAAACTCTTGACAGTTTTACCAATTAGGGTTTCAAGATTGTTAGTCTGACGTTTGGTAAAACGTTTTTAGCAGGATGTTTACCATTTGACATCGAAAGGTTCGTTTATGTCCCAGACCGCCGCCCCCAACGTTGCTTTTATTTTCGATTGCGACGGCACACTGGTTAATAGCACCCCCGTTTGGGCCTATGCCCAGCCCGAGTTATTGCACCGCTACGGAATTGACGTGACGGTCGACGATTTTGCCCAGTTTGAGCATCTTTCGCTGGAGGACGAATGCCAGGCCTACCACGACACGTGGGGTATTAGCGCAAATGGCGAGGAGCTCTATCTCGAGCTGAGTGACATTCTGATCGATGGCTACTCCAAGGTGCCGCCGCGCGAGGGGCTTCTGGCATTTTTGGAGCAGGCGAAGGCGGTGGGCATTGCCATGTGCGTCGCCACGTCCACGCCGGCCGAGCTGGTTAAGTCTGCACTTGCGGGAGCCGGGCTCGATGCCTACATGGAGTTTGTGACCACCACCGGCGAGGCAGGACGCTCCAAGCAGTTCCCCGATGTGTATGAGCTCGCGCTGCGCCGCCTGGAGGAGCGCCATAGGCACAAGTTTGAGCGCGCATGGGTGTTTGAGGACGCCGTTTTTGGCCTTAAGAGCTCTGGCGCCGCGGGCTTTAAGCGTGTAGGTATCTATGACCCGCATGGCCGTATGGAGCGCGACGAGGTTCGCGACAACTGCGATATCTTTATCGACAGCTATGAAGACCTGGATCTGGCCCGTGTGCTTTCGTTTGAGGGATAGGCGAGGGCTGTGGTTTGCAAGGTATTAGTGGTCTGCGGCTCGCCCGTGGTGGCGAGCGCGGATCTGTTGCATAGGCTAGCAGGGGAGTGCGATCACATTGTCGCCGTGGACCGCGGACTCGACGCTCTGCTGGGCGCTGGACTGGACTGCGACGTATATGTGGGGGATGCCGACACGGTAAGCGATGCGGGTCGCGCGCTAGTCGATGCCGCCGAAGCTTTTGAGGTAGAGCGTCACGATCCCTACAAGGACTATACCGATCTGGCGCTGGCGCTCGATTCCGTCCGCCGCCGCTGGCCGGGTGCCGAAGTGGTTGCGACCTGCGCCACCGGCGGCCGTTCCGACATGGCACTGTCCGTACTGGGCCTGCTCGCGGGATACGTAGATGCCCCCGTCTGGATCGCCGAGGACAAGGTGGTCGCCCGCATCCTTCGCGCAGGCGAAACGTGGACCATCGAAGGCGCCGAGGGCAAGACGTTCTCCATCATCGCCATTGCCCCCAACACCGAGGTAAGCGAACATGGCTTGGAGTGGGAACTAGATCATAGCCCCTTGGGCCTATTGGCCGACACGGGCATCAGCAACGTCGTCAGGTCAACAGCCACGATCCAAGTCCACACCGGCGCCGCCATCGCTTACCTATATCAAGAGACATTTAGAGTCTGACCCAAAAAAGTCCTTGCAACCCACGCCAACTTCCCTTATAGTATCTCCTCGTCACGGGGGCGTAGCTCAGCTGGGAGAGCGCTTGACTGGCAGTCAAGAGGTCAGGGGTTCGATCCCCCTCGTCTCCACCATCGTGAATGCAAGGCCTCTGGGGAACCTGAGGCTTTTTTCATATGCAGTCACCGCGCAAACCAAAGTGACGCCACACCAGCGCCCACACCCAAAAAAGTTGCGCAATTTACTTCCCACTTCTGTGCATAGTTTGTTAACCCAACATAATTCCATTTTGCATTTCACGTTGTCAGCGTTGCAGCTCGGGCAGTGAGTGCCAACAGCTAAACCCGCATAAACCTGCGACAATGTGAACAAGTTTGCAAAATAACCCCCTTAAGCACTGCAGATGAACGATATGTTGCCGCGCATGGCCTAAATCGGTTTCTAGTCGCCTTGTGCTAGGATATCTATCGTTACATGGGTTCAACTGTGTTCACGGCTCCAGCAAGCCTCAAAGCGCAGGGTCGATCGGCATCCGGCCGTAACGGCGGTGCCAGAAAAACCACGAGCTCCAATAGCGTCGTCATGCGTATCGCATCGAATGACTTTGTTCTTGTCTATGTGCATGCTGTTCTTTCGACTCGTTATTTCATGACAAATTGCAGCAGTCCTACAGCTGTTTGCGTGCGGTCTAGTTTTGTTCCCGCTTGACTGGATCGCACGCAGCCAGCTGGAGACGTGGTCATTTTTGCGATACACGTCCGCGTCTCTAGCCACTGCACTTATACATACCGTTCACGGTGGGGCAGAGCCACGTGCTTGTCTAACTGGGCTCAGGGTTTGAATATGGAGCGCCTTCGCGCACAAGCGCCCTGGCGAAGCCATGCCCAAACCCCGTGAGCCACACGTAAGACAGCAAGGGGGTGGTGCTCGTGTGGTATGTGATCCAGGTTATTAACGGTCGCGAAGACGTAATGCGCGAGCGCATCGAGCGCATGGTGCCGGCTGGCGCCATGCAGGAGCTTTTTTATCCCCAATATCAAACCGAGATCAAGGTACACGGCGAATGGGTCAACACGACCAAGCCGCTCTTTCCCGGTTATCTGATCTGCGATACGGCAGATCCCCGTACCGTGCAACAGTATCTGCTGCGCATGGACGACTTTGCCCGGGTGCTTTCCCAGGACGGTCAGTTTGCGCCGCTGGCAAAAGAAGAGGTCCAGCTTATTGGCAGCTTTACGCATGTGGGAGACCGTGTAGTGCCCATGAGCGAGGCCCTAAAAGACGGCGACCAGGTCGTAGTGACGGCAGGTCCGCTGTTGGGCCACGAAGGCCTTATCAAAACCATTAACAGACGCAAGAGCACTGCTTATTTGGAGCTCGACCTGTGCGGTCGACGCGTAACTACGCGCGTTGGCCTTGCCGTGCTTTCAGCCGAGCAGCGCGTCATGCGAAACCTAAAAAAGGCGATCGCCTAACTGCGGGCGACTGTTTAACGGGACAGGGAGGATCCCCGGGGCGGGGACGTAGGTTTGAAGGAAATAGTGGGAGATAATCAAATGGGGGATGCAGCAACTGCTGCTGTTACGCTTGAGGACAGGCGCGAGGCTGCAAAGCTTAACAACGTTGGAAAGCATGAGCCTAAGCTGTCGGAGAACGGTGTACCGGCCGACGTGCTGGAAAAGTTGTTGCCCGGTGACGACATCATTGAACTAGAAGAACCCGTTGTTAACGGTGGACTCTTCTACCGCTTTATCAAGCGATCTTTCGATGTTGTCTCATGCGGGTGCGCGCTCATTATTCTTGCGATTCCGATGGCTGCTATTGCCGTCAAGATTAAGTCCGAGTCCGAAGGCCCCGTCATTTATGCACAGCGTCGCGTTGGCAAGGACGGCAAGGTCTTTAACATTTATAAGTTCCGCAGCATGTATACCGATGCTGAATCGCGTGGTGCTCAGTAGGCCCAGGACGAGGATCCACGCGTAACGCCGTTTGGTAAGTTCATGCGTAAAACGCGTTTGGATGAGATTCCGCAGTTCTGGAATGTTTTTAAGGGCGATATGAGTCTTATCGGTCCGCGTCCCGAGCGTCCTGCGTTCTGCGAGGAATTTGAGAAGCGTATTCATGGTTGGCACTTCCGTACCATGGTGCGTCCTGGAATTTCAGGCCTTGCCCAGGTGACCGGCGGATACGATCTTCTGCCTAGTGAAAAGGTCGTGTTTGACCTCCAGTACATTAAATCGAGAAACATCAAGATGGATGTTGTGATCATGCTTAAGACGCTTGGCGTTGTGAGCACCGGAGAAGGTGCAAGGTAATGCGTTTACTCTTCTTGACAGATAGCTATCGACCCAGTCGATCAGCCTGTGCCAATCGCGTCAGCGTCCTTGTTCAGGCTATGCTTGACGCGGGAATTGATGTTCAGGTTCTTTCTTCAAGTGACAGTCTTCTCGGTGCTCCAGAAAATTACGAAAAGCCTGATTTTGTTACGTTTTTTGAAACATTCCCGCTTCAAGAAAAAACGCTAGTTAATCGTTTAAAGAATAACTTTGGAGGCCAACGGGAGTCTATTAAAGTTGCTGCTGGCATGGGTGATTTTGATGTCGTGCTTTGCACGACTCCTCCGTTGCTTTTGACAACTTCGGCGATTTCGATTGCAAAAAAGAAGAACGCAAAACTAGTTTTAGATGTTCGGGATATTTGGCCAGATGTTGCAATCGAAATGGGCACTTTTAAACCAAATAGCCTTTATGGACGATTCTTTTCCCATATTGCAAAGCGTGGTTTTAAAGCAGCGGATATGGTAACGACGGTCTCGGCGGGAAAAGTCACTAAACTAGCATCTCGAATCTGCAAGGCAGGTGCATCGGTCCAATTAGTTCCCAATGGCATTGATGAATCGTTTGTTGAATCTACAGAAGATAAAGCCGTCGTTGATCAATTTAATCTGGATAAAGGCACCGTATGTTCTTATGTGGGCAATATCGGACTTGCACAGGGCTTGGGAACGCTTCTGGATATTGCTGCAGTGCGGCCGAATATTCGATTCCTTCTATTTGGAACTGGTGCAGACAAGCAAAAGCTTGAAGACAGAGTTCACGAAGAAGGTATTACAAACGTAGAGTTTTGCGGCACTGTTGACGCGGCTGGTGTATATACCGTATTAAAGCACTCGGCGTTAGCCTATGTCCCTTTGGTCAGCTCGAGGCTTAAAGACAGCATTCCAACCAAACTTTATGAATGTATTGCATGTGGTTGTCCGGTTCTTCTTGCAGCCCAAGGCGATTCCGTTGACTTACTTGAGGAAAGTGGCCTTGGTAAACATGCTGCCCCTGAAGATCCAAAAGGATTGCTTCGAGAGTTCGATGCCTTGATTGAACAAAAATATACTGAGGAAGAAAAGCGAAATGCTGCCGCTCGAATGCTATCAGAGCATTCGAGACAAAAGGCGGCTTGTGAATTCGCTGAGTTGCTGCTGGCTGAATTCGAGGGCGATTGCTGATAATGAAATTGCCCAGTATCCAAAAAGCGCTTCTATACGCAAGAACCATTCGTCGCATGAAGCCATCCATGATTGGCTCTAGACTAAAAGGGCTTCACAAAGTGCCTTTAACGGTTCCTCCGCGTATTCAGTATTTAAGCTTAGCTATACCTAGTCTAGACTGCGACGAAATTTACGCTGGCCGGTTCGATGTCGATGCGCTGGCTCGAAATGAATTCTTTCTCATCAACGAGAGGCATAAGGTAGATCTTTCGTGCTGGAATGTTCCTGAGGCCTCTCATCTATGGAATTTCAATCTTCATTACTTCGAATTTTGCATTCCTCTTGCAGCACGCTATGCATTGGGCGGAGACCGAGAGGATCTCGATCAATTTAAGAGAGTTGTTCTCACTTGGATTGCGACATGCAAATATCCGCTTGGCGATGCTTGGCATCCTTATACAATTTCTCTAAGGCTCGTCAATTGGCTTATCTGTATAGATTTGTTTGGTGATGCGCTGGCGGAAGACTCCATTTTTATGGAAACGGTATTTGAGAGCATGTATCACCAATACCGTCACCTGCTTGTAAATCAAGAAAAGCACCTGTTAGCGAATCATTTTTTTGAAAATCTAAAGACGATCATTATTTGTGCCCTAATGTTTGGTGAAGATGGTGTGCTGTCGTCTGTTGAGCGTGAATACATAAAACAGCTTGACGAGCAAATTCTTCCAGACGGCGTCCACTATGAACGCTCTATGATGTATCACAAACTCATTCTCGAGGGCCTATTGCGTGTGGAGCTTGCTTACCGTTCGGTCGGTAAATCCGCACCAAAAAAAGTGGCTACAAAATCCAAGCAAATGCTTGACGCCATGGCTTCAATTGAGCGGGGTATGGGGAAGACGCCATTCTTTAACGACGCTGCCGACGGTGTTGCAAAAGAATGCGAGCCACTCATTCATGCATGCCGAAACATCTATGGCTACGAGCCCGATTGCACTAAGACTGCCTTCCCTGACTCTGGCTTCTACAAGCTCTACGACGACACCGCCGCTTTGGTTTTCTTCGCGGGGAAGCCTGGCCCGCCTTACATGCTGGGTCACGCCCACTGCGACCTTCTGAGTTTCGAGCTCTCGATTGCCGGCGAGCCCACGATCGTGAACTCGGGCACTTACGCCTACCAGAGCGAGCTGAGACCCTACTTCCGCAGTACGGCAGCACATAACACCGCAACCGTCGACGGCGATGAACAGATGGAGTGCTGGGCCGAGCACCGAGTGGCACGAGGCGTACGTGAGGTACGCGTCGAGCGCGCTACCGAGTGCTGTATCACAGCAAGCTTCCGAAACTACAAGGGGCACCTGCACCGACGCACGGTCATTCTTTCAGACGGTTCCCTCAGCGTCGAAGACCGTACCGACCGAGAGGACATTAGCCTTGTCCAGTGCTTTCACCAAGCGCGCCCGGGACTGGTGCGAATAGTCCCCGTCCCTGGGTGCGTCAAACGGAACTCACTTGTTGAAGCATCTTGTCTTCTCGGCGAGATTCACTCGTCATCTCTTGTCGAAGTGTCCCGTTTTGGTTCGGTCGCAAGCAATATCTTGTATGGCCCGTAAAGCGTCTGACGGCCCTACTTTCTCACAATCGTCCTCTATGTCATGGCTGTACTCGGCCAGACTAATTAAGAAAGGAACCTCGAATATGGTTAACGTTATCGGTCTCGGCTACATCGGCCTGCCCACCGCCCTCATGATGGCATCCCACGGCGTGGAGGTCGTGGGCACGGACTACAACGAGGAGCTCGTCGCCACGCTCAACGCCGGCAAGACCACCTTCAAGGAGGAGGGCTTGGACGAGCTGTTCGCCGACGCCCTGAAGTCCGGAATCAAGTTCTCCACCGACTACCAGGTCTGCGACACCTACATCGTCTCGGTCCCCACGCCCTACGACAAGCTAGACAAGAAGATCGACCCCTGCTACGTCGTGGCGGCCTGCAAGACCGTCCTCGAGGTCGCGCCCGAGGGCGCCGTGCTCGTAGTCGAGTCCACCGTCTCGCCCAACACCATCGACCGCTTCGTTCGCCCGCTGCTCACAGAGGCCGGCCGCGAGGACGTCAGGCTCGTCCACGCCCCCGAGCGCATCATCCCGGGCAACATGGTCTACGAGCTGCTGCACAACAACCGCACCATCGGCGCCGACGACCCCGAGGTGGGCGAGGCCGTGGCGAAGGTCTACGCCAGCTTCTGCCAGGGCGAGATCTCCGTCACCGATATCCGCACCGCCGAGATGACCAAGGTCGTCGAGAACACCTTCCGCGCGGTGAACATCGCCTTCTCCAACGAGCTCGCCAAGATCTGCCGCATCGGCGGCATGGACGTCGCCGAGGTCATCCGCATCGCCAACAAGCACCCGCGCGTGAACATCCTCAACCCCGGTCCGGGCGTCGGCGGCCACTGCATCCCGGTCGACCCGTGGTTCCTGGTCGGCGACTACCCCGAGACCGCCAACTTCATCCGCCTCGCCCTTCAGACCAACGCCTCCATGCCCGAGTACGTCATGCACCGGGCCCATGAGGTCATGGCGGAGCGCGGCATCGCTGACGCCTCGAAGGTCGGCATCTACGGCCTCACCTACAAGGAGAACGTCGACGACGTCCGCGAGTCCCCGACGCTGCAGATGCTCGAGTCCATGTCCGAGCACCTCTGCGCCGGCTCCGTCAAGGTCTACGACCCGTGGGTCGAGCGCGACGAGGTTCCCGGCCAGGTCCATTCCATGGAGGAGTTCCTGGACGGCCTGGAGATGGTGATCGTGATGGTCGGCCACTCCCAGGTCACGGACAACCCCGGCATCTTCGGAGACCGCGTCCTCATCGACCCGCGCAACGTCTGCGGCGACGGAGAGAACGTCTACAAGCTTTAGCATTTATTTGCGTGGGGACGGATGATGATTAAGAACAATAAAAAGTATCGAGTGTTAGTTGCTGCTGAGAACTATCCTGGGAATCCAAATGGGAAAAATGTCTCTCATCAGTTTGTTCATGTAAGAAATGCATCTTATAAGGCATCTGGCGTTGACGTTACTGTGCTTAATTTCAGCTCGGAAAATGACTATATGTTCGAGGGTCTTCCAGTTATTTGCCCTCGAACATATACTGAGCAAAAGGGCCAGTTTGATGTTCTGATATTCCATCAACCCAATCTTAAACATGCCGTCCCTTTTTGCCTTAAGAACTCTGATGACTTTAAGAGCTTCATTTTCTTCTTCCATGGTCATGAGGTGCTTAAGCTCAGTGTCTCTTATCCTAAGCCGTACAGTTACTGCAAAGATAATTACCTTGCAGTAAAAACGAGAGATGTGTATGACGATATTAAATTTGTAGTACTTAGGCAGTTTTTCTCGAAGGTCAAGGCCAAGTCGCATTTTGTTTTCGTCAGCGGTTGGATGTATGACGAGTTTAAGAAATGGCTTAAGGTCGATGATTCCTTTCTCGGCAATCGAGCTCGAATAATTCCTAATTGCATCGCCGATGAATTTGAAAACAATTCATATGATTGTCGATGCGAGAAGACATACGACTTTATCACTGTTCGTGGAAATCTTGATACATCAAAATATGCCGTTGATTTAGTGATAGAAACCGCAAGATCAAATCCCGATTATTCTTTCCTTGTTGTAGGAAAAGGAAGGATATTCGAACACTTCGGTAAGCCCGAAAATCTATTTTGGCTGGATATGACGCTATCTCATTCAGAAATTACACGGTACTTAAACGAAGCTCGTTTTGCGTTAATGCCTACTCGCACCGATGCCCAGGGTCTTATGATGTGCGAAATGGCTTCCTTTGGCATACCTCTTATTACCTCGGATATTTCGGTATGTCGTGAGGTGATGGCGGGGTTTGATAACGTTGCTTTAGTCTCTAATGATTCTTTCTCGAAAGACGCCATAACTGCTTCTAAGAAGTTATTTCCAAAGAGCGGATCTTTTTCGCCGTTTTCCAAAAGAAACACTATCGAACGCGAGATCAGGCTTATTGACGAAGCAATTGAGGAGAGGGCTGAATGCTGATTCTGCTTGGTTTGCTTCAACTGATTGCATGCATTGGGCTTCTAGTTTGGGAGTTCAATAAGCGTTCTGTAGCTATCTTTTTTTGGGGCATGCTAACAATTGTTTTTTCGTTTCCTCATTTTATTGTCTCTCTTGCCGGAAACTATTCATGTAAAGAATCGTCAATAGCTACTGCTTCCCTTTTTGTTATTTTATTTTCTGGATTTTATTGGCTTACAAGAAGTGTGACCCTTAAACCAAAGAATATTGCTGACTGCGATTCTCTTTCGCTCGGTGTTAATACCGAAGAAGGAATTAAGAAGCTTGATTTTGTCGTCACCTTCTTTGTTCTTGCGTTTGTTGTTTGGCTGCTCGCCTTCTCAAAGTCGTCGCTCGGGGGGCTTGGCAATACAAGCTGGGGCCAATTCTATAGAGCAACGAGCAGTCTTGGATTTTCCCCGTTATTCCTAGCGCCATATCTATTTGCGTGTAGCGGCGGCGCGGTTATTAACTCAGTCAGGTCAAAGAGAAAGCTGCAGTCATTTTTACTTATTGCTTGCTGCCTGATTTATTTATTTGTTACTAAAAATCGTGTTGTTATGCTTGCCGTAGCGTGTCCTTTCTGCCTCCTTCTAATCGATCGTTTCAAGAAGATAGGTTTGAAACAGATCATTGTGGCTATCTGTGCCGTTGCTTTTGTCGTTTATCTTGTCTATGCAGTGTTGATATTTCGTCATGCAGGAACAATCGACACATTTATATCAAGTTTTTCTTTTTCTGATTTTAACAAAAAAGTGTTAAGCGCGATTTTAACCGGAGAAGGAGAACTTGGTCTGAGAAATATTTTCTATTACTTCATCGATTTCAATAATCAATTTACTGGCTTTGGAGTGGGGGCAACTTATCTAAGGGTTCTTTTATTCTGGCTTCCTGGAAGCCTGTCCCTTGGTATCAAGCCAGATGATTTTGCAATTACGATGGCTTCTGCATATATGGGAAACCCTTCTAATACAGCCTACTCAGTTCATCCAACATTTTTTGGTGACGCTTATGCAAATTTTGGCTTCATGGGGTTTTGGGTTGGCATCCTTTGGGGGGCCATTTTTAATGTAATTGATACCTATGTCGGAAAGAAGAGCGACCATCTTCGTCCTTATTTAATTTCGACACTCGCTTTTTCGTTTGTCATTATCGGTAGAGGGTCTGTTTACAACGGAGCTGTTATTGCTGTAATTTCTATTTCGCTTCTCATCTTTTCGAATTGGCTATTAGACAGGTTCTTCCAAAACAACAAGGTTTCGAAAAAGATTGATAGGTGGCTCTAAATGAGGGCTCTGCTTGGTTATTCTGTTGCAAGTTGGTTATCTGCCATTATCGGCTTCATAGCGATCCCTATCGCAACCCGTTCGTTCGATCAAGAAATTATCGGCAAGTTAAATCTATTGCTTTCATGCGCTCTTATACTTCAAACGGTAGTTCTTATGGGCCTTGATCAAGGTTATTTGAGGCATTTCTTTGATTTAAAAGGTTCTAGGCAGAAGAACACACTTTTGTTCTTCTGCCTAGTAATTCCAGTAGTAGCCACCCTGTTAACCTCGTTGATTGTTTTTTTATTTAGCGATTTTGTAATTTCCTTCTTTGATGCTAGTGGAATTCTGATCTGCTTCGCATTGGTTTTGGCTTTAAGTTCCTTTGTTATTGTTCGTATCGCTATCTGTTATTGCCGTGTTAAAGGGTTTTTGCCGTTATTCATTCTTCTGTCTGTCGCCTTTACCATACTTACAAAGTGTCCTTATCTTTTAAACTTTGGTAATAAAAGTCTCGACTCAACACTTAAAATAATGTCAGCCATTTTTATCTGTGCAGTTATTCTCTCTGCAGCAGTAATGCTTCCTGACATTAAGGGATTCTCATTTCATTACCTTAGAAAGATCGATTATGGTGCAATACTCCGGTATTCGCTTCCAATGATGCCAGCGATGCTTCTTGCAAATCTTAATACCTACGTCCCACAATTTTCGATTAAGTTATTTTCCGGCTACGCAGATCTGGGCGTTTATTCTATGTCTGCAACCGTTGCGTCAGTTGTTGGCCTTGTCTCGGCCGGAGTAAATTCATTCTGGCCCACATATGTGTATGAGCACTACGATGATCATCACGACACCGTTATTTTATTTCATAAGGTCCTTGTCTCCGCGCTCTTCGTGCTTGGAGTTGTCTTGATTTCCCTTCGTTTTATGGTCCCTTGGTTTCTTGGAGAACGGTACGAGCAGTCTGCGACACTTTTCGCCGTTCTTATCATTTCCCCAATTTGCTACTCGATTGGTGAAACATCTGGCATTGGGATTCAAATTGCCAAGCGAAGCCGGTTTTATCTTTTTATTTACTCTGCTGGTTTAGTTTTAAATGTAATTTTGGCAACAGGACTCACGGCTATTTTTGGAATGATAGGTTCAGCTATCTCGGTTGCAGCAGTTGCCATGTTGATGCTCTTTCTCAAAACGAGTGTGGGTAATAAATATTATGACAGCATTGGTTCTTTTAGATGGTTCACTGCGTGCGTTTTACTTCTTGTTCTACAGGCGGTATCGGCAATTATGCTTCCCTATGCCTGTAGCGTTATTGCTTGCATTGCCTCGGTTGTACTATTTCCTTTAGTTGTTGGCATTCAAGACTGCAGGTCAACTCTTTCAACGGTATATAGCTACATTCGAAAATAATAGTGTGGTGTCTTATGATAATTACTGAATCATTTGGTCGAATAATTCTTCTGTTTCGCAAGGCGTTAAATAAGTGCATTGCTGATTATTTATATTCATCAGTTAATAACTGCCGCGATGGTTTTATTACTGCGGAGACCACTCTGATCCACCCAGAAAATATCTATTTGGGAAATAGATCCTATGTAAATGGAGGGATGCTTGCTGCTAGCGCCAATGCCAAAATTGTTATCGGCGACAACTGCATGATTTCGTATTGCGTGCATATTCGGACTGATATGCACGAATACTCTAATCCAAACGTCCCAATGATTGACCAAGGGCATAGTGAAGAAGATATTATCATTGGAGATAACGTTTGGATTGGATATGGTTCTCAGATAATGAGCGGGGTCCATATCGGCTCAAATGCAATCGTTGCTGCCGGAGCGGTGGTTACGAAGGACGTTCCAGATAACGTTATAGTTGGCGGAGTCCCCGCAATTAAACTTTCACAAATTTGTTAGTTAGCTACAATCTTACAATTATTTTTGAGGATGATTTTTTATGAAAAAAGTAATGCTCGTCTTCGGTACCCGCCCGGAGGCCATCAAGATGTGCCCGCTCGTCAACGAGCTGAAGGCGCGCAAGGATGAGTTCGAGACCGTCGTGACCGTGACCGGCCAGCACCGAGAGATGCTCGACCAGGTGCTGCGCGTCTTCGGTGTGGCTCCCGACCACGACCTTGCAATCATGAAGCCGGGCCAGACGCTGTTCGACGTGACGTGCGACGTGCTGCTCAAGCTCAAGTCCGTCCTCGAGGGCGAGAGGCCCGATGTGGTCCTGGTCCACGGCGACACCACGACCAGCTTCGCCGCGGCGCTCGCGTGCTTCTACCTGCAGATCCCCGTGGGGCATGTGGAGGCGGGCCTGCGCACGCACGATATCTACAGCCCCTGGCCGGAGGAGTTCAACCGCCAGGCGGTCGACATCGTGAGCGAGTACTACTTCGCCCCCACGGAGGCCAGCAAGAAGAACCTTCTGGGCGAGGGTAAGCCGGAGTCCAAGATCTGGGTTACCGGAAACACCGGCATCGACGCCCTGCGCACGACCGTGCGCGAGGGCTACTCCCACCCCGAGCTCGCTTGGGCGGAGGGCTCCCGCCTCATCCTCATCACGGCGCACCGCCGCGAGAACCTGGGCGAGCCCATGCACCGCATGTTCCGCGCCATCCGCCGCGTGATGGAGGAGCATCCGGACACCAAGGCGATCTACCCCATCCACATGAACCCGCTCGTCCGCAAGGCGGCGCACGAGGAGCTCGACGGCTTCGACAGGCTCCACATCATCGACCCGCTCGAGGTGCTCGACTTCCACAACTTCATGGCGGCGAGCCACCTCATCCTCACCGACTCCGGCGGCATCCAGGAGGAGGCCCCGAGCCTGGGCAAGCCGGTGCTCGTCATGCGCGACACCACCGAGCGCCCCGAGGGCGTGGCAGCCGGCACGCTGAAGCTCGTCGGCACCGAGGAGGACGTCATCTACCGCGAGTTCAGCCGCCTGCTCTCCGATGAAGAGGAGTATGCAGCGATGAGCCAGGCTTCGAACCCTTACGGTGATGGGCATGCGAGCGAGCGAATTTCAGACGCACTGGTAAGAGGATTTTGCTGAGATCTTTCGTGCGGATCGTATTACTTGACAGGATATTCCCGTCTTTAACCAATACGGGTGATGGGACGGATGTAGATTGTTGATTGGAGATGCCAATGAGTGAGGAACAGACTTACATAGAGTTGCCGGAAAGAAACAACCTTTACGAGGTTGATGAGGAATTGGAGGAGGGAGCAAAACTCTGTGAGAAGTTTCTTCTTCTTCCAGACAGATATAAGGATCGTGAAACTAAAGTCAGACTAATGCTGAGGAATAAGTTTTGTGGCTGGACGCTCAAAGACGAGTTGGTTGTTTCGCTGGGATTGACGGTTGGGGATACTGTTTCAGTTGAAGTTTCGATTATCGGCGGACCTGGCCTTATCAGCGAGAACGGGGATGTAGATTTATTTGCCTGCGGCGATGTCGCCAATAGTCTATTAGACATAGCATGTAGCAACAAAGGTCCGGAGAACTGTATTGTTGACTGCAAAGTTAGGCTTACTTACGAAAAGGCGCCCATCACGAGCAGCAACAAGCTTGTATTCAAGGCGTCCGTGGTCTTGGAGGAGATTATCGATTTCGTGGGTGTTGATGATGGCTTTGGTCGGGTCGATCGAGCTAGGAGTTCTCTTGCAGATTTTGTTCTTGCAAATCTTCAGTAATAAGATTTGAAACTTACTGGAATGAAAAACTCAAAACAAGAACTATACTCGCTGTTGCCTCAGCATGAAGATAGCATATTTGACTACGCTATCCGTCTTTTTGGCAATATCCGAAGCCTTTCACGGAAGCTCGATCAACATGATGTTCGTGAGCTGCTTCTGAACATAGGGATTGACCCTGATTGGTCGGCAAGTCGCCTTGATGGAGAATCGATTGCTCATTTATTGACGCAACGCAGCTCGGGTGGCGACTCAATAGAAGATTGTTCCAAGGCCATCTTGCTGCTCATTCTTAATTGCGGACAACTGTCCTCTGACGTCAATTCAAAAGAAAAGAACTTGCAGCTTGAGGACGGTGATAAAGACACTGTCAACAGGAAGGCCGCCATAGCGCCCATTGCGGAGAAAAGATCATCGTCTGTAGCAGTTTCGGATACTGATATAAGTATGACTGAGGCGAATCTCAGGTTATTGATGCAGGGTTGCTATGAGCGAGCCATGAAGGCCGCATGTGCTTGGTCATTTGGGGATTTATATCCTGTGCTGTTCTCCATTTCGGGAACATTGTTTCTCACCCTTTTGACCTCGAACTTTCATGATGCGCTGTTCTTGTCGTCCAACGCGATCAAGAGTATTGCCTGGTTCATTTGCATACTGGCTGGCATATTGGGCATAGGTGCGGTTGCTTATCATTTTTGGCATAAACCAACAAAACTAGCAAATGAAAGAGACGGGGCGATTGACGAGTTAATCGGCAAAGTTTACGAAAAGGCTGATTAACTTGAATGCTGCATTGGGGAGATTGGAGTGTTCGAAGATAGGTCCATCGCGATGATGTTGCCATATCCGGGTTTCAATAGACGTGACAACCACATATTTCTCTCTGAAGTTCAGGATGGGGACTATGTATTAAATCCGAATAGACCCGCATTGCAACAACCCAAACTTTGGATTTGCTACCAAAACTCCAATTTAGGTGTTCTGTATGTATCATGACTATATAACTTCTAGTGATTTATCGTTCGGTGACATCGTTTTCAATAATTGTGATCCAGACCAGTTTCAGATTAGCTATTGCGATCAGGATACGATTGCGATTTTATATAGACTTATAGCATATTCTTTATATGCAAAACGAGTTGTTATCCCTAGCCGGTATTTATTATCTGCTGGATCGGCATTTGATGCAGTTGAGACCCTGACCCCACTTTTAGAAGAAGGAGTAATTGTCCCGGATCTCAGGGAGGGGTACTTTTCCTTCACTGACTATGTCAGCAACATTGAAAATCCAATCCCGGAGCAACTTAAACACGCTAAGTTCCTCGATGAGCATGCTTCAACAATCTATTCATTTGACTCATATGGTCAAAGCGATATATATAAGGCTTCATTAATACGAGACATTTCAGAAGGTGGATTGCTATTTAAGCGTCTTTCAGCCGAAGGGGTTTCACCTCTTCGGCTTAGGTTATTGAAGAATGAATTATTGTCGCTTGAGGGCAGTCGAAGCAAGTTCGAAAAGGCCGCAAGAGACAATGGCATTGAACATAGCGAGCTTGTCTCAAAATGGGCGGCTCTTAGGTACTACACCACGCCTGCAGAAATATGTCCACGATGCATCAGGGATTTCCCATTTTCAGTTTCTAATGAACTGCGCAGTAGCGGTTTATCGGTGCCATTGCTTTTGGAAAATCCTGATCGACTTGGCGGTGTCCCCCAACCGATGGCGCTTTCATATGAGGCGATGGTATCTTTACCTCAAGATATTTCTCTTGATGAACTTGCTTTTCTCAGCGACATCGTTCTAAAAATAAGGAATAAAGTTCCTTGCGGACCTGCAAAATTCGCTTCTATTGCAGAAGACGGATTTAAAGACCAGGTACACGACATCAACCAAATGCTCGCTGAAGCAATCGCCACTGAAAGAAAAATGTCCCATAAACTGCAGCGTTTTTCTCTCGACTGTCTTAGAGGCGAAGCCCCCTTCTTGATTCTTTCTTGGGCATTCGGAGTATCTCTTGGCGATTCAGAAGGCGCCCTTGCTGGAGTGGCTCTATCCCTACTAAATCGCCACATCGACAGCGCTATTCTAGAAAAACGCGCTCCTTTCCTCGAGACATCTGAGCAGTTTAATCGCGATGTCTATACTTATCAAAAGAGATACTTTTAGCGCTACTATTTTGCTATCTTTGTTCTACCAGGCTAGATAACATGTGATGATTCGAGACCGCAAGGCATCCGAATCATCACATGTTATCTAGCCTGGTAGAAATTTATTGCTGCATAGCTCTTCTGTCCAAATTCAAAACATGGGCGCTGTATTTCCGTGTGAATTAATCATATGATAGCGTTATTAGTCCTTGTCTGCATTAAAGGAGGCATATTTTGAGCGGCAACTTTGATAGTCAGATGGAGCTCGTGAGGTCCCTTGCAAACGATTTTCGTAAGGCTATTGACCGCGCTCTAGAGGCCGACAAGCTTCATAGCACTGTAATTGCATCCTTTCCAAGCGGCTGTTGCGGATACACAAGTGACCTGCTGCAAAGGTATCTATCCGATAAGGGCATAGCAACGCGGTATGTGTCGGGAACATATCGCGATTTCTCAACAAATGATTCGCAGTCACATGCATGGCTTGAACTTACTGATGGCACCATAGTTGATATTACAGAAGACCAGTTTTGCAATAAGCCGCATCCCTTACAGAATGACTCTCCAGTTTACTGTGGCAAGCCGAATGATTTTTACAATCTATTTGAACTTGACCCGCCTTGTGAATGCGATGAAACAAATTCTACGGATATCGGCCGCAAGGAGAAGGAAGCGTACGATATCATCTGCAAGTTTCTTTAGGTCCGCGTGTCCGTATCTTCATAGGTGCGTGATTTGCATTGAGTAATTTTCGCCGAGCGTAAATTAACTACGACTTTAATCCTGAGGCGTTATTTATGCCTGTTACTTCTCGAAGGTCGCTTGTTGCCTACAAATTGACTTGTCATGAAGCCCGTAAACCCGACAGGCTGTTTGAACTCGATTCATTCTATAAAGGTGGATTCACTCGATTTTGGGGGCGGAAGGAGTAAGGGGCATCTAGCCGGCTTTGACTACGGCGGCTACTGCCTGCCCAAGGAAACCAAGCAGCTGCTGGCCAACTACAGGGACGTGCCGCAGAACCTGATCGAGGCCATCGTGGAGGCCAACCGCACCCGCAAGGACTTCGTGGCCGACGAGGTGCTGCAGATGGTGTGGGACCGCGTCTACGAGGGCAAGCCGAAGCCGGTCGTGGGCGTCTACCGCCTGACGATGAAGTCCAACTCCGACAACTTCCGCGCGAGCTCCATCCAGGGCGTCATGAAGCGCGTGAAGGCCAAGGGCGTGCCCGTGGTGGTCTACGAGCCCACGCTGGACGCGCCGGAGTTCTTCGGCTCCGAGGTCACCCACGACCTGGAGGCCTTCAAGGCCGGCTGCGACGTGATCGTCGCCAACCGCTGGAGCGACGACCTCGCGGACGTGGCGGATAAGGTCTACACGAGGGATCTGTTTAAGAGGGACTAGGGGAGAGGGGACTTTCCCAAGTTGGGCTGCTTTAGTCATTCGCTAGGTTAACTGCATCGAGAGCGGGCGAGTATCGGCTAACGCCGATACTCGCCCGCTTTTTACTTTCGGCTTCAATTTTTAAAACGATCGATATTAATCTATTCGAAGCGCGTGCTCTGATGGGTTTGAACTGACAAATTTCAACGCGTAATTGCGTGCCATCGAAGAGACGAGGGTATAAGTCCAACGATATGAATAATCCCTACTCTTCTGAGATTGCATTGCAATGTAATCTTTAAACCTTTGATGTCGCTATTTGCGTTCAATGGGGGTATGCATGAAAGGATGAGAATTGTCGTCGGAATACTGCCAGCCTGGCGCAGGCGACCCATATTGGTTCGAATGGTATGTCGGACTCGACTACGTGATCTCCATGCTCGCAGGATTAGATCAAATTGAGTCCGTGACTTTTCAAGAAGTCGGCCTTGAGGGGGTTGATGACGTCGTTGTCCGACGTTCGCACGGGCTTCCCATGGTGTGTGTCCAAGTGAAGCATAAAAAAGCTTCGACAGCGACCGCAAACAACCTGACGTTCGGATCGTTGGTGGCGGAGGGTGAATCGGGTGAAAAACAGAGTCCCAATAAATCTCTGCTTGCCTCTCTCGCGGCAGGATGGAAGCAAGTTTCGCGTAAAGAAGAGGCAATTCCTGAAATTATTTTGTACACGAATCGTGCGCTGGGCAAAAATAAGACAGGTGCGGAGTATATGGGAAAGCCCTACAAGAGGCTTCCCCTTGGTGAGTTCTGGGACAAACTGTCCGTAGAGCTCGGGTCTGTTGCTTCGTCTTCCGATATCACTTTCGACGACCCCGACCTCGATATGCAGTGGCACGAATTCGCCGACTCAACAAAGCTTGAGGAACCTGATATCGTGCCTTTCCTGAGAAATCTAACGATCAGGGCAGGCGCTCCGTCGCTTCACGACGAAGAGATCAAGCTAATGGGTAGATTAAGGGATGAGGTATGCGGAGGGTCAGAAGAACTGGCTTCCAGAGTATTCGACCTGCTTGCCGCCGAGCTCCGGAGATGGACCACTGCGGCGGGCGACAATATGGTTAGTGCGGAGATCGCCCGGAAATGCGTCTGCAAGCTTAACCGAAATCCAATGGATATACCAATCGAGGTCCCCATCCCTATACCAGTTTTCCCGAGTAGGGAGCGACTGTGCTTACTTTTGCGTGACAGATTGGAATCGTCCAATAGCAGGGTCATATTTCTCCAGGGAGGTCCTGGCTCTGGAAAAACGAGACTGGTCAGCTGCCTATGCGAGCGAATGAGCCCACGTCCCTTCAGGTTCTATGCATTCAAGCCCTTGGATGTCGATGACTTTAGCTATTCACCTGATGCCGGCATCGTCTCTCCCAGGGAACTGTGGGGTACCTTGCTGAATCAGCTTCGTGATACACCTGAACTTGCCGGGGAGAAGCCTAAAATACCTATTTTCAATGAACTTTGCGCAGATGACGAGCTTCGGAGTGAGGTCTTAAGGCTTGCCAAATCGCTTTCAACCAAGCGAGGCTGCAAGACGATTCTTGTGATTGACGGCATCGATCATGCCGCACGGGCCAAGGAGAGATTAACTTTTTTGGAGCACCTCCCCTCACCAAAATCGATTCCAGAAGGCGTTCAGATTCTCGTCTCCGGCCAGCCAGCTAATCTATACTCCGCCTACCCACAATGGCTCAAGGGGGAGCACGTCGGTGTCGAGATGGAGCGCCTCCCCAATATCGACGCTGATGACGTTAACGCCCTCTTGTCGGATAGGGCCGACTTTTCAGACCGAGAGACCCTCGTCCTCTCCAATGAGATTATCAATATAACCAATGGGAACACCTTGTCTGTGGTGTATGCGGTTCACGCAATCGCTGGTGAGACGGATTGTGGCTGTGCCATTGAAAAGCTGCGGTCATTGGGCCTTTCGGAAAACGTCGAGGAATACTACGAGTCTATCTGGCAGAAAGCCAATGATAAAATTCAGCAACATCACGGAAGCGGATCGAACGCGCTGGGTCTCATCGCTTCGTCGATGCACCTTCTCGACGGAGCGATCTATCCTAAGCTCCTATGCAATGCGTTTCCCGATTCTTTTTCGGAGGAGTACGTGGTGGCACGCGACATCGCTATTCTCTCTCCTTTGCTGAGAAAGTGCGCCGACGGATCCACTCGCCCCATTCACAACGATTTCAGGCTCTTCGTAAGTTCTAAGGCTTTGGAGCCCGGTATGGAAGGATACCTTCGTTTTGCGTCCGGCAGCCTCGCCGATGCCGCGTTGGGGATGGAGGGTGACGTGGTCCGATCTTGCTATGCCGTTCGTTTGCTTGCCGCCTCTGGTCGAGTTGAGGACTGCATCAGTCTATTTGACACGTCGTACGTCATCGATGCCGTTGCCCATGGCGTTCCTTGGAGTCTTCTCTGCGAGCAGGCGAAGACGGTATATGGAATGGCATGTGAGTCGGGGAAGCTGGAAAACGTGCTTAGGGTCCAACTTGCCCTTTCGACCCTTTCACAGGTAAATGAGCACTTCGAGTATTGGCTCGAGCGCAGGCCCTTTCTTCACCTCGAGGAATTGGTGGGCATGGACTACATGGTGCCGCCCCTCAACAAGGAGACAGCCACCTTGTATGCAACGACGCTCGAAAGATGTCTCTGGTTGCTTAAAGACGCCGGGTGCACGGAGCAGAGCGACGAGCTGTACGGCATCTGGTTCTCTGGCCTTTCTCCTCTAACAGCATTGAATATATTGTCGGATTCCGATGAGGAAGACGGAGTCCTCGAGGAAGACGACAGTGCTTCCATGCTGATGTCCGCATGGGGCGGTCTCGCCGCGACCCGTGGACTCGATTATGACGATTTTCTGTTCGCCCCTGATCTCGGGGGTGATGCGGAAAATCTGCAGTGCCGTTTTCGGGACGCCTTCGTGAGAGGTTTATTAATGCAGTCTTCACTGGAAGACGACGACCTCTCTAAGATCGCCGGGCTTTCGATCACAGTAGATGCAGCTACGAACATGATGCGCGATTTACTGACCGGAGCACTTCCGGCATCGCGCACTGCGCAACGCGCATTCTTCTCAAAGCTTTCGGCTTACTCGTTTAAACTTGAAATCGGTACCATAGCCTACGCCTTGTGCTTGTCAGAGGGGCTGCACGTGTCTAGTGCCGGCAGGTCCGAGCCGTTGCTGTGCCATAGGGAAGGAAATGTCTATAGTGAGGGCTTTACCCTCGGCTTGTTTGCAGAGAGCTTCATTTTCGGTTATGAATCCGACCGCGACGGTTTCGATGCCATGGGACTGGACATGGACGCGACGATCGCATGGATGGATCGCTCCGACAGGGAGTACCTGTCTATCGTCAGAACGTTGCGGGCCTCGGCCTGCCTCGGATATGCTGTGGGACATGGCGCGACCATATTGCCAGGAACCGACGAGGCGCGTGTTTTGGGGGAGTGGGCCCAGGCTCCGCATTGGCCCGGCTTATTGACTATGGAGACATGTGCCGTACCATACATCGCATTCGTCTCCGCGAAAGGCGTGGACCTTTGTGCAAAAGCGTTCGAGGAGGAAGATCTAAAGGGTTTCATTTATTCTAGAAAGCCCCTTTGCGCAAAGCTGAGGATGCTCAAGCATCTCCAGAAGATAGGCAGTGAGATTCCTAGACGCTATCTCTCGAAAGAGTATGGACCGGACGGGTCGATTTTGCTGGCATCCCAGGATGCCTCTGAGATTCACGACATGCTAAGGCCCTTGCTCGCTTCTTATGATCGAGATCTCGCGATGCATTGCGATGAGGCTATCCTCTTTGGGTCGGCTCGGTTCACCGACCACAAGGACTACTCACTGTCCAATCTCGTTGAGAGTTTCGAAATGCTTTCTGAGTTCGGGATGGCAACTGAAACTCACGCTTTTGAATTGCTCGAGCTGGACAATGCGGCATCGCAATCGGGTGACAACAGAATGTCTAGTGTGCTGATGGAGAAGGTGGCGGATTGGGCGGCGAATGAAGGTCCCGCACAATTGTCAAGAATCCGCTCGCTGCAGCCGGAGTATAGGTATGACCATTGCCTTATCGAGCATCAACTCAAGTCTTTGCTGGCGAACGCAGCGTGCTTAGGCGATGTGCTGGCTGTATTTGCTGGCATGCTCGGGAACTCGTCTTGTTGCTCGGCCGAGGACGTAGAGGGGCTCCGTTTCTGCCTTAAAACATGTAGAGATAAAGCGGTTGAACTCGGATGCGAAGATGGTTTCGAGAGTGAGGTTACTGACATAGAGAGCGCCATCAAAGACGCGCCAATAACCGAATCGTTTAAATCTGGGGTTGAGAATTCCATCGCAGATGTCCCTCGAGATCTTAGTGACCTATCGGATGAAGAGGTAAAGGACATCGCGTTTCGCCAAGAGATTGATCGCTGGTATTGGGAGCCCGTTGCCAAGGCTTGCTCGGAGTTGGTCGGTCGAGGGCAAGAAAGAAGTGAGGTCTTTAACAGCCTTGTGGAAGCGCGTGGCACTGCTCTTTGCAAAGAGGGATGGGCTCATTTCTCCACATCTGTAACCGAACTGATTGACGGCATCGCGAGCTACTCCGATGACGAGTTCTTTTTCAAACTGCTCTCGTGGAAGAACCGAGGGTTGGAAAGATACGGCTTTGGAGCCGCCCCAAACGATATCATGCATGCAATTATGGTCAGAGCGAGGGTGAGAAACCCGGCGCTTTTCGAGGTGATATTTGAGCTCGAGTGTGACAGCAAACGAAGGTGGGTCACCTGCAATGGAAAGTGCGATCTGGCTGCTTTGGAAAAGAAATCATCCGGTTTGTCCGAGCCGGAATTGTTGCCCGAGCTTGTGTCGGACATCCTGCTCGATTCGATCCTCCCTGAAGACCCACATAGGACAGAAAACGCAGTGCGGGGAATCGTCTGGGGCGGTTTACGTTTGAAAAGCATGAGAGAGCGCGTGTGCGAAGGGCTGGAGGTTCTTCGACCGTATGAACGTATCTTGCTTGAGAAGGCTCTCGGTCGCTGGTGGTGCGCTTTCCCTGGAGACGATGTGATCTGGGACTGCTTCACCAAGCTTGTCGATAAGGTTAA
The DNA here is from genome assembly GCA_958354105.1 of uncultured Collinsella sp. GTDB lineage: Bacteria > Actinomycetota > Coriobacteriia > Coriobacteriales > Coriobacteriaceae > Collinsella. Next base: position 94,471 of record CATWVA010000003.1, read on the forward strand.
AAGGGCGGATGAGGTTTACCTTCTCTCAATTTATACCGGAGCACCCGGGATTATTCTCAAGCCAGGGATTGACGACCCACAGTTGACCGAAAACAGCAGCTGCGAGGTTCCATCTAGAATAGAAACCTTCCTATCGGAAGCTTATAGCCTTTGCGGTGACGGCTGCGAGGACGTCAAAGAAGCCCTGGAATTATGTCGCGGAGGGGAAGTCCGACCGTTTGTTAAACGACATATGCAAAATGACGGGGTCGTTTTTCCAGCGTGCGGACAGGAGGATTACGGCCAGGAGCTTCTCTATGCTGGATTGTGCCATGGGCGCTGGCGGGCCATTCCGAGCTGCGTAGCCGCTTCGATCCTTGTGGACCCTGCTGACGTATGGTGCTTCTCGCATTTTCCCTTTTTTAAGGACCCGGTGGCATTCGGGGTGTCAAGGGTTATCGAGTTATTCGAGGCTGGAGCGATTGAAGAAGCGGAACACGTCGCGGCCAAACTGCCCATGATCGATTTGAATGGGGGCGAGGCGTGCCTAGGCTGGAAGCTGTATATCCCATACGGGAGTCAAGCTGAACAATACGAGTATTATGGCTCCGCTCGCATGGCGTCGCTTGATTGCGAAAGCCCAGACGACGTTATTGATAGGGAGTACGGATGCTACGGACTATTGTCGGGAAAAGGAGGAGGAATGGCCTCCTCCTTTTCCCGAAACAGCATATCATTGTGCAATGCGCTGGCCGGTTGCATAACCATGACGTTCTGCGATTGCCAGGTATTCCCTTCCCGTGCTATGAGGATGCTTGGTTTCATTCCGAAAATCGACAATCCTCTAATTTGGGTTGATGCATTAGGAAACCGAGTTACTTGGTTCGAACAATTTTGCTTCCCCGTGGAAAAGGGCTTTCGTCATTCTGTCTACTATCAACAGCCGCGGTTATGGAGGTGGGTCTTTAACAAGGAGCTCGTGGAGAAAGCCGCAAAAGAACATGGATGTCGCATCTATTGGTCCACGAAGTCGAGCAATCATGTTGACCAGATAAAGGATCGATACGACATGTGCGAGGCCATAAAAATGATGTCGCCTTTTGAGAAATGATCGCATGAATCGCGTGAGCTGTGACAACAGGAAGGAGAAGGCGTGCACTTGGCACAGCATCTATATATCCTGCTTCATGTAGAGCGTTGGCCCACCACGTTGCGGGACGCCGTGTGCTGCCGGTAGCGCTTGCAGAACCTGTTGTAGGACATCGACGGGGCGCCGGCCTCCGCGCAATCGCAGGCGTACTCCGCCTGCAGGAGTTTGAGCGTGACGGGGATGGGCGGGAGGACGTTTAATTGCGGTGCCGAACGGCAATATCCGGCCGGGTGGACGGCGGTGCCGATTCGCAATATATGTGGTGTCGAAAGGGCCTTGGAATCATCTAGAAGATGAATCAGAGAATCCAAAATGCAGAGTGATAATCAAGGTATTGCCAATTGATCTTTAATGGCGGAGGAGACAATGGACCTAACGAATCAACCTGAGTACATCTCAGCGATTGTGGCAATCATTGAGTTGTTCATTTCTTGTTACCAAGCTCGTCTCAGTAATAAACAGTCTCTATTTAATCGACGTTTAAATATTTGGATAACCGTCGATAAACTCATGAGCGTTTACGCAAAAAAACGCGAAGAACTTGGAGCATAACGACGAACCGCAACTGGCTATCGACCGGCTATTTGTTTGGCTAACTAACACCACGTACTTGCAATCAATTTCAGCCTCAATAAATCATGTGTTAGATGCCGACTCTCAACTTAAATTGCATTTAAAGCTTGATGAAATGAGAACGCTCGCTATGGAGGCGAAATTTTGCTTCAAAGGAAAGAGTGGAGACGCAATAGCCGAATTCATAGAAGCTTATCAATCCCTTTTGTTTTCAATGTATCAGTATCAAATTCTATTGAATAAGATGTCTCAGAGTGCAAAGGAATATCAATGGACGCTTGAACAGGCCTCTGAAAAGTTACATGAGCCCAAACAACGAAAAGATCTCTTTGAAAAAGAAAACGCTCTTGCAGCTTCATACAAGACTCTATGTCAGCAAAACAAGTGGGGTGCAATTCAGTGGCAAATACAACTAGCAGGTCCTATATGGCGCTGAGAGAATCGATGGATTACGGGATGACTGGTAACAGCACTCAGTTTCTACTGAGATTCTAAACAAGCTATGACCTGATGCAGTTCTAATTCAAGAAGTACTTATTGAAAAGCGCTTAATAGCAATAAGGGAAGGGTATGTGAGCAGGTGCCGATTTGCCCCTTTCAAATAAAACCAATTTGGTACTTATTAAGTCTTATAGGTTGGTCCCGTCCATCTTTACTAGACCACAAGCTGATACCATATTTTTATTCAAGTCGGCAATTAGCGCTCCCGACTTGATTCCATCATCTTAATACCATTGACCCAAATGTATTAAGTAATGCGGCTTTATATCGGAAGGTTGGTTGCGCCTTGAGCATTATTAGCAGATTCCGGCTTGCTTCCAAGGAGGGTATTTGCCAGGAAAATCAACTTAGACCAATGACTCCAAAGTATGATTCTAGTCAACATGGTCGATACGTTGGCCGGCTTAACGATGCTTTATATAAGCAAAATTGCAAAAATGTAGCTCTCTCAGGATCTTACGGAAGTGGCAAGAGCAGCATTTTGGAACAATTTGCCAAAGAAGCGAAGGCGGAAGGTCATTATATTGCAAAAGTTAGTTTGGCAAATTTTTGTACCGGCCCGAGCAGCGATGGGTCAGATTCCAAACCTTCAACAACAGCATTACTTGAACGCGAAATCTTAGGCCAGCTTCTTTATCAAGGAAATCCTTCGAAAGCGAGTAAGTCGTCTTTCAATCAAGTTCATAACATTCCCCTATATCGTCAGATCCCGAAAATCCTATCCCTATCGTTAGTTCTATTTACAGCCATTATCATCGCGATGCTTCTCCCAGGCGCCATAAAGGGAGATGCCGAACGCTGGTTCAATGCTCTAGCAAGCATGAATGATGATTCCCTGCATCATTGTTTATTGATACTCATCGCCATAGCTGCCGTTACGTTTTTCCTGACTACAATTATTTCTGCATGTCTACTTTCGTCTATAAACAGCCTGCATCTAAAATCAATCTCGACATCAGGCTTGAACCTATCGCTCGATAAGGAAGTCGGCGACTCTTCATACTTCAATAAATATAGGGACGAGCTTATTTATCTCTTCGAAATTAATAAGTACGACACCGTAATTTTCGAAGATATTGATCGCTTTGACGATCTGGGCATTTTTGACGAACTGCGGAAACTCAATGACCTTTTAAACTTAGCGCCTGGCATTGTTGGCAAAAATGGCAATAAGGTTGTTAGATTTGTATATGCTATAAAGGACAGCATATTTACCTTTGGTAATGAGTCCAAAGGAGCTTCAAAAGAAGTTCTTGGCTCCGGTCGTGTCAAGTTTTTCGACATGGTCATTTCTGTAGTGCCGTTTATTTCTAAGTTTAATGCCAATGAAATGGCCGCCAAAGTTTTCGTTTCGGAGCTAAAGGATGCCGGTCAGACAGACGAAGGTGCGCGCTATTCTGATTTACTTCTTCTGGCCGCTCCATATATTGCAGACATGCGCTTGATGGTCAGCATCCGTAATGACTATCTGGTCATGACACATGAAATGGGTTCCCCTTCTTTCGGTAGTCCCTCTGCATTGGGGTTGACCTGTACAGGCATTTTGGCAATTGCTATTTATAAAAACCTCTATCCTCTTGAATATGAGGACCTTCGAATCGGCAAGGGCAAGTTAAATGAGCTGTACGACATACATCAAAAGGGGATTAATCGATTGCTTCCGCAGTATTTGGCTGCAACTAAACTCGTCCAACGCTTCAAAGAACACGGTGATCTTGTGGATGAGATTGCCGAAACGCTGGGCAATGAGCTTAAGGAGGCTTTGGATGAACGCGTCTATTCAATAAGCTGTCTATCAATAGGAAATAATTCTTTTGACACGCGAAGCAATTACTCTGACAGCATATTTCGAAAGAGTTTCTGGGTAGAGTTCTTTTCACTTAACCCCGAGGAATTCCTCTATATCGGCCATGGTCCCAATTATGGCAGCGAAGGTGTAAGGCTGACCAAAAGAGAGTTTCTTGACTTAGTTGGTATCGATTTGCCTGATATCGGAATGAAAGTTCTGTTGAACGATGGATTTAGCGACACCTCGTTTGCCAGCTTAGATTCAAAAACCGAACAACTTCGTACTGCTGATTTTTATTCTAAGCAAGATTTGCTTTGTCCAATCAATACCAATGGAGGGGAAGAGCGTCTTGAATCCTTTGCCAAAATTGTTAAACAAATAATAGGCGACGAACTTGTTTGCGAACTTATTAGGAAGGGTTATATAAGAAAAGACTTTGACCTTTACATATCTAAATATCCTACTGATGCAAAGCCGCGCGTTATTAACTTTGTCTATCACTGCTATCAGCGCGGTGTTCAGGACCTCGATTATTTCTTAGATGATGACGATTGCAATGCAGTTTTAAAAATCATTCCGACCGTTCACTTGGATCGTCCTTGTTGTTTCAACCGTTATTTGCTGTCGCATATTCTTGGCGGAGGGAACGCTCCTTCAGCCAATGTTGGTCGTGATGCAGTCATTACAACTGTAAACGGTATCGTCAACAATTACACAAGCTCAGGAAGACAGATAATCGAACGCTTGCTTGAGGAATATCCCAACAATAAGAGTCTTGTGCACAAGTTTATTTCGGCATTGCTTAATCAAACCGAGCGTAGCTTCGATATCCTCATTGAGTCATCAGGGAGCGTTTGCGCGACTCAGTCCCAGCGCGAGCTTGTTTCCTATGCTTTTGCGAACATGAATCTGGATGTTTCTTATACATGCGAGTCGATTTCTTCCTGGCTGTCGAAAAATATTGAGACCATGTCAATCGCTGATGCAGTCTCAAACGAAACTAGGGCTAATGTTATAGCGAATTATCTCAGTAGATGTTCAATTACCATTCACAAGCTAAGCGCTCTTGGAACTGAACTCAGCTCTTCGGTTGCCGAACTTGGAAACTATGACGTCACGCGCGCCAACTTGTTGTCTGCATGCAAAGCATCGGATCTTCCAACGCTAGACACGCTCGAGGAAGCATATCCTTCTGTCTATAGAAGGGTCGTTTCTTCTGAGGATTCGCTTAATTCTTACCTGACGGCTTTATATCCAGCTGAATATTCGATTGCTGGATTCCCGCCCTTTATCTTTACTAGCCTCTGTCGAGCTGCGGAGTCATGGAGCGATTCGGCCAACGTTGACGAACTCGCAAGTTCAATCATTGCCAAAATAAAACTAGACGGTGGCAAAGTTAATCTGAATGAACTCGATCCTAACAATTCAATTGATAATACAGGCGCCATGGGAATCGCGCTGGTTCGAGAGCTCGTTTTCAACCAAAAAGTTGCAGGGACATTAAGCAATGCAAGCCTTATCTTGAAGCTCGAAAATGTCGATGAATTGAGTAGCGAGCTTTGCCTGTTTGATAGATTTATAAAAGAATTTCCGATTATTGAAATGCCTGTCGACCAAACTCTGGATGATTCTGTCGTTCTGGACCTTGCTATTGGATTATTGTACAAGGCACATCCGATATCTACCAATTTGCTCAACGCAATGACCCGGCTAAGGGCGATTAACAGAAGCGTTTTCCCTCTTACGATTAATAAAGAGTCGATTGGTAAAATGCATTGCTATGACCCTGTCCTCGTTGAGCTGACCGAGAGAAACTTTATTGGACCAGCAAAGACTGTTTATGAGTATTTAGACGGACCCAAGTGGAATTTTCGCAGGAAGGTTCTAAAAAAGCTACTGCAAAAATATCCTACGAAAGACCGGTCTATCCTACCTCGACTCTTTTCGTGTGATTTACCACGAATTGTTTCCGCTGCAAAGTCCTGGGGATCGTGGTTGGCTGTGGATATCGCATCTTATCCGCACTATTACATCGATCAGAGCTGCGAGGATGATTCCGAAAAGGCGAAAGTGATCATGAAGATTAAAGAAAAAGCTGAAGAGCACGGCCTACTATAGCTTGCCCTGCCTTTGCTGCGACCAAAAGCGGCATTCGCATACGCAGCATGTATGTGAATGCCGCCCGTAGAGCAAAAGTCTGTGCCACATCATCAAGATCGGCATGTTCGACGCACAAGAGTTCTATTCAATAAGGAACGTAGAAACATACAGCGGAACAAGCATTCTGGCTAAAAGGATCGGTGAACGGGCGATCGCGTTCTACGACAGCCCGTTCACTGACCTCAGCCTCAGGACCCCCCCTGGCCCTGATCCTTCTCGCCACGTGGAACCTCCTCGTTCTCTGGACTGCATGGCAGCCCGAGCGTAACGGGGATGCGCGGGGAGGCGTTTAATGGCGGTGCCGAACCGCAATATCCGGCCGGGTGGACGACGGTGCCGATTCGCAATATAGGTGATGTCGAAAGGACCTAGGACTCAACTGAGAAGAGCATGGCGTTCGGGGACACCTCCGCTCACCGAATCATCACCTGCTGTCTAAACTGTTAGCTCATCAATCCACCAGCAGGAATACAATTGCATCATCATTAATATGATTGCTAAGGAGATACTTTAATGCCCGGATTGTTCGCGATGCACTCACTTGTTGTCTATAGGCTTTGGGCAAATACCAATAGACACAAAGAGGAAAGACTTGATGTCTCGAATTACGGCAATAAACCTTTACTAGACTACATTTTTAGTTTTGTTAATGACAATAACGCGCCGTTTCAAGTAAATGAAGGTGAACGGTTCATTCAGTTCGATTCTTATAGGCAAATAAATGACAATGTTTTGGTCAATCTAAAATCTGGTCGTGCGGGACTTCGTGTTGATGTCGTTGACACAAGAACAATGGCCGATAGTGGCATTTCCTACACAGAGGAAATGGCCGGAATGGTCCCTTCTAGACTACTCATAAAATGTACTCCCGGATTAGGCTACGCGCTGATTGGGATTGAATCCGTTCCGAATGGCGGAGGCGCCTCAGTGCCCGTCACAGCACTAAAGAATTATATTGCCAGTCATACAACGGGAATATCCTTAAAATCAGAACGAGTGCAAGAAAGATCTGCACTAGACGCATTTACGGGAGTGGAACAATTCGAACTTCGCCGTTATCGCCCCTCCAAAAACATTGAAGACGGTACCGTGGCAAACGTGGGAACTATGTCATTCATTGCAAAACATAAAAGAGGCCTTCGCATCCCTCTAGCGACAATTGATATGATAAAAGACAAGAAAGCGGTTGCGGAGTATTTTGGCGTTACGAGCAACTATTCTGGTCGAGAAGAAGTTTTTGCCACGCTAAAGCAACGTGACGGAAAACCTAAGACGTTTATGCTTGATAAGGAATTCGCAGTTCCCATAACTGAAGTATTAAATAAATCAGGACAGCCGCCACTTTCTGATGATCAGTTTATCGCCGTTTGTCTTGATAGTTTCGCCAGAGCAGAGGATGTCTTCAATAGAGATAAATAGTCTATTAGGTTACTCCGGAGGGTCGATAATATGGGCAAAATTGATTTCTGGCAACTTCTAATCAAATATATTGATACACTCCGCAATTATCAAACTAATAAAATATCGCACGGCGATATATTTGTTCAGCTAATTGTTCCTGCTTTGCTGTCGGTGGCTCTGTTTTTTAATTGGCCTGACGGCTGCATTAACCTTGAAGATTTAATATCTAATCTCATTAGCTGCATCTCTATAATTTCTGGCCTTATGTGTGGTGTTGCGGTACTTCTCTTTCAATTGCGCTTGCAAATGAGCTCTCAAAAAGATCCAAAACCACTCGATCGCGAGTTTACAATGGTTGATGAATCTTTTCATATATCTATGTGGACTGTTTTGGATGGGCTCTTCGTTGTTGGCTTGTTATGTATTGCCCCATTGACAAAAAACTTCAATGAGCTATTTTCCAGATTCTTATTCTGTCTCGCGGCCTTCTTTCTTCTTAACTTTCTACTTGTCACACTCATGACTCTAAAACGAATTAGCGCTGCATACACAGCGTTTTCACGCGGCTGGAAAATGTAGTCCCAAGCCCATGAGCTTTTGATAATAGTGCTTCACGGAGCCGCGCATATATAGAATAATCCAAATCAAATCAGAGTTTTGCGGACGCAGTCAACGATCTTGGTTGCATACGCAATGACTTACGAACATCGTTTGACGTGATCCGCTCCTTTCACCGATTGGCAAAACGATTTACACCTAATTATTGGCGCTGCTCAGGGGCATTTTCTTTGTTTGTGCCTTGATCTCGCTAAACTAGTAGCTGCTGCTACCAGGGCATTTTCTGGTGCACATTCTATTGGCTCTGCGAAGATCGGAGCGGGTATGTTTGCTGCCGAGTCCTACACCAGCCGTAACTA